>CANRGC010000011.1 GCA_947630045.1 Candidatus Gastranaerophilales bacterium
ACATCAAGCTTTCGCTTTCCATTCGCCTGCCCCATTTTCGAAAGTTATCAACTTTCTCAAACGGGCGACCCTGCTACATCCCGATATTATTCAGTTTTCAATTTTTTTGGAAATGCAGCTTGGGTATTCTTTGCGAAACGGCTCACATCAAGCTTTCGCTTTCCATTCGCCTGCCCCATTTTCGAAAGTTATCAACTTTCTCAAACGGGCGACCCTGCTACATCCCGATATTATTCAGTTTTCAATTTTTTTGGAAATGCAGCTTGGGTATTCTTTGCGAAACGGCTCATATCAAGCTTTCGCTTTCCATTCGCCTGCCCCATTTTGACATTTCTCAAACGTCTTAATAAACCGCAAGCACTATGCCTTAGGCTTTGCTTTGCATTCGACGCATATTCAAATGCGATAAGCGTTTCATAGAAATTTTATCAGATAATAACGATAAATCAAGCTAAATTTTAAAACCTTGTTTTATCTTTGCTTTGACAATTTCAAAATTTTTAACCGCATAATAAGGCAAAAACATTAAATTATAAAAACTTAAAAAGAGTGCATTTACAATTGAGCTTTTATTATAGTCAATAAGTCCGTTAATTATGGGCTTTGGGCAAGTGCATTTTTTGTTAAGGCAAGGAAGAATTTTATCATACATTTTAAAATTTTTATCTTTTATGTTGCCAAGAAAATGAACTCTGTTAAACCTTGAAGAATAACACCTGTAAGCATCGCCATTTTCATAAACAAACATAAAATCTTTGCCCGCCGCACACATTTTGCCATAGGTTTCAGACATTTCTTTTATTTTTGTAACGGGAAACTTTTCAATAAAATTTTGCGCATTTTCATCATACTTTACAAAAGAATTTTTTATTCTCATATGCTGAAGTTCAAATTTTATCCCGTTTTCTTTAAAAAATTCCGACACAGCTTTTAATTCTTCACAATTTTCATTGCTCAAAACAGAGCCGACTGTAAAATAAGTCTGCCCTTTACAGTTATTAAATTCTTTAGCCTTTAAAAGAAATTCATTTTTGTCTTTAACTTGGCTCAAATGAAGCGAAACAAAAAGTTCTTTTAAATTTTCGCCCGAAATATCTTTTAATTTTTTATATTCCTCAATCGGGAATGAAAAATTTGTGACGACTGAAAAGTTAAAATTCTTTTCTTTTAATTTTTTTATAAGCGGAAAAAACTCTTTTGCAAGCAAGGGTTCGCTCCCTGTGATTGTGATTTCAAAGTCGTTTGGAATTTTATCCAAAAAACTCAAAAAACTCTCTATGGTGTCTTTGTCTGCGTCTTTTAAATTTTGGGCAAAACCCTTTGACTGAGAGCAATACCGGCACCTGTAGTTACACCTTTGAGTAATTAAAAAATCAATCGACTTTTTCATTTTTTCTCAATTACTTCGATTTCGTTTCCGTCAGGGTCATGCAAAAAGGCAACTTTCAGCTTATCTAAGCCGTCTTTTGTTTTAAGAACAATTTCAAACGGTTCAAAAATATACTCATAGCCAAGGCTTTTAAGCTTGTTTGAAAATTCACTTATATTTTCAACTTCAAAAGCAAAGTGCCCAAAGGCTTCCCCCTTAACATATTTATCTTCCGGCTTTTCAAAATTTGCGGTCAGTTCAATTTCAACACCCGTTATTTCATCTTTAAGATAATAAAGGGTGCAGTCTTCCAAATCTGCCTGACGTGAAAGTTTTAAGCCAAAAAGCTTGGTATAAAAATCAATGGATTTTTGAACATCATAAACCCTTATCATCGAGTGCAAAAATTTCATAGATTTATACCTTTATTGTTGAAAGTGCCTCTTTTGTTCTCAAAATGGTCTTTTCTTTGCCAATTACGGTTAAAATTCCCACCATATCGGCGCCTCTTGTTCTTCCCGTAATTGCGCCTCTTATTGCCCACATTGTTTCTTTAGGCTTATATCCGTATTTTTCTTTAAATTCCGTTCTTAAATCAGCAAGATCGTTATGAATTTTTTCTTCATCGGAAAAGTCCCAACCTTGGGCAAGGGTTAAAAATTTATTTAAAACATTTTTTGAAAGTTCAGTGTTTAAAAGTTCTTTAACCTCGTCAAGAGGAACATGTTCGCCAAAGAAATAAGGAACGGCGTCTTTAATTTCTTTTAAGGTTGTGAGCGGCTCTCTTGTAATTTCAACCATTTTTTCAAGCTTTTCTCTTGAAAGTTCGCTTAAGTCATAACCTTCCAAAAACGGAATAATCATATCGGTTAACTTTGAAATATCCATTTTCTTTATATATTGACCGTTCATCCAGTTTAATTTGTCATATTCAAAAATGGAATTTGAACTTGAAATTTCATTAATTCTAAAATCTTGTGCAATTTCATCAACAGTTTTAATTTCAACCGAATCTGAAGGCGCCCAGCCCAAAAGCGCAACAAAGTTAATAAGAGCGTCTGTCAAATAGCCTTCTTTTACAAAATCTGAAACGGCGGTTGCGCCATGGCGCTTTGATAATTTGCTTCTGTCAGGTGCCAAAATCATTCCCAAATGTCCAAATTCAGGAACTTTTGCCCCGAGCGCTTCATAAATTAAAATTTGTTTCGGAGTGTTTGAAATATGGTCTTCGCCCCTTATAATATGGCTTATTTTCATAAGCATGTCGTCAATTACAACGGCAAAGTTATAAGTCGGCGCTCCGTTTGATTTCATAATTACAAAATCACCGATAAGGCTTGTATCAAACTTGAGTTCGCCTTTTACCATATCATTAAAAACAAGTTCTTTGTGTTCAACTTTAAATCTTATGGAAGGTTTTCTTCCCTCTTTAATATACTGTTCCCTTTGTTCGGGTGTAATATCGAGACATTTTCTTGAATAAACGTAAGGTTTATGATTTTTAACCGCCTCTTCTTTTTCATGTTCTAACTCTTCGTTAGTACAAAAACATTCATACGCATATCCTTTATCAAGAAGAATTTGGGCATATTTAGGATAAATATCAAACCTTTGAGATTGTGTATAAGGTCCGTATTCTCCGCCGACATCGGGTCCTTCATCCCAATTAAGCCCGAGCGCTTTAAGGGAATCAAAAATATTATCGACATAAGCCTGTTCGGTTCTTTCGGCGTCTGTATCTTCAATTCTTAAAACAAAAGTTCCGCCCGTTTTTTTTGCATATAAATAATTAAACAGTGCAGTTCTTGCAGTACCTATATGAAGATTGCCGCTTGGTGACGGGGCAATTCTAACCCTTACTTTATCTGACATTTTCTATATTCTCCAATACTTACAAAGTCTATAATACAACAAAAGTATATTTAGTGTAATGAAAATTATTTATTTTTTAATTCTTTGTCAGTTAATTTGAGAATTTTTTCTTTTATTTCTTTGCTTTCATCTATTAAATAGCCCAATTTTCTTGAAATTATCCCGAGATATTCTTCCATAACTTCTTTTCCAATTCCGTCATATAGTCTGTCAATAAGGTCTTTCAAGACAAGTGTTTTCATATAAACTTCTTTAATTTCAAGAATAAACGTTTCCAACAAATAATTCATATTTTCTTCTTTACAAAATTATCTTTTATTCCGTGCTATATACCTGTTAATTAAATGCAAAATTAGCATAAAAATATTTGTATGACAAATAGCACGATTAAACTGTTAAGAGAAAACATCAAAAAGTTCAGAAACAAAAAGGGTTTAACACAAGAAGCCTTAAGCGAACTTTGCGGGATTTCCTGCGATTATTTGTCTGAAATTGAAAGAGGAAAGAAAACCCCGAGTTTAAAAAGATTTTTAATTATTGCAAATAAGCTTGAAGTTCCTCCGCAAAAATTTTTTGAGAAAAACTAATTTTAAAATAACCCTTTTAGTTTTATTTTTTTAAAAATAATTAAGCAAAAAAAGCATGTTTATTGTATAATCGCTTTTATGGAAAAGAATATTTTAAAAATAGGAATAATAGGTCTTGGCGTTGTCGGAACGGGCGTTGTGAAAACGCTTTTCGGGTTTGACAACATTGAAATTAAAAAAATAGCCGTCAGAAACATTAATAAAAAAAGGGGGGTTGATTTTAAAAACTTAACAACTGACCCGTTTGAAATTGCAAATGACCCCGAAATTGATGTTGTTGTTGAAGTTGCCGGCGGAATTGACCCTTGTTTAGAGGTTTTTAAAACCGCAATCAAAAACAAAAAACATATAGTGACGGCAAACAAAGAGCTTCTTGCAAAACATGGCGATGAAATTTTTTCTCTTGCAAACGAAAACAATGTCACCGTCTTATATGAAGCTGCCGTTGCGGGCGGAATTCCGATTATAGGTCCGATTAAAACGACTTTAAGAGGGAATTCCTTTAACAAAGTTATGGGAATTTTAAACGGAACAACAAACTATATCTTAACCAAAATGGAAGAAGACGGGCTTTCCTATGAAGAATGTTTAAAACAGGCTCAGGCTTTGGGATATGCCGAAGCTGACCCAACCAACGATGTCGAAGGGTTTGACACAATGTTTAAAATTGCAATTCTTGCAAACATTGTTTTTAGAAAGAAAATCGACTATACAAAAATTTACAGAGAAGGAATTTCAAAAATTACAAGCACCGATATAAGGTTTGCGGACGAACTCGGATATAAAATTAAGCTTCTCGGATTAGCTCAAAAAACAAATGAAGGCTCACTTGATATAAGAGTTCACCCCGTTTTGGTTAGCGCTTCAAGCACGATATCAAAAATTAATAACGCAACAAACACCGTGCTTCTTGAAGGTTACCCTGTCGGAAGCGTTATGTTTACGGGCCCCGGTGCAGGTGAAGCGCCCACTGCAAGCTCTGTTGTCGGTGACATTCTTGCAATTGCTAGCGAAATTTCATATACAGACACAATTCTTCCTTCATCCCGTGTCAGAAACTATGAAAACGCAGTTCAAGAGGACATTTTAAGCACAAAAAATTCATATTACATTGCAATAAACGCACAGAATGCAATCGGCGTAATTGGCGCTATAGGTTCAATTTGCGCAAAAAATAATATTAATCTTCAAAGCATTATTCAAAAAGGAATTAAAGAAGATAACACCGCTTTTATTGTTGTAATCACTGAAAGCGCCTTTGAAGCCGATATTCAAAACACAATTAAAGAATTAAAGGCAAAAAACATTAATGTAACAAGTTTGATTAGAGTTATTTAAGGAAAAAATTATGAGATATAGCGGTTTGATTAATAAATACAGAGAATTTTTACCCGTGACGGATAACACTCCCGTTGTCACACTGTCAGAAGGAAACACACCCTTAATCAAGGCTGATAATCTGGTGAAATATTTAGGGCTTGAAGGATGTGAAATTTATTTAAAATATGAAGGCTCAAACCCCACGGGAAGCTTTAAAGACAGGGGAATGACAATGGCGGTCACAAAAGCAAAAGAGGAAGGTTCTAATGCCGTTATTTGTGCTTCTACGGGAAATACTTCGGCTTCCGCAGCCGCATATTCCGCTAAAGCCGGATTGAAATGTTACGTTTTAATTCCTGACGGATATATAGCTCTCGGAAAACTTTCCCAAGCTATGATGTATGGGGCTGAAGTTATTGCAATTTCCGGAAACTTTGATGAGGCGCTTGAAGCGGTGCGTGAAATTTCCGCAAATTACCCGATTACTCTTGTAAATTCAATCAACCCTTACAGAATTGAAGGACAAAAAACAGGCGCCTTTGAATTGATTGAAGCGCTTGAAGACGCCCCCGATTACCACTTTATACCCGTTGGAAATGCGGGAAATATTACGGCATATTGGAAGGGCTATAAAGAATGGTTTGAGCTTAAAAAATGCTCAAAATTACCAAAAATGATGGGCATACAAGCGGAAGGCTCCGCCGCAATCGTTAAAGGGCACAGAATTCTTCACCCTGAAACAATTGCAACGGCAATCAGAATAGGAAACCCCGCAAGCTGGAAAAAGGCGGAAGCTGCAAGAGATGAATCAAAAGGAACTATTGATATGGTTTCTGATGAAAAAATTCTTGAGGCATACAATCTGCTTGCAAATTTAGAGGGTGTTTTCTGTGAACCCGCAAGTGCGGCAAGTGTTGCAGGATTAATTAAATTGAAAGATGAAATTAAGCCGAATTCAAAAATTGTCTGCATTTTGACGGGCAACGGGCTAAAAGACCCTGATTGCGCTATTAAAAATGCGAAATCAAAAGTACAAAAGACAAGTGCGGAAATTAAAGACATTGTTAAATTAATGAAAATATAAATTATACATTAACAAAACTTAATGATTTGCACTGCCAAGAAAAGTTTTATTTTTATGGGTTTTATAATTACATAAGAAATTTATATAAAAAGGAGAATATATGCAAATTAACTCTGTAAATTTAAATTGCTCGGGCGATTGTTCCGGCAGAAGAACAGGCTTGTATAGCTTTAAAGGAAAAAGTGAAGCCGATAAATCTTCAAGTAAGAAAAAAGTTGCGGTCATGGCAGGTGTTGCTGCGGCAGGAGCATTAGCTCTAGGTGCATATGCATTTTCAAAAGGAAAGGCAAACTCCGCTGAAGGCACAAAAATAAGCGAGGTTTTAAAAAACGGTTTTACTTCAACAAAAAATAAAGTCACAGGATTTATAAATAAATATAGAAAACCGCAAACAGCGCCTGAAATTAAAGAAGCTACGAATACTATTAATAATTTACGTCCGTTTGAAATTAGAGAAGCTATGAGCGCTATTGACAATTTCCATGCTCCTCAAAATATGGACGCTTTGAGAGAAAATTTCAAAAACGTCGTAGATAGCTTTATTTAATAATTAAAAAATAATTTAAAAGAAGCCTTTCGGGGCTTCTTTTTTTAGCGCCATTGTAATAAAAAACTCTGCCTTATAAAAGACAGAGTTTTTTAATTTAATTATAAATAATTTTATCCTAAGGCTTCAATAATTGCTTTTGCAGCACGTTTTCCGGCGCCCATAGCATTAATTGCGGTTGATTCGCCCAAAGGTGCAACGTCTCCGCCTGCCCAAACTTCGTTAATTGAAGTTTCGCCTTTTTCGTTAATTATAATATAGCCTTTTTTGTCAGTTTCAAGGTCAAGTGAGTCATTTTTTGCCGAATTTTGGATAATCGGGTTCGGGCCTGTTCCGAGAGAAACAATAACGGCGTCAAAATCAAGCGTTACATATTCGCCCGTGCCAACGGGTCTTCTTCTTCCGGAAGCGTCAGGTTCGCCCAATTCCATAATTTCAAATTTCATTGCCTTAACATAGCCTTCTTCGCCTATAATCTCAACAGGCGCATGCAAAAATTTAAAGATAACGCCTTCTTCTTTAGCGTGTCTGATTTCTTCTTTTCTTGCGGGAAGCTCGTCTTCCGTTCTTCTGTATAAAATATAAACTTCTTTATAACCAACTCTGACAGCCGTTCTTGCAGCGTCCATTGCAACGTTGCCGCCGCCTATGATTGCTGCCTTTGTGCCGACTTTTAAAGGAGTAGGTGTTGTAAGTTCGTTTGCATGCATTAAATTAACTCTTGTTAAAAATTCGTTTGCACTGTAAACCCCGTTTAAATTTTCGCCTTTAATGCCCATCATTTTGGGAAGTCCGGCGCCGGAGCATATGAAAATTGCGCTATAGCCTTCGTCTTTAAGCTGTTTTAAAGTAACAGATTTTCCGACAACGACATTTTTAATGATTTCAACCCCTTTTTTCTTTAAACCTTCAATTTCTCTGTCTAAAACGGTTCTTGGCAATCTGAAAGGCGGAATACCATATCTTAAAACACCGCCGACTTCATGGAGCGCTTCGAAAATTGTAACATCGAAGCCTGCGTTTTTAAGGTCATTTGCAGCGCTCATGCCTGCACAACCGGAACCTACAATGGCAACTTTTTTGCCGTTTGGTTTAATTTCAACATCAACAGGCTTTGAATTATCGCCTACATATCTTTCAAGAGAGCCTATTGCAACGGCTTTTCCTTTAATACCAAGCACGCATTTTGATTCGCATTGTCTTTCCTGAGGGCAAACCCTTCCGCAAACAGACGGAAGCATGTTTGTTTCTCTGATAATTTCACCCGCTTTTTGGATGTTTCCCGCTTTAACCTGTTGAATAAATTCGGGAATGTTAACACTGACGGGGCAGCCTTTTTTGCACATAGGATTTTTACAATTTAAACAGCGGCTGGCTTCGAGAGAAGCTTGTTCGCTTGTAAAGTTTTCTTCAACCGCATTGAAATTCGATCTTCTTTCAACTTTGTCTTGTTCTATAGGTTTTTGACGTTCAATAATAGCCATTTATAATGTTCTCCTAATAACTTCCATGATTTTATTGTATAATAAAAAAGAAAAATAGGCTAAAAAATGAAAAAGACCGACATAAAACTTTTAATAACTGATATTGACGGAACGGTTGTAGATGAAAATTGCAAATTTACTCCAACCATAAAAGCTTATTTTAAAGAACTGACTTCTCGAGGAATTAAAGTTGTGCTTGCAACCGGAAGAATGTTTGACGGTGCGGACGGGGTCAGAAAAGAACTCGGGCTTGAAACACCCGTTGTTTGTTATCAGGGGGCAATGGTAAGAAAAGGAAATGAAATTTTACACAAATCTTTTGTATCGCCTGATATTGCAAGAGAAATAATCGAAATTTCAAGAAAAGAAAATTTCCATATAAATTTATATAATAACGATAAACTAATCGTCGAAGATGATAACAAAGAAATGATGTTTGATTACACAAACGGAAGGCACACGACTTATCTTGCAGCAGATTCTTTTGATAAAGTAAAATTGGAAAATATTCCAAAACTTCTTGCAATTGTTTATGATGAAGAAAAACTTTTCGACTTGAGAGAGAGAATGCAAAAAAAATTTGCCGGTGTTTTAGCTGTTGTAAGAAGCCATAAACACTATCTTGAATTTACAAATATAAATGCCACAAAGGGTTCTGCGCTGAATTTTTTAAAAAATTATTGGAATATTAAAAAAGAAGAAGTTATGGCTTCGGGCGATCAGGACAACGATTTTGAAATGCTTGAAAATGCGGGGCTTAAAATTGCAATGGGAAATGCAAGCCCGAAATTAAAGGAAATTGCTGATTTTATCTGCCCGACAATTCAAAACGACGGTTTATCAAAGGCAATAGAGAAGTTTATTTTATGAGAATAGGACAAGGATACGACATTCATAAACTGGTTGAAAACAGACCCCTTATAATAGGCGGGGTCAAAATTCCTTACGAACTCGGGCTTTTAGGGCATTCTGACGCCGATGTATTGGTTCATGCCATAATTGATTCAATTTTTGGCGCAATGAACCTTGGCGACATCGGAGATTTCTTCCCCGATACCGATAAAGCTTACAAAAACGCAGACAGTATTGAGCTTTTGAAAAAAGCCGGAGAAGTTTTGGAAGAGAATAAATTTAAAATTTTAAATATTGACTCAACCGTAATTTGTCAGAAGCCGAAACTTGCGCCTTATAAAAACGAAATGAAAGAAAAAATATCAAATGCACTTAAAATTTCAAAAGATTTAATTTCAATTAAGGGAAAAACCAAAGAAGGACAAGATTCTGCGGGTTTGGGAAAATCAATTGAGGCGTATGCCGTTATTTTAATTGATGATAAATAATTTTGGTACAAACAACCTATTATTCGGATGTTTTGTTTGAAATTTTATAAAAAAACGTTATATTAATTCTTATGAAGAAAATTCTTACGATTGCCATTATTTTATTATCGACATCATCATGCTTTGCAGACATTGATGATAATCTTGATTATGAATTTATAAATAACGCATTTACTGATAAATCTTATTCAAATCAAGACTTTGAAAACGTTATGCAAAAGCTGGAACACCCGAAAGAAGGGGTGTTTACCAAAATGTTTAAATTTTTTGACAAAGATAAAGTCAAATATGACGAAGCTTTTAAAAAAAGATATGAAAACGAAAACAATCAACCGAAAAGAATAAAAGATGTTCCCGACGAAAAACCAACGGTTTTAATTTCCGCAAATTGCGTCGATTCTGCGGGAAACAATGTTCCCGTAGGATATTATCAGGTTGAAATACAAAAAAAAGAAAACGGCGGATATTCTCTTGTTTTAATGCAAGGAGCCGATAAAAACATTGCAACCCTTGTTGCAAGAGAAATTGATGAAGATGAAAAAGCCCCTTCCATTATATACAGCAGAGCAGAAACCACACAAAACGGCTATATTAAAGTAATTTACGCAAATTTGGATGTGACCTTGCTCGGATATTTAAAAATTAAAGAAGAAACCAAACCCGATTTTCAGCCTGTCTATTAATTAATTTTTTGATATAATTTAATCAAAAATCGGGAGTTTTTATGATAAACGGCAAGACGATAGTTGTTGTAATGCCCGCATATAATGCGGAAAAAACCCTTGAGGTTACATACAACGAGATTTATAAAGACTTTGTTGATAAAGTTATTCTTGTTGATGACAATTCATCGGACAACACAAAAGAAATAGCAAAAAAGCTTGATATCACAACAATTGTCCATAAAAAAAACACGGGATACGGCGGAAATCAGAAATCTTGCTATTTAGCCGCTATTAAAGCGGGGGCAGACATTGTAATTATGCTTCACCCCGATTATCAATATACTCCGAAGCTGGTTCCCGCAATGGCTTCAATGCTTGCCTTCGGCGAATATGACGCTTGTCTGGGTTCAAGAATGCTTACAAATTCCGCCATAAAAGGCAAAATGCCTTTATACAAATTTATAGCAAACAAATGTTTAAGCTGGTTTCAAAATCTTCTGTTGGGAGAAAAATTATCAGAGTATCATACGGGTTTTAGAGCTTTTACCAAAGAAATTTTAATGAATTTGCCCCTGAAAGATTGCAGCGACGATTTTATTTTTGATAATGAAATGCTTGCCCTTACTTATTATTACGGCTATTCGATAGGGGAAATTTCATGCCCGACAAAATATTTTCCTGACGCAAGTTCAATCAATTTTAAGCGTTCCGTTAAATACGGCTTCGGAGTTTTAGGGGTAAGTTTGGCTTATTTTCTTGCCAGATTGTCAATTTATAAAACCAAAATTTTCAAAAAAGACGCAAAAAAACTTAATATCAATGATGAAATAGAATATTACCACCCCTAAACCGAGAAAATGTCTTTAATATCTTGGAATGTAAGCGTTTTTGCAATATTTCTGTCTATTGATATGACCGAATCGACAAGAGAGCGTTTCTTTGATTTTAAGCGCTGAATTTTTTCTTCCACTGTGCCTTTTGTAATGAGCCTGTATACAAAAACTTTTTTGGTCTGACCGATACGATAAGCCCTGTCCGTTGCCTGATCTTCCACGGCGGGGTTCCACCACGGGTCATAATGAATTACATAGTCAGCGCCTGTCAAATTAAGCCCTGTGCCGCCCGCTTTAAGCGAAACAAGGAAAATGGGAATAGTAGTGTCAGTGTTAAATCTTTCAACAACTTGTTGCCTGTCTTTGGTTGCTCCCGAAAGATATTCGTGTTTAATTCCTTTATTTTCAAGCCAATTTTTAATAATATCAAGCATTCCGACAAACTGGCTGAATAAAAGAATTCTGTGACCCTCTGAAATTATTTCTTCAAGCATAGACTGAAGATGTTCAAATTTGCCCGATTCACTTATTCCGAGTTTGCCTTCTTTATCATACAATCTCGGGTGACAGCAAATTTGTCTTAATCTTAAGAGAGCAGAGAATATTGACATTCTGGACTTTTCAAGACCCACGGTTTCAATAGATTTAAAGAGTTCCTCTTTGGTGGAATCCAATACTTGTAAGTATAAATCTTTTTGCTCCGGCGTAAGTTCGCAGTAAGCAACAGATTCAATCTTATCGGGCAAGTCTTTTGCAACGTCCCTTTTCATACGGCGTAATATGAACGGGAAAATTTGAGATTTTAAGCGCTTTTCAACCGCTTTGTCTTCTTTTTCGACAATCGGGTAAACATATCTGTGGTTAAATTCGACTGCGTCAAAAAGAAAACCGGGCATAAGAAAATCAAACACGCTCCAGAGTTCTTCAAGCCTGTTTTCAATCGGGGTGCCTGACAGCGCAAGTTTATGTTTTGCATTTAGCAATTTTACCGCTTTTGAGGTTTGGCTTTGGAAATTTTTAATATTTTGGGACTCATCCAAAATAACATATCTGAAATCATATTTTTTCAAAAGGTCAATATCACGTCTTATAAGGGCATAGCTTGTGACTATAATGTCATATTTGGGAATGTTTTTAAAGTTGTTTTTTCTGTCTGTTCCCGATAAAACAAGATATTTCAAATTGGGGGCAAATTTTTCAATTTCGTTTTCCCAGTTAAAAACGACTGAAGTCGGACAAACAACAAGGGAAGGCTCTTTTCCGTTTTTCTCTTTTGCCTTTTGCAAAAGCGTCAAAGTTTGAAGTGTCTTTCCAAGCCCCATATCATCCGCCAAAATACCGTTTAGACCGTATTTATACAAAAACCAGAGCCAAGAATATCCTTTTGTCTGATATTCCCTCAAATTTGCAATCGTTGCTTTTGGAAGCGGGGTATTTTCCATATTTGAAAATGTTGAGATTTCTTTCCAGAATTTTGAAAATTTTCTCGACATTTTCAATTTAATATTCATATTTTCCATTTCGGAAACAACGCCCGCACGGTAAGTTTTAACAATATATTTATCTTCGTCGTTTTTATAAACGTCATACGTATTGAACGATTTTAACAGGGTAAAAACATTGTCGACGGGAATGGCGCTTTGCCCTTTTCCCGCAGATTGATAATATCTTTGCCCTTCATAGACAAGGTCTTGAATTTTATCAAACTCAATTATCTCATCTTCAACTTCACCGTACATTTTAATTGCAAATTTATCGGTCTTATCTTCCGTAAAATCAATATCTGCACACAGTGTAAGCTCTTTTTTGGTTAATTTATAAACGGACATATCGTCTTTTTCAATAAATTCCCAATTCGGGCCTGCCTGATTTATGTAAAAGTTATAAAAATCAATCGCATTTTCTTTTTCAAGCGCCAGATTATTTGTCTGCATAGGCGCAAAGCGGCATGCAAGAAGCATTTGATAGGCTTGCTGTTCAAAAGCCGAATCTCTTTTTACCCAATAGAGCAAATCTTTTTCCGGATTTTTAACGGTAATGTAAGGATTTTTAGGCGTTTTTGTATATGGAACACGAATTCCGTCATATTCAAAATCAAGCGAAGCTTTTAAAGATTGGTCATAGTCCATTGAAAGTTCGACTATACACTTTGGCGGACGTTTTTCAAAAGAAAGTTTTTCCATTTCGTCGGTTAATTCAACCGTCATAACTTCTCTCAGTGCGGGAAGTTCCTCATATATAAATTTTCCGCCTTCTGCGTCTTTTATATCCGTAAATGAGGCTTTTATAATATTTTGCGGAATAACGGAAACCAAAACGTCAGTTTGGAAAATTCTGTCTTTATATCTTCCCCATTTCAGCCCTCTTGAAAAATATCTGATTTCTTCAAACGGGTAAATTTCCGCTTTATCGGGGCGTTTCCAATATAGTGACAAAAGAACGTTTCCTACATAAGAAACATTGACCGAAAGACATAAATTCCAAGTATCGTTTGAAAAAAGAATTTTCTTGTGCGATTTTGCGTCAATTACATCTTCCATTTTGGCAAGCATTTTGAAAAATTCGTCAAACTTGTTAATTTGAATATCATACCAGCCTGATTTTTTATCCAGTCTTGATTGTTTTAAAAGCATTGAAAACATAAGCGCTTCAAGCTTTTGAGCCTCATTCAATTTAAAAGTGGGGTCTTGTTTTTGAGCTTCCAAAACTCCTTTGAAAATTCCTTCTAAATCTCTGATTACACGCTTTGTATTTCTGTCCATAACAAGAATTGAAAAGAAATTTTGCCTTCGCTTAGGGTTAAAATGGAAGATATATCCGCCTTTGGGGTCTTGTGTCATTGGAATGTCTTCATCGTCAAAAGACGGGGGGGAATTATATTTTTCATACATCAGTTCATCAACCTGATGTTCTTTGATTGCGCTCAAACCAAGCGCCACAACGTGTTTGCACCACGGTTCATCCAAAGGGCAAGAACAGGAAGGCTTTACTCCGGTTTTATTAAACTTTAAAGAAACATCGTAATGGTCTTTAAAGTTGCCTTTAATTTTGCCTTTTATCGTTGTATCTTTCGTTTCGACATCATAAACAAGCCCTTTTTGGTAACATTCGTATCCCCTTCTCCAGCTACCGGGCTTTGCCAAATCTTTAATATATTTGTTATTAAAAATGTACTTCACAGTGGAATTTACAAGCCTTTTATTACCTGAAAAGTTAAAATCTTAAATGTGAAACTGAATTTAATTACACTCGAAATTAACCTCTTTACATGCTTATTTTAACAAAAAACGGTATAAAAGCAAGAAAAAATTTAACCGCTTTTGCCATTTAAAGGTTGTAATATAATTGCGATATTTTAAAGATTGTTTTTAAAAATTAAAAATGTTTTATAAAAATTGTATAAAGAACACTTGAAAATTTAAATTTTTGTTATATTATGTAATTGTGAAAATAATCACGAATTAATTTATAAAAAGGAGAATTTGAAACTATGACAACTACGGAAACAAAACCGGCTGAAATCGTTGAAACGGCGGAACAGCTGGATGCCCTTGTTGAAAGAGTTGCAAATGCACAAAAAGAGTTTGCAAAATTTTCTCAAGAACAAGTGGACAAAATTTTTAAAGCTGCCGCAACCGCCGCAGATAAAGCCCGTATTCCATTGGCTCAAATGGCAGCCAAAGAAACAGGCATGGGCGTTGTTGAAGACAAAATTATTAAAAATCACTATGCAAGTGAATATATTTACAACAAACACAAAAACACGAAAACCTGCGGTGTGATTGAAGAAGATAAAGCAAACGGAATTAAAATTGTTGCCGAACCTTTGGGAGTTTTGGCAGGAATTGTTCCGACAACAAACCCGACTTCAACCGCAATTTTCAAATCGTTAATTGCCTTAAAAACAAGAAACGGCATTATTTTCTCACCCCACCCGAGAGCAAAAGAATGCACCATTGAAGCCGCAAAAATCGTTTTGGAAGCCGCAGTTAAAGCCGGCGCACCAAAAGATATTATAGGCTGGATTGATGTTCCTTCAATTGAACTTTCCGGTCAATTGATGAAACACAAATCAATTTCTTGTATTTTGGCAACAGGCGGCCCCGGAATGGTAACTGCCGCTTATTCTTCAGGGAACCCCGCATTGGGTGTCGGCCCCGGAAACACTTCTGCGGTTATTGACGAAACGGCTGACATAAAAATGGCGGTTTCTTCCGTCTTAATGTCAAAAACCTTTGATAACGGTATGATTTGCGCTTCCGAACAGTCTGTAATTATTGTAGACAGTGTTTATGAAGAAGTTAAAAAAGAATTTGCATACAGAGGCGCTCATATTATGAACGACAACGAAATGAAAAAACTCGTTGATTTCGGTTTCATTGACCCTCAAAGAGGAACGGCTCATCCGAAAATTGTCGGACAGCCCGCTTATGAAATTGCAAAAATGGCAGGTTTTGAAGTCAACAAAAACACAAAAGTTTTAATTGGCGAAAGACCCTCTGTTGATTGGAATGACCCGTTTTCAAGAGAAAAATTATCTCCGATTTTAGCAATGTATAAAGCTTCCTCATTTGAAGAAGCTGCCGAAATGGCATACACTCTTGTATCAAAGGGCGGTGCAGGTCACACTTCCGTTCTTTACACAGACGAACGCAAAAAAGACAGAATTGACGCTTATGCAAAGAAAATGCCTTCTTGCAGAGTTTTAATCAACCAACCTTCAAGCCAAGGCGGCATCGGCGACCTTTACAACTTCAGGGTTGAACCGTCTTTAACCTTGGGCTGCGGCTCATGGGGCAAAAACTCCGTATCGGGAAATGTCGGAGTTATGAACTTATTAAACTACAAGAGAGTTGCTGAAAGGAGAGAAAACATGCTTTGGTTTAAAGTTCCTCAAAAAGTATATTTCAAACGTGGTGCAACCGATTTGGCTTTAAGAGAATTACAAGGAAGAAAGAAAGCATTTATCGTAACAGACAGATTTCTCTTTAATTCAGGCGCTGCGGACCAAATAATTAAAACATTGGATGAAATCGGCATTGACCATGAAGTTTTCTTTGATGTTAAACCTGACCCGACTTTATCAACAATTGAAGAAGCTTTTGCAATTATGAAGCCGTTTGAACCTGATGTAATCATTGCATTAGGCGGCGGTTCACCTATGGACGCTGCAAAAATTCTCTGGTTGAAATATGAACAACCTGATACGGTTTTTGAAGATATCGCAATGAGATTTATGGATATCAGAAAAAGAATTTGTCAATTGCCTGAACTTGGCAAAAAGGCACTTATGGTTGCAATTCCGACAACTTCAGGAACAGGTTCCGAAGTTACGCCGTTTTCAATTATCACAGACGATAAATCAGGCGTTAAATATGCAATTGCTGACTATGCGCTGACACCTTCCATGGCAATCGTTGACCCGAATTTTGTTGACGGAATGCCAAAAGGCTTAACTTCCGCTTCGGGTATTGACGCACTCGTTCATGCCATTGAAGCTTATGTTTCTTGTATGGCAACGAATTTCACCAATTCGAACGCTCTTGAAGCTTGCAAATTAGTGTTTAAATATTTAAGCCGTTCATATCACGAAGGTGCAAACGACCCTATCGCAAGAGAAAAAATGCACTATGCGGCAACAATCGCCGCTATGGCATTTGCTAACTCTTTCTTGGGTCTTTGCCACTCAATGGCTCACAAATTGGGCGCAATGTTCCATATTCCTCACGGCGTTGCAAATGCCTTGCTTATTAAACAGGTAATAAGATATAACGCAACGGATTGCCCGAAAAAACAGGCAACATTCCCGCAATATAAATATCCTTGCGCAGTTGAAAGATATGCTCAAATTGCGGACGAATTAAAGCTTGGCGGCAAAACAAACGAAGAAAAGACAGAGCTTCTTTTAAAAGCTATTGACGAATTGATGAAAGATGTTGAACTTCCCAATTCAATTAAAGAATGGCTTGAAAAGAACGGTCAAACCGAAGAAGACTTCTATAGCAAGCTGGATAAAATGGTTGAACTTGCATTCGACGACCAGTGCACGGGCGCAAACCCCGTATATCCTTTAATGGAAGACATTAAAGAACTTTATATTCAAGCCTTCAACGGTCAATACTAATAAAAAACGATTAATGCCCCGAAACATTTCGGGGCATTTTTTAGGTTAAATATGGATAAAATTTCAGATAAAGTAATAAACCGCCTCACCCAGTATCATTCGATTTTGGGCGATTGTATCAAAAAAGGAACAACAACCGTTACAAGTTCTTATATGGCGGCTCTTTTAAAAGTGGACGATTCGCAAGTCAGAAAAGATGTTTCCATGTTGAATAACACAGGAAAGTCACGTGTCGGATATAACGCTTTTCAGCTGAAAGAAACAATTGAAAAAACTCTCGGGTTTAAAAACCCCAAAAATGCCCTTATAATAGGCGCCGGAAACTTAGGTTCGGCGCTTGCGAAATATAACGACTTTGAAAGTTACGGGCTTAATGTCAAAGCGCTTTTTGATGTGGATAAAAATAAAATCGGAAGCGAAATAAACACAAAACCCGTTTTAGATATTGAAAAATTGCCCGAATTTTTAAAAAAAACAAATATAGAAATTGCAATTTTAACCGTGCCCGCAGATTTTGCACAAGATATTGCCGATTATGCCGTAGAGTGCAAAATAAAGTATATTTGGAATTTTTCCCCGACTGTTTTATCGGTTCCGATTGATGTTGAAGTTTGGAATGAAAACCTGATGGGAAACTTTCTTCAGTTTTCTTATAAAATTTCAAGATAAATTATTGATAATAACAAGGGTTTAGCCTTTTTGGTTTTTGCGCATATTTTTATAGCAATACAGAAAATAAATAATAACACCGATTACAACCCAAAGAGGGAATAAAAAGGCGCTTGTACCCAAGTTGAAAAGCGAATATATCATAAGCCCGCCGCAAAAGAAAATTCCTAAAATCGGAAATAAAGGCACAAAAGGAACTTTAAAGGGTCTTTTTCTTTTTGGTTCTTTTTTTCTTAAAATTAAAACCGCAATACAAACAACGGTAAATGAAGCAAATGTGCCAAAGTCGCAAAGTTCGGCTGAAATATTCAGATCCATAAATAATGCGCCGATTATAACAATAATTCCCGCAACCCATGTAACAACATGAGGTGTTTTATATTTAGGGTGGATATTTTGAAGGCTTTTCGGCAAAAAACCGTCTCTGCTCATTGCGTATAAAATTCTTGTCGTTCCGAGCTGGTATACAAGCAAAACGGAAGTTAGCCCCGCAAGAGCTCCGACTGAAATAAGCCCTGCTATCCAATTGCTATTTGTCTTATTCATAGCGGAAGCTATCGGCGCAACGGTGTTTATCTCGTCTATCGAAACAATTCCCGTCAAAACAAGAGATGTTAAAATATAAACAACCGTACAAATTACAAGAGTTCCAATCAAACCTATGGGAAGATTTTTTTGCGGATTTTTGGTTTCTTCCGCTGCGGTTGAAATTGCGTCAAAACCGACATATGCAAAAAAGATAATAAACGCACCCGATATAATTCCCGATATTCCGTTCGGGGCAAAAGTCTGCCACCAATTATCAACGCTTCCGAACCAGTTTTCAGGTTCTATATAAAATGCGCCCGCTATAATAAAGAGGAAAATAACCGCAAGTTTAACAAAAACCATAAACGCCGCAGCCTTTGTAGACTCTTTAATTCCACGGGCAAGAAGCACTGTGATTATTATTACAAGAAGAATTCCCGGAATATTAACCGCAAAAGGTATCACACCAAATATTTTCGGAATTTCAACGGAAGGGTCAAGCCCCAAATTTTGATATGCCGTAACTGCCGTTCTATAATCATTTATCAGATATATTGGCGGGTTTGTAACCCATGCGGGCAAAATGTGAGAAAAACCTTTTAAAAATTCAAAGAAATATCCGGTCCACGCCGAAACAATCGTAATATTACCGATTGCGTATTCCAGCATTAAGACCCAGCCTATCATCCACGCCATAAATTCGCCCATTGTGGCATAAGTATAGGTGTATGAACTTCCCGCAACGGGAATCATTGAGGCAAATTCCGCATAACATAAGGCGCTAAAAAGACAAGCCAACATTGCAATTAACATTGAAATAACAAGCGCAGGCCCCGCCCCTAAAGATTCCGGTCCACCGGCTGCGGCAACACCAATAATGGTAAAAATTCCCGTACCTATAACAGCCCCTATGCCAAGCACAATAAGGTCAAAGGCATTTAAGGTTTTTTTCAGGTCTGAATTTTCCGCAGTTTGCAAAATGTCATCAAATGTTTTTTTACTTAAAAGATTTCTTTTAAAAGCGGAAAGGTCAAATTTCATAATATTACTCTCTTTCCGACTTTCTTATGTTTTTATAACTGTAAGCAAAATAGAACACTATTCCAAGAACTATCCACAAAGGAAAAAGCACTCTTGACGTTGTTAAAAATTTCATTGAATAAAGCATAAGCCCCGTGCAGCATAAAATTCCCATTAGGGGAAACCAAGGCGAAAACGGCACTTTATAAGGACGTTTTCTGTTCGGGTCTTTATATCTTAAAATTATGACCGCAACACAAACTATAATAAATGAAGAAAACGTTCCGAAGTTGCAAAGTTCGGCAGCTGTTGAAATGTTTAAAACGGCAGAGCCGACAACACAGATTATTGCAACCAAAACGGTTATTATATGCGGAGTTTTATATTTCGGATGAAGCTTTTTTAAAATGTTCGGGAAAAAGCTGTCTCTGCTCATCGCAAGAAGAATTCTCGTTGCTGCAAGCATCATTACCAAAAGCACGGAAGTTAAGCCCGTCAGAGCGCCGATTGAAATTAAACCCGAAACCATATCGGTAATCTTATTTCTTCCGACATCACTTATTGCACCGGCAACGGGAGCGGCAATATCAATTTTGTCTATCGGGCAAATTCCCGTCAAAACAAGCGCAACAAGAACGTATACAACCGTGCATACCGTAAGAGAGCCTATTATTCCTATAGGAAGGCTTTTTTGCGGATTTTTGGTTTCTTCCGCTGCGGTTGCAATGGCGTCGAACCCAATGTATGCAAAGAAAATTATGAAAGCCCCCATTAAAATTCCGGGTATTCCGTTCGGGGCAAAAGTCTGCCACCAATTTCCGCCTGTTCCTATCCAGTTTTCAGGTTCTATATAAAATGCGCCCGTTATTAAAAAGGCGGCAATAACGCCCAATTTTATAATAACCATTAACCCCGCCATTTTAGTGGACTCTTTAACCCCTTTAATCAAAAAACACATGATTATAAGGGTCATGATTATTCCGGGAAAATTCATTGAAATCGGAATTCCAAAAAAATGAGGTATATTAACTAAGGGGTCAAGCCCCTTATCCGTCAACATTTTAGAAGCGGTTTGCCAGTCATACAAAAACCATACGGGCGGATTTGTAACGATATGAGGCAAATATTTTGCAAAACCTTGCAAAAGCTGCATAAAATATCCCGTCCATGCAGTTGCGACGGCAATATATCCGACAACATATTCAAGCATTAACACCCAGCCGATTAACCATGCAAAAAATTCACCCATTGTGGCATAGGTGTAAAGGTAAGCCGAACCCGCCACCGGAATCATTGAGGCAAATTCCGAATAACACATAGCTGAAAATATACATGCCAAAGATGCTAAAACCATTGAAATAATTAAGGCAGGCCCCGCACCTAAAGAGTTTTCTCCGCTGCCTGCGGCTGCAATTCCGACGACAGTAAAAATTCCCGAACCTATAATACAGCCCACACCTAAAATTATAAGGTCAAAGGCGGTAAGAGTTTTTTTAAGACTTTGCTTGCAAGCGTTATCAACCATTTCGTCAGGGTTTTTTGTTTTGAACAAATTGCGCCCGAACTTAAAAAGCCCGCCCAACTCAACCTGACTTACATTCATTTCGTCTGATAAGCCGTTCAGCTCCTGAAAGTCTTTATCATTCATTTTCTTGTTGTTCCTTCGGTTATTTGTTTAAAAGCGGATATCCCAGTTTTTCTCTCTGTTTAACATAGAGTTTTGCAACTTCCGCCGCCATTCTTCTCACTCTGTTTATGTAGTTAATTCTCTCATCTTTGCTTATTGCGCCTCTTGCGTCAAGCAAATTGAACGTATGAGAACACTTTAAAACCCAATCATAAGCGGGAAGTACAATTTCAGAGTCGATACATGAATAACTTTCGGCTTCCGCCAAATCAAAGAGTTTAAAAAGTCTTTCAGCGTTAGAATATTCAAAATTATATTTTGATTGCTCAATTTCATTTTGAAGATAAATATCGCCGTATTTAAGCTTTTTGTTCCACATAACATCATAAACCGAATCGACGTTTTGAAGATACATAGCTATTCTTTCAAGCCCGTATGTAATTTCAAGCGCAACGGGTTTTACTTCAAGCCCGCCAACCTGTTGAAAATATGTAAATTGAGTTATTTCCATTCCGTCAAGCCAAACTTCCCAGCCGACTCCGGCTGCCCCTAAAGTCGGAGATTCCCAGTTATCTTCGACAAACCTGACGTCATGCTTTGATAAATCTATTCCCATAGCCTCAAGAGATTTTAGATAAATTCCCTGAGCATCATCGGGAGAAGGTTTTAAAATAACCTGATATTGAAAATAATGACCCAATCTGTTGGGGTTTTCGCCATATCTGGCATCTGTCGGACGTCTGCAAGGTTCAATCATTGCGGTTGAATAAGGCTCAGGCCCGAGCGCTCTTAAAAAAGTGGCGGGGTTCATTGTAGAAGCGCCTTTTTCAATGTCATACGGTTGTTGAATGATACAGCCGTAATCAGACCAATATTTAGACAGATTTAATATTAATTCTTGAAAAGTGTATGCCATAACTTTTGCATACTACTACAGACATAATTTTTTTACAAGCAAAATAAAAAGCAAGCCTAAATTAAGCTTGCTTTTTTATTATGGTCAGTTTAATCAGCTTTTAGAAAATTCAGCATCGATTACATCATCATCTTTTGAGTTTGATTTATTTTCACTTGAGGCGCCTGCGCCGTCGTTTTGAGCGTTTTGACCTTCTTGTTGAACTTGAGCATATGCAGCCTGTGAAATTGCATACATTGTTTGTTGAAGTTCATCGCTTAATTTTTTAACTTCTTCAAACGGCTTATTTTCGTCAAGAGCTTTTTTGAGCGCTTCTTTTTGTTCTTCAAGTTTAGATTTGTCAGAATCTGAAATTTTTCCTTCAAAGTCTTTAACTATTCTTTCAGCCGCAGTAATCATGCTTTGAGCATTGTTTCTCGTTTCGGCTTCTTCTTTTTTCTTTTTGTCTTCGGAAGCGTTTGCTTCAGCTTCTTTAACCATTTTTTCAATGTCAGATTCAGACAAGTTTGAAGAATTTGTGATTGTGATTTTTTGTTCTTTGTTTGTAGCTTTATCTTTCGCCGTAACGTTTACAATGCCGTTAACGTCAATATCAAAAGTTACTTCAATTTGGGGCATTCCTTTCATTGCCGGCGGAATTCCGTCAAGTCTGAACATGCCTAAAGATTTATTATCTCTAGCCATTGGTCTTTCACCTTGAAGAATGTGAATATCAACGGCTGTCTGGTTATCATCGGCTGTTGAGAACACCTGTGATTTTGAAACCGGAATTGTCGTGTTTCTTTGTACCAAAGGTGTCATAACGCCGCCTAAAGTCTCAATACCAAGCGTAAGCGGGGTTACATCCAAAAGAACAATGTCTTTAACTTCGCCCGCAAGGACACCGGCTTGAACTGCGGCACCAACCGCAACAACTTCATCAGGGTTAACTGATTGGTTCGGGTCTTTGCCGGTATAATCTTTAACAAGCTGTTGAACCGCCGGAATACGTGTAGAACCGCCGACTAAAACAACTTCATTAATGTCCGCTTTAGTGACGCCTGCGTCTCTTATAGCGTTTTCAACAGGCGTTTTACATCTTTCCAACAAGTCACGTGACAAGTCTTCAAATTTTGCTCTTGTCAATGAAATTTCCAAGTGTTTCGGACCGTTAGCGTCAGCCGTAATAAACGGAAGGCTTATGTTTGTTTCAACTACGCTTGAAAGTTCGCATTTTGCCTTTTCTGCGGCTTCTTTAAGTCTTTGCATGGCTTGTTTATCACTTCTTAAGTCAATGCCTTCCTGTTTTTTAAATTCTTCGCATAACCAATCAATAATTTTTTGGTCAAAGTCGTCACCACCAAGGTGTGTATCACCTGATGTTGACAAAACTTCATGAATTCCGTCACCGATTTCCAAAATTGAAACATCGAATGTACCGCCGCCAAGGTCAAAAACCAAAACTTTTTCTGATTTTTCTTTTTCAAGACCGTAAGCCAGAGCGGCTGCCGTCGGTTCGTTAACTATACGAAGAACATCCAAGCCTGCGATTTTTCCTGCGTCTTTTGTAGCCTGTCTTTGAGCGTCATTAAAATATGCAGGAACAGTAATTACGGCAGATGTAACTTTTTCACCCAAATAATTTGAAGCATCATCAGCCAATTTTCTTAAAATCATGGCTGAAATTTCTTGCGGGGTGTAGTCTTTGCCGTCAATATTTTTCTTATAATCTTCACCCATATGACGTTTGATTGAAACAATCGTTCTGTCAGGGTTTAATATTGCTTGCCTTTTTGCCAGTTGACCGACTAACCTTTCACCGGACTTTGAAAAACCAACAATTGAAGGAGTTGTTCTAGAGCCTTCAGCGTTGGCAATAACTGTCGGTTTTCCGCCTTCCATAACGGCAACAACAGAGTTAGTCGTACCAAGGTCAATACCTATTGTTTTTGCCATAGTTATAATCTCCTTTTGTAAATTACTTCCTTTTTATATTTCTAATTTACCACCCATAATTTAATATCTTAAAAAAATAAACAAAAAATTAATATTTCAAGCGCAGAATTTTTAAAGTATGCAAAAATAAAGAGTTTTGGGTGTATTTAAATTTTATTGTGGTACAATTTTTCTATGGAAAAAATTATTATTATGACTTTTTTGTTTGTGTTTTTTGTCTCGGTTATTATTTTTGTTTTGACCGTAAAATTAATGAAAGCCGAGGTTGAAAACAGAAGTTTAAAAAACTATATTCGCCTTGCAATCAATGAAATTAACCGTGCAAGATATGGAATTTTTCAAACGAGGTTTGATTTAAAAAACGATAAATGCAATTTATATAAAAGTTTAAACAACCTTTTTGAAAGTATAACCGACAGAGACCTTGTTATTAACGAATATCGTGAAAGAGAAAAGGAAAATTATAATTTAAAAGAAGAATTTATTGCCGCCCTGACTCATGACCTTAAAGTGCCTATTATTGCGCAAGATAAGACATATGCTCTTTTTTTGGAAGATAAATTCGGAAAATTAAACGAAATTCAAAAAGATGTAATTTCAAAATTAAAAGACTCAAATACAGACCTCAAAGAAATGGTTAATTCAATTCTTGAAACTTACAAAATTGAAAACACGGGGGTTCAATTAAAAATTGAAAAAGAGATTAATGTCAACGAATTTCTAAAAAACACGCTTGGCGGGCTTAAAAATGTTGTTGAGTCGGCGGGTAAAAAAATAAATTATCACCCCTCAATTGAAAATATTGACGCCGATTTTGACATTTTCTTAATTAAAAGAGTTATTAACAACTTAATTATAAATGCGCTCAATCACAGCAAAACAACCGATAAAATCGAGGTTTTCCTTAACAGAACGGGGGATACTTTTTCAATTGACGTCGTTGATTTTGGAGACGGGATTGACGAAAAAGAAATAGAAAAAATATTCAATAAATATTATTCCATAACCAACAAAAGCGCCAGAATTTCAAGCGGCTTGGGGCTTTACCTTTCAAATAAAATCGTAAAAAAACACAAAGGGGTTATTGAGGTTGAATCAAAGAAAAATGAAGGTTCAATTTTCAGAGTAATTCTTCCCCTTAAATATAAAGACTGATTTTATTGGAATATCCAAGAATCATACCCTTGAGCTTTTAACTTTACGGCAAGGGATTTTGCAACGTTGTAATTTTCAAATACGCCGACTTGAACGGTATAATAGTTATTGATTTTTTTAATAAGCGCCTGTTCGGCTCCAAGGGAACTTTGGGTTTTTCTTGCGTCTTCAATCGAATAATATTTTCCGACTAAAACTTTTGATGTTATTTTTGGCGCCTGAAGCGCACTTTCGGGTTTTATTGTTACCTGTTTTTCATTTTTTTCGCTCACGGGCAATTTGCCTTTTAATGAAGCTTTTTGAGAGGCGGGCTGTGCCTTTGGTGTTTGTGTTTTTTCGGCGGAAGAAGGTTTTTTATCTTCCTCTTTCTTGTCTTCTTTCTTGTCTTCTTTTTTATCCAAATATTGACTGTTAGACGACTGAATTTCGTTAAATTCTTCGTTTGAAATCACTTCCGATTGTTCGTTTGTTTTCTCAACGGTCTTGCTTTTGGAAGGTCCTTTTTCTTCCTGTTGAATTAAAAACAAGCGCTTATCAACGGTGAATTTTTCTTTTCTCGTAACAATTTCGCCGTCATCTTCATCAACGACTTCCACTTCAACGGAAGGATTTTTGCCCAGCCTGCCATATTCAATATCAATTTTTCCCGTTTTTGACGCCACAATAATTATCACCGTGACAAACACGACAAAAAATGTTCCTATCCAAATAAGGCATGCCAGCCTTTTTTCTTCTTCGGTATATCTTCTTATTTTTGTGTTTTTATCTTTATTTTTTTTATAGGCAAGATAATCGAAAGGCTCCATATCCATCTATACACCACGAACTTTCACTTTTGCAAACTCAATGTCAGATATCTCATCACAAAATCTTGTCATAACTTCTTCAATAAAACAATATTCATCAACAATTCCCATATCTTTGATTGAAGAAACTTCAATCGGTGCACCTGACGAAACAAGGTTAATTCCCGTGTGAATAAGGGTTGAAACAGTTGATTTTGTTGCAATTGAAACGCTTAATTTTTTGCCTTCGTAAAAAAGGTCATCTCCGTTTCTTTTTGTTTGAATGCCCATATCTTCGAGGGTTTCTTTGATAATTGAAATGAAAAGCCTCTGTCTGAAAATTGCCTCTTGTAAGTTTGTGTTAAAAGTTTCAATTATAAAATTTGCCATTTTATCGCTTTTTATCGGCTCATTGTTTATAACATCTTCAATATCAACCATCTCATTTAAATTAACTTCAACCGCCCCGATAAAGCATGCTATGCAATCTCCCGCAATTTTGAAATTTTTATATATCCAATGCGGACTTAATTCTTTTCCCGTATATTTAATTTCTTTTTGAATAAATAGTTTTTGCATAACTATAAAGTTAATTTAAAATATTAAATTAATCAAGTTTTTATTCCCGCTTTCAACAATGGCAAGATAAAGTCTTTTGCAAGATTCACACTTTCCGCAGTGTTTTTTGCCGGTTTTATCGGAAGAATTGTAACAACTTTTTAAAAGTGAAAAATCTAACCCCTCTTTTACCCCGAGAGAAACGATTTCCGCTTTGTTTAAGTTAGCGCAGGGCGCCATAATTTCAGGTTTTTTTAAAGTGGAATATTTGAAAAATTTGTTTGCTTCTTCGATAAATTCCGTCGAATTGTCGGGAAATGTCTGTGCTTCTTCTTTATTTGCGCCGAAAATAATAAAATCAGCGTTTAGGGTTTCGGAATAAATGCCTGCAATATTTAAAAAAAGCCCGTTTCTGTTCGGCACCCAAACGGATTTTGCCGAATTTTCATCAAGTTTTTCAAACTCAAGACTGATATTGTCATCCGAAAGTGCGTTTTTGGTTTCTTCCTTTAAAAAGGGAAGGTCAATAACTTTGTGTTTTATATTATATTTTTCTGAAATCAGTCTTGCGGCTTCAATTTCGTCTTTTGCGGCTTTTTGTCCGTAATTAAAGGTTAGCGCAAGAACAATATCAATCTGTTTTTGTGCAACATGAAGGCTCACCAAAGAGTCAAGCCCCGAAGATAAAAGAACTATTCCTTTTTTATTCCTCATATTCGGCATAAAGCTCATCCGCCATTTCTTTTGCAAATTTTGAAGCGTTTTCATCTTTCAATATTTCAAAAAGCGCTTCTTTACCTTTAAGGTTATATAAAGCAATAACCGCATTTTTAACAACTTCTTCGTTTTCATCAAAAATTTTTGTTCTGATTAAATCGTAAGCGCCGTCGTAGTCACTGTTCATAAGACACTCAATTGCGTTAATTCTGACCTGAGGAGAATCGTCTTTAAGCGCATTTTTAAAAGCCAGAACAATTCTTTTTGAACTTGTGAAATTAATTTTTCCGAGCGCCTCAATTACTCTTTCTTTCAAAAAAGTGAACTTGTCGAGAATATTTTTCTTTGCTTCCAGAATTGATAAAAACGGGTCAACCGCCCTCATGTCACCAATCATGCCCAAAGCCGTAGCGGCAGATTCTCTGACATATAAAGATTTTTCTTCTTCGTCAGACACTATATTAATTAAAGAGTCTACGGCTTTACTGTCCCCGATGTTGCCAAGCGCTTCTGCCGCCTTAAAGCGCATTTTATAGTTCGCCCTTTTATCATTCAGACAGTATAAAAGTGCGGGAATTGCTTTTGCGGTCTTAAAGCTTGCAATAACGCCGATACAAAGGGTTTTAAGGTTAATTAAATCTGACACCTTATTTTGATTTTCAATCATAAGAAAATCAATTAAGTTGTCAATATTTTCAAAAGTTTTGTGTTTGCCGATTCTTATTATTGTTTCTTTTAAAAGGTTATAGTCGGAAGAATTACTTAAAAAGTAGCCAAAAAGGCTACTTAGTTTTTCATTATTATATTCTTTTTCAAAACAGTCAAAAAATTTCGCAGCGTCAACTTCCGCCTCAGATAAAAGCGACTTTAAGTCAAAATCTTTTTCTTCTGCAAATTCTCCGTTTTCCATTACTGTTTTGTTTGTATATATCACACTTAAATTATATCAAAAAAAGCGGCTTCTTCAAAACACGTTTTTAAATTGAGTTAAATTTTGTAAATATTTTACGGGTGTTTTTAGAAAATATGTACAAAAACATATTCGTTGGTGCTAAAACTTATAATGGTGCGAGATGATATTGTAATTTATACACGCATTTTATCTTTGAAGTAAGGGGTTAATTTGAATACGGCAGAAAAGAGTTACATCAGTGTGGTTGAAGAAATAAAAAACCGCCTTGATATTGTTGATGTTGTATCAAAATATGTAGTTTTGAAAAAATCAGGAAGAAATTTTTCAGGGCTTTGCCCGTTTCACAATGAAAAAACGCCTTCTTTTGTTGTTACCCCTTCAAGACAAATTTTTAAATGTTTCGGATGTAATGAAGGCGGAGACGTTATTGCATTTTTAATGAAAATTAACAACCAGAGTTTTATTGATGTTGTTAAGGAACAGGCTTCATTACTCGGAATTGAGCTTCCTAATTCTTACGGGGAAAAAAGCAAAGAAACAAAAGAAGAAACTGAAAGGCTCAAAGATGCCGTCTATGAAGCCATGGTTTTTTATCATAACAACCTTCAAAATAACGAAAAAGCGCTTGAATATCTTGAAAAAAGAGGGGTGGGCGAGGTTGCAATCGGAAAGTTTTTCTTAGGTCTTTCATTAAATTCAAATTTTGAACTTAAAAAACATTTGAGAGAAAAGGGTTTCACAAACGATGAACTCTATAAAGCCGGTCTTTTATACGAAAAAGACGGAGAATATGTAGACAGATTTAAAAACAGAATTATTATTCCGATTTTTGATGTAAATTCAAGACCTGTTGCCTTTGGCGCAAGAGCAATAACGGAAGGTCAAAACCCGAAATATTTAAATTCGCCCGAAAGCATTATTTATAATAAAAGTTCCGTACTTTTCGGGCTGAACAGTGCAAAAGACGCCATAAGAGATGAAGACGCCGTAATTATTATGGAAGGATATTTTGATGTAATATCCGCACAAATTTCCGGTGTTAAAAATGTCGTTGCTTCTTGCGGAACGGCTTTAACACCTCAACATATAAAGCTTTTATCAAGATATACCCTGTCAAGAAGAATTTTTCTTGCCTTCGACGCTGACGGTGCGGGCAGAAAAGCGACAAAATCAGGCGCAAATGTTATAAAAGAAATTTTTAAAGGGCTTGGCGACATAAAACAGGCGGATATTTCTTACGCAAAGACAGACGAGAGAAATGTTTGCGAAATAAGAGTAGTGGAACAGCTTGGCGGAAAAGACCCTGATGAATATATCAGAGAGTTTGGCGCAGAAAGCTATAAGGAACAAATTAAAAAAGCTCCGCTCCTTCTCGATTATGAACTTGAACAGGCTGAAAAACAATATTCAAAAGAAATGAGCCCTCAGGAAAAAAGCATATTGGTACAACAAATAGCCGATATTTTGAAAGAAATACAAAATCCTGTTATTTTGTCCGATTATGTTAGAAGAACATCTTATAAAATTGAGGTGGATGAAATTATCTTAAAAAAAGAAGTTTTAAAACTTCAGGAAAATCTTTATATCCCTCAAAACAACAGTATTGTTCCGTTTACAAGAAAAAACAGAGATAAACGCTCACTTCAAGACAGACTTGATATGATTGAATTAAAATTAATCGAACTTGGCATGCAAGCGAATACGAATGAAAAAGTTAATTCTTTTCTTGATTTTACATCAGATTATAAGTCTGAAAACGAGAGAAACCAAACTATCATTGAAGAAATCAGGAAAATATTAACTTGTGAAAACAATTGTGAAAATTTGGCAAAAAATCTTTTGTTGAAGTTTTATAATGACATCGAAATCCAAAAGCAAGTTTCTAATCTTGTTTTTGCTTCAGGGGAATATGAGAATATAAGCCCGAATGATTTCGCCTGTTCATTGGTTGAAGTTTTCAGCAGGCTAAAAACCATTAAAAATAAGCTGGAAATTGAAAAACTTAAAAACAGATATAAAGAGCCGAATATATCCGAAGAAGAAAAAATTAAGGTTTCTAAACAAATTATTGAACAGGTAAAACAATATTAAGAATGGAGAACACTTTTAAAATGACCAGAAAGAAAAATCAAAATTCGACAGTAAGTGTTATAGATAAAGCTACTGAAGCTCTTGATGATACTTTTTTTGAATCAAACGCACTCGAAACGGACAACATCTCAAACATTATGAGAAATCACGGTGTTGTCGGAATTGAATCTGCAATGGGTTCGTCTATTTATGAAAAGGCGGAAGACGAAGAAGGAGAAGACGATCTTCAAGCTCCTAAAGGAATTTCAATTGATGACCCTGTCAGAATGTATTTAAGAGAGATAGGCAGAATTAAACTTTTAACGGCGGATGAAGAAATTGATTTGGCAAGAAAAATTGTCGCAGGCGGAAATTCAGGCGTCGTTGCAAAAAAGAAACTTGTTCAAGCAAATTTGCGTTTGGTTGTTTCAATAGCCAAAAAATATGTAGGCAGAGGAATGCTTTTTCTTGACTTAATTCAGGAAGGAAACCTCGGGCTTATAAGAGCTGCAGAAAAGTTTGACCATGAAAGAGGATATAAGTTTTCAACTTATGCAACATGGTGGATAAGACAGGCAATCACAAGAGCAATTGCAGACCAAGCCAGAACAATCAGAATTCCCGTTCATATGGTTGAAACAATAAATAAACTTAAAAAGGTTACAAGAAAACTTGCTCAAGAACTTGCAAGAAAGCCTTCAGAAGAAGAATTATCAGCGGAAATGGGCATTTCAATCAACAAATTAAGAGAGATTATTAAAGTTGCTCAAGAGCCTTTAAGTTTAGAAACACCAATCGGAAAAGAGGAAGATTCACGTCTTGGCGATTTTATTGAAGACAAAGATGCTGACGCTCCCGTTAAGACGGTTGCACACGAACTTTTAAGAGAAGATTTGGCGGAAGTTTTATCCAGCCTTTCACCGAGAGAAAGAGATGTTCTTCGCTTAAGATTTGGCATGGATGACGGACGTCAAAGAACTTTGGAAGAAGTAGGGCAACTGTTCGGTGTCACACGTGAACGTATCAGACAAATTGAAGCTAAAGCTTTAAGAAAATTAAGACACCCGAACAGAAGCAAAAGACTTAAAGAATATATTGAAGTTTAGATTAAAAGCGCCCTTTAAAAGGCGCTTTTTTAAAATAAGGGTTATCCGAAAGGGTAATTATAAAGAATTTTTTCTTTAAAACTGTTTGGCTTTTTGCCCTTTTGTGATAAAATCGTGGTATAGAATTAGTAACCCACTTTTTTAAGGACATAAAAATGTTTGAAAGATTTACCGAAAAAGCAATTAAGGTTATAATGCTCGCTCAGGAAGAAGCAAGACGATTGGGGCATAACTTTGTCGGCACGGAACAGGTTTTATTGGGCTTAATCGGCGAAGGAACGGGCGTTGCCGCTAAAACTTTAAAGTCTATGGGCGTTACAATTAAAGACGCCAGAGAACAGGTTGAAAAGATTATCGGCAGGGGCTCTGGGTTTGTTGCGGTTGAAATTCCCTTTACTCCACGTGCAAAAAAAGTTCTCGAATTGTCTTGGGATGAAGCAAGACAGCTCGGACACAACTATATCGGCACCGAACACTTACTTCTGGGGTTGATAAGAGAAGGCGAAGGAATAGGCACAAAAGTTCTTGAAAATTTGGGTGTTGACCTTAACAAGTGCCGTTCAAACGTAATTAAACTTTTAGGTGAAACAAAGTCAAACACTCCTCAGGCAGCTGCTGCGGGAAATATTCAATCAAAGGCAAAAACACCTTCTTTGGATGAATTTGGAACAGACTTAACTCTTGCCGCTCAAGAGCAAAGGCTTGACCCTGTTGTCGGCAGAGAAAAAGAAATTGAGCGTGTAATTCAAATTTTGGCAAGAAGAACGAAAAATAACCCGATTTTAATCGGTGAACCGGGGGTTGGTAAAACCGCAATTGCTCAGGGTTTGGCTATGAAAATCGTCAATTCCGAAGTTCCCGATATTTTGGAAAATAAAAAAATTGTCCAGTTGGATATGGGTCTTTTGGTTGCCGGAACTAAATACAGAGGCGAATTTGAAGAACGTTTGAAAAAAATCATGGACGAAATCAGACAAGCCGGAAATATTATCCTTGTAATTGACGAAATGCATACTCTTATTGGCGCAGGCGCCGCAGAAGGCGCAATTGACGCAGCTAACATCTTAAAACCGGCTCTGTCACGTGGCGAAATTCAAGTTATCGGCGCAACCACACTTGATGAATACAGAAAACACATTGAAAAAGATTCTGCGCTTGAAAGACGTTTCCAAATGGTTCTCGTTGAACAACCTTCCGTTCAGGAAACAATCGAAATTATTATGGGCTTAAAATCAAAATATGAAGAACACCATAAATTGATTATTTCAGACGAAGCCATAATTGCCGCAACGGAACTTTCAAATAAATATATAACGGAAAGATTTTTACCCGATAAAGCTATTGATATCATTGACGAAGCCGCTTCAAGGGTTCGATTGAATGTTTCAAATTTGCCGCCCGAGGGTAAAGAGCTTGAAAAAGAATTAAAAGCAACAATAAAACAAAAAGAAGACGCAATAAGGAGTCAGGAGTTTGAAACAGCATCTAATCTCAGAAACGTTGAAGTCCAAATCAAAGACAAAATCAGAGAAATCCAAGATTCCTGGAGAAGTTCACAAGAAAACAACAAACCCACTGTTGGAGTTGAAGAAGTCGCTCAGGTTATTTCAACCATCACAGGAGTTCCCGTTACAAAAATTACCGAGGGTGAATCAGAAAGGTTATTAAAACTTGAAGAAACTCTCCATAACAGGGTAATAGGACAAAATGAAGCGGTTATTGCATTATCAAAGGCAATTCGCCGTGCAAGAGTCGGTTTAAAAAGCCCCAACAGACCAATCGGAAGCTTTATCTTCTCCGGTCCTACGGGTGTCGGTAAAACTGAACTTGCAAAAGCGCTTGCAGAAGCGGTGTTTGGTTCTGAAGACAACATCGTAAGGGTTGATATGTCAGAATTTATGGAAAAACATTCAACCGCAAAATTAATAGGCTCGCCCCCCGGATATGTCGGATATGATGACGGCGGACATATGACGGAAATTATAAGAAAAAAACCATATTCCGTTGTATTGTTTGATGAAATTGAAAAGGCTCACCCTGATGTATTTAACATAATGCTTCAAATTTTGGATGACGGCAGACTGACAGATTCCAAAGGAAGAATGGTAAGCTTTAAAAACACAATTATAATTATGACCTCAAATGTCGGCGCAAGCATGATTACATCCACTCAGAAACTCGGTTTTTCGGTTTCCATGGATGAGAAAAAAGATAAATATGAAAAACTTAAAGACACGGTTATGGAAGAATTGAAAAAAGCTTTCCGCCCCGAGTTTTTAAACAGAATTGATGATATCATCGTGTTTGCTCACCTTTCAAAAGAAGAAATAAGACAAATCGTAGACTTGATGTTGAAAGATTTGTTTAAGCGTCTTGATGAAAGAGAATTAACAATTGAAGTTAATGACGACGTTAAAGACTATCTTGCAAAAGAGGGATATTCCGAAGCCTATGGCGCAAGACCGTTAAGACGTGTTATTCAAAAGAAAATCGAAGATGTTCTTGCCGAAGAAATTTTGACGGGAAATTATAAGCCCAAAGATGTTCTTGTTATGTCTATGGAAGATGACAAGATAAAAATTTCAAAAAAGGCGTAAGATAAAGTTTAAGGGGCTGAAATAAGCCCCTTTTTTGTTTTTGTTTTATTTTAATTTTAATTTAACCCCGTTGGCTATCCCCTCTCTTTGTGATTTTTCAATTTAACTTTAGGTTGAAAATATCAAAACAAGGAGGTCATATGGCAGAAAAATTAAACTTATATAAATGCGAAATTTGCGGCAACATCGTGGAAGTTGTTATAGACGGTGCCGGCACGCTTATTTGTTGCGGTGAAGAAATGAAACTTTTAAAATCAAGATCAACGGATGGAATGCCGGAAAAACATGTTCCTTTTGTTGAACATATGGGCACAAGCCACGTTATAAAAGTCGGAAGTCAGCCTCACCCGATGACAAACGAACATTTTATTCAATTTATTGAAGCAATTTCAGACGACAGAAGATATTTAAAAAGAAAATATTTAAACCCCGACGAAGAACCTGAAATGGTTATTAAATGTCTTGAAGAAGACGACTTTGAGGCAAGAGAATATTGTAACATTCACGGGTTGTATTCAAACAAGGAGAATGAATAAATGGACAACAACTTATTGGAAGGGCTTAACCGCCAAATAAATCAAGAACTTTACTCTGCTTACATTTATTTTACCATGAGCGCATATTTTTTTGAAATTAATATGGACGGCTTTGGCAAATTAATCAAAGAACAAGCCGCAGAAGAACTTGAACATGCCAAAAGAATTTACGGCTATCTTCTTGCAAGAGATGAAAAAATAAAGTTTTACCCCATAGAAGCGCCTGACAACAACTGGATAAACCCGATAGACGCCATTAAAAGCGCGCTTCAGCATGAAAAAGTCGTCACTTCTTTAATTTCCAAATTATACGAAATTTCAAAAGAAGTTAAAGACTATGCGGGTGAAATTTTCCTTCAATGGTTTGTAACGGAACAGGTCGAAGAAGAAGAAAAATTCAGAAACATTCTTGCAAAGCTTGAAAATGTCCAAAATTACGACTGCGAAGTAGTGAATATGGACAGAGAACTTAAAAAAGATTAAAAAACTTTTTTGCACCATTTGTTAATTGAACAAATTTCGCACCTTGGTTTTATTGGCTTGCAGATGTTTTGACCGTGGGTGACAAGAAGGGTATTAAAATCTATCCAATATTTTACAGGCAAAATTTCCCGAAGCTTAAACTCTGTTTCTTCGGGAGTTTTTGTTTGAACATAGCCAAGACGGTTTGAAATTCTGTGCACATGAACATCCACACAAATTGCGGGCTTATTAAACCCTTTTGTTAAAACGAGATTGGCGGTTTTTCTTCCAACCCCTTTAAATTTCACGAGTTCTTCAATTTCATCGGGCACTTTTGAATTATATTTTTCAACAAGAATTTTAGAAAGTTCAATAATTTGTTCGGCTTTATTTTTATAAAATCCGACAGGATAAATTGCCTTTGAAAGGGTTTCAACATCAAGAGAAGCAATTTTCTCGGGCGTTTTTCCCAAAGAAAGCATTCTCATAGAACAAGGATAAGTTGTTTTATCGTTTGTTCTTAAAGACAAAATGCAGCAAATAAGAACAATGTAAGGGTCATTAATTTTTTCCATAAATTTAACAAAGTCGGTTTGAATTACGCTATTTGTCTTATTATCATTTTTTAAACTTTTTATTATCTTATCAATAACATCCATTTTGACATTCCATTTAAGTTAAGATTATAATACAAAAAAATAAGGAGAATTTATATGTCCGGCGCAAAAGATATTGATGATTTAAGCTTTGAAAAAGAAGTTATTAACGAAAAGGGTGTCACCGTTGTAGATTTTTGGGCGCCTTGGTGCGGGCCTTGCAGAAAAATGGGTCCTTTGCTTGATGAAATTGCCGAAGAATTTAAAGACAAAATTAAGGTTGTTAAAATCAACACGGATGACAATCTTAAAACTGCAACAGAATATCAAATTTCAAGCTTACCTTCCGTTTTTATTTTTAAAAACGGAGAAGCAAAAGAAACCCTTGTGGGTCTTATGCCAAAATCGGCAATAATTTCAAACATTCAAAAACATTTATAAAAATAAACTCCCGCTTTTTAAATAAGGCGGGTTTAGTTTTATTGAATGTCATTTTCGACAAGATAAACTCTGACCTTATCAAGCCCTGATTTTATAATTCTTGAAATTCTTGACGCTGAAATTGAAAACTCATCGGCAAGCTCCATGAGTTTCTTTTCTTTGAAAAACTTTGCCTCGATTAATTCTCTTTCACGCTTCGGAAGTTCTGAAATTGCTTTCCTTAAAAGCATAGACATTTGATTAAACTCAAAATTTTCTTCGGGAGTTTTTCTTTCGTCTTTAACTTCAAAAGGCTTGTCGCTTTCATACATTTCATCGGTTGACAAAATTGTTTTATAAATCGCTTCTCTTAAATCGTTTTTGTCGGGCTCAACTTCTTCCGAATAAGTTTTAACCCCATGCCATCTGTATCTTCTTCTCAGTTCGTTTCTGATTGCCCATTTTATTGCCGTTGTGAGATAAGATTCGTTATAGTCTTCTTTTTTTTCGTCTTTATTTAAAAACAAAACATCAACGGTTTGTATGCCGATATTAACAAGCTCATCAAACTCAATTAAATGTTGAGCTGATATAGATTTATACTCGACTTTGGCAATTTTGTTAATCAACCCCAGATATTGCCTTAACTTGGCATTATGCTCTATCTTTTCTCTTGTATTTTCCATTTTCATATCAAAACTGAGATACAAAACAAACTATAACATGGAAAAAACCCTTTTTCCACTATTGTTAAGAAAATAATCTTTATTCTTTAACATTTAGAATTTTTCTTGACAATGAAATATGTTTAATTTAACTTAAACATATGCCAAAGACGATAGGCGGCAGAAATGTCTTAATTTCCTATCCAGGTGAAAATTAAAACCTTTCATAGTTGTTTACCGTTTTTGGGCAGAAAACTTACTTTTTTGTAAACAATTCAATGGAAAGGTAAAAATATGACAACAAAAGCTTTTAAAAACGAAAAACTTGAAAAATTCAAAAAAAGTTTTGAAAATGCTAAAGTTGCGATTGTGACCGATTACAGAGGATATACGGTTGAAGAAATTACAGAGTTAAGACGTGCATTGCAAAAACAAGAATGCGATTACACGGTTACAAAAAACACTCTTTGTAAACTCGCTTCAAAAGGCACAAACTTTGAAGCAATAGAAAGCCTTTTAAAAGGACCTTCCGCTATTGCATTCGGGTTTGGCGACGAAGTTGCAGCCGCAAAAGTTGTTTCCAAATTTATTAAAGAAAACAAAAAAGGGGAAATAACAGGCGCAGTCTTAGACGGCAACTTGCTTTCAGCTGATGAAGCAAAAAAACTTGCAAATCTTCCCACAAAAGAAGAACTTTATGCAAAAATCCTCGGTTCTGTCAATTCGTCCGCTACAGGCATTGTATACTCTATCAATGGTGTCTTGAGTGCACTTACAAGAGCAATTGACGCCGTTAGCAAACAAAAAGCATAACGAAATTACTTAAAAAGAATAAAAAGGAGAAATAAAAATGAGCGTAGAATCAATTTTAGAATCAATCGAAAAATTAACATTACTCGAAGCAAGCGAACTTGTTAAAGCTATGGAAGAAAAATTTGGCGTTTCTGCTGCTGCTCCCGTTGCAGTTGCTGCTGCTCCCGCTGCAGGCGGTGCCGCTGAAGCTTCAGCTGACGCTCCTTCAGAAGTTACGGTTGTTTTAGCTTCCGCAGGCGCTAACAAAATCGCTGTTCTTAAAATCGTTAGAGAAATCACAGGTCTTGGCTTAAAAGAAGCTAAAGATTTAGTTGATGGTGCTCCTAAACCGATTAAAGAAAACGTTAAGAAAGAAGAAGCTGACGAACTCAAGAAAAAACTTGAAGAAGCCGGCGCTACTGTTGAAATCAAATAGTTTCTTAAACAACACTAAAAAACCCGCTTTTATTTTAAAGGCGGGTTTTTGTTTTTTAAAAATCTGAAAGCTTTTTGAATTTGACTAAAAACAAGGTGTCAAGAAAAGGGTCTTTTTTAATGTATATTATTTTGGCAGACTTGCTGTTTTCAAGAAAATTCAAAAACCTTAGTGCGTCATCTGTTTCTCTTTCGGTTTCAACGGAAATAGTATATGCAAAATAATAATCATTGTTGTTTTCAAGTTTGTTGAGCGCATTTTTTATATTTGTTTCATCATACGGAGAAAAATTTATAATATTGCCTTTTCCTTTTGATTCTTCTTTTTTTAAAACAAGCAAATAATAATAAAACTGACTTTGAAAAATATTTAAATTCCTTGAAAAATCGGGGTTTTCCGCCATTACCGTTTTAAAAAAGTTTCTTGTCGGGTTGTGGTTTATAATAAAATCTTGAGGACGTTTTTTTAAAGTGGAAAAAGTTGCGCATAAAATTAAAACAATAAGGATGATTGATGTAATTTTAGCCGGCTTTAAAAGGGTTAAAAATTGGCAAAAAATAAGAATTATGAAAGGGAGCAAAAATAACAAAAGTCTTCCCTGAAAAGGGTACATTTCCAAACAAGAGGCAAAAACCGTTATAATAAAGGGAAGAAAAATAAGAATGGCTTCTTTTATATTTTTATTTAAAATCATAATTAAACCGCCGCTTAAAATGAAGGGGAAATATGCCCGAGGGTTACTAAAAAGCGGACACAAAAAATTTATCCCCCCGCCGAAGGTTTGAAAAAAGTTTTTACTTAAAAAAGTGCCGCCATTATATTTTGACCAAAACATATACATATCGTCATAATTTGTGCCTATACAGGGACAGCAAAAATAAATGTAATAAGCCGAGAAGAAAATTTCGAGGGGAATAAAAAACGAAAAAAACTTTTTATAATTGAAATATTCTTCTTTTAAACTTTTATAAATAAGATAAATAAACCCGCATGTTATAATTATGGGGGCTGTGATTGAGCATAACAAGAGCAAAGACAACAAAACGCTTTTTAAAAACAGTTTTAGGGCGGAATTTTTTTTAAAGTCAGTATTTATAAAAATGTATAAGATAATAAGTGAGATAAGCATCTCAAAAGTATATTGTTTAAATTCCTGAGAAAAGCTTATGCTAAGCGGGTTAAAGGCAAGCAAGGCGGTGGCTGTAAGGGTTATATATCTGTTATTAAAAAGTTTTTTGGTTAAATATGCAAATAAAGGCAAAGTTAAAACCGACGATATCATAGGAATAAATCTTAAAGCAAGGTCTGTATAATCTACGTTTCCCGTATTTCTTGCTATCTCAAACAAAAACTTACTTATAACAAGAAAAACCGGCGGGGCAACCTGTAAGCTTAAAAGCGGGACAAAAAGTTCGGAAAAAGTTTTATCTATCATGTTCATTCCGAGAAGAATTTCATCTCCCCAGAAAGATTGGTTATGCAAATATATTGAAATTCTATAAAAAATTCCGACACAAATTACAAGAAAAAGCACAAGATTAAAGCTTAAATCTTTTTTAGTTATATTTTTTATCATTGTTTTCATATATAGAGTAAAAGCATTTTTATTTAACAGTTTTATTATATTTGTTTTTTTAAAAACTGTCCAAATTTGTAATAAAAAAATCGAAAGCTTTAAAAACGCTTTCGATTTTTTGAAGATTATCTTTTTGAGAACTGAAATCTCTTTCTTGCTCTTTTTCTTCCGTATTTCTTACGTTCTTTAACTCTTGCGTCTCTTGTAAGAAGCCCTTCCTGTTTCAAGATTGGCTTATATTCTTCATTCATCGCAAGAAGAGCTCTTGAGATTGCATGTTTAATTGCATCAGCTTGTGCGCTGACACCGCCGCCTAATGTCTTAACTCTGATGTCAAGCTTGTCTTGGTTATCTGTTAAAACAAGAGGTTTAAAAATTAACATCTCTAAAGAAGGACGATTTCCGAAGTATCCTTTAAGAGTTTTGCCGTTAACGAAAATTCTGCCTTTGCCGGAAACAACTTTAGCAACGGCAATTGAGCATTTTCTTCTGCCTGTTTTTACAATTTCATTTTTATTGCTTGTTGCCATTATTTGTTTTCTCCTTTAAATTCATATTTAACAGGTTTTTGAGCTTCGTGATTGTGTTTATCATCAACATAAATTTTTAATTTTGTAAACTGTTGAGCGCCCAAAGTGTTATGAGGGAGCATGCCCTTTACAGCCTTTTCTAAAGGCAATCTTGCGTCTTTTTCCATTAATTCTTTAAATGACGCACTTCTGAGCCCGCCCGGATACCCTGTATGGTGATAATAAATTTTATCAGTTTCTTTGTTGCCGCTTACTTTAATTTTGCCGGCATTTATAACGATAACAAAATCACCCGTATCAACGTTTGGCGTATATTGGGGTTTGTGTTTACCACGAAGAAGATTTGCAACAACAACTGCAACTCTGCCGAGGTTTTGACCGTCAGCGTCAATCAGGTGCCATTTTCTTTCTACTTCAAGCGGTTTTGCGCTATAAGTTTTCATTATATGTTTGCCTTTCATTTAGTTTATTTACATAGTCTATAGGATTATCGTATCCCGTTTTTATCAGTGTTAACCCGACGGAAGGAGCGTTTGCCCCCGCTTGTTTTCTTTCTTTTGAATTTAAAACTTCTTTCATATGAAAGGGGGTTAAATTTTTAGATTCAATAAAAAGAAGGGTTCCCACGATTGTTCTTACCATATTGTAGAGAAACCTGTTCCCGACAATATCAATAAGAATATATTCCGATTTTCTTTCCGCAGAAGCCTTGTATATTGTGCAAACCTTTGCGGGGTTATCGGAATTTGATTTAAAAGCACTAAAGTCATGTTCGCCCAAAAGAAAATTTAAGGCTTCATTCATTCTTAAAACATCGAGTTTTATTCTTGTGTGAAATGCGTTCAAATCAAACGCAGAGCCTTGAATTGAGTTGTTGATTTTATATCTGTAATGCCTGTAAGTTGCCGATTTTTGAGCATGAAACGAAGCAACAATGTTTTCAATTTCAAAAACCCTTAGCCCCTTTGGCAAGATAGAGTTTATTGATATCAAAAATTTATTTTTATCAATTATCTCAAACTCGCTGTCAAAGTGTGCAGCCTGTGAATAAGCGCTAACACCTCTGTCTGTTCTTCCGGACATTATAACTTTTGTGTTTTTATTTTTTGTCAAAGTGCAAATTGCTTTAATTAATTCTCCTTGAACGGTAGGTTCCTGTTTTTGAATTTGTGAGCCAAAAAATTCGGAACCCAAATATTCAAAAGAAATTTTATACCTTTTCAATTTTATACCAATTGAATAAGTGCCATTTCGGCAGCGTCGCCACGGCGTGGAGTTAATCTTAAAATTCTTGTATATCCGCCGTTTCTTGCTGCATATTTTTTGCCGATAACGACAAACAACTGTCTTAAAACAGACTGTTTCGGAAGCTTTTCGCCTTCGGCTAAAGTTTCTTTAACTTCGCCTGTTTCAGGGTTAATATAGTTGTTTGTTTCTTTATCGAAAATGAATTTAAGAGCTTGTCTTCTTGAAGCAAGATCGCCTTTTTTTGCGAATGAAATTATATTTTCGGCATAAGGCTTCAATGCTTTTGCTCTTGCCATTGTTGTTGTTATTTCACCGTTTAAGAAAAGCTCAGTTGCTAAAGAACGCAAAAGGGCGCTTCTTTGGTCACTTGCCTTTGATAAATGATGTTTTTTGCATTGGTGTCTCATTTTTATCTACCTTTTTCTTATATTAATTCTAAATCGTCTACACCTTCAGGGTTTGGTTGAAGGTCTAAACCAAGTTCGTGTAATTTTTCAATGACTTCATCCGATGATTTTTTACCGAAGTTTTTAATGTTCAATAAATCATGTTCCGATTTTTTCAATAATTCAGCCATTGAGTTTATGCTTGCTCTTTTTAAACAGTTGTAAGCTCTTACTGAAAGTTCCAAATCTTCAATTGTATAATTTGAAGTTTGTTCTTCTGCCTGTTCTTCAACAACATCTTCGGTTATAACTTGTGAAGTAACAGGTTGACCCGTAATTGCGGCAATTTGTTTAAAGTGGTCAATTAAGAGGTTTGCTGCCTTTGCAAGAGCAACGTTAACATCAACTGAGCCGTTTGACCAAATTTCAAGAGTTAACTTGTCATAGTCAAGAACTTCGCCGACACGAGCCGGTTCAACAACATAGCTTACACGTTTGATAGGCATAAAAGCTGCGTCAATCGGAAGCATATCAATTGCCATACCGTTCTTTTGTTCTTTAAGAGGGTCAATGTTTATGTATCCTTTTCCTGTGCTTACAACAATGTCAGCGTGGAATGAACCGCCTTGAGCAATTGTACAAATAAGGCAATCGGGGTTAACGATTTTAACGCCCGCAGGAAGCTGTATATCAGAAGCCAAAACCGGACCTTCTTTTGTAGCGTCAATTCTCAAGTGTTGGTCTTCGGGTGAATCGCATTTTAAAACAAGCGATTTTAAGTTCAACATAATGTCGATAACATCTTCAACAATTCCTGGAATTGAAGTGTATTCATGAGTAATGCCTTCAATTCTGACTGCCGTAACTGCGGCACCTTCAAGGCTTGATAATAAAACACGTCTTAAAGAGTTACCGATTGTTGCGCCATATCCTCTTTCCAAAGGCTCAATAAAGAATTTTCCGTATTGAGAACCGTCTGAGCTTGTTGTTGTATTTACATTTTTAATTTTAAGTTCCATTAATTTCTCTCCTAATTATTTAGAATAATATTCAATAACGAGTTGTTCTTTGAACTCAGGATCCATTTCTTCTCTTTCAGGGACTCTGTCGAATGTTATTTGCATGTTGTCATAATCAACAGTGAGCCAAGCAAAATTAAGAGCCATATCTATTGATTCTTTAACAGCCTTAACAAAGTTTTTGCTTGATTCTTTAAGGCTTATGACATCTCCCGCTTTTAAAATGTATGAAGGAACGTCAACTTTTTTGCCGTTAACCAAAACATGAGCGTGGTTAACAATTTGCCTTGCCTGTTTTCTTGTAATTGCAAAACCGGCTCTGAATAAGACGTTATCAAGTCTGCTTTCAAGAGTTTGTAACATTATGGTGCCGGTAACGCCGGTCTTTCTTGAAGCCTTTTCATAATATTTTGCAAACTGTTTTTCAGAAACAAGATATGTTAATCTGATTTTTTGTTTTTCTTTTAATTGAAGCGCATAGTCTGAAGGTTTCTTTCTCATTGCGCCGTGTTGACCTGAAGCGGTCGTTCTCATTGATGATGTTAATTTGCGATTTGATAAATCTTTAACACCGAAATTTCTAAATAATTTATTAGAAGGTCCTGTATATCTAGACAATTTTATATCTCCTTACGTTATACTCTACGTTTTTTAGGAGGACGGCATCCGTTATGAGGGATAGGCGTAACATCCTTGATTAGTGTAATTTCAAGACCGGCTGCCTGAATTGCTCTTATGGCAGTTTCTCTTCCTGAGCCCGGGCCTTTAACAAAAACTTCAACTTTTTTCATTCCTTGGTCAACCGATTTTTTAGCAACCAATTCAGCCGCTGATTGTGCAGCAAACGGAGTTCCTTTTCTTGCGCCTTTAAAGCCGCAAGCACCGGCTGAAGCCCAGGCAACAGCGTTGCCTTGAGTATCTGTTGAAGTTACAATGGTGTTATTAAATGTGCTTTGAATATGCACAACACCCTGTAAAATATTTTTTCTTTCTTTCTTTTTGGTTTTTATTGGTTTTGCCATTATATTATTCCTTTGTACCTTTACTTAACTGTTTCAAAGCTATTGTTTAACTAAGCTTTTTTCTTAGCTGCAATAGGCCCTGTCTTTTTGCCTCTGCGTGTTCTTGCATTGGTTTTAGTTCTCTGACCTCTGACAGGAAGTTTCTTTTTGTGGCGGTATCCTCTGTAGGAACCGATTTCCTGTAATCTTTTAATGTTTAAAGATTCATTTCTTTTTAAGTCACCTTCGATTGTGTAGTGAGCGATTTCATTTCTGAGTTTTTTGATATCTTCATCGGTTAAATCGTCGGTTCTTAAGTCTTCAGATATGTTACATGCCGCCAAGATATTTTTGGAAGCGGTAGGTCCGATTCCGTAAATATAGGTAAGCGCTATAACCATTCTTTTGTTACGGGGTAAATCAACCCCAACAAGTCTTGCCATATTATTTTATTCTCCTATGATTGTTTTCTTTTTACTTTGCGAAATAAATTCGCTTTAATATTTTTGCAAATAGCGCAAAAACTATCCTTGTCTTTGTTTATGTTTAGGATATTTTTTGCAAACGACAGTAACTCTGCCTCTTCTTTTTATCACTTTGCAATCTTTACATATTGGTTTTACTGATGCTCTGACTTTCATTTTTTGTTTTCCTTTTTATTTAAGTCTGTATGTAATTCTGCCTCTTGTTAAGTCGTATGGGGTCATTTCAACTTTTACTTTATCTCCGGGAAGAATTCTTATGAAATTTTTTCTGATTTTTCCCGAGATGTGCGCAAGAATTTCATGCCCGTTTTCCAATTCAACTCGAAACATTGCATTCGGCATTGCTTCTAAAATTGTGCCTTCAAATTCTATTACATCTTTTGACATTTGTATCCTTTTTGTTCATTAATGCTTGTGCAAAAAGGGTTTTTGCCCTTATGCATAACTAATAATACATGTTGAATATTCAAAAGCAAGCAGAAATAACGAATTTATAGAAATTTTTATACTTTTTTTAACATTGTTTTTTTATATTTAAAACTTTTTAATTGTTTTTTATTATTTTATTTTTCAGTTATATATGGTCTTTAGAAAATTTCTTTAACTTTTGTAACAATTTTAATATGTTTTATCTATATTTAAACAATTTAATAAAAACTTATCAAAACCAACTTTCTTGCCGATTTTTATTCGGTTAGCCCGTGTTTATGTTATAATCATTCAAAAAAAGAGGATGTTTAATGAAAAAAATTAATTTTGAAAACTTTAAAAGTCTGACAAGAGCATATACGCTGCCTATGTCTGTTTTCCCGTTTTTGGTCGGATATTTTCTTTATCTCGAACGTTTCACAAAAGAACCGTTTTATATTATATATCAACTCATAAGCGGCGGTCTTCTTGTTAAAACAATTTTTATGCTCATAGGGCTTGTTTGCGCCCATATGTTTGCAAACCTTTTTGACGACTATATTGACGTTAAAAAACAGTTAAATAAGGGTCTGTCTTTAAATGAAATCGACTTTAAAAGCAAAAGAAAAGCCGTTAAAATTCTTGACGGAACTTATTCAATGCAAGATGTTAAAACCGTTTTAAGAAATTTGGCAATTGTTGCCGTTATTTGTGCGCTTTATTTTATATGCCACAGCGGGCCTGTTTCAATTGTTTATATTCTGTTGGGCGCACTTTTAACCTTATTTTATCCCCGTTCTTCAAAATACGGGCTTTCAGAACTTACCATCGGCATTGTTTTCGGACCTCTTCTTGTAAACGGCGTGTGCCAATGTCTTTTGGGACAATTTGAAACTGAAGTCTTTCTTATTTCCGTTGCAGTCGGTGCTATAACTTCCATTCTTGCAATAACACAAGGCATTATGGACTATGAATTTGATAAGCCTTCGGGGAAAAAGAGTTTGTGTGTTGTTTTAAACAATAAAGAGCATACTATTTATATCATTGCGCTTTTGATTGTTGTATCTTGTTTGGATATTTATATTAATTATTCAAACAGTCTTCTTTGCGGCAATCTTCTTTTCATTCCGATTGCGCTTGCGATTTTTATAGGCGGAAAGCTTGTTCTTTCGCTTTTTGATTATATTGAAATTAAAGATGTAAAATTCATTCCGAAGTGGTATTTCGGACCTATGGAAAATTTTGACAAAATCAAAGAAAAACATTTTGATTATTATATGTACAGATTTTATCTCGCAAGAAATCTTGCCGTATTTTTCAATCTCGGCATAATCATTGCGCTTATAATTTCTTATATATTTGAGGCGTGTATTTTGCCTTCGGGAACGATTTTGATTTTTGTTCACTAATTTGGAGAAATTTATGATAGATTTTACAATTTCAACAACTTCATTTGAAAATGGCGCAACACTTCCCATGGAACAGGTTTTAAATGCCCATGGCTGCACGGGAAGCAATATCTCTCCCGATTTAAAATGGGAAAACCCGCCATACGGCACAAAAGAATATGCTTTAATTGTCCATGACCCTGATGCGCCGGTGTTAAACGGCTGGTATCATTGGATAGTTTTAAATATTCCCTTGGAAAAAACGTCTTTTAAAAAAGGCGAAAAAATTATGCCCCCTATGGTTGAAACGGGAACGAGTTTCAGCGATATTAAAGGATACGGCGGGGCTTGCCCTCCCATAGGACACGGAATTCACCATTACAACTTTACAATTTATGCTCTTTCAAAGCCTCTGGATGATGGTGTAAAAAAGCTTTCTCCGGTTGAAATTGAAAGAAAAGTAAAAGAAAATTCAATAAAAAGCGCAACTTTGTATGCAATTTATCAAAGATAGTCTGAATTATTGATTTGCCCACCTTCATTTAACATGTTATATTAAGAAAAAAACAGAAAGGTTGTTTATGTTCGGGTTTGAATTATGGACAGTTTATGCAATTATTACCGCTATTTCAATTTTAATTGAAATCATGTTCCCTACAATGTTTTGCATTAATTTTGCTCTTGCGGGTTTAATAACTTCGGTTGTTTCGCTTTTCTGGGGCAGTTTCTATCAAACTCTTGTTCTTTTCTTAGTTTTATCGGCATTATTTATTATTTTTGTAAAGCCGTTACTTATAAAACTTTTGAAAAAAGATACCCATACCGATTTTAATTCTCAGTATTTGGGAAAAATCGTTCCTGCAATTGAACCAATTAACACAAAATCAGGCGCAGTATCAATTTATGAAGAAAGATGGGAAGCAAGAGTTAAAGAAGGTTGCGATGAAATTGCGCAGGGTTCTGATGTCAGAATTATCGGCAATGATAGCTTAGTGTTACTTGTGGAAAAAATATAAGGAGTTTAAAATGGAATTTACATTTTTAATCATTGTGCTTGTCGCTTTGATAGCTTTTGTTGCAAAAGGAATAATTATTGTTCAGCAACAAGAAGCCGTTGTTATTCAAAGGTTTGGTCAATATTTAAAAATTTTATCGGCGGGAATTCACTGGATAGTTCCGATTATTGACGCCCCGAGACCCATGTTAAAAATTGAAAAAAACAAAACATTGAGCGGAGAGGTTTATTCCGTTGTGAAATATTCCCCTCGTATAGATTTAAGGGAAACCGTTTATGATTTTCCCCGCCAAAACGTAATTACGAAAGATAACGTTACAATCAGTATTAATGCGCTTTTATATTTCCAGATAATTGACGCAAAAAGGGCAATTTATTCAATTGAAAACCTTCCTGAAGCTATTGAAAAATTAACTCAAACAAACTTAAGAAACCTTGTCGGTCAGCTTGCGCTTGATGAAACCCTTGTTTCACGTGACATAATTAACGACAAACTGAGAGAAATTTTGGATAAAGCTACCGACAAATGGGGCGTTAAAGTTAACAGGGTTGAACTTCAAGACATTGTTCCCCCCGCTTCAATTCAACAGGCAATGGAAAAAGAAAAGAAAGCCGAACAAGACAGACGTGCTACAATTCTTGAAGCTGAAGGTATTAAAAAATCCGCAATTTTAACCGCAGAAGGTGAAAAAATGGCAGCCATTAACAAGGCGGAAGGTGAAAAACAAGCTGAAATTTTAAGAGCGGAAGGTGTTGCTCAGGCACGTATTATTGAAGCTGACGCCGAAAAAGAAGCAATCGCAAGAATAATAGGTGCGCTTGCCGATAAAGGCAAACCTGACCAATATTTAATTGCAATGAAATATTTGGAAACAATGACTGCAATTACAAACGGTGCAAACAATAAAGTGGTTTATATGCCTTATGAAGCAACCGGCATTTTAAGTTCCGTTGACGGCATTAAACAAATGTTTGACAAAAACTAAAAAGTAAAAAATAAATTAAAACCCTTGGACAATCTCCAAGGGTTTTTTATACGGGGGATAAGCGCCACTTTAAGGGAGATTCGTCAAAGCTGACCGAAAGCTCTCTTTTTTGTAACTCATCCAAACCTATATTCCATATAATGCAAAGAGGTTTTGGAATTATTATCAAATAAGAATTTCCCTGTCTTTGAAATTTCTTTTCGTCAAGCGCCATAACCCCGTTTTGCAAAATTATAATAAAAACAGAGCCCGTTTCGTCTTGAGAAAGCTTATACTTGTCTGTTGAAGGGTCTAAATCCAAAAAGTCGAAAACTTCGTTTGGAATTGCAAGTGCTAAGCTATTGCCTATTTTACGTACTTTTCTTTTTAATGCCATAACACCCAATTGTGAAATAATGTAACAATTGTTAGTATATTTTCTACTAACATGTTGACGTATTAAATACTAACGTATATTATAAAAATACACTTACGCACTATTCTCATATTATCAGGGTTGGGGCGGTATATCAAGCAGAAAGTCAAGAAAGGAATTTTTATGCCTCTGTTCTTAAAAGGCGAAAGCCCGCTATCAGACGATGAAAGGGCTGCCGCCATCAACCTTGCTTTTCTTTTAGATATTACAAATTATGACAAAAAAATTCTGAAAGAAATATCCGAAAAGTTAACGGAAAGTGAAAAAAGACATGTTCTGAGCTTTTGGGCGAGTTTAACACCTGTTACGGCAAAGGCATACTTATGTATGGCAGAATTTGAGGAGAGAATTTAATTGACGGAAGAAGAAAATTGCGAGCCTGAAATTTTAGAAAAAGAATCTAAATTTCATTCGGCTGATTTTAGCTGCACACACTGTAATCAGAAAGACTGTTGCTATTGGATACTTTACAACACCGATTTTGTTTTTGATAAAGAAGAAAAAAATTAAAATCTTTTTGATATAATTTTTTTATGGAATATATTTCAATCGGCAAAATTATAAACTTTCATGGAATTAAAGGGGAAGCCAAGGTGGGCTTTTCAAATAAAGCTTTAATTTCAGGCGCAAAAATTGTTTTTGTTGACAAAGACAACACAAAAGAAAGGCTTGATGTTTCGTCAATTCGTTTCCATAAAAATTTTGCGATTGTAAAATTTAAACAAATTAATTCAATTAACGAACTCATTGAATTTAAAGGAAAAAACATCTGTCTTTCAAAAGAAAAAGTGTTAAACGAGCTTGAAGATAACGAGTTTTTAATCGACGATTTAATCGGGCTTAAGGCATTTGACAACGAAGAAAACTATATCGGAGATGTTGTTGAGATAAAAAAATCGGCAGCAAACGACATTTTGTGCATAAAATCTTTAGACGAAAAAAAGGAACTCATTTTAATTCCCTTTGTTTCAGAGCTTGTTCCCATTGTTGATATAAAAGGGGGGAAAGTTATAATTAAACCTATAAAGGGGCTTTTATGAGGTTTGATGTTTTAACTTTATTTCCGGATATAATTGAAAACTATTGTTCTTATTCGATTTTAAAAAGGGCAAGAGAAAAAAAATTAATCGAGGTCAACACGGTTGATTTCAGAGAATTTACTCACGACAAGCACAGACACGTTGACGATACGCCATACGGCGGAACATCGGGAATGGTTTTAATGGCTCCGCCGATTTTTGAAGCTTATGAGTCAATTGAAAAAACTGACGATTTTGAATTTATTATGCTGACCCCTCAGGGCGAAAAATTTTGCCAAAAAACAAGCGTAGAGCTTTCTAAAAAAAAGCAGTTAATTTTGCTCTGCGGAAGATATGAAGGATTTGACGAGAGAATAAGAATAGGTTTAAAACCAAGAGAAATTTCTATCGGCGATTACATTTTAACGGGCGGAGAACTTGGCGCTCTTTGCATAATTGACAGCGTTTCAAGGCAAATTGAAGGGGTTTTAAATAAAGTTGAGTCTTCTCTTAACGATTCATTTTCGGAAGGTTTGGACGGGCTTTTGGAACACCCGCAATATACAAAACCCAGAGAATATCGAGGAATGAAAGTTCCGGAAGTTCTTTTAAACGGAAACCATTCGGAAATTGAAAAGTTCAAACAGGAACAAAGAATTTTAAGAACAAAATTAAGACGCCCCGACTTGCTTTAATTTGGGCTTTTTTAAATATTCACAGATTATCAAAGAGTCTTTCGTCCAAAGGTCAAACCCCGTAAGCGGCGGTTCAAAGTATGCAACATTTTCGTAATTTTTAAAAATTTTAGTCAAAAAGTTATAAAACTGGGTAATAAATTGTTTTTTCTTGAGCGCAACATCAAGTTTAACCTCAAAATCGAGATATCTGTGTTTGAATATTTCGCCTTTCTTTTCTTTTAAAAGCGCCATTTCATTATCCATTACAACAAATCTTATAAAATTTTTCGGTTTTGGCTCAAAATATAAAATCGTTTCCTGCCCTTTGTATAGAATGCTGTATAAAAGCGAGCTTTGGGCAAAGACACAACATTCAAGAAATTTCCAAAGGTTATTAAGCGGTTTTACCCCGCCGCAAAGAGGAATTATTGCGTCTTTACCGTTTGTCATTAAATAAATAACAATCTCTGCCAGATTGAAATTTGTATAAGGCTTTTTAAATTTTAATCTTGGCTCCACCCGAGTTGAAGATTTTTCTATTACGGCGGAAAGCTCCTCGGACCACGGAAAGTCATTAAATAAAAATTCGTTTACTGTATCAATCATTTTAAAAAGGTTTATTTGACACTGTCTGACATTACCATTGATTTAACTTCTTTTCTTTTAACCTTGTTTGTTGCCGTTCTTGGCAAAGGAGTTTCCGTAACGATAATTTTTACCGGTCTTTTATAGTGAGCCAAACGTTTGGACATTGTCTTAACTTCGTTTGCAACTGCGCCTTCGAGAGCTTTTTTATCGGCAAAATTTTCCGCATATTCTTTCTTGGGCACTACAACAAGCACGATTTCTTCCGCACCGTCTTTTTCGCCGCCCGATTTTGAAGCCCCAGTCACACAAATTTCGGCAAAATTCGGATTTTTTTCAAGAACAGCTTCAACTTCTTCGGGGAAAACCTTTTTTCCGCCGGATAAAACTATCATGTTTTTAATTCTGCCCGTAATATAAACAAGACCACGCTTATCAATTTGTGCAATATCGCCGGTATGAAGCCAGCCGTCTTCGGTTATGACATCCTGTGTCAAATCGGGTCTTTTGTAATAACCTTTCATGACGCTTGGACCTTTTAAAATTAATTCGCCCGTAGACTCGTCTATTTTTGCTTCGAAAGAGTCAAGAAGGGTTCCGACCGATTTTAAATCTTGATATTTTCCTCTGTTCATGGAAACAACAGGGCTTGCTTCAGATAAACCGTATCCTTGATATATTCTGATACCGATTGTTTCAAAAAATTTGCCCACTTTATAATCAAGCGGCGCTCCGCCTGAAATACAGCCAAAAAAGTCCAGTCCGAAATATTTTCTGACCCCTCTGAATAAAAATCTTCTGAAAAAGAAAGGTGAAAATTTTGCGATTTTATATTTAATTTTGAAAACGAGTTTATCAAAGGCATTTCTCTTTGAAACCTCAGATTCAATCGTGGTTTTTAAAAGTTTTAAAAACGCAGGCACGGAAATCATAAACGTTACGCCTTTTTCCTGCATAACTTCCGCAATATCTTTCGGCTTCAGGCTTTTTGCATAATATATAGAAAAGCCTTGATCCAAAAAGGTAAAGAAGCCCACCGTGAGTTCAAACAGGTGATTAATCGGGAGAATTGAAAGAATTCTCATCTGTTTTCCCTTCGGTATCATTTCATTTAAAACAAGCTGTAAATCTCTGACTTGAGATAAAATGTTTTTATATGTAATTTCAACACCCTTGGGAGAGCCCGTTGTTCCTGAAGTGTAGATGATTAATGCCGTGGAATCAAGGCTTCTTCTTCTCCATTTGCCTTCATAGTTTTCGGGAATGGAATAAAGGTCTTGGAATTCTTTGGTGTTTGAAATTCTATCCATAAAAATAACTTGTTTTATGGAAGGAATTTTACTTTTAAGGGTAAGAGCTTTTTCATAATTTGCACCTGACGCCAATAAAACCGAAGGTTCGCAGTTTGATAAAATAGATTCAAGCTCATAAATTGTAAGCTTGTTATCAAGAGGAACCGAAGTTAAACCGGCTAACACGCCCGCAAAGAAGCATGCGCCGTATTCGGGTTTCGATTCGGATAGAATTGCAACCTTTTCGCCTTTTTCAAGTTTCATGTCATAAATAAAATAACAGGCAAGTCTTCTTGAAAGATAGCCAAGCCCTTTATATGTAAGTTCACTCCAACCGTAATTTGTTTTAATGCCGAGAGAAGTTTTTTCACTGTTTCTCTCTGTGGTTTCCTGCATTAAAGAAAAAACGTTTTTATATTTCATAAGTCCTTCTATCCTCAAAAAAGTCAAAACAATATTATCATAAATATTTTAAGGGCGCAAATAGGGGAATTTCTTCTTTACAATTAACAAAAAATTATATAGAGTGTAAATAGCAAAGTATAAGGGGGTAAAAATGGCTTCTCATAAGGAAAAAGCAAGAGAATTGTTTAAATCGGGATATAATTGTTCACAGGCGGTTTTTGGAGCTTTTTGCGAAGAATTCGGACTTGATTTTGAAACGGCAATGAAAGTTTCCTCGGGTTTCGGGGGCGGAATGGGAAGAATGAGGGAAGTCTGCGGTGCGGTAACGGGAATGTTTATGGCGGCGGGGCTTGCTTTAGGATATAGCGATAATAGCGACCCCAAGCAAAAAGGCGAAATTTATAAAAAAATTCAAGACCTCGCCAAAAAATTTAAAGAAGAAAACGGAAGTATAATATGCAGAGAACTTTTGGAAGGGATAGAATCTTCAACCTCGCCAGAGCCTTCCTTGAGAAACGAAAGCTATTATAAAAAACGCCCCTGTGTTGAGCTTGTTGAAAATGCGGCGGAAATTTTTGAAAAATATCTTTATGAAAATCTTGAAGTTACAAAAGAAAATTTAGGAGAACTTTAATGGGCAAAAATGTTTTAATTATTTCATCTTCACCGAGAAAAGGCGGAAATTCCGATGTTTTATGCGATGAATTTTTAAAAGGCGCAAAAGAAAACGGGAATACGGTTGAAAAAATTTTTTTGAAAGATAAAAAAATTAACTGTTGTACAGGCTGCGGATATTGCAACACAAACGATTACACGGCATGTTCTCAAAAAGACGATATGGCTGAAATTTTAGACAAAATGCAAAGTGCCGACGTTATTGTATTTTCAACCCCGATTTATTTTTATTCAATTTCGGGACAGATGAAAACCTTTATAGACAGGCTTTGCGCAAGATATACACATATTGAAAATAAAGATTTTTATTATATTTTAACTGCCGCAGACTCCTCAAACCACGCAATACAGTTTGCTCTCGGCGAATTTAAAGGGCTTATGGCTTGTTTAAACAACCCGAAGGAAAAAGGATATCTCTTTGCAGGCGGGGTTTGGCAAAAAAATGAAGTGTTGAACACCGATTATCCCGCCCTCGCATATAAACTGGGAAAAGAGTGTTAAACATTAATAAAAGCGCCTTATAAGGCGCTTTTTATTTTAATATGGCTTTATTATAATGTTTTTTGCCTTTTTTGATTTTAAGCCCGTTTTTTAAATCTTCTTTTGTATAAAATTTGTCAAAAACGCTGACATTTTCATCATTTACGGATATTCCGCCCTGTTGTATAAGGCGTTTTGCTTCACCCTTGCTTGCTGCAAATCCGCATTTTACAACGAGATTTACTATCTGAATTTTACCCTCGTCTAAATCGCTTTCGGAAATTTCCGTTGTCGGCATATCGGCTATATCGCCCTTTCCGCCAAATAATGCACGTGCGGCTTCTTTTGCCTTTGCGGCTTCATCTTTGCCATGGACAAGACTTGTTAATTCATAGGCGAGAATTTCTTTTTTCTCATTAATTCTTGAGTCATCCCAGTTTTCCATTTCGTTAATTTCATCCAATGAAAGAAAAGTCAACATTTTCATACACTTCATAACATCGGCATCATCGACATTTCGCCAGTATTGATAAAATTCAAACGGAGAAGTTTTTTCTTTATCAAGCCAAACTGCGCCTTTTGCCGTCTTGCCCATTTTTTTGCCTTCGGAATTCATCAAAAGAGTTATTGTCATTGCATAAGCGTCTTTTGAGGTTTTCTTTCTTATAAGGTCACATCCGGCAAGCATGTTGCTCCATTGGTCATCGCCGCCAAATTGCATATTACATCCGTATTTTTCATTAAGATAATAAAAATCGTATGCCTGCATAATCATATAGTTAAACTCTAAAAAGCTTAAGCCTTTTTCCATTCTTTGTTTGTAACATTCAGCCCTAAGCATATTATTTACGGAAAAACAGGCTCCTACATCTCTTAAAAGCTCAATATAGTTTAAGTTTAAAAGCCATTCGGCATTATTTACCATTATTGCTTCATTTTCACCAAAAGTTATAAAACGCTCCATTTGTTTTTTAAAACATTCGCAGTTGTGCTGAATAGTATCGGGCGTAAGCATAGAGCGCATATCAGACCTTCCCGAAGGATCGCCTATATATCCCGTACCGCCGCCGATTAAAACAACGGGCTTATTCCCCGCCATTTGAAGCCTTTTCATAAGACAAAGCGCCATAAAATGACCTACATGCAATGAATCTGCCGTCGGGTCAAAACCTATATAAAACCTTGCGCCCCCGTTATTTATAAGTTCTTTTATCTCTTTTTCGTCGGTAACTTGAGCAATAAGCCCTCTTTCTTTAAGTTCTTCAAAAATGTTCATCGGATGTTCCTTATTTGGGTTATACAAGTGATTTTACAACAAAAATATTTTAAATAAACTTTGCCCTAAATCACGCTTATAACATTTTTGAGCTCTTTTAAGACGATATAAACGGGAAAATATCTTCAAAAACTTATCATACAAAAATTTAGTCAGATTTTTATTTTATATAATCAAGGTCATCATCAAATATTTTCAAGCCTTTATATATGGTTTTGACATTGTTTACGGAGCAATACTTATAAGCTTCGTCATATCTTCTGGCTATATATTTAAAGCCTTCTATATGTTCACGGTGTTCCATACAATCTACTAATATTCTGTCATACAATGAAAAATATTTTGTATCGATTTTGTGTTTTGCATATTCTTGATACTTTGAATACAAAAAGTTATATGTGTTTTTGAGTTCTGTTTTTCCCGCAAATATATCAGATTTCAAATCTTCCAGCCCGCATAAGACTGCAAGAACTCCGGCTCTGAATAAAACGGGTTTGTCATTTCTGTCAAGTATGATTTCGTTTGCTGTTCTAAAGGCTAAATTATTGTTTTTCTTACGAATATGTTCCGTGGAGTCATATGCATTAGGCATATAACCATCAGAGTCTTTTGAGAGTTTAAAAACGAAACATACTTCAGGGTTTTCAATTTTGCCCTCTAATTTTTGAACTACCTTTCTTCGAAGGGGCGAAGGGAGAATATTAAAGATATAGTCAGGTTCTTTTATCAATCCAAACTTTTGAAGTTCTTTTTGTTTTTTCCATGATTTTTTCATACATATTGAAAAACGTTCTTTTGCCCATTGATTTGCTTCCCAATACTGTTTAAGCTTTTTGTTGTTCGGAGTAACAAGGAGCTTATCTATATCAACATTTTCACCGCATTTATTGCTCATATATCTTTTTAAAGATTTTTTTATGTTTTTTGCCTCAGGATAAGCCCACGCCCTGTATAATACTTGTGAAAAAATTTCTTTTTCAACGGGGTTGTCTTCGTAATATTTCAATTGTCTTTCAGACATTTCATAGATTTTATCGGGGTTTTCCGTATAATATTTTTTTAGTCCTTCCGATATTTTCGCTTTGTGTTCTTCAGAAAGCGGACCTCTTGGGATATAAACTCCCTCTTGTCTTTCAATTCTTGCTATTTCGGCACTTTTTTTTCTTTCCGATAATTCTTTTGAAAAGCGCTCGTTATAATTTTTGTCGGAAAGTTTTAAATATTTGCCATAAATTTTATCAACTCTCGGAATGTTTAGTTTTTCAAGAACGCCATGAATGTTTTTCCCGAAATATTCGGTTAAATCGGTTATTGAAAAGCCTTCGCCCCAGTATAGCTGTAAAAGCTGAACGCTAAGGTCTTGTTCGGGGTCTATTTCTTTTATAAGTCCGTTTTTGGCTTCTTCCATAAAAGAATTTTTTTGATAAGTTACTTTAGTGTCTGAAACAACATCTTTAAATTCGGGGTATGCTTCTTTTATCTGACTTAAAGTTTCAAGCTCTAAAAGCCCTTTATATTTTTCGTTGTGAATATCAATCAGAGTTTTATCTTCGGGGTTTCCATTATCAAGCGTTTTTTGAATTTCTTCCTTTATATCGGGCGGAAATGAGCCAAATTTATCAATTTGTTTTTTTGTTGCAGACAAATCTAAACTCATGCCCCCCGTAAACGAAAGATATTGCGAGGTGGCGGGTATAATTCCTTCCTGTTCAAAACCCTTATCTTCAGGGCATTTGGATGTTTTTACATTATTATTTCTTAAAAGGGGATAAGAATTTGAATATTTTAAAGGGGAAATCTGCATTTTTCTAACCTAATACGACAAGTACAGTAATACAAAAAAAGAGAAGAATAATAATTGCCTAAAATTTAAAATTTTGTTGTTGTTTTGCAAAGAAATCGTAATAATTACTTCAAATGAACAACTTAAAATGTTAGAATAAAAAGTCTGTAAAACTGGGGGAAAGTTATGGAATTAAAAGGAAGTAAAACGGAAAAAAATTTAAAAGAAGCTTTTAGCGGAGAATCTCAGGCAAGAAATAAATATACTTATTATGCTTCTCAAGCTAAAAAAGACGGCTATGTACAAATAAGCAAGTTTTTTGAAGACACCGCAAACAACGAAAAAGAACATGCAAAGATTTGGTTTAAACTCTTAAACGGCGGCTCTGTTAAATCAACTGTCGAAAACCTTAAAGACGCTATGGAAGGGGAAAATTTCGAGTGGACGGAAATGTACGCTCAATTTGCAAAAGAAGCAAGAGAAGAAGGCTTTATGGACATTGCATTTCTGTTTGAAAAAGTTGCACTGATTGAAAAAGACCATGAAGAAAGATATAAAAAGCTTTTAGAAAACATAAAAACCGAAAAAGTTTTCAAAAAAGATGATGAAATTGTTTGGGAATGCGCTAATTGCGGATACTCTTACAAAGGAAAAGAAGCGCCTGATGTCTGCCCCGTTTGCGCTCATCCGAAGAGTTTCTTTTTTGAAAAAGCAAAAAATTATTAATTTTTAAGAGGGGAGATTTTCCCCTCTATTTTTGAATTCTTCACCAAAAAATGATATAATTTAAAAAAAGGGATTGTTGATATTTTGAAGGAGAAAGACTATGAAAAAAGCTTTATTTACGATTTTTGCCGCACTTTTTCTTTTTACGTCGGCTTCGTTTGCTCATGAAACATTTGGCGGAAACAATCAGCATGGCGGTTATACAGGAGCTTCTCAGGCTCAAAATACTGCGGTTTCAAACATAAAAAATTTAAAAGACGGTCAGTTTGTAACCTTAAAGGGCAATATCGTTGCAAAAGTCGGACATGAAAAATATACGTTTAAAGATTCCACGGGAAGTATTCTTGTTGAAATTGACGATGATAACTGGGGCGGACTTCAGGTAAGCGGAAGCGACACGGTAATTATCTCGGGCGAAGTCGATAAAGATTGGAACTCTCTAAGCGTTGAAGTTGACACGATTAGCATTGCAAAATAAAAAAGGGCAAAATTTGCCCTTTTTTAATATCTTGATTTCTTAAAAATTTAAAAGTATACTTTTAGAATGCTGGGAAATAATAAAAATCTGTTTTTATCACCTTTTTTTGCAACAATTTTTATTGTTGCCGCAATGGTTGTTTATTATGTCGTTTGTTACATTTTCAGGGCAAATTTCGGAGTTTTTGATATTGAAGAAATCGGTGCCACTGAAATTATAACCTATCTTTTTTACGGTTTTGCAGGCGGTGTTTTATTATGCTGTGCCGGAGATTTCCTTAACTCTCCACGCTCAAAAACATACTTTGCGCTGGTTTTTCTCTGGTTTGTTGCGCTTCTTAGAGAAATGGGCATTCAGCATTGGCTTACAACCCATGACACCGTTGTTACAAAAAGCCGATTTTTCTTAAACCCCGACAATCCGCTGCATGAAAAAATTATAGCGGGGCTTTTAATGTTGATTGTTTTAGCCGTTTGTTTATGGCTTTTTATAAAATATTTTAAACGGTTGGTGTGCGGTCTGCTTAAGCTGCAAGCACTCTGTTGGACCGTAGTTACAACGGGGGTTTTTGGTGTTTTAACCCAAATTATAGACCGCTTTCCCGCAAACTATGCCAAGAGTGTCGGCACTGCGCTTATGGAACCGACACTGTTTGCACTAAAGATTTTTGAAGAAGGCGGAGAGTCGCTTTTGCCTTTGCTTTTTGCGCTTGCCCTCATTCAGTTCCATTTTTCTCTTAAAGATAAACAATAAAATTTTTGTAAACGGAAATTAATAACAAATATCTTTTAATAAATATTTATGTTAAATTAGCTGATATTAATGTCTTAATTGAGATTTTTATACGGGCAAAAAGGATAAGTTTATGAAAGTAGTTATACTGGCGGGCGGTTTTGGCACAAGATTATCTGAAGAAACAAGATTAATACCGAAACCAATGGTTGAAATCGGCGGAAAACCAATATTATGGCATATTATGAAAATATACTCTTATTGGGGCTTCAATGATTTTATTATTTTAACCGGATATAAATCTCATGTGATTAAAGATTATTTTGTTAATTACTATCAACAATATTCGGATATAACGGTGGATATGTTGAGCAACACCGTTGAAATTCATAAAACACAAACCGAACCGTGGAAAGTCACAATGTTATATACGGGGCAAAACACAATGACAGGCTCCAGAATAAAAAAAGCTCAAAATTACATTAAAAATGAGCCGTTTTTGCTCACTTACGGGGACGGTGTTTCCGATGTAAATATAAAAGAACTGATAAAATGTCATAAAGAAAGCAAAAAATATTTAACTTTAACCGCAGTAAAACCGGGGGGCAAATTTGGGGCGCTTGATATATCAAGCGACGGAACAATTAACAGCTTTACCGAAAAACCTAAAGGCGACGGCAACTGGATAAATGGCGGTTTTATGGTTTGCGAGCCTGAGGTTTTTGATTATTTTGACGCCACAAGAAATGATGTAATTCTTGAACGTGAACCTTTGGAAAAACTTGCAATTGAAGGAAAGTTAAATTCATATAAACACAACGGATTTTGGTATCCTATGGACACGCTAAAAGGCAAGACGGATCTGACTAAAATGTGGGAAGAAGGCACTGCGCCTTGGGCTGTTTGGCAAAAACAAAAATAAAAAAGGAGAGATAGTCTTTGAATTGCCAAAATTGCGGATATGAGATTAAGAAAAAACAAAACTTTTGCCCTCATTGCGGGAAATTTTTATCTGCCGGAAATAATTTTGAAAAATTTAACCTTGCATTCCGCAAAATTGAAGATATTATAAAAAGCAAACCATTCATTATTTTTTCGATTGTTTTTGCGGTTCTTTTATCAATATTTATAATAACTTTCGCCCGTTTGAATATAGTTTCGCAAACTTGGACATATAAAGGAAAAGAATTAAAATATGACAAGGGGAAATTGCACAGGCTCTATAAAGAAGGGTCCTATTTATTTAAACTGCATCAATATGACAAAAACGAAGACGGGTATTATATTTATGGCGGCAGCGGTTCTGCCGAAGGCTTTATTGATGAATATATAATTAAAAAAGCGCCTGAATTTAAAGAAGTTATAGACACAATGTGGGACTATTGTTTTGATACAACCCCTGAAACGGAAGGTATGGCTGGCGTCAGAAATTGTTATTATGAAAAAATCAATAATTAATTAAGGCTTGATATCAAAATTGTTAAATAACAAAGTCACGGTTTTTCATAAATTTTAAAAAGAGGCTGAAATGTTTCCCGTCCGAATTTGGCATACATATAAGATATAATGTTTTTGAAAGGGGTTCAAATTATGTATGATGAGATTTTTTGTTACACTGACAGTGATTTTACGATTGCTTATAAAAACGGTAAGGCAGGGCTTGTTGACGTTAATACGGGTAAGCCCGTCACGGAATTTGTTTATGACATTATGGAAAACAATCTGCCACGATGCGCTGACGGATATAAAGACAGCAAAATGTTTGAAGATGAATTTGACTTCTTCTTTGCAATGCATGCCGGAATATGTCAAGATTATTGCACAATGAGCAAAAATTACAAGTGGGGCTTATTGAATAAAAACGGTCAGGTTGTCTTTGATTTTAAATATAAATATCCGATACAACTATTAGATATTTTTCGATATATCTCGGGTTATTATATTGTGAAACAAGACGGATATGAAGGCGTAATAGATAAAAATTCAAATATAATATTAGAGCCTGTTTTTGACCATATTATGGATGATAAATATTATTGGTCTTGCGAAAAAGATAATCTTTTCGGGCTGGCTGATATTAACGGAAAAATGGTTGTTGATATAAAATACAATTCGATTTGCGTTTCTTCAACAACAAGACCTTGTTTTATAGCGGAAAAAGAAGCTAAATTCGGGCTTATAACTTTAAATGATGAAATTATTTCAGATTTTATTTATGACAGCCTTATCAGCGAAAATGACGGCGAATTTTATTTGGCAGACTTAAACGGCAAATATGGGGTGATAAATTACGAGGGAAAAATTGTTTTAGATTTTAAATATGATTATATTTCCGCCTGTACCAACAAAAATAATAAGGTTGCTTTTTTGGCAACATATAAAAACAAAAAGGAACTCTTGAATGAAAACGGAGAAAGGCTGTGGAGTTAAATTTATAATTGATTTTTTTGACCAAACTTCAAGCGGTTTTAGAACGGTGAATTTTCACCGATACAAAAATATTATTTGAACGATATTAATAGTTCATTGAAAAAATGAAGAATTTTTTAAAAACTTCATCGAACAAATGAGCAATAATAAAGTAATATATGCCAAATTATTAAATACAATGCGAAAATATGCCATAAACAAACTAATGGCTTGGAAAGAAAGCTAAAGATGTTTAATAAATTTATTGACGAAAAATGACTTTTAGCAACAGTATTAATTTGTTTTTGGAATTTCCGGCAAGGCATTCATTTGGTTTAATCTGTTGCCGATAGCTTGATAAGTTTCTTCTGAAAAATTAGGATTTTTAACAAGTACATATTGCCCGTTTATAAATGCATATCTGTTAGAACAAGCATAATTGGTATATAAGGTTTGCAAAAGTTGAGTTTCGCCCTGAAATGCTTCGTTAGGTTGGGCGGTTTGCTGACAAACTTGTGGCTGGGTTGGAATATAGCTGTTACTTAAACAAACATTTTGCATATTTTATTTCCCTTTCTGTATGTTCTATATTTTAAATCTCAAAGTCATTCTCATCTGATTTTGCATCATTTGAGCTTGAATTTCATTTGGTTTTTTATTGTTAAAATTTAAAAAGTTTAATTCATTAGAATATCACCTTTAAAATTTTCGCATATAAATAAAATAGATAAAGAACTAAAATTGCCAAATTTAGCAATATTATTAATAATTGTAAAATTAAATAATAATTGATATTAAAAATTAATTTAAATCATTTAGTTTAAGAATTAAGTTTTGTATTGATAGTGATATAAAAATATTTCAATTCGTCAAAATTTGTCGCAATGGTTATTTATAATTTTTTATATAAATTAAAGGAGAAAATTATGAATAAAACGCAAAGTGAGGCAAAAGATATTATCCAAAATGCTCAAATTGAAGCTCAAAATATTATAGATCTTGCCTTAAAAAAAGCAAGATTTATACTGAATGAAAGATCGCTTGTAAATAAAATTCGAAAAGAAACCGAATTGATAAAAGAACAAGCCTTAAAAGACTGTTTAAAAATAAGAGAAGAAAATTCTTTAACCCATTCAATTTACAGTTACCACGAAACTCATTACATTGGTTCAAATCGCTGGATTGTAAGAAATATAGAAAGTATGAAATACGGTCTTTTAAATGAAAAAGGTGATTTTGTTGTCCCTTGTCAATATGATGATATGAATACAAGCATTGAAGAATTTCTTGAAGGGGAACAGAAGTGTATTAATGTGATTGTTGATGAATACGGATATAGCGAGGGCGAGACTTGCCGTAATTGTTTAAGCGAAAAACGAGGGATTATGGATTTAGACGGGAACTTTATAATTGAACCTAAGTATTCGGATTATATTTATTTTAGCGAAGGGCTTGCCGCCGTTTGCATAATTGACGCAACTCGGGCGTATGGAGTTAAATACGGCTTTATTGATGAAAATGATAATACAATTATTCCTTTTATATATGACTATGCGGAAAATTTTATTAAAGGCAAAGCCAGAGTGCTATTAAACAGCGAAGAATATTTTATTGACAAAAACGGCAACAGAATAAGTAAAAAACTCAAAAGAGAAATTATAAGATGAAAAATAATTTTGCCTAGATATTAATAATTTAATTATCAGATTTATGAACTTTCCTGTGAATACATGCGGGCAAATAAATCATATTGTCTGTTCTGTTGTCACCGTTTTCTGCCGATCAGAAACCCGTGAATAAGCGAATGTTCATATTGGGTTAGCAAAATTAAGTTATCGGTGCTGTTATCGTATCCGTCATTTGTTATATGGTGGATATGATAACCGTCATTTTCATCTTTCCCTAAAAATGTAAAAGCAACAAGCTCGTAAATATAATATTTTAAAAGACTTTCATCAGCTAAAGTAAAATAATGCGGTTTTTCATCATCCTTTTGTTTTTGGATTTTACCCTCATATTTTACCCTGCCTTTATTTGAAATTAAATATTTTGGATTACGAGGATATTCTTTCCAGATTTCGCCTTTTAAATCATTTTCGCTATAATTCTTAGCGCCATAATTTTTTCTTAATTCTTCTTTTTCTTTTTCATCAAGTTTTTCATATTCTTTCAGTTTTTGCTGAAGCTCAAAAATATCTTTTAAATATTCTTCCCTGTCTTTATTTCTGTTTAATTCCATTTAGTTTTCCTTTATATTTTTATACATTGCTTCAACCGTTTTTATATATTCATCTTTTAAGATGTTTGGGCTTATAACTTTTACGGTTTCCCGCCATTTTAAAAGTTCCGTTATAATTTCATAACTTCCGCTTGCCCTTAGTTTTACTTGAATATTCCCATTTCCAAGAGGAGTTATTTTTTGGCTTTTGTGAAAATTATACTTCATTATATCATCTCTGACGCTTTTATCAAATTCCAAAACTACATCCATTATATCGCCCTGAAAAACCCCGAAAGATTTGTCGCTAAACTCTTGGACATTAAAATTTTCGTCTTTTTCAAAATAGTTATCGGTTAACTCAATTTCTTTTAATTTTGAAATTTGATATATCCAAATATCATCAGCAAAAGGATTATATGCCGCAAGATAAATTTTTTCGCCGTAAATCAGCCCGTAAGGGTTTATAAGATATTTATTATCAAGCTTAATTTGCTTTTGAGATAAAATCGCTTCATTAATTAAACTTATATTTTCAATTGATACATCTTCTCTAAACCCGATATGAGTGCAATAGGCTTGGTTTAAAAATAATTCTTCGACATCATTTTTTGAATATTTATCAGGATTTATTGCTTTTATTTTTTCTATAATTGCGCTAAATTCTTTATTTTTGGCGGGTGATTTTTCAAGATTTTTATAATGTTCAAGAAGCGCAAAATCATCTGAATTAAATTTAATTAAAGAATTTAAGCTCCCCTTTTTTAATCTTCTTCGTTTTTTATTATCGGTTTTATTTTGAACCGTTTCAATATAGTTACCGTATTTTTCAACAATAGCGCTCATCATGCGCTCTGCAGTTCTTTTGGAACATTCAAAATGCGAAGCAATATCGGATGTTGTAAGCCCCCTATAGCTGTTTTGAAGCATAATAATCAACTCTATAATTTCATCAATTTTTTTATTTGCGCTCATAACTTTTCCTTTAATCTGTATTTTATTTTATAACATAATAGCGACAAAATTTGTCGCAATATAATCATATAATTTTTTTTGTCAGCTAAAAGGAGATTAAATAATGAAAATGTTAACAAAGGATTTTTTAAAAAAATATGATGAATTTGTGAATACAAACGAACTTGATACATCTTTTTTAAACATAGCTAAAGCCGTCAAAAAACCGAGCGTTGTTTCAATTGATGAAAAAGAATTTAAAAATTATCTTAAAAAATCTGAATTTGTTGAGTTTGATTATACAAAGGTTAAAAATGATACTTTTGAAATCGTGAAAGCGTTAAAAATCTATTCTCTATGGAATAAAGCGGAATTTACCTGTTTTATAATAAGCCATAGCAATAAATTTGGGCTGTTTGATATTTCTGAAGTTATGCGTGTCGCACAAAAATATTTTAATAATTTTCAAATAGCGTCTTTTGAAGATGACAGTTTAAACAATGAAATAGGACTGGGATTTTATAAGGTTTATTAGTGTAAAGAAACACATAGGAATGATTATTTCGGTGCTGTTAATTTCAAATTTTAAATATTTTGCAGTTTATTTTATGCAGTTTTTTAGTTTTGGTGTCATAAATTATAGTCCCTTTGATTAAACATATCAGGAATTATAAATCAATATATTAATGCCTCATTAGATATTCAAAAATAACCTTGACAGCGTCATAAAAATTGCAATAATAAATTAAAGGATTATATATGAAACAATATTTAATAAATAAAAATTCAGATGAATTATTGCTCTTTTTTGCCGGCTGGGGGTGCGATGAATATGAATTTGAACATCTTCAATCTGAAGGCGATGTTTTACTTTTGTATGATTATTCAAATTTGAATTTTAATTTTGATTTTTCAAAATACAAAAAAATTAATTTAATTGCGTTTTCTGCGGGTGTTTTTGTTGCTTCAATTTTTAATTTTGACGGTTTTAAGATAGATAAAATTGATAAAAAAATAGCAATATCAGGAAACCCTTATTTATTTGATGAACACTTGGGGCTTTCAAAAGAAATACAAGAACTGCTCTATAACGTAAATGAAAACAATGCAGATGAATTTGCAAGAAATTATTTGATAAAAACGGACGAAGAATGGGAAAAATTTCACCATTCAAAAAGAACAATCGAAAGCTGTAAAATAGAATTAAACAGTTTAAAAGAACTTTATAAAACTAATAAACAAAATATTAAAGATATATATAATGAGGCAATATTTGGCGAAGATGAACCACTTCTCAATATTTCCGCTCAAAAAGAATTCTATCAAAACAGATTGCATTATATAAAAAACGCACGTCATAGTATATTTTTTAAAATAAAAAATTACGAACAAATATTTGATTTAACTCACTAACACTCATCAATCCTGCCTTCTAAAATTTTATTCAAACATTCAAAAAACTCTTTCAGGCAACAAATTTTAAGCGAATAGTAAACATTAGAGCCAACTTTTTCTGTCGTTAATCAGTCCAATAACTCTTGTTGCTAACGGACGAAGCGAGTGAAGCTCCGTAAAGCGAATGGCGAGCGAATAGCGTGGGACGAACTTCTATGCGAAGCCAGTGCAAAAGGGGCTTGCGATGAGCAAGACCCGTTGCAGTTGATAGGCGACAGGGTCACCCGTTCGAGAAGGTTGATAACCTTCGAGAATGGGGCAGGCAAAGTCAGAAACGAAGTTTCTGCGTGCCGTTTAGCAAAAAACACGTAGGGTAGACTTTAGTCTACCAATTATTGTTTAAACATGGTGGACTGAAGTCCACCCTACAAACTGCCGAAGAAAAAGAATGCGAAGCCAGTGCAAAAGGGGCTTGCGATGAGCAAGACCCGTTGCAGTTGATAGGCGACAGGGTCACCCGTTTGAGAAGGTTGATAACCTTCGAGAATGGGGCAGGCAAAGTCAGAAACGAAGTTTCTGCGTGCCGTTTAGCAAAAAACA
>CANRGC010000012.1 GCA_947630045.1 Candidatus Gastranaerophilales bacterium
GCAAAGTCAGAAACGAAGTTTCTGCGTGCCGTTTAGCAAAAAACAAAACGACAGCACGTAGGGTGGACTTTAGTCCATCAATCATTGTTTAAACTACTTAAACAATAACCGGTAGGCTAAAGCCTACCCTACAAGCTGCAGTCTTACACATCTAAACGCCATAAAAGAATGTAGGGTGGACTTCAGTCCACCAATTATTGCTTAAACTATAAAAACTTTTCTCTCGTGCACTTAATGAAATGCTATTGAATAGAAAGCAATCGGTAGGCTAAAGCCTACCCTACAAGCTAAAAACTTTTCTCTCGTGTACTTAATGAAATGTTGCTGCATAGAAAGCAATCGGTAGGCTAAAGCCTACCCTACAAGCTGAAACAAGTTCAGGGTGACAGTCACACAGGGTGGACTTCAATGCGAAGAATGTAGCAATCGGTAGGCTAAAGCCTACCCTACAAGCTAATTAATATCCCATCTTCCGCAGGTTCCGCCCCAACGAGCAATGATTTTGCCCTTAACATCGGTTACTTTGTGTTCCTGATGAGGGGGAAGCGGTTCAATTTCGCCTTCAACAATAGAAATAACTTCACAGTTGTTTGAACAGCCGTGGCATGTGCAAGTTACCGAATTAAAGCTTATATCTTTTGTTTCCCAGCCTTTAAACTTTGTTTTTGCGTTTGTATACTGGTGATTTTCCATAGCAAGATATGCCGCCCCGATTGCGCCCATTGTCTGATGATTTTCTGGGACCACAACCTTTGTGCCGAGGGCTTCTTCAAACGCTTTTACCATTCCTTTGTTTGTTGCAACTCCGCCTTGGAAAGTTATTGTCGGAAGAAGCTCTTTTCCAAGAGCAAGATTAGAAAGATAATTTCTGACTAAAGCCTGACAAAGCCCGTATAAAAGGTCTTCTACGGGATAGCCCAACTGTTGTTTGTGAATAAGGTCAGATTCCGCAAAAACGCCGCACCTTCCCGCTATTCTTGCTGGAGAAGTTGATTGAAGGGCAATATCACCAAAGTTTTCAATTTTGACATTCAATCTGCCCGCCTGTTGGTCAAGAAAACTTCCCGTGCCTGCGGCGCAAACGGTGTTCATTGCAAAGTCTGTAACTATGCCGTCTCTCAAAATTATTATTTTGGAATCTTGTCCGCCAATTTCTAAAATTGTTTGAACTCCGGGGACGGTAATTGAAGCCGCAACAGCGTGAGCGGTAATTTCATTTTTAATAACGTCTGCCCCGACAAGTGCGCCCGCAAGGTTTCTTCCCGAGCCTGTTGTCCCAACCTGACAAACTTCCCAGTCGGTTGTTGCCTTGTTTAAAAGCTCACCCAAACCTTTTTGTACGGCTTTTGTCGGCTGACCCGACGTTCTCAGCATGTAACTTTCAACATATTTGCCGTTTTCATCAACAACGGCAAGTTTTGTTGTGACTGATCCTACATCAATTCCTAAATAAACTTTCATAACAAGTTTATTTTTCTATAAACAAGAATTATTTTCAATAATTTTGACAAAAGAGTTCAAAATATTTCATTGGGTGTTTGCAAGAAGGGCAAATAAGAGGTGCCTCTTTTCCTTTGTGGTGATATCCGCAGTTTCTGCATTTCCATATAACTTCTTTATCTTTTTTAAAGACGTTATCATTTTGAAGATTTTCTAAAAGTTTTGCAAACCTTTTTTCATGTACTTCTTCAACCTCAATAATTTCATGAAAGCTTGCGGCTATTTCCGTATAGCCTTCTTCTTTGGCAATTTTTTCAAAAGAAGGATATAAAATCTGATTTTCTTCATGTTCACCGTTTACCGCATATAAAAGGTTGTCTTTTGTCAAATCTGAAAGCCCGATTGGGTATGAAATGTTGTTAATTTCAACGCTGTCAAAGTTTTCGCCAAGATATTTATAAAAAATTTCAGCATGTTCCTTTTCGTTATCTGCGGTTTCCGTAAAAATAGCGGAAATTTGCTCAAACCCTTCCTTTTTTGCTCTGGAAGCAAAGTATGTGTATCTGTTTCTTGCCATACCTTCCCCCGCAAAGGCTTTTATAAGGCATTCTCTCGTTTTTGATTTTTTGTCTAAGTTTTTCATATTTTTTCCTTAACTTTTGTAAACATTTTTTAAGATAAATCATAAAGTTTTAATTTCAATTGCCGATTAATATAGATAGGAAGGTAAAATTTGGAGACTAAGGAAAAGTGACTTTTAAGATTGGTAATTTCACAATTGAAACCAAAGAAATCTTTGACGCTCTGAAAGAAGTCGGTATTACAAAAGAAGATCAGCTCAAACAGTTTGACAAAGACGACGACAAAATTTTGACAGAAGATGAGCTTACGGAAGTTCTTCTTCAAGATGAAGAAGAAAACGAAGATGATAAGGAAACTTCTTCAACCTCGTCTTCTTCGGCGTCATCAGGTACATCAGGCTCAACGGGTGACGGCACTTCCGTTGAAGAACAAATTCAGATGTATGAAGAAATGAATGCCAGCTTGAGAGAACAGTTAAACAGGCTTTGTTCTTCAATGGGCACAAGCGTTGATATGTCTGCAATTGACAACGCTCTATCCAGCATTCAAAATATTAAAGACCAAATTGCCGCAAATGACTCCAACATTTATAAGCTTTTATTACAAGCGGAAGGCAAACTTACAACATCTTCTTTATCCGGCGTAAACGGTCTGACTTCCACGGGAAGTTCATCACTCGTTTCTTCTTCAGGCTCTGCTTCGGGCATTGCAAACTATGCACTGCAATATGACGGCAAAACGCAAGCCGAAATGCAATCTATTATGACAGGAAAAGGATACAGATTTGACTGGGGCGTATGGTGTGCAGATTTCGTTTCTTTCTGTACAAAAGAAGTGTATGGCGAAAACGCCCTCAGCGGTTGTTCAAACACGGCTTCATGCTGGGGAATTGGTACATGGGCGGAAGATAACGGAATTCTTATGGATTCAAGACGCGGCACTACTGTCGATGTAAGTAAATTGAAGCCCGGCGATTATATTCTCTATAACGCAAGTGGCGGCGAATGGTATCATGTCGGCATTGTTACTGGCGTTAACAGTGACGGCACGGTTAACACGATTGAAGGAAATACAACGGGCGGCAACTGTGCTTCTCATAGCCATGTATCCCCGAACGGCGCTTCATTTGTATTAATTCATAATAAATACGGAACTTAAAACGTAATTATTTCATTAAACATTTTTATTGCAAAACTGTCCGTCATTCCTGAAATAAAGTCAATGACGGCAGTTTCGTAATCTCTCTTTGAATTTATATCGTATATGATTTTATTTATAAAGCCACGATTTGCTCTGTGTTCGGGTGCAACGTTTGAATATTTAATAAGCCAATCGCAAAAAGTTGAACACAAAAGCGGATAAAAAGTTTCATCAGATTTTATTTTATAAATTGAATTGGCTCCATCAAAATATCCGAGTAATGTTGATGAAATTGTTTCAATTATAAGCCCCGCATAGCTGTGAAATGTTGTCAATCTTTTATGATTATATATATTTTCATAGTTAAAGTCTTTGATTAATTTCATAATTTCATAATATTCCTGTGAAAAATTCAGACCTTTGTCGGGGTTAGAATTTTTGCAGATATCTATTGTGAAAAGATGTACGAGGTTAGAAGTGTTAATATCGGTCAATTTTTTATGAGAGAACAAATTTTTTATGATGTATTCAAACTCGTTTTTTTGTTCTTCGGATAAAATTTTCTTTGAAAGAGCGTCTTCAATATCCCTTCCCAAATATGCAATTTTATCCGCAACTTTAACGACAAGCCCTTCCCAGCTATAGCTTTGAACTTGATTTGCGCCTTCAATTGTTGACAGGTCAATAAATTCTTCTCTGGGTTTTAGTGCGTTTTCGACAACTTCTCCGCAATGGCATATAATTCCGTCACGAACGGCATAAGTTAAGTTTAAATTTCTTTCTTTTCCTTCGGCATCAGCCAAAGTTTCAATATTGTCAATAAATCTGAGGCTGTTTTTTTCATGCCAGAAATTTGTTCCTATTCCAAGCTTTATAATCGTGTCTTTTAAAATTCTTTCGCCCGTGTGCCCAAATGGCGGATGACCAAGGTCATGACCCGTTGCAATTGTTCTTACAAGCTCGCAATTCAAACCTAAATATTTTGCGATTGTTTCCCCCGCCGATGAAACGTGGTTAACATGTTCAATTCTTGTGCAAATGTGGTCATTATTTGTTGCAAAGAAAACCTGTGTTTTATGTTTAAGTCTTCTGTAGGCGTTTGAATAAAGTATTCTGTGGTAATCTCTTTCAAAATCGCTTCTAAGGTCATCGCTTTTTTTATAAATTGAATTTTGTCTTGAAATTGCGTTTTGATATTTCGGATTTTTTTCCGTCATTGCAAAGTCAACAAAAATATTTTTAGCATTTTTATACGAAAGGTTTGCCATAACAGGTTTATTTTAGCCCATTCAGACGTTTACAACTTCCCCTAAATTGCTGATATATTGACTTTGATTGTTAATTGTGTCTTTGCTTGCAAGAATTGAATATACCGGCTTGTTTGAAAATATATGGTTTGCGGCTTCTTTAATGTCTTCTTTTGTAATTTTATCAATTGCCGCAATGTATTCATCAATTCTTTTTATTCCGTAAGGCTGGGTTAAATTCATTGCAATAAGGTCTGTTTTTGACACCGCAGACTGAAGTTGTGCTGTTATATCCTGTTTAAGGGTCATTTTTGCAGCTTCAAGTTCTTCATCTGTTACAAGTTCTTGCATAAGTTTGTTTGTGTGTTTTTCAAACCCGTCAATTGATTTTTGCAAGTTGTCATATTTTATATCATTTTGTTTTTTGTCGTCTGTGGTTGTTAAAATTTTCATGGTCAATATGCCGGAATTTTCAAAAGATTGAATTGTGCTTGATGTAGTGTAAGCAAGCTTTTCTTTTTCCCTTAAATCTTGGAACAGTCTGCTGTTTGGACCGCCGCCAAGAATGGTGTTTAAAAGTTCAAACTTAACTTCATCTTCTATGTTTCCTGAAATTTTAAACGAATAATTTTTATATATTTGAGCCTGATTTCTTTCTTCGGAATCGAGAAGCACGGTGGTTTTTTCGTTTGGCACAAAAGAGTTTAAAAGCTCGGGCTTATAAGGCTTATAAAGATGTCCTGACGTAGCAAAACCGTTTGTAATTATTCCTTCAAGTTCCGGATGTTGTTGAACGGGGGCACTTATTGAAATATTGGATGCAGAATTGAAAATCAAATTATTATAATGTTCTCTGACATCGTTTAAGGTAAGTGATTTTAAACCTTCCATAATTTGTTTCGGCGAAGGGAAATACTTTCCGTATAGTTTTGCAAGAAGGTTTGTTGAGGCGTCTTTATCCATTTGTTTACAATAAGTTTCTATTTTTTTAACCGCCTTGTCAAAATCTTCCTGAGTAAATCTCGGGTTAAAAAGAGCCTCTTTTGTTAAATTAATTGTATCTTGAAGGTTGCCATAAAGGCAGTTCCCGTCCACCGCAATTTGAAAACCGTTTGTGTCTATATTAATCGATGCCGACTTGTTTTCTTTTTCCAAAGCAAAAACCTCTTTGCTTTTGGTTTGTGTTCCGTCATTTAACATTTGCGTTAAAACATAAGCACAGGCAGGGTTATTTGGAATGTTATCTTTAGAAATTAATCTCCAGTTAAAATAACAGTTATCAGAAGTTGAATTCATTTTTGCAAGTCTGGAATTATCTGAAAGCGTATATTCCTGAACATCGTTTGCGGAAACTCTGTTTCCCGTGAAAGACAAATTAGCTGTGGTAAGGTTTTTATTATAATTTTGCTGAATTTCTTTTTCCGTTGTGCCTTTGGGGTGAACAACCGAAACCGCCATTTTGTCAAAGTCTAAATATTTGTTGGCTGCGTTTACTATATCTTGTGCGGTTAGATTTTCTATAATTTTCTTATCTTCCGATATGTTTGAAAAATCTCCGCTTAAAAGGGAAGTTCCGATTATATCGTTTATGGAATGACTGTTTTCATAATTTAAACTTGTGAGTTTTAAAAGCTTGCTTTTAACGGCGGTCATTTCTTCTTCCGTCGGCGGGTTTGATTCCATATATTTAACGGCGTCATAGAACATATTCATTACTTTTGATTCGTCGCCTTTTTGTGCGCTGAATTGATATATAAGGGCGTTCGGGTCATTTTTATCAAGACCGACTTTTTCCGTCATAAAGTTCCCCTGAGAGTATATTGAATTAAGATTTTTTGAGAGTCTTGAAAAATCGTTGCCCATAAGAAGCAAACTGAGAGCTTCAAGCGCAGCGGCATCTTTTTTATTGTCAGGCGTGGTGCCGCAAAATCCGCAAAGAACCGTTGTTGAACTATCTTTTGGCGAAATAAAATCGTTTCTTGTCGAATGGTCTGTCGGGGTTAATTTTTCTTGCGTACGTTCGTTTTTGGCGTTTAAATCGGCAGGGGTTGTGAAATTTTTACTTATTATGTCGATTGCCTCATTGGGGTCAAAATCTCCCGTAAGAACGGTATACATATTATCCGGCGTAAAGTGTTTTTTCCAATGGTTGTATACATCATCTCTCGTTATGTTGCTTACGGTTTCAAGAGAGCCTGCAATCAAGTCTTCCGAGGTTGAATTAATTTGGAATAAGTTTTTTATAAGTGAATTGAGTGCAATATTTGAGGGGTTGTCATTACACATACTGATTTCTGATGTAACGGGTCCTTTCTCTTTTTCCACCATTTCTTCCGGAAACAGCGGATTTGTTAGCATATCAGCATGCATTTCTATCATGTTTTTAAAGCTTTTTGCGTCCGTCATGGGCGATTCTATATAAAAGTCCGTTTGAGCAAAACTTGTTGAAGCGTTAACGTCGGCGCCCATTTTCCCTGCCTCTGTAAAAAAGGTTCCGGGGGCTATTTTTTTGCTTCCGTTAAAAACGTTATGTTCGTTAAAGTGACTAATGCCTCTGTTTTTGTCATTTTCGTTCATAGAACCTGCGTTAACAAAGGTTTTTATAACGGTTGAAGTGTTTGCTTTAGGCATAAGAGCTACAATTTGCCCGTTTTTTAATTGATATTTATAAATGTTATCTTTAAAAGGCGTTTGTTCAACTTCAATAAGTTTCCAGCCCGCATTTTCGTCCTGAAGTTTGATTTCGGGCGGAATTATAACATTATCGGTGTTTTTTATCCCGTTATTAATATAATAATTTGAGGGGTATGAAAAGTTTGGATATGGCGCATAAGTTTGAGCCACAACACCTTGAAAGGGCGCTATGGGCTGCGCTTGAACTATATTATAATTTTGATTTGCCTGATATATAGGTATAGAAAAATTGTTCACTTACTTCAACCTTCTTATATTTTAGAAAGACTTCTAAGCACAAAAAATTGCCATTTTTAATTCATTTGTTTAAGATTATGTTACAAAAAATTTTATTTAATGTATGATTTAATTGTAGGCTAATAAAAAGGTTATTTTTGTTATGGTTATAAAAGAAAAAGTTATTGGTATACCAAGAGCCCTTATTTATTACAATTACATTGCTTTTTTATCAGCCTTTTTTGAAAATCTCGGTTTTGAGATTGTATATTCAGATTATACAACCAAAAAAACATTGTCCGAGGGCGCTTCTCTTGTGGTAACAGAAACCTGTCTTCCGATTAAAGTTTATGTCGGGCATGTACTTAATTTGCTCGAAAAGGGTGTAAAAAACATTTTTGTTCCCTCAATTCAGTCAATAGCGCCAAAAATTTATAATTGTTCAAAAATCAGAGGGCTTCCCGATTTAATAAGAAATGTAGTTAAAGGTGATTATAAAATAATTGAAGCTACGCTTGATAAATCTCAAGGAATTGGCTTGAGACAATTTTTAACCGATATTGTTAAACCTTTTGGCATAAAAGACCCAAACAAGATTGAAGAAGCCATGAAAGCGGCTTTTGTTCATTATAATAACTTCAAAGTTATGATTCAAAACAGAATACCTTTTGAAAAGGCGCTTAGTTATGCAAAACAGGGCAAAGTGGTTATTAATGGCGACATTCCAAAAAAAGACATAAACATCGCTCTTTTGGCGCATGGTTATAATATTTACGATAAAAAAGTCTGTATGGATGTATTTAAAAAACTCGACAGTCTTGGTGTTTCGGTTTTAAGTGCGTATAATTTGACCGACGAACAATTAAAAGACGGGCTTCACACACTTGGTGTCGACTTATACTGGGCAAATCAATATGAAATGTCCGGCGCCGCAGGATACTTTCTAAGATCGCCCTTAATTGACGGAATAGTTACAATAACCGCATTTGGGTGCGGACCTGATTCCTTAATGATAGAAGACATTAAAAGAAAAACAAAAAATTTCAACAAGCCGATTTTAAATCTTACAATTGATGAGCATACGGGCGAAGCCGGCTTTGTAACAAGACTTGAGGCTTTTTGTGATATGCTCTACAGAAAAAAACGTGCAAAAGGCTCGGAAGAAGAAATTGAGCTTGTGGAAGATTACACCATAAATTTAAGATAGCTAGATGTCGAGTTTTAAATATTCTATCTGGTTTTGATAAGCAAGTTTTTTTGCAATATCGGCGGTTATAAACCCTTTTGCAATTAAATTTTCGACTATTTCGGGCAAAAGCTTACATGACCCGCCCAACGTTCCTTTTTCATCAAGCCCGTTATTAAAAACTTTTTTGCCGCAAAATTCCACAAAATCAAGCCCGCTTTTTGCAACGGGAAGTGCGTCTGAAATTAAGAGAATTTTGTCCAACGGTCTAATTTTAAAAGTTAATTTTAAGATATCTTCCGTTACATGAACCGTATCGGCGATTAATTCGGTATAAACATTTTTATCGTTAAGCGCAGATGAAGCAAGAGTTTTATGTTTGTGGGTTAACTGTTCCATGGCGTTAAAAAGGTGACAAATTCCGTCAGCCCCTTCGGTGGAATTTGTCATTGTGTGACCGAAATGCACCTTAATTTCTCTTGCTTTCAGATAATTTATAAGTTCTTTTGAATTTCCTGTTTCAGGCGCAATTACAACGATTTTTACAATATCTTCATGGTCTTTTGCTATTTTTTTAAAGTTTTCAACGGAAGGGCTCATAAAAACTTTCGGGTTTTGAACTCCTGATTTTTCTTTGCTTAAAAATGTGCCTTCCAAATTTGCGCCGATTATTAAAGCCTCATTTTCTTTTTGTTTTGATTTTGCCTCTTTAATGACTTCAAGTCTTTCATAAAGATATTCGGGGGTGTTTCCCGTTAATGTCGGGCAAAAAGCCCTTATGCCGTTTTTATTGGCAAGTTCGGCAAATTCATTTATTTCTTTCGGGCTTGCAAAATCAAAGTTTATTCCAAAGCCGCCGTGGATATGTATGTCTATTGTTTCCATAAAAATCATTATATATTTTTTGCCTTTTTCTTTCAAATCATTAAGCATGTATCAGGTTAGATTTGAACATAGTTTTAAAACTTTTTGTTAACAATTGTAAAGGCGATTTTTAATAAATACTAAAGCATTGACTTCATATTGTCGATAAATAAAGTGTCAAAACTATGGAGAAACGATTATGGGTATGGCAGCAAGCCAAGCAAGGTTTTTAACCTTGACGGCAAGAAAAACAAACGTTGAATGGGAAGGTCAGCAGGTTAACCAGCAGAGAACTGCGTTAGCTAATGAAAGTGCAAACCTGTTTAATCAATTGTCTGCACTTGAAGTGCCTACTCCGCCTTCTGTTAAAGACTATACTAAAACAGTTTATAAATTTTCAACTTCCGATTTGGATACTTCTTCTCAAACGGGAGAAACGGAATATAAAATCGTTGATTTATACTCAACCCCCGCAGGTCGTTACGCAAGAGTTGAACATACAAAATATACTTGGACTTCAGGCATAACATCTTCTTATGCGGGCGCTGTTTCTAAAGATGAACAGGGTAATTATAGCGTTTCTATTACGGGAACTGGTTTAACCGCTCCTGCAAGAGAATATGTCTTTACTCCGGACAGCATTCAATTTGAAACCCAACTTGAACCTGATACAAAACTTAAAATCGGCGATGTTGAATTTTCGCTCGACGGTGCGGGAAGAAACATTGTCGGCGAAAAAGACGGCAAAACATACAGATATGAAGCCGAAGACCTCGGAAACGGAAAATATAGAATTAAAATTCAAACAGACGCTATTAAAGCGGGCGAAAAAGATTCACAAATTCCTGATACTGATATCCCCGGTGGCGCAAAAGTAACATATGACGAAAAAACAGGCGAATATACGGTTACCTTGAATGGTTCAGAGTCAACACAAGACTTAGATTTGAATGTTGCAGGACTTTACACAAACGGTCAAAGTACTCTTTCACCTTCAATTTTTGAAGACGGCTTTTTCAACTCTGGTCAAGCGGAAGGAACAAAATATAATCAGCCCGTTCTTTCTTATGTTTTAAACGGCGTAACATATTATGTTTCCGCACAAGAACTTGCTAACAATTATTTCAACGCTTCTTACACAATTTATCAAAAAGCCGAAACCGTAACGGAAGACTTCCCTTGCGAATATTCCACAGCAGCGTCGGGTCGTGTTCAAACAATTACCCTTGTTGATGGCAGAGGCGAACAACATACATACGATCTTTCCGTTGAAAGCGAAGAAGATGAAGCAAGTTACAAAGAAGCAATGCTTGATTATGAATATAACAAATCTTTATACGAACAGGAAGTAACAAGAATAAACGCAAAAACCGAAAAAATTCAGGAAGAAGACAGAACTCTTGAATTGAGGTTGAAACAGCTTGATACTGAACAAAGCGCTCTTAAAACAGAAATGGACGCCGTATCTAAAGTTATTGAAGATAACATTGAAGCTACATTTAAGACGTTTGCTTAATTTAAATTGTCACCTTAGTTACGTTAATATAAAACCTGAGCTTTTTGCTCAGGTTTTTTGACTTTTTTATAAAAAAAATTAATAAAAAACTGTGTGATTTAATTTGGTTTCTATACTTTATACGGTTGATTTAAACAGAACAAAAATAACATAAAATATCAATAAAAGACTTATATTGAGGTAGCTTATGTCTTACAAAAATGACCATGAATTAGTTATTGCAAATAAATACGGCGCAGCAAGTTCACTTGCAAAAGCGCAGATGTATGAAACATATGACAGATTGCGTGATATTACGGTTTCAGGCTCCACAGCCACAGGTTCGGGCTTTGGCACCGCAGGAGGCTTTTTGTGGCAGCTTGCAAGCATGTTTTCACCTTCTTCGTTTTCATCTGTTTTTGGCGGCAATTCTTTTATGAATATCCCCGGAACCTCATATTGGTCACCTGTTACTGGCGCTACTTCTTCTTTTTACGGTGCAAATAATTCGTTTGGTATTGGAAATCTTGGTTCTTATTCCGGCTTTCCCTCGGGCGCAGCTTCCGTCAAATCAGGTTTAACCGGTGCAGCCGCAGGCGTTCCCACGGGCTTTGCAACAAGCGCCTCATCCATTGCGGGGTTATCATCTGCCGCATACGGGCTTGGGCTTGCAAGCACGGGCTTTAACTTTGGTGAGTCTTTCCTTTTACCTACGGCGGGCTTAATTGCGGGTTTGGGCGGAATTATGCAGTCCATGGCTCCGTATCTTGGAACTTCGGGGCTTGCTGCCATACTTGCGGGTAATATTTTTGAAGGCACGGGCTCTGCCGCTTTGAGTGCATATCAAAATTTAACGGGACGTGTCACGACAAATGCTGATGCTATTCTTTCAAATAAAGTAAGAAATATTGAAACTGTGGTTAAAATGCTTGATACACAGGCAGATATCGTAAGACAATCTCTGAAAGACAGTATTGAAAGCGACAACGAAGCTATTTCCGACATTAAATAACTTTATTCCTTAAGTTAAAAAATGTAACAAATAGTTTTTTTGCTAAAGAGAACTGTTTTTTTTCCGATATATACTAATGTTAGGAATGTCGTTTTTACATTTCTTAACAATTCAGGCAATTTTTACCTTTGAGAAGTTTTATATAATCAGGTTTGCCACCTGAATAAAGGAGTAAACCATTGCAGGACCTTATTTCTGAACATATCAAACGAATGAGAAATTTTCTCAACTTTACGAAAAATTATTTCATTCGCCATAATCCGATAGAAAGCTTTATCAAAAGCACGGTTGCTTCTCTGAAAGATATGCTTTCTCTCAGAAAAAAGAAAAGGTTGGTCCAATACCGTTTAAATTACCAACTTGGTAAGCTTAAACAAATGGAAAAACTGATTGCTGCGAACAACGATCACGTTTTCCTGAAGGGACGAAAATTTAACGAAACAAGGTAAAATTATGGGTCTTCTACTTGCCATTGCCAGAAAAGCTCAACTTAAATCGGAACTGTTTATGTATGAACACAAAATGGTTCTCATTTCTCGTGCAAAATCTGATTTGGCGCTCAAAATTTCTGATTATGAAATGATAAGAAGCAACTATGACCCAAATTCGCCTGAGATGAAAACTTTTAACGAACGTATTGAAAGGCTTAATCAAGTCGATAAAAGGCTTGATGAACAGTATAATAAACTTCAAACTCAAATTCAGCTTTTGGAAGCTGAATATAACTCCTGTGAAGAAATGTTTAAGTCTAATTTACAAAGAATGTACGGACATTAATGTTTGAGGCTTTCTTCATTTAAGGGCTGTTCTACATAAATGCCTTCCCCGCCAAGATATTCAACTTTTTTGCCTTCTATATAAAGGTAAACGGGTTTGTTTTGTTTATATCTGTTGACGGTTTTTACAAGTTGTAAAAGCCTTTGTTGTATTGATTCGGCGCCGCCGCCTTCTTCAAATTCTTTTGAAAGGTTTATCGCAATTGAATTTTTATCTTCTTTGTATGATAAAAGCCTTGTTCCTTTCGGAATTTCGGTGTAATCGCCCTGAAGTCTTTCCTGACGTTTTGAACCTGAAAGAAGCTCTTTGAGCGCATTTTCAAGGTTGTCTTCCTTCACCCTTCTTTGTGTGGTGACAAGCTTTCCGTCGGGGTTTACAAGATAAATTGAAGCAACGGTTTCTTTTTCGACTTTTGTCGGTTGTTTAACTTCGGCAGGTTTATTTATTGATTCTTTGTTAACTTCTAAATTCGGGGAATAGCTTTCTTTTCCAACCAGTGCATAAAAATAATATCCGATACAAATAATAAGCGTTACAATGAGTGTTCTTATAAAAATGCCCATTTATTCTTCCCCGTCAAATTCAAAATATTTTTTTATTTTTATTATATTATCCTCTAAAACCCCGATTGATACAAGAAAATTTTTATAAATAAGTGATATATAACCCTGTTTTAATTCGGTTTTGTTTTTTATCGGGCTTCCGTTTTTTACAAATTTAAATTCTTCGGGCGAAATTTCATATTTCGGTAAAAAAAGCGCATTTTGAGGCAAAATAGCATGAAGTTTCGGGTTAATTTCATCAATTTTGATTGAATTTCGAATCTCAAAATTTCCGATTTTAGTTCTTTCAAGTTTGGTCAAATAGGCGTCAGTTCCAAGAGAAACGGCAATGTCAGAGGCAAGAGTTCTTATATATGTCCCTTTTGAACAGCTGACTCTGATTTTTGCTTTTGAAGCTTCATAAGAAAGAAGCTCAAGCTTGTAGATTTCAACTTCTCTTTTTGGAATTTCTATCTCTTGTTTCGGGTTTTTTCTTGCAATGTCGCAAAGTTTTTTGCCGTTAACCTTTATTGCGGAATAGATTGGGGGCGTTTGGGTAATTTTTCCTTCAAAATTTTTCATAGCTTGAATTAAGTCTTGTTGTGTGAAATTTACGGGCGTACTTTCCGTAATTTCGCCCTCTAAATCAAGCGTGGTTGATTTATAACCGAATTGAATTTCGGCCGTATATTCTTTATCTGAAGGCAGATATTCAAGAAGCCTTGCCGCCTTTCCGACAGCCACTTGCATAACCCCTTCCGCCATGGGGTCAAGTGTTCCCGAGTGACCTATTTGTTTGATGTTTAAAAGCTTTCTAAGCTTATAAATAACATCAAAAGAGGTTATTCCCTTCGGTTTAAAAACATTTAAAAAATAAAACGGTTTTATACACATTTTGAGCTTATATTTCGCCCTTAGAAATTTTATCAATCAAATCTGTTATTCTGGCGCCTCTTTCAAGTGATTCGTCAAGAATAAACTTTAATTCGGGCGTAAGTCTTAGCCTTATTCTTTTTCCGACTTCATATCTTATTTTTGGAGTGTTTTTCTCGATTGCTTCAACAATTTCGTCTTTGTTGTCGTTATTTGATAAAACGCTGTAGAAAACCTTTGCATAAGAATTGTCATGAGAAACTTCAACGTCCGTAATTGAAACAAGTCCCGTGATTTTAGGGTCTCTTATTTCTTTTAACAGAATGTCCGAAATTTCTTTCATAAGGGTTTTTCTGACACGTTCATTTCTTAAGCTCATGGGTAAAATCCTTATAAATTAGTCCAGACTAACTCTTTCAACTTCTTTAGTTGTTGAAACCTGTATTATATCGCCTTCTTGAATGTCGTTAAACTTAAAGAAAGAAATTCCGCATTCAAAACCTGTTGAAACCTCTTTAACGTCGTCTTTAAAGCGTTTCAATTGGTCAATTTCGCCTTCAAAAATTTCTTTGCCGTCCCTGATTACAACAGCATGCTTTGAGCGGACAATTTTTCCTTCAGTAACGTAACAGCCGGCAATTCTGGTTGTTTTGCCAATTGTAAAGACTTGTCTGACTTCGGCTTTACCGAGTTCAACTTCTTCAATCACGGGTGCCAAAAGTGAAAGCATTGTTTTTTCAACATCTTCAAGAACCTGATAGATTATGTCGTATTTCTTGATTTTTACGCCTTCTTTTTCTGCAATCATAAGGGCGTTAGGGTCTTCTTTAACGGTAAAGCCTAGAATAAATGCGTCTGAAGCTGAAGCCAGCATAACGTCCGCCTCTGAAATGTCGCCGACACCGACATGGATAATTTTTGGTATAATTTTCGACGACTTAACGTTTTGAATTGCCTGTGAAACGGCTTCCGCAGAACCGTTAGTGTTCGCTTTAATAATAAGATTTAAGTTTTTAATCTCGTCATTGTTCAAGGTTTCTTTTGTAACGTGAGAAACCGCCATAGCTTCAAGACGGGTAATTCTGTCTTTTTGTTTTCTTTCGTTTACAAGCTGTTTCATTTCACGCTCGTTTTTAACGGCTTCAAGCCTGTCACCCGCTTGAGGAACCTCATTTAGTCCTAAAATTTCAACGGGGGTTGAAGGGCCTGCGGCTTTTATTCTTCTTCCCGAATCGTCAATCAAAGCTCTTGCCTTGCCGCCGACACTTCCCACAACAATGGCGTCTCCGACATGTAAAGTTCCGTTTTGAATTAAAATATGCGCAACCGGACCTTTTCCCTTGTCGAGATTTGCCTCAATAACAATTCCCATTGCGGGGCAATCTTCAACGGCTTTTAATTCTTGCATATCGGCAACAAGAAGAATATATTCAAGTAATTCGTCTATTCCTTTTCCTTGAATAGCTGAAACCGGCACAGATATTGTATCGCCACCCCATGTTTCAGGAATAAGTCCGTGTTCGGTTAACTGTTGAAGAACCTTATCCGGATTAGCGTCAGGCTTGTCAATCTTGTTTACCGCAACAATAATGGGAACGCCCGCCGATTTTGCGTGATTTATGGCTTCAATTGTTTGCGGCATAACGCCGTCATCGGCAGCAACAACCAGAATTGCAATATCAGTTGATTGTGCGCCTCTTGCCCTCATTTGAGTAAAAGCTTCGTGACCCGGAGTGTCGATAAAGACAATTTTTCTGTCTTTTAGCCAAACGGTATAAGCACCAATGCTCTGTGTAATTCCGCCCACTTCGGTTGAAACTATCTTGTGTTTTGAAGCTCTGATACTGTCTAAAAGCGTAGTCTTACCGTGGTCAACGTGTCCCATAATCGTAACAACCGGAGCACGCTTTACAACCTTGCTTTCGTCGGCATTTTCAATTATTTTTGAAAGTTCTTCTTTTTCGATTTCTTCTTCAATAAATGACTCTAAATCTTCTTCAAGAACATTTATTTCAAAGTTTTGAGCAACTTTTTTTGCCGTATCTACGTCAATCGGCGAGTTTACGGTTACTAAAATTCCTTGCATCATAAGGAATTTTATAATATCCGCCGGCGATTTTCTTATTTTTTCGGAAAGTTCGTTAATTGTCATTGGCCTGTTTATGACAACTTCAGTGACATCTTCAAGCTGAGCGGTAGCCTGAGTGTGTTTCTTATGCTTTTGCTGAACCGCTTTTTCAAGACTTATTCTTTCCTGTTCTTCTTCTTTGTTTTTATAATTTTTTTCTTTTTTCTTTTTCTTGCCGCCTCTAAAGCCTTGATTTTGGTAAATATCTTGTGAAATTATATGTCTTACGACAGGCGGTTTTTTACTTTCATCCTGAGCTTCTTTCGGTTTTTTTTCAGCTTTCTTTTCGGAAGTTTTTTCTTCCTTCTTTTCGATATTTTTGTTTGCAAAATTCTTTTTTGTCATTGAAGGAATATCGGGAGTTTTTTGATATTCAACTTCTTTTTTGGTTTCTTTTTGGGTTTTTTTGTCTTCTTTTACAGTCTTTGCAGTGCTTACGGGGGCGGGACGAACAATTTCCAGCCTTGATTTCATTTTGGGCTGTTCTAAGATTTTTGGTTTTTGTTGTTCGGTTTGTGCGGGCTCAACTTGCTGCGGGGTTTCTTCTTTTGCTTTTTCTTTAACCTCGCTTGCTTCTTTCGGTTTGTCTTTTGCTTTTTTAACAATAAAAGCCTTTGGCTTAGCCTTTTTCTCGCCGCCTTGTTCCATGTGTTTTTTAATCTTTAAAGCGGCATCGGGCGTAACTGTGGAACTGTGAGATTTAAATGTAATTCCAAGTTCGCTTTCAGCCTTTGCCATAAGCTCTTTTGCGCTAAGTTTAAGTTCTTCTGCAAGTTCGTGTACTCTCATTGTGCCCTAAAATTTACTCCTTTACAAATAAATTTAACACAAGCATAAATATTAGTACAGTTTTTAAACTTTATTCATAAATTTCTTGAATATCAATCTTGTTTATTGAGTTTGACTTCTTGAAAATTTCGTTAATTGTAAGCAAACTTCGCTTTGTCGTTACATAAAGCTTGATTACAAATTCATTGTCATTGCCCAGTTTTTCTTCAATTTTTGTTATATGGTTAAAATGTTCGTTTATAATTTCTTCAACCGAGCTTACGTTTTTAACGTTACATGAAATACTGATTTTAATATTTCTGTATTTTTTTAAGTGGTCAGACAAAACTTTTTTTTCAAACTGTCTTATTAAAATTAAGACAAAAAGTGTTAAAAGTGTTGCGACAATGCCGATTGAAAACAGCCCGCAGCCGCATGCCATACCGATTGCAGCCGCCATCCACAATGTTGCCGCAGTTGTTATTCCGAGAATATTTGAACCGTTTCTCATAATTGTTCCGGCGCCTATAAAACCAATACCGGTTATTATCTGAGCCCCGATTCTGGCAGGGTCATTCACCCCTGAAAGCCCTTCCGTTACATGCATTCTAAAACCGTATAAAGATAAAAGCGTAAACACGCATGCGCCCGAGCAAACCAAGATATGAGTTCTGAGCCCCGCAACCTTTCCTGTCAGCTCTCTTTCTATCCCAAAAAGGGAAGCAAGAAAGATTGAGGCAAAAAGCCTTATAAAAACAGACGTATAAAAATCAACATTTTGATAATAGACGTTGGCAAAATTGTCAAACATATTAATTTACCTTACTTTTAGGGTCTAATATATCTCTTATTGTATCGCCTATGACGTTATAAGACAAAACTGCAATAAAAATTAAAAATCCGGGAGTTAAAAGCCAAGGTCTGTACATAATGTTTGCAAATTCCTGCGCTTCTTTGAGCATATTTCCCCAGCTTGCGTCAGGCTGCTGAATTCCAAGCCCCAAAAAACTCAAGCCCGATTCGGCAAGAATAAATGAAGGCACGGATAAGGCTATTGCAATTATCACGTAACTTGAAGTTTGGGGAAGAATATGCTTTGTGATTATTTTAAAATCTGTCTGCCCCATACTTTTTGCGGCTTTAACGTAGTCTTCATTTTTAATTGACAGAACCATTCCCCTTACAACTCTTGCAAAGCCTGCCCAGCCTATAAAAGCTAAAATTACCGTAATTAAGGCAAACCTCTGCGCACTTGTCATGCCCGAAGGCAAAATTGCGGCAAGAATAATCAAAAGATAAAAAGTCGGAACGGACATAACGGCTTCCGCCACCCTCATTAAAACGTTATCGGTAATTCCTCCGAAATAGCCTGAAATTCCGCCATAAATAAGTCCTATCGGAAATGAAATTAAAAGGGCAAGAAAACCTATGGTAAGTGAAATTCTTCCGCCGTATAGAAGTCTTGAAAAATTATCTCTGCCGTTTATATCACACCCCAAAAGGTGCAATTCGCCTTGTTTATCTGTGCCGAACAGGTGTCTTGATGTTTTAAAAAGCCCGAACAGCCTATATTCAAACCCTTTATTAAACAAATAAATATAATGTCTTTGGCTTCTGTCTTCTCTGAATTCCACGCCCAAAGTGTGCGGGTTGAAGCTTCTTATAAGGTTATAGGTGTAAGGTCTGGATAATTTTCCTTCGGGTGTTATTGTATAAATTTTACTCGGCGGAGCGTAAGAAAGACTTCTGTTTGAATAATTTTTTTCGTAAGGAGAAAGAAAACTTGCGAGAAAAATGCCCAAATATAATATTATAAGGACAAAAAAGGCAATTATGCTGATTTTATCTTTTTTAAATTTTTTAATTAAATCCATCAGTTTGCCCCCACTCTCGGGTCTACAAGCCTTAATAAAATGTCTGATATAATATTTCCGACAACAAGCATGAATGACCCGATAACAAGCCCCGCCATAACCAGATTTATGTCAGATTTCATGACCGCCTCTAATATTAAGCGTCCAAGCCCCGGATATTGAAAAACGTATTCCGTAAGCGCAGCCCCCGATAAAAGCCCTGCAAACTCAAACCCTAACATAGTTACAAGCGGGTTTACGGCATTTCTTAAGGCGTGTTTTAAAACAACTTTTCTTTTTGAAAGCCCTTTTGAAATTGCATATTTAACATAGTCCGAATCAAGAGTATCAAGCAAATTTGCTCTCATTTGCCTTGACAAACCCGCAAGAGAGAGCGTTGTTAAAACAAACGTCGGTAAAACAAGATGATGGGCAATATCCGCTATTTTTTGAAATGTTCCCATTGTGTTAAAATCTGCCGAAGTTAAACCGCCAATCGGGAAAAGCCCCGTTTTTTGAGCAAAAATTAACATTAAAACCGCAAAGAAAAAAGAAGGAATAGCCATGCCGGCGCTTGAAAAGGCGGTTAACAGCCTGTCAAATTTGCTTCTGTAGTTTAAGGCGGCAATTATTCCGATTGGAATGCCTATTATCCAAGTCCAAAAAATGACACAAAATGATAATAAAAGGGTGTTTAAGGCACGCTCTTTTATTTTAACGGAAACCCTTTCCCCCGTTGTTGTGGTGCCCATATCCCCCTTAATAAAGTTTTTTGCCCAGTAAAAATATTGGACAACAATCGGTTTATCAAGCCCGAGGCGTTTTTGTTCGGCTTCAAGAGTTTGTTTTGAAATTGCGGGGTTTAATTTTAATTCGCCGAGCGGGTCAACGGGCGATAATCTAATCAGAAAAAAGCTTATGATTGTGACAAGTATCATAATCGGCAAGCTTTGAAATATTCTTTTAAATATGTATATCCAAATCGGCATAAAATTAATTCTATTTGAAAATTTATTTTTTTAAATTGTGATATCAGGCATTATTCAAAAAGACCGTTTAATCTTTCCTGAATTTCCGCAGAGTCCATTTCTTTTGTTAAAACATTTATATCAAGGGCGGTTCTGTAATATTTAGCCGCCTCAACTTTTTCGCCTTTAATCGCAAGACATCTCGCATAGTTGTAATGCGCAAGCGCATAATTCGGGTCAAACTCGAGAGCCGCCTTAAAACAGTCGGCAGCCTTTTGAATTTGGGCTAAGTCGTCAAGGTAAATTACACCCAGATTGTTGTGTGCAATTGCATAATCAGGGGCATATTTTATTGAAAGTTCATATTCTTTGATAGCTTCCGTTAAATCGCCCAGACCCCACAACAAAAAGCCCAGATTACAGTGAATTTTGGCATTTGTGGGCTGAAGTTCGATTGCACGCCTGTACACTTTAAGCGCATTTTCATAATCTTCCTTTTCATAAAATGCGGCGCCAAGCCCGATATAAATGTCCATATTTACGTTATCCAAAACGTATGCCGTTAAAAACGAAATGACGGCAGCTTCATCGTTTTCGGTAAAATGCTGCAAAAGGAAGCCCATTGTTTGAGCGACTTCCGACGCTCTTGAGTTGTTGGGGTCAAGCAAAAGGGCGCTCTGGTAATATGAAACCGCCCTGTTGTATTCGCCTTTCATAAAGTATAAATTTGCAATCTGGCTGTGCAAGACAGGGTTATTCGGGTGAATAGCGATAAATTTGTGATAGGTGTCTATTGCCTGTTCATAATCGCCCATTTCTTCATATGCCTGAACCAGTCCGTAATATGCCGGAAGATAGAGCGAATCTATCCAGCGAGCCATTTTATATTCAATAACGGCTTCTTCATGTCTGCCCATAATTCTGTATACATCACCCAAAACGCAATATAAAACAGGGAACCCCGGCATTTTGTCAATTGCTTCCGAATAATATTTAACCGCAAGAAGGTAATCGCCCTTTACTCTTGCGGCTTTGGCAAGAAAAAGTTCTCTTGTGATTAAAAATATTTTGAATTTTTTAGCAAGTGATTTTTGAGACTCTTTATCGAAAGGCAAGGTTAAAAGAGAAAGGATAAGCTCTTTTTTGCTTTCTTTTTTTGAATTTTTGTTTGAGAAAAATGCCGTTCTTATGAGTTTGTGTTTAAGGTAGTGAATTCTTGAGGTTTTTAAAAAAGTTGATTTTAAAGCTAAATCAGCTTCTTTAAGGGCGTCGGCATAATGTTCTTTTTTGTTGTAACAGTTTGCAATCATAAAGTGACACTGCGCCTTGTCGCCCCCATGTTCAAGCGACATTTCAAAATAATTTTGAGCCCTGTCCAGCTCTCCTTTGTGATAAAACGCAAAACCGATTTTATAGTATATTTCGGGGTTATCAATGAGGTTTTCACTGGCTTTTTGATATTGAATAATTGCCTCATCTATATACTGTTTTGCCTGATAAACATCAAGGTGCCAGTCCATATATAAATCGCCCAGTTTTATGTTTAACTCGGGATTTGTCGGTTCTTCAATAAGGACCGATTGGCAATATTCAATTGCCTTTTGTACTTCACCGTTTTGTTTGAATTTATTTATTTTTTTGTCTATTTCTTTTATGTTTATCAAAACAAATACTTCCTTACTCTGTAAGATTTTACAATATTGAGGTTAACTATGCAAATATATTAAAATTAAGATGTTTTTCGGGCGCAAGAACAACCGTGACGGGTTCTTTCAAAAGATATTTTTTAACAACACCGACAACATCTTCGGAAGTTACATTTTTAATTTCTTCGTTTAATTTATCGTTATAGTCAAAATCAAGCCCCGATATCCACATCCAGCCGTTAGTGCCGGCAATTTGCGCATTTGTCTGGGTGTAAAAATATTTAAACTTTCCGATATGGTTTTCAATTCCGCCTTTTAATTCTTCAATATCGGGCGGATTGGATATCATTTTTTCGATTTCGATTTTGAAACCTTTTAGAGATTTTTCAATGTTTGAAGGGTCTGTTCCGATATACAAAACAAAAGAAGCCCCCTCTTTTAAAGGTTTATAAGCGCTTCTTACCGTATATGCCAGCCCTTGTTTATCTCTGAGCTCAAGGAAAAGCCTTGATGACAGTCCGCTTGCGCCGAGAATTCTGTTTAAAACATTCAAAGCTGCGCAATCTTTGCTTGTTAAGCCTTCAACAAGCCAGCCCTGAAAGATTTGAGCCTGCTTTGCGTCGTTTTTTACAATTTTATAAAGACCGCTTTTTGTGTGGGGCAAATTTTTTAAAGTGATTTTTTCATCACTTTCATCTTTCATAAATAAAAACTTTTCGGAAATTTTGCCTAAAAGCTCATCTTCATTTTTAATATCGCCCGCAACCGAGATAATTTTTCTTCCCGACATGAGGTTTTTATAATATTGAACAACATGTTCCATTTTCATATCATCAATGGTTTCAAGAATTTTTGTGTTAACAATTCCATATTTATGCCCTTCAAAAAGTTTTGCATAAAAAGTGTCGGAAGCCTTTCTGGCAGGTGCGTCTAACAGGGCTTGAACTTCGCCTTTAAATTTAAACACTTCCTTATCGAAAGTTTTAAAGTTTGATTTTGTCATGAAATGTTCCACAAGGTTAAGTGCGTCATCGACATTTTCATTAAGACAAATGATTGCAACTTTAAGGTAATCTTCGTTTGAATCTATGCTGACTTCAATTCCGAGATTTTCAAGTTCAACCGCAATTTCTTCCGCCGTTTTGGTGCCTGTTCCCTGAAGGAGTAAATTTCCGAGTATGACGCCCGCCCCGTTAAAAGGCGAAGGTTTTGCAGTTGAAAGATAAAGATAAATTGCCATTCTTGGCGTATCTTCAACATTTTCCAAAACAAAATTTATGTCGTTCATTTTTTTAAATTTCATTTAATCACTCTCCTTTTTGGGAATTAAAATGCTTTTTGAGGCATATTCTTTTAAAAGATATTTTTTAACTATTCCCGACAAATAATCGCAATCAATTTCATCTAAAATTTGAAGATATTTATCCGCAAGTGAAAGGTCATTGAACACAACCATAAAGTTTCCTATCATATCTCCGATTGAAGAAACGGTTTCCGCTTCCTGAGCAAAATTAACCCTTGCAAACTGTTTCGCTTTTTTAAGTTCATCTTCTTTGATGTTTGCAATATTATCGAGTTCTTTTTCAATTTCTTTTTGTGTTTCTTCAAGCTTTGAGGGGTGGAAGTTTGCAAAAACAAAAAAGTTGTCCCCGTCTTTAAGCTGATAGTGAAAGGCTTCCGTTGAATATACAAAAGGTTCTTCGACATTTTCGATTAAATCGGTATTGAGTCTTGAACTTTTGCCGTCCCCCAAAATTGTTGCAATTAAATCAAGAGAAATTGTTTCTTTAAGATTATAGGGTCTGTCTGCAAGAAAGCCGTACATTATGTATCCCGTATTAATATGGGCGGTATCAACAACGGTTTTCGGGTTTTTTATTCTTGTTTCAACCACCATTTCATCGGGGGTTAATTTGTCAAAGTTTCCGAAATCTTGAAATTTGAATTCTTTTTGAACTTTTGTTATAACTTCCTGTGAGTTAAAATCGCCTACAACAACGGTTGTCATATTTTTTGGCGTGTAAAAGCTTTTGTAATAGCGCATAATTTCTTCTTGAGAAATAGATGAAATTATTTCGGGAGTGCCTATAACGTTTCTTTTATAAGGGTGTTTTTCATACATAATTTCGTTTAAGCCGTTATAAAGCCTTCTCCAGTTGCTATCCTGCCCCATTCTTATTTCTTCTATAACAACACACCTTTCCCTTTTGTCTTTTGGCTCTTTGCCGTTTATATCAAAAGGAGAACCGATTTCTTCTTTCGGAAGCACAGGGTCAATCATCATATCGGCATGCATATGAAGGGCGATATCAAAGTGTTCTGACGGAATGGTTACATAATAAAAAGTGTAATCTTTCCAAGTGGCGGCGTTAATTATTCCGCCTTTTCTTTCAAGTGTTCTGTCAAATTCGCCCGCCTTATATTGGTGAGTTCCTTTAAACATAAGATGTTCCAAAAAGTGTGAAACGCCGTTGTTGTGGTTATTTTCGTTAATTGAACCCGTATTTACCCAAGTGCTTATATTTATCATCGTACTTTTTTTATGAGCAAGAACAAGTTTGTGTCCGTTTTCAAAAGTTATGATTTCAACGGGTTTTGTAAGATAAGGATATTTAACACTTTCCGTTTTCATTGTTACAAGTCCTTTCTTAAAGCTTTTGCGCCTTTTAGATAGCAATGTTTAATTTCTTTTTGAGTTTTTTCCGTATTAATGGTGACAAGCGCCCTTAAACAAAGGGGAATTGAGCCTTGAACTTCCATTTCTCTGTAACACATCATAGGAACGGTATCAAACCCAAGTTCCAATCTTGCGTATTTTGCGGGAAAATCAGCATTAATATCAGCTGTTACGGTAAAAATTATAAATGCGATGTCTTCTTTTTGAATTGAGTTCGTTTTCATAATTTCTTTAACAAGCTCCACCGTTGCCGTTTTTATTTCTTCTTTGGAATTTGAATTCAAGGTGGTTGCGCCTCTTATCCCTCTTGTTTGCATGAAATAATATCCCCCCTTTTAATTTTTGCCCCAAGGCTCCAATCGTAAGCGCTCATGAGGTTTTTTCCCTCGGGTTTAACCTTTTCTATTAATACCGCATTTTGCATGCAGCCGATTAAGACCCCTTCTTTAGTAATATCAAGCACTTCGCCTGAAATTTTTGTATTTTTATATTCTCTCTCCGAAGATTTAAAAACCTTTATCAGTTTGCCGTTAAAATAAAAGTGAGTGGTGTTAACCCCGCACATAGCCCTTATCTTGTTGTGTACATCAATTGCGCAGCAATTAAAATCAAGGCTTTTATCCTCTTTCTTTATTTTTTTTGTAAACGTTGCCGAATTTTCATCTTGTTTTTTTGGGGTTAAAGTCTTATCGTAAAGCCCTTTTAAGGTCTTTTTTATAATATCGGGAGAAATATCGGAAATTCGTTCGGATAATTCCTCAAAGTTTGTGTCTTTTGTGAGGGGAATTTCTTCCGTTAAACATAAATCGCCCGCATCAAGTGCCAAAACCGTTATCATTGTTGTAACGCCGGTTTTTTCATCTCCGTTTAAAAGGCAGGCGCATATCGGGTTTGAGCCTCTATACTTAGGAAGAAGGCTGGCATGGAGATTTATCGTTTCAAATTTTGGAATTTTTAAAACTTCTTCGCTCAAAATTTGTCCGAAAGCAAATGTCACGAAAAAATCGGGGTTTAATTTTTTAATTTCTTCAATGACAAAGCTGTCCGTTGAGATTTTTTCAGGCTCAAAAACTTTAATGTTTTTTTCAAGCGCAAGCTGTTTTATTTTTGAATCAACAATTTTTTTTCCTCTGCCCGAAGGTCTTTGGGGCTGGGTTACAAGGGCAAGCACGTCAAAATTTTCATCTTCGATTAACGATTTAAAAGATTTTAGCGCAATATCGGGCGTTGCAAAAAATATTAAACTGATTTTACTCATCATTATCCGCCTTATTGGCAAGAATTTCTTCTATTTCGGGTTCATCGAGAAGTTTCGATTTATCAATTTCGGGAAGCTTGTTTTCTTCAAGCGCCTGTATTGTTTCAAAAATATTTCTTGAATGGTCAATGAACAGTATACCGTCCAAATGGTCGTTTTCATGCTGAATTGCCCTTGCAAGAAGTGAGCCCTCTTTTGCTTCGATTATAAAAGGTTTTCCCGACAAATCAAGCGCTTTGACTTTAACATAAGAATATCTTCTGACATCCACAAAAGCGTTCGGAAAGCTAAGACATCCTTCTTTGGCATGTGCCGCCCCTTCTTTTTTGATAATTTTCGGATTGATAAAAACAATGGGGTTATAAGGCTCATTCGCCTCTGACACGTCGATAACAAACATTCTTATGTTTTCACCGACTTGTGGCGCCGCAAGACCGACACCATTGTTTTTGTACATTGTATCTATCATATTTTCGGCAAGTATTTTTATTTTTTTGGAAATTTTTGAAATTTCTTTAGATTTCTGCCGAAGTGAGGTTTCACCGTATTTAACTATTTTTAAAATTGCCATACAAAAATTATAGCAAATAGTTTGAATGGGGGCAATTTTTGTTTTAAAAAAATACGCCCCCGTTATAAAACAAAGGGCGTATTTTGGTTATTTAAAAAAACTATTTTAAAGCTTTTTCAACTGCAACCGCACATGCAACGGTAGCGCCTACCATAGGATTGTTCCCCATGCCGATAACACCCATCATTTCAACGTGTGCCGGCACTGAAGACGAACCTGCAAATTGAGCATCTCCATGCATTCTTCCCATAGTATCCGTCATGCCGTAGCTTGCAGGGCCCGCAGCAACGTTGTCGGGGTGAAGCGTTCTTCCCGTTCCGCCGCCTGAAGCAACTGAGAAATATTTTCTTCCGTTTTCAATTGCCCATTTTTTATAAGTGCCTGCAACGGGGTGTTGGAAACGTGTCGGGTTGGTTGAGTTACCTGTAATGGAAACGTCAACGCCTTCCTTTTTCATAATTGCAACACCTTCTGAAACATCATCTGCGCCGTAGCATTTAACTTTTGCTCTTTCGCCGTCAGAAAAAGGCGTTTCTTTAATAACTTTTAATTCGCCCGTTTTATAGTCATATTCGGTTTCAACGTGTGTAAAGCCGTTTATTCTTGAAATAACGTAAGCTGCGTCTTTGCCCAAGCCGTTTAAAATAACTTTGAGAGGTTCTTTTCTGACTTTATTTGCGTTTCTTGCAATACCAATTGCGCCTTCAGCCGCTGCAAATGATTCATGACCGGCTAAGAAACAGAAACATTTTGTTTCTTCTCTTAAAAGCATTGCACCCAAGTTGCCATGACCAAGACCAACTTTTCTTGTGTCGCCAACAGACCCCGGAACCGCAAAAGCTTGTAAGCCTTCGCCGATAGCTTCCGCAGCATCAGCTGCATTTTTAGCACCTTTTTTTATTGCAATTGCACAGCCTAAAGTATATGCCCATGAAGCGTTATCAAAAGCAATAGGCTGAATTCCTTTTACTATTTCATCGACGTTAATGCCTTTCGATAAGCAAAGTTCATTAGCTTCATCAAGCGTTTTGAAGCCGTATTGTTCAAGAACTTTAGCTAAAGTTTTTTCACGTCTGTCCTGTCCTTCAAATTTTGCCATAGTTTTATTTCCTTTAAATTAATTCTACTCTTACTCTTTTCTCGGGTCGATATATTTAACGGCGTCGTTATATCTGCCGTATGTTCCGATATTTTTCTCATAAGCTTCTTTTGGATCAACGCCTTTTTTGATTGCGTCCATAACTTTTCCGAGGTTAACAAACTTATATCCGATAACTTCGTCATTTTTATCAAGACCGAGTTCCAAAATATAACCTTCGGTTAAAGAAAGATATCTTACACCCTTTTGTTTTGTAGAATGGATAGTTCCAACCATTGAGCATAAGCCTTTTCCTAAGTCTTCAAGACCTGCGCCGACAGGAAGTCCGCCTTCCGAGAATGCGGTTTGTGTTCTTCCGTAAACGATTTGCAAGAATAACTCTCTCATTGCAACGTTAATTGCGTCGCAAACAAGGTCGGTATTTAACGCTTCAAGAATTGTTTTTCCGGGGAGTATTTCGCCTGCCATTGCAGCCGAATGGGTCATGCCCGAACAGCCCACGGTTTCTACAAGCGCTTCTTGAATAATTCCGTTTTTAACATTTAATGTAAGTTTGCAAGTTCCCTGTTGAGGTGCGCAGCAACCGCAACCGTGGGTAAGGCCCGAAATATCTTTAATTTCTTTTGCTTTTGTCCAGAGCCCTTCTTGAGGAATTGGTGCGGGTTCGCCTTTAACGCCCCTTTTAACACAACACATTTGTTCAACTTCATGCGTAACTTGTATTGAATCCATTTGTTACTCCTTTTTGTAGTGTAATAAAGTATCTTCTTCCAATTTATACCAAACAAAAAGGAAAGTAAAATATTTGGTTTCAAACGTTATCTAAATAATAAACCCTTAACCGAGATTAACTTCAAGGCTGTCAATTATTTCTTGCGGGGTTTTCCATTTTTCTTTTAATTCCGATTTCAAGAAATTGTAAGATTTTCTGTAATAAAGCCCTTCCGAATAATTTTCATGCGTAATGCCGCTCAAATCTGTTAAATAGCTTCCTACCATTGAATTTTGACTTGTTCCTCTGTTTACAAGTCCATATTTCTTGGTCCAATCTTTCCATGATATCCCAAACCCTACAGGTTTGCTTTCTTCATCTATGTTTTCGCTTATGAGCCATTCTTCATCCTGATATCTTGTTCCGTCTTTGTCAATTCTGTAGTTTGCGACGTTTGCCATATAAAATTCGGGAATATCATTAACCCCGTCCGCCTTCATTTGTTTGAATAGGGCAATTTCTGTTTCACCGTTATTTTTTGCAATGTTGTTTGTATATTTTTTTAATATGACACTATTGTTTTCATCGTCATAGAGCATGTATATTTCCGCAATCGGGGTGCTTTTTTGATATCTGATATACATATCTTTATTTTCGAGAACAAAATGTCCCACTATATTTGCATTCCCTTTTACGGTCTTATCAATTTTGCTTAACAACACTCTTATTTTTTTAGCTATGTAATATTTATCCAGACCTTCAAAAATTAAAGCTTTTTTGTCTGAAAACAAAAGTGCGCTGCCTTCTTTTTTGATTGTGTTATCTGCCGCCAGAACCATAATTTTTGATATGTCAAATTCTCTTTTTTCAATTCCTTCAAAAATGTTTTTGCCGATATTTAAATCAAGAATTTTATTTCTTTTTAAAAATTCGGAAAGATTTTTTCTTGACTTTGCGGCTTCTTTGGTTGTGCTCATTAAATAAAGATTTTCAAAATCCAAGCTGTTTTTTATGGGCGAAAGAACTTTTTTATCTTCAAAATCTAAATCAATAAAGATTTCTTTTATAATGCCATTTTTAAATGTTGAGCCAAAAAAGGACGATTTTTTAGCGCTTTCATCATAAAATTCCCTTGTGGAGCAAAATCTCATCAGCCCGACATAGGCATCGTTCATGTCGTATTTGTTTCTTTTTGATGTGCTTATCATATCTACAAAAATTATAAATTTTCTTCGTTAACTAACTTTATAAAAACATTTTCTTTTGAAAAATTGCTCTTTTATTTTAAAAAAAACCGCAAAGAGTAATCTTTGCGGTAAGCTTTAACTAACTATGGAGATTTAAGAAAATTTATTATCCGAATGTTTTGAAGGTAGATTCCGTATTGTCTTCAATAACTTTTTGAACTGCGTCCATTTCGGTCTTGATTGCGCTTTGTTCAGTATCTAACTGTTTCAAGTGAAGTTCAAGCTGTTTATCCTGTTGTTGGATAGTTTCAGTTTTAGAGTTCAAGTCAGATGTTTGTTTTTCATATTGAGCTTTTTGATATTCGTAATCTAACATTGCTTGATTATATGCTTCTTCGTCTTGAACACTGCTTACGGTAACTTCAAACTCTTTGTCTATTCCGTCAACGTTAACAACAAGAGAGTTAATTCTGCCGTTATCGCTTTTGCCGTAGCTTGATACTTTAAATATGTCAGTTTGTGTTTTTGGATTGTTTACAACGTGATATGAAGTCATATTGTTGTCTTTGCTTGAAATTGTGCTGTCTATGCCTTCTTCATCACTTGGCGTATGTCCGGAATAGATTGATAAGTTGCCTTGAGCATCATATACAATCTGGTGATATCTGCTATTACTTCCATCATTTAATCTGATTTCAGTGCCTGCAAGTTCGGGGCAGCTTTTTGGTATATATTTCAAAAAATCGTCACGGTCAGCTTTTGTCGGAACTGTAACATATACGCTCTTTTCGTATCCGTTTTGTGCTGCGTTTTCTTTATTTTTTGAAACCATTGTGCAGTTAATTGTTTCGCCGTTAAGTGATGATAAACCTTTAATCGGTTCGTTGATTGCCGTATTAGGATCGTCTAATGCAGCGCCCAATTTTGATAAAAAGTCAGTAACTGCAAGTTTTTGTTTGTCTTCGTCTGAAAGTTGAAGAACGTGTTTTTCGCCGCCTTCCATATAATAGTAAACGTATGCGTCTTTATTAATTGACCCGTTTTCGCCTCTTATTGAGTCAGCAAAATCTTTGTTGCTTGCAGCGAGTGTTTCATATGTTCCGGGGTCATTTTTAACTTGTTGTGAGAAAACTTGATAGCTTCTGCCACTAATTGTAATATATGAGCCGTTAGCTCTGTCTTCGTTTGAGCCTTTGGTTGAAATAGCTGCGCTTGAGTTTTTAACCCAGCTGTCAACGGAAGCTTGATAGTTGTCTTCATCCCATGACAAGCTTACTTGGTCACCTGAAGGTGCGCTTTGAATGTCATTAAAGGTGTAAGTTCTTTGTGTTCCGTCAACTTCCGAAGTTGAGAAGCTGTACTCTGTTTTGTTAAAATCTTGTACACGTGGAGGGGTTGGAACGTCTAATTGGCTTAATTGTGTGAAAATGTTAGCACTTTCATTTGCCAATTGTAACCTCTCCTGATTGACTTGTTGTCCTTGGTATTCAACGTTTGACTTTCTGCCGGTCAAAGTTAAAAACCTTGCTTGCGATGCTGCCATACCCATAGTTCATGTCTCCTTAGTTAGTTACTTATGTAACCTTTATCGGACGACTTTTATTTTTTCTTTAATTTTAAGGCAGTTTTGCGTTTACATTTTGTTACAAAAGCTCAAAAACACCGTTAATTAAGGGTTTTAGCTAAGGCGAATTTTTATGATTTTTTCTAAGTCTTGCCCAGAGAGAGTCTTGCCATTTCGGAAGCACAAAAAGATGAGCGTATAGAATTTATTTTTTCAATTGCAACTTTTTTTGGAAGGTCAATTTGGGTATGAACCGCTTGAATAAAGGCTTTTGATATTCCTATAGGCATTTTACAGGTTTGATTTACAAAAAGTTTTCCGGTGTTTGAATTTGCAAGGAGAATTGTGCAAGGAAAGTTATCCTCATCCGAAAAGAAATGATTTTTCGTATTTTTGGTAAAAATACAAGGAATATCGACCCATTTTAATTCTTTAAATTTCAAAAGAAGAAACATTATATCGTTTTTAAAATAAAGTTGAAAAAACGGCGTTTGATTGAAACATTGCACAATATGTTCATCAGGATTTTTCCACAAAAATTTTAAAGTAAGCCCGTCCGGTTTTAAATTGGCAAGTATTACTTCTCTGTTTGAGATAAATTCTTTGTAACAATTGTTTATTTTATACATTATCTTTTGTCAATAACCTTAATAACATGCCAGCCAAAATCTGTTTGAACGGGGTCTGACACTTCTCCGACAGGAGTTTCAAATGCGGCTTTTTCAAACTCGGGAACCATTTGACCTCTGCCAAAATATCCTAAATCGCCGCCGACTTTCCCCGAAGGACAGTTTGAAAATTGTTTTGCAAGCTGTTTAAAGCTCTCTCCGTTATTTAATCTCATTTTTATGGCACGAGCCTGATTTTTGGTTTTGGTTAAAATATGAAGTGCGTGAACTTCCGTGTAACTGTTCGCATTGGGGTCAATATTTTGAGCTAAAGCGCCCATAAAAATTCCTGTAAATAAAATTAAAACGGATAAAAGCTTTTTCATTTAATTTTCTCCTTTTTAATTACATTTTAACCGCAAAATTTTATTTTAGTATTATTTTTTATAAAAAAATACCGTCTGTTGGGCAAAAATTAGTCTATGCAGATTTTTTTGCAATCAGAAGTCCAAGATTTAAAATTCGGTCTTTATAGCTGATATCTTCGTTATCGTATTTTATTTTATCCGAAAAGTTTAAATATAATTCTTTGGTTTCAGGCGTTTGATTGCAAAAATTTTCAAAATCTTCAATATATTGCGCATCAATTAAAAATTTTCTGAGCCTTATGCCTTCACAGTATGCTTCTTTATTGTCAGAAGGTTTATATATGCTCTTTGCAATCGACTTAAAACTTTCAAGCGTGCGCTCATATATTTTATGTTTTTCGGTTGATTTTGCATATTCATCCGCATCTTTAAAAACGGCTTTTGCGCTCTCATCTTCTTCAAGTGAAATTGCTTTATCCAAGTGTATTCTGTATGTACTAACCGCAGATTGCAAATCATGTATGAGTTCGTTTTTTGTTTTGCCTAAATCTTCAACATCAACACCGCTTTTAGCGTCCTCATAAATTTCTTTTCTTGATTGAATAAGTCCTTTTGTAAATTTGCCGGGTTTTGAACTTTGGACATTTTCTAAAACGCTCTTTATTATCGGGTTTTCTGATTGTTCTTTATAATAAAGATTTTTGGCTTTAACAATTCCTTCAAGATAATTAACCTCGGTTGCTTGAGCGGCTTTTAAAGCGTCTTTTTTATCTTTGTCGCTGCCCTCAAGAGAAGCTTTTTCAAAGTAATCTTTTGCTTTCATTAAACCGTCTTTAAGACCGTTTGAGTCCATATATCCTGCAATATAGTTGTTTAATGAGGTAAGAACTTCATATCCTCCGGGGGTGCGCATAAATTCTCTTGTTTCAAGTTCAGATTGCATAAATTCGGCTTTTAAATAACTTTTTTGAAATTTTAAAACCTCATCGCCTGTTGCTTTTTTGCCGAATGAAGGTCTGTTATAAGAATAAGCGGATATTTTAGATATTTTCATTTTAATGCCTTTTATTTTTATATGATGCAATAAAACGTGTAAAAAAAATATTTTGCACTAAAGAATTATATCAAAGGATAATGCATGTTTCATTCTTTTTAATTAACTTTCTTAAAAAAAGAAAGGAATAAAATTATGACATTTAATCCGCTTAAAGAAAAAGGAATTTCTCTTGATAAACAGCTTAGAAGCTGGGACAAAGTTTCAGGATGTCCTTTTAAAAGAGAACTTGTTGACTGTTACACAAGAACAAGACAAATCTTAATGAACGGCATTGAAATTGAAGGTTGGAACTTTAAACACAATTTTTTAAGAATGACGGACGAGCCCGAAATTAAAAAACTTGTTGCACAAACAAGACATATTGAAACAACTCAGCAAATCACCGTTAACTGGATGTCGCCCCCAAATCAATCTGTTTTAGACACAACTTTGGGCTATGAACAGGTTGCGGTTGATCTTACCGCTTGGCTCAGCCAGAATGAGCCCGATGATTATGTTAAAGAAACATACGACTTTGGGCTTTTGGAAGATTTTGATCATCTTTACAGATATTCTCAATTTGCTTATTTGATTGAAGGAACAGACCCTAACGAAATTGTTCAATATAAAACAAATGTCATGTTTGCAAGGCCAACACAATATCACCACAATGAAAACTTTGTTCGAATGAGAAAGGCTTATGATAAAGATAAAGCCTCTTTTCAGACAAAAGCAAACATTTTGACTTTGCTTGCAGGCGAACAACAAACTCATAATTTCTACGCAGAACACGGTTTTATGTACGGTTCACCCGATTTGAAAAAGCTTTATGCCGAAATTTGCGACGTGGAAGAAGAACATGTAACCATGTATGAAACCCTGATTGACCCTAATGAAACTCCTCTTGAAAAACTTCTTTTAAGAGAATTTATGGAAGTTTGTTGTTACCATAACTGTTACAAAGATGAGGTTGACCCGAAAATTAAGCTTGTTTGGGAAGAATTCCTTGCAATGGAAATCGAACATCTTCAAATTGCGGCAAAACTCCTTGAAAAATATGAAAAGAAAGACGCCGAAGAAGTTATCGGAACCGAAGTTTATGATACGTGCCACTTTGAATCTCAAAAAGAGTATGTAAACAAAGTTATTTTAGACGAAGTTGACAAGCGCTTGGACGGAAAACCCGAAATGGGATATTGTAAAATAGACGAGCTTGACGAAAATTGGCCAAGCTATAAAGCTCAAAAAGACACCTGCAAAACGGGAGCTCCTTCCGAAGGTTCAATCAGAATGTCCGTTGTTTCAATTAATTCTGACGTTATGAGCGCAGACAACGTTATTTTAAAAGACAGAGAAAAACTTTTGGAACGTTCTCTTGAAGATAAATATAAAGCGCCGAACACGGTTATGCCTGATGAGTACGCTTCTTTTTCAAAAGAAGAACTTTTCAAATAAACAATTTAAAGCCCGTTTTTTGCGGGCTTTATTTTTTATCTGTGTTATAATTTTTTAAAAAATATTATAGGGGTGAGGTTTATGAAGAATAATATATTTTTAAAAATCTTAATTTTTATTGCGGCATTTTTTATGATTTTATATCTTTTGTTTTTATTGCTTCCGCTATTTTTTGCTCCGTTTTCGGATAAATTGCTTGAAACAATTTCAAGTGAAGTTTCAAAAACGGGCTTTAAGGTTGATATTAACGAATTAAAACTTATAACCACCCCAAAATTAACGGCCGGCGTTAAAGTCGGCGAGATTAAAGTTTTTCAGCCTGACGGCAAAGAACTTTTTTTGGGAGAAAATTTTAAGGCAAAAATGTCTTTAATTCCTCTTTTGTTTGGCAAAATTGAAGCTGATGTCGTTTCTGCGGACAGCATTAATTTAAATTTAATTGTTAAAAAAGACGGCACATATAAAATTGCAGATTTTATTCAAAATATCGAACAGGATGAAAAAACTTCTGAAACCCCGCAAAATCAGACAAGTTTGCTTCCTTTTAATTTAAAACTTTCAAATAAATTGCCTGATATCAGGGTAAAATCTCATAACATTTCTTTTACGGATGAAACTACGGGCAAAAGATATTCTCTGACAGGCTCAAATACTGATATTACGGGAATTGTATTTAATAAAAAAATAAAAATTTCTTCCGTCGGAAAACTCACCCTTGACGGATATGAAGCGTTTACTTATGATGTAAAACTTTTAAATAAAATCATGCCGGATATCGACATAAACGATTTTATTGCCCTTCAAGGCGAAGCTGTTGAAGAAACAAAGCCTGAAAATAACATTCAATTTAATATAACAGACGCATTTAAAGCACTTAAACAAAACGGAGTTAAAGCTAACCTTATTGCGGATGTTACTTCATTCGGCACGGCTGATAATGTTAACCTTAAAGGTAAACTTGTTTTAGATAAAATGACCCTGATTTCGGGCGGAAAACCCCTGCCTGAAAGCAATATGTCTTTTGACTTTAATAACAACAAGTCTAAACTTGACCTTAATTTTTATACCGCAGCCAATGAGAACACAAAGCTTGCAGGAACAATTGTTTCAGGCAAAAACCCGAATATTGATTTAAACTGTAAATCGAATGCAACGCTGAACAGCATTTTTAATCTGGTTGGCGTTTTTGCAAAGGTTGCGGGAATTAAAGAGCTTGAAACACTGACCGGTAACGGAAAATTGGATGTTGATTTTAACATTAAGTCTAATCTTAAAAAACTTGCTTCAAGCGGCTATTTAAAACTTTCTGACGGCTATATAAATTACGGGCTTTATAATGTAAAAATTGACAACATAAAATCTGATATTTCTATTGATAACAATAACATTCTTATAAATAATCTCGGTTTTTCGGTTTCAAACACCCCTCTTACCGTTAAAGGAAAAATTTCTTCTGATGCCGTTGCCGATATAGCCGTAAATACTTCAAAGCTTCCTATTAAAGGACTTCTTATTTCTTTCGGTCAAGGCGCTCTTTTAAAAGATAATAAATTTAATTCGGGGGATATTTCCCTTCAGGTTAACGTTAAAGATAAACTTACCGCCCCAAAAATTACGGGAAAAGTTAGTGTAACAGACTTAAACTTGAAAAATGTTCCGTCTGACACCTCAATTCTCTTAAATCCGCTTTCGATTGATTTAGCCTCTGCAAAAAGCGGCTTTCAGGGCGACATAAAGTCTTCGGACGTAAAAATTGTTAACCCCGCTCTGACGGCAGTTTTATATTCACCTGCCTTTAAGATTGATGAAAAGAAAATCACCATGAACAAAACAAAAGTTCTTTTCGGAAAAAATAACCTTACTCTTTCGGGCGAAATCACTGACTATATGAGTCCGAAAGTTGTTTTAAATTTCCTTACCGAAGGAGCTCTTAATTCTACTTTGACTGGAAATGTCGATCTTTCAAAATCAAATTTAAACTTAAAATATTCCGTTTTAAACGAGGGAAGCATTGTAATTCCGATGTTTGACAAGTCTAAAGCTGTGTTTACGGGCGGAATTGATATTCTGGGCAGAATGGAAAACCCTGTTTTAAAAGGGACTTTAAATCTGTCTTCGGTCAATATTCCCGAAATACCCGTAAGTATGAAAAACACCCTTTTAAACCTGAACGGAACAATTTTAAAAGGAAACGCCAACGTTGCGCAATTTACATCGGGAACAATCGTTGCAAACGATATTAAGACAGATTTAAAACTTATCGGAAACGATTTTTATCTTAACAACCTTAAAGGTTCGGCATTTGGTGGTAACTTTGCGGGAGATGTCATTTATAACATTGTTTCCGGCGCTTGCAAAGTTAAATTTGGCGGAAAAAATATGGACGCACTTAAGGCTATTGAAGGGGCGGCAGGAATTAAAAATGCTCTGACAGGCACTCTCGGCTTTAATGCGGACATTTCTTTCAAGGGTGTTGAATATAACGACATGATGAAAACCTTGAAAGGAAGCGCCGATTTTGATGTTGAAAAAGGTTATCTTGCAAATTTAGGCGGGCTAAACAAACTTCTTTTTGCACAAAATATTGTTAAAAATGCGCTTTTAAGTGCGGCGGCGCAGTCTGTTTCCAATAGCGCCCCGATTAAAAATGCTTCAAAATTTGAATATATTAAGGGTAACATGACATTTTCAGGCGGGAATGCCAATATTTCAAAAATTCTTCTTTCGGGAAACTCAATGGCATATTATGTAAGCGGAAGATATAATCTTTTAAACGGCACGACAAACGTTACAATTTTGGGCAGACTTTCCGAGTCGATTGTTTCAGGGCTTGGCAATATCGGAAATCTTGCCGTGAGCAAGGTCACTTCTTTAATTCCTTCTCTGGGCAATTTGACCTCATCTTTGCTTAAGGCAATGAATGAATCTCCAAAAAATTACAATCTTTCTTTAATTCCGCCCTTAACTCCGAATGCGTCTTCTAAGCCGTTTGTTGTTCTTTTTAACGGCGGAATTGATTCGTCAAGTTCAGTTAAGTCTTTTAAATGGCTGAATGATGTTGATACATCCGCTCTTGACACTCAAAATGCAGCAATTCAAGAGAAAGTTCAATCTGTTCAAAATCAAATTAACCAAACAAAAGACACCCTTAAAAACACGGTGAATGCCGTTAAATCGGTTGACAAAGAACAGGTGAAAGAAAAGTTAAAAGAGGGGGCGAAAAATCAGGCAAAAGATTTCATGAAATCGCTTTTGACCCAGCCTCAAGCCTCTAACTGAGAATATTCAGGCGCTCTTGTTCATCGGCTTCTTTGGTCGTAAGGGCGCCTTTTTTGCGCAATATGTCCGCAAAATGACCCAATCTGTTTATAAGATAAGTGTTTTTTGAATTTTTTGCGCCGAGTGCAACTTGATACGCCTTTGGAATATTAATTCCGTATCCTTTTTGAATTTGTGAATAGTAAAATTTTTCATAGTTTTCGGGCATTCTGATTGTCCAGTTTTTATCATCGGTAATGCCTGAAATATTAATTCTTTCGCTCATACCGAAAAAGTCGGGCAAGGTGTAATACTGTTTTTTTGTGGTGAAAATTTCAGAGAATTTTGCCGTTCTGAAATCTTCTTCCTCTTTTTCGGAATTTGAAAGCTTTTTGTATTCTTCCGTGTTATACCCGATGTTTTTGTATCCTTCGCCAAGATTTCTTTTTAAAATCTTTTCATGAAGATTTCTTCTTTCTTCATCTCTTGATATATTTACAAGGGTGTCGTTATCATGGTTTGTTGCCCCTATTGTAAAGGCACCGTCATTATATCCGCATTTTTCAATTAAATCTCTCGGGTTTTCGTTATATTCGGCATATGCCGTTGAATAAACGTGCGGATATTTGTTTTTTGTAAGCGCCTTTCCTTTTTCGGTATTATACCCGACAAGTTCAAGCACAAAACTCTCGGGGTCAACTTTTCCTTTGGCGTCCGCTGAGGCTTTTTCCATTATTTTTAAAATTTTATTTCCGATATCTTTAATGTTTTTGCCTTCAAGATTTTGATTATAGATAAACGGGCTGACGTACTGCCAAAAGGCGTCCATTCGTATTCCGTCATATAATTCCATAAAATGCTTAAATTTTCTGTAAAGAAGTTCTCCCGTTTTATCAAGAGAAATTATATTTCCCTCATCATCAAATTTTCCAAGCTTATCATAGTTAAGAGCGGGTGAATTCCAAGCTTGTATTCCGTTTGTATCGGAACAATTCGGGTCAATTCCCCCCGTATACCAGTCATTTAAAAAACATTCGGGCGATGCCCAAGCTTCCTTTTGCGAAAAACAAACAAGACAATCTCCGAAAAGTTCTATCCCCTTTTTGTTCAGTTCGTCTTTTGTTTCCATATGTTGTTTTTTTGCAATAAACCGTATAAATTTATAAAACTCAATTTCGTCTTTAAACTCATTTATTCTTTTTTCTCTGGTTTTGTTATCAACTTTATTTGAAAAAAGATATCTGTCCGTATAACTCCAATCTTCAAGATTTACGGAGTCTTTTCCCTCTTTATGATAGTTGTGCGCAAGAATATCAAATAAAATGTCTTTTTTATAATCTTCGGTTAAGTTCTTTTTAAATTCCTCAAATTCACCGTTTAATTTAAAAACAATCGGGTCATTGTTTGCAACTTTATCTTTAAAATTTTTATACGCAATTTCCAGCCCCTTATATAAAACCCCGTCTTTATTCCAACCTAAAAGATAGTCATAATCAGCTCTGTATGACCTTTCTTGTTTTGAGTTCGGATAGTTTTCGTCGTAGTTTTTTATTGTGTCTAAGTCAATAATTTTTCCGTATTTTTCACATGAAAGCTTTTCCAAATCTATCGTATGGGTGCCGAGAGAAAATGTTGAGCCTGAATATGGTGATTTTTGCGGCTTAAAATATCCGAATTTTCCCTTATACGAAAGTTCTGATTGCGGACCTGTTTGAATTTTTGTAATTCCCGAAAGTTCCTTTAAAAAATCAACAAAATCTTCAGCGGAAGCTGAATTAAGCGTGCCAATGCCAATATTACGACCTTTTTGTGAAGGAGCGTTGAAATCGAATATGATTGCGCCCGTTTCCTCAATGCCAAGTTCTTTTCTTGCATCGGCGGTCAGTTTTGAATATTCTTTCTTTTCTTTTGTTGATAAAGCCCTTTGAAAGCTCAAGGAACTTATATTGTTAATCTTCATGATGTCTCCGCACGGGTTTAATAAGGTAAAACGTATAAATTTAAAAATTTGCTTTTATTCTTTACAGTTTGTGTAAAATTAAAACTTTAAGTATTATGTTTTTATGAAACTTTTTATAAAAATTTCTGCTGTCGTTTTTTTGATTTTGGCGTTTTTTTATTTCTCTGCCATTGTACTTTTGCCGCAGGTTTTTAATATTGAATATATCAGAAATTACGTTATTTCAAAACTTGAAGAAAAAACGGGTGTTGATATAGAGGCTGATAACCCGAAATTTTTACTTTCTTATAATTTAAAAATTCATTTTTCAGCCGATGAATTTTCCGCAAAAAAAGACGGGGTCGAATTTATAAAAGTTGAAAACCTTTCTTTTTCATCTTTTCCGTTTGATTTTTCAAAAGGAACACTATTTGTAGATAAAATTTACTTTAAACGCATAAATGAAAAAACCGATAAAAAAAGAAGTGTAGATTTTTTGCCTGTTGTTTTAAAGTTTCCTCAAGCCGAGATAAAATATGCGGAACTCAAGCTTGGCGAAAATGAAGATATAATTGCGCAAAACATTTCTTTTTCGGGCGAAAACGAAAGAAAACTTTCGCTTGATTTAACTTGCAAACTTAAAAACATTCCATATCAAGCAAACATTAAAAAAGACAGTTTAATATCGGTCAAAAAAAACGAGATAAAGACGGATAATCTTTCAGTATATTTCGGGAACTCAAAACTTGATTTAAACGGAGTTTTATATTCTAAAAAAGGCGCCGATATTATCATTGAGGGGTCTGATGTTCCGTTTTCATTGTTGGAAAAGTTTTTTGTTTCAATATACAGATTTAAGAAAAATAAGAAGTGTTTTATTGAAAACTTTCAAGACTTTAACGGAAAAACCGACATTAACTTAAGATATAATAATGAAGGCTTTTTTGGAACGGTTGTTGTCAAAAATCTCTATGCCCGTGCGTTTTCGTTTTTAATTCCCATGGAATTTAAAAATGTTATATTTAACTTTGATAATAAAGATGTTTTAATGACTTCTAAAGGGAAAGTAAACGGCGAAGACGCCATTTGGAATTTTTATCTTACGGGTCTTTTAACAAATAAGCTTGAAGTGTCGGGCAGCTTAAAGACTTTTGCCACAAACGAACTTGCCAAAAACTGTATTAAAAACCTCAAAATCAAAAATAAAATCGGGCTCAATGTTGAATATCTGACTAAAGACGGCACAACAAACGTAATTTATACCGCAATGCTTCCGCATGGTGCCGACATTTCTTATTTTACAACCGCACTCGGACTTATTGACAAAGAAAGAGTTTTCGAGCTTACAACGAGCAAAAATGGCGACATTATGGATATTCTCGACTATTCTTATTCCGTTTTATCTTCAACAGGCAAGGAAGAAATTATTTTCGGGGACGGCAAAATTAAGAAAATCGGCGGAAAATTCAGACCCGAAATTTTATCTTTAAAAACAATGAAAGATGCACCCGTTTCTCTTTTGGGTTTTTTGGATGATAGGCTTGACGGCGGATATTTTAACGGTGATTTTATTTATAACTTTTTTACAAAAGAACTCTCAGGCAGCGTTATTCTTCAAGAAACAGGGTTTAAGGGCTTTAAAATCGATAATGCAGCCGTTTTCGGGAACGGCAAAAAACTTTCAATTTTATCTGACGGAACTTATAAAAATGAGCCCTTTACATGCGAAATTGAACTTTCAAACTCTATTGCAAGAAAGCTTTTTATAGAAAACCTTTCTTTAACCTTAAAGTCGTTTATTTATGTACACTCAAACAACAAAAACAAGGGTTTCAGCCTTGATAAAATTGAAGAAATTAAAACAGGGCGCATTATAAACGCAAAAAATATTGATTTACACCTCGGCACTTTTAAAAAAGGTAACATTTTAATTCAAAATATAAACCTTAAGGGTAAAGTTGTAAACAATTTGCTTGATTTTACAATGAGTGATGTTGATTTTGCAAAAGGTAAACTTTCCGCAACAGGAAAGGTTGACTTTGATAAAAAGAAAATAGACGCATACTTTTATGCGCAAAATATTGACTCAAATATTGCCGCATATCAGGTTTTTAACTTAAAAGAACAGTTTGCGGGGTCTGCTTCCGCCTTTTTACATGCAAAACTAAACGGCACGTTTGATTCCGTTGAAGGTAACGGCGGGTTCAGCATAAAAGGCGGTGCGCTTCCAAAACTTGGAAATACGGAGTTTGTAATTAAAAAAACAAAAAAGAAAAAGCCTTATAAATTTTCTCTTTCAGATATTGTAAAAATTGACAAATCTGTTGATATTGACCAAAAATCTGACATTCAGGGGCTTTTTGATTTTACTGACGATAAAATTTATAACGCTCAAATTTTTCTTGATAATAAAATTTTATCCTTGCTTTTTGAAGGCGACTTCAATGTTAAATCGGAAAAAGTTAACCTCTATGTTTCGGGCAATTATGATGATGACACCGCAAGAAAAATTACAATTTTTCATATTCCCTTATATTGGCTCACAAAAGCTGCGGCAAAGACCCATGATGTTGCGACAATTTGTTTAAGAAAACTAAAAAGAACAGAAATTCAAAATGACGCTCAAAGTGAAAAATGGAGATTTAAAATCAAATTAAAAGGAAATATCAACAACCCGAAAACCTTTGTTCATGAAGTTTTATGGATTAGGTAAAATTTCTTTTATAAGATTAAACACCCTGTTTGCGATTTTTTTGTGTTCACTCGGTTCGAAATGAAGCCCGTCTTCTTTTGAAACGACGGCAAATTCATCCAAATTTATGTAAAAAACACCCAAATCTTCCGACACTTTTTTATAAATTTTTTGAATTTTTTTGGAATATTCAATAGAATTTTCATCAAACTGGAATGAAAAATATCCTTTCAAAACGTTTTCATCCAGCCTTGCGGGCGCAACTATAACAATTTTTGCATTCGGAAGTTTTTCTTTTGTAATTTTTACAAGGTTTACTATCCCGTTTTCAATTTTTTCGCATGAATGACCGTATTGCTTTTGCAAGTCATTAATTCCAAGCGCCAACAAAACGCAATCGGGAATTGATTTTAAATATTTAAAAATAACCTTATCTCCGTTCATCTCAAGGCTTTGGCTATTTTCTTCGTAACAGTTTCTGTTATTGCACCCGCCTTCTATAACATGGAAATTATCACCGAGAAGGTCTTGTAATATCCCCGTCCACCTTGTTGATTTATCAAACCTTGTGCCGTCTTTCGGGTTGAAACCAAAAGTGTTGCTGTCTCCGTAACATAAAATCTTTTTCATTTTTAGATAATAACATTTTTCCTAACAAAAAACTAATAAAACTTTTTTATGCTTATTTATGTACATACTTGGCGGAGTTTTATGACTAAAAAAGTTTTTTATCTTTATATATTTCTTTTTGCGATTTTTTTATCGGCATACATTCTTTTTCTGGGTGCCTACCCGCTTCTTGACATTGATGAAACAAGATATGTTTCCATGGCGTCAGATATGTTTGCTGACAAAAACTATATGACCCTTATATTAAACGGTGAATTCTTTTTTGAAAAACCGCCTCTATTTTTCTGGCTTGAAATTCTCTCGTTTAAGCTCTTGGGAGTTTCGGAGTTTTCGGCAAGGCTGCCCGTGGTTTTAATCTCTCTTTTGCCGCTTTTTCTTTTAATTTCTCTTTCAAAAAAAGTTAAAGACGACAGATTTGCTTTTGCATCAGGCGCTTCGCTTCTTACCTTTCTTGAATATATGATAATTACAAAACTTGCGATTTTGGACGGTGTTTTTGCAAGTCTTGTTTCGGCTTCAATTTTTTTCTATTTTTATACCTTTTTTTGCACTGAAAAATATAAAAAATATTTCTGGATTTTAGCATATCTTTTTTCGGGACTGGCTGTTCTTGCGAAAGGAATTCCGGGGGCGATACTTCCGTTTATTGTCGTTTTTATATCTTCAATTGTTTTTAAAACTTATAAAGAAACCTTTAAATATCTTTGGGCGGTTGTCTTTTTCTTTCTTGCAATTTTACCGTGGCATATATTTATGATGATAAATTACGGTGATTATTTTTTCGCCGAATATATTATAAAACACCATATATTGCGCTTTTTGGGGTCTGATATAATTCATAGAAACGAGCCTTTTTCTTTTTATTTTATTGTGCTTCTATGGGGGCTTTTCCCGCACATATTTGTTATTATTCCAAAAACTATAGAAACTTTTAAACAATTTTTTGCTTCAAAAAAATTTGAGTTTGATTATAAAAAAGACGACTTTTCAAAATTTTTAGCCTTAAATTTTATTGCTGTCTTATCAATTCTTCTTTTCTTTTCAACCTCTCAAGCAAAGCTTATTACATATATTCTGCCCGTTTATCCTTTTATCGCTCCGCTTTGCGCATATATTTGGCTTAAATATATTGATTTTGGCTCTAAGCTCACTGATAAATTTTTGTATGCCTTTTCCTTTTTGCTTGTTTTTTGTGCGGTATTCTCTCCGCTTGCCGGATTTTTTATGGATAAAACGCTATATTCAAGCTTTTTTAATGTTCAATTAACGGCTCAAATTATTTTTCTGATTTATGCACTTTTTGGCACCTTTTTCTTGTATAAAAAAGACAGGTTTAAACTTTTTATATCTTTTCTTTTGTTCTCATCTTTGCTGTTCGGGTTTTTAACCGTCAGAATATATCAATTTAACTATACTTTCGGTCAAAACGATTTAATGAAATTTGCTTCATTAGCAAAGGAAAATAATTTAAAGATTGCAGCTTTTGGCACGGGATATAAATATTCTCTTTTGTATTACGGAGATAAGCGAGAGGTTCTTTTCCTCGGGAAAAACGAAATATCAAAACTGCATAAAGCTTTAGAAAACCAAAACTATATAGTTATAGTAAAAAACAAATTTTTAAAAAATATTCCCTTAAAAACAAAAATAAAAGGGTATAAATATTCGATTTTAGAGGGTTCTTATGTCAAATAATAAACTTGTTATCATTGCTCCTTGCTATAATGAAGAAGAAATCATCGGATATTCCGTTGAACAGCTCTCTATGCTTCTTGATATTATGATTAATGACGGCATTATTTCTTCAGACAGTCGGGTTTGTTTTGTAAACGACGGCAGTAAAGATAAAACCGCCGAAATAATAATTAATTGTTCAAAGAAAAATAAAAAAGTTGCACTCATTGATTTAACCAGAAACTTTGGACAGCAGTATGCGCTTCTTGCGGGGCTTAATTTAAACGAAGCTGATTATTACGTTACGATTGACGCTGACTTGCAGGACGATTATATGCTGATAGCAGATATGGTTAAAAAAGCAAAAGAAGACTGTGATATTGTATACGGCTGTCGAAAAAGACGAGATACGGACACTTTTTTTAAGAGGTTTACTGCCCGACTCTTTTATAAGCTTATGAATTTAATGGGAATAAATATACGTGAAAATCATTCGGAATTCAGGCTTTTAACAAAAAATGCCGTTTCTAAACTCAAAGAATTCGGCGAAAGGACAATATTTTTAAGAGGAATTGTTCAAAATATCGGGCTTAAGTCTGCGGATATCTATTACGATTGTACGGAAAGACTTGCCGGAAAAACAAAGTATACCCTTCCGAAACTTATCGGGCTTGCTTGGACTGCGATTACAAGCTTTTCGGTTTTGCCTCTAAGGTTTATAACAATCACAGGCTTTTTAACTTCAATAATAAGCGCCTCAATTTTAATTTACGCAATAAGAAGCTATTTAAAACATTACTCTATCCCCGGTTGGACATCAATTATAATGACGATTGCATTTTTCTGCGGAATTATTATTATGTCACTTGGTATAATAGGGGAATATCTGAGCATGATTTTAATTGAAGTAAAGGGAAGACCTTTGTATCAAATTAATAAGACCGTGAACCTGTAAGGAAAAAATATGTCGAAAAAATTTATATTAAACGCCGATGATTTCGGAATGGATAAGTATCATAACAGGGCGGTTCTTCTTGCCTTCAATGCGGGCAACCTTTCGGGCGCAAGCTTGCTTGTTAATTTTAAAGACGCTTTTCTTGAGGCTGTAAATGAAATTATTCCGAAATGTTCCGGACTTGGAATCGGGGTTCATCTTAATATTATGGAAGGGAAATCTTTAACTAACCCTTCACTTCTCACTGATGAAAACGGATATTTTAATAAGAGTTATCTTTATCTTCTTTTAAATCAGGCAAACCCCGTTCTTTTATCTCAAATTGAGGATGAATTCAGAGCTCAAATTCTTCTTGCTAAAAAATATGCAAATATTGTTCACATTGATTCTCATGTTCACGTTCATGCCATTCCTTCAATTTTTAAAATTGTATGCCGACTTGCCATGGTTTATAAAATTCACTATGTAAGAACCCAGTATGAAAATCTTTATTTTGTTCCCGAAAAAGGGCTTTCGGTTAAATATTTTATAAACCTTATAAAAGTTTTACTTCTTAACTTTTTTACTTTAATAAACAGAAACTCTCTAAACGGCTTCGGGCTTATTTCAAATGACAGCATTATCGGGGTTGGATATACCGGAATGATGGATATATTTGCTCTTAAAGGCGGTCTTAGCGCTTCTAAAAATAACAAAATAGTCGAAGGCGTTATTCACCCCGCAAACTATGATGACGGTGAAATTTCTCCCCGAGAAACAGAATTTCGCCTTACTCAAAAGGAACACTTAAAAGAAGAAATTCAAAAACTCGGGTTTATTCTGGGCGATTATTCCCTTCTTTAAAAGCAAAATATTTAAAAAGAATGTAAGTAAAAACGGCGGTTATACCGGTTGCAAAAAACTGGGAAAGATAAATATTTATGTTTAAAACGCTCACAAAAATTTCAAGCAAAAGGGCGTTGATTGCGTAACTTATAAGCCAGCTTGTGCAGCATTTCAGATATTCTTTTAAAAAGTTGCCTTTGCTTTGAAAAACAAAGTGTTTTTGCATATTAAACGAAACAACGGATGACAGTGCAAAGGAAAGCGCAAGCGAAAGCTGATAATATTCGCTTCCCAAAATCAGACAAAGCAGAGAATAAATTAAATAAGAAAAAAGAGCATTAAAGCTGCCTATGATAAGAAATCTTATTTTTGCGGAAAGTTTAAACCAGAAATTATACAAGACTGTTCTCCAACGGTAAAATTATTATAAATTCGGAACCTTTGCCTTCTTCGCTTTCGACACTTACCGTTCCGCCGTGAAGTTCCGCAATATTCTTTACGATTGCAAGCCCAAGCCCCGTTCCCCCGAGAGCACGGCTTCTGGCTTTATCAACCCTGTAAAACCTTTCAAAAATATTATTAATATGTTCGCCTGAAATTCCAATTCCGTAGTCTTTTACGGAAATAACCGCATTTGTGCCTCTTTTGGATAATTTTACGTCAATTTTGTCTGTCTTAGCATATTTTTCCGCATTTATAATAAGGTTTGTTATTGCGGTTGAAATAAGGTCTTCATCTCCGTTAATTTCAAGCTCGTCTTCCTTTTTAAACGAAATTTTAACATCGGGGCAGATAAGTAAATCTGTTAAATTTTCTATTGTTTTATTCAAAGAAAAGGTTTTAAAATTCTTTTTTTCATCAACTTTTTTAGCTTCAATTTCAGAAAGGCTTAAAATGTCGTTTACAAGCTTGTTTATGGCTTCAACCTGATGTTTTATAATTTCGAAACATTCTTCATCTTCATCAGAGATTGAATTTTTGCTCTCTAAAAGTTCAATTGCCGAATTAATTGCCGTAATCGGAGTTTTAATCTCGTGAGTTATATTTTGTAAAAATTCCGATTTATACTTTTCAAGCTGTGAAAGCCTTTTTATTTGCATTTTCAACCTTTGAACCATTTTGTTAACGGATATGGCAAGTTCTTCAAGAAGTTCGCTTTTTGGTATGTCAATATATTTGTCTAAATTTCCGTTTGCAATTTGTATAACACTGTCCTCAAGCTTGCTGAAAGACTTTCTTATTGAATAAAACACTCTTATAAAGGCAATAATGCCAAGAAATGTCCATATAACAAGAAAAACAAAAACGCTCGCCTTTGCATCCAAGATAGACTTCATAACGTCGGCTTGAGAGATTACAATTTCAAGGTAATAGTCTTCATTTCCGCTTGAAAGACCGTATATCAACCCGATTTTTTTATCATGATTTGAATGTTTGTAAATTCTTAATTTTTTATCCCCGTCGTCAGAAATATACGCTTCGTTGTCTAAAAGCCCGCTTTCGTTGTTTTTGTCTGATGTTGCAAGCAGTTCATCTTTAGAGTTAAAAATTCTAAACACAACATCTTCATTTTTAAGGTCGTCACAATATTTTTGAAGCATATTATAGTTTTTTTCTTTCAAAAAAGGCTTAATTGCCCATTCAATATGCTTTTTTGTCATTTCAAGTTCTTCATATTCTTCTTCCATATAGGAATTGTTGAACTGCAAAATGTTAAAAAGCGACACGCCTATAAAAACCAAAATTAATATAACCAAAACCAAAAGTTGATTTAACCAAAATCTGTCACGTTTTCTCAATTTTCTTCTTCCTTTAATCTATATCCCATTCCTCTTACCGTTTCTATATAAGAGCCAAATTCTCCGAGTTTTTTTCTTAAGTTAACAATATGAAAATCTACGGCACGTTCCGAAATGTCAAAACCGCCGTCAATTCTAAGATATGAAAGCAAATTTGAGCGTGAAAAAGTCATTCCTATGTTTGACATGAAGGTTTCAAAAATTTCAAACTCAAATTTGGTAAGTTCAATCTGAACCCCTTTTATATAAGCCGCTTTTTTTGTTCTGTCAAGCGTAATGTCCTTATATTTTTGTATTGCGGAACTTTTTCCGCCAAGGTGCGCCTTTATTCTTGCGACAAGAATTTTGTTGCTGAAAGGCTTTGATATATAATCAACGGCGCCGCATTCAAAGCCTTTTAAAATATCTTCTTCCATTTTTTTTGCCGTCAGCATTATAACTTTACTTGAATTTAAACTGTTATTTTCTTTAATCATTTTGCAAAGGCTGTAACCGTCAATTTCGGGTATCATTACATCAAGAAGAATTAAATCGGGCTTGTTTGCTTTTATTTTTTCAAGCGCCTCATATCCGCCGTAAGCTTTTTCAATGTTGCAAAAACCTTCGGAAAGTAAAACCAGCTCAATAAGCCTGTTTATTTGGGGCTCATCGTCCACAATTAAAATTTTTGAATTTATCTTATTCCCTTCCATTCCATAAATTATACTCCCTGATTTTTTGTTATAAAGATTTTCATATTTTGCCTGTTCGGCATAAAGAAGTGTCCAATTGTTAACATTAATCATAGATTGTATTTATTGATAAATGAGGATTTTTCTTATATTGCTTTTATTTCAACAGGCAGTTTTCGCTTTTGACGCAGATTGTTGCGAAAAGCTGAAAGAGGGGCTTAAAAACGGTGAAGAAGAAATTGAGCTTACGGGAGATATTGTGCTTGAAAATGACAGCCTGCCCTCACCTTCGCCCAAGGCAAATATTGAAGGCTTTGGAAAAGAAATAAACGGAAGCAATAATTCAAGCGGCTTCACGTTAAACGGCGGTCAGACCCTCGGAGTTGATAATGTTAAGGTTAAAAATTTCTCGGGCAACCTCTGAGGCTTTATTGATAACGAAGAAGGAACGATAGAAAATCTTCAGGGCGAATTTATGAATAATACTGCGGCTGATTCGGGCGGTGTTGTATCAAACAGAGGGCATATTGATAAAATTCAGGGGGAATTTCATAATAACACCTCTGTCAATAATGGCGGAGTTTTGTTCAATTTAACGGACGGCAAAGTGGACAGCATAAAGGGCAATTTTTCAAAAAATTCAACCGAAACGGGTCTTGGCGGAGCAATTTATAATACGGGCAAGATTGGTGAAATTGAAGGAAATTTTTCCGAAAACACGGGTAATTTCCTTGGTGGCGGCGCAATATATAATAACGGTGATATAAAAAAAGTAAGCGGAAATTTTGAAAATAATCATGCCGAAACTGATTATTTCGGGGGCGGAGGAGCAATTTTTAACTCGGGCAATATAAAAAATTTATCGGGAAAATTCACTAATAACACAGCCGCAAACCTTGGCGGGGCGGTTCATAATATGTACGGAACAATAACCTTTTCTTCCGATGAAGAGGAAGTTGAATTTACGGGAAACAGTGATTCTACAGGCTCAAATGCCATATTTAACGGCGGGGGCGAAATTAATTTTAACGCAGGAAAATATGATATTACAATTAACGACGGAATTTCAGGAGAAATACATGACTATCCCAATTCGGTTATGAACCTAAACAAAGACGGAAGCGGCACCATAAACATAAATAATAACGTCTCCGATAACACGATTTATCTATATCAGGGAACTTTAAAATTCGGAAACAGCAATCAAGGTGAAAACACCTATTTCGGAAATTTTTTAAACTCGGTAAATTTCTTTTATAACGGCGGTATTTTAGACTTTAGAAACGATTATTTGCAAAATACAACTCTCGGCAACTTAACCTTAAACAACGATATGGAAATATATCTTGATATTGATTTTGAAAAAAATCTTTCTGATACATTCGGTCTGAGCGGTTTTTCGCCCTCGGGACATTATATTGATATTTACGGCTTTAACAGGCTATCTCCCGCTGTTGAAAAAAGTTACAGCTTTAATCTTTTTGATTTGGATATGAAAGATAACTTAAGAAATCTTTTGAAAGAGGCGTTCAGATATAAGGGCGAAAGCGTTGTAAACCTTCCAATTTACAAGTATAGTGTTTTTTATGATAAAAATTCGGGAAGTTTAAACTTTAACAGAATTGACAATGAATTTAACCCTTCCGTGTTATCGGGCGGGGTTGCAGCTCAAGTCGGCGGATATTTAACTCAAATTAACTCTTATGAATATGTTTTTAGAAATATGGATATGTATTACCTTTCAAAAAACTTTCCAAACAGATATGCCTACAATGAAAGAAAAGTTTATAAACTTGAAAACGGTAATTTGTGGATTATGCCTTATGCCGTTTTTGAAAATGTTCCTCTGAAAAATGCGCCCAAAGTTTCAAACTTTGCATACGGAAGTTTTTTCGGACACGAATTTGAGCCTTTAAAATTAAAAAGAGGCTGGACTTTGGTTTATGGAAATTACGGCGCCTATAACGGTTCTCATCAAGAATTTGAAGGAATTGATATTTATCAAAACGGCGGAACCATAGGCGGGGTTGCCATGGCATATAAAGGAAAATTTTTTGCCGGATTTACCGCAAACGTTAGTGCAAACGCTTGCAAAAGTGAAGGGGTGACTTTTCCGATGATTATGACGGGCGGGGCGGTAAAAAGCGGATATAACCTTCATATAAAAGGTGAAAAATTTATAATTCAGCCAAGCTGCCTTCTTTCTTACACTTTTGTAAATACATTTAATTTTAATAACGAATATAACGTTAAAATTAAATCATCGCCTTTAAATGCTATACAAATATTCCCTGCGGTCAGAATTTTTGCAAATTTAGATAACCAATATCAACCTTATATAAATGTCGGAATGATTTGGAACTTAATTGATAAAGCAAAATTTTTTGCAAATGACGTTTCGCTTCCGATTTTAAGCGTCAAACCTTTTGTTTTATATGGTGCGGGCGTAAGAAAGAGTGTGCCCGATAAATACAGCTGTTTTGGACAAACATATTTAACAGGGGGCGGCAGAAACGGTGTCGGGCTTCAATTCGGGGTAAGCTGGGATATATAGCTTAAAAAACGCTTTCAATAATTCCCCCGCCAAGGACAACGTCACCAAGATAAAACACCGCAGATTGACCCGTTGCGATTGGGTCTTGCAAATCTGTAAAATTTACCTCGATTTTGTCGCCAACAGGCTTTATAACAGCTTCTCTCGGCTCTTGAGATGACCTAATTTTTACCTTACATTCAATTTCGTCTTTAATTTCATTAACGGCGCTAAGCTTTATGTCACTTGCGATTAAGCCTTTATTCATTGATTCAATCTTATATGCCACAACGACTTCATTCGTGTCTTTTCTGAGTTCTTTTACATATAAAGGCTCCGGCGCAGCAATTCCTATTCCTTTTCTTTGCCCGATTGTATAGTTCCAAAAACCGTTATGAGTGCCTAAAATCTTGCCGTTAATATCGACAAAATTACCTTTTTTGGGCGCTTGGTCCAAAATGTCATTATAATCTCCGTTGTAAAAATCTTGGCTGTCAGGTTTATCCGCAACTTCAAGCCCGTTTTTTCTTGCTATTTCACGAATTTCTTCTTTTGTATAGCTTCCGAGAGGCGTCATGGTCATTTTGAGTTGTTCTTGCGAAAGTCCGTATAAAAAGTAAGACTGGTCTTTTTTTGGATTAATTCCACGTTTTAGAAGGTATCTTCCGTTTTCAAATTCAATTCTGGCATAATGTCCCGTTGCAAATTTATCAAACGAAATTCCTGATTTTTTTGCAAGGGTGGGAAACGCCCCGAATTTAATGTTTTGATTGCACTTGACACAAGGGTTCGGGGTTCTTCCTTTAAGATATTCATTTTTAAAATAATTTATAACAATTTCTTCGTAATCTTTGGAACAGTCTATTACATGGAATTCTATGCCGATTTTTTCAGCAATTTTTGCCGCTTCGTCAACGTCTTCATCTTCGTTCGGACAAAGACATGCGCCATGGGTAAACTTTTTTTCTTCTTTTGAGCTGATTTTTTCTTCCAAGTTTTTAAAAAAGTCGCTTTTGCCCCAAGTAAGCATTGTTGCGCCAACAACATCGTAACCTTTTTCTTTTAATAAAAGCGCCGCAACCGAGGAATCAACCCCGCCCGACATTCCGACAAGAACTCTCATTTATTCTCCAACTTTTTTGCACAAAATATAATACCATATCAAATCTTTCGGGCAAGTTTATTTATTTACAAACCAGTTTACAAATAGCGACATTATAGGGTGTTTTGAGTCATAAAATAAAAGCCCTTCTTCTTGAGTTGGTGCATCTGATTTTTTCATAGCTCTTTCATTATGTTCTAAAACTTTTCTGTTGTGTTCTTCAATATCACTAATCATTCTTTCTCTTGACTCGGCTATTTTTAGAGCAAGGTTTCTGCGTTCCTCTTTGGTTAAACCGTCATCAGGACGAGTCGGAAACTCGGTTTTTAATTTGTTGTTTAGAATGTTGTCTACAACGTCTGACAGCCCCGAAACTTTATCTTCAAGAGATTTTATGACCGCATTATAATTTCGATTATTAAACGCCTCAACTTCTTTTTTGCCGTCTAAAAAATTTTCATATAAGAAATTATTCATCATAAGAATTTGTTTTATTGAAAGCTTTTTGCCCGCAATAAATTCAACATACGAGGCTAAATCAAATTTATTTTCTTCATTTAATTCTTCTATTTCAATTCCAAGCTCTCTGCACCTTGCGTATAGAGCTTTAAACCCGAAACCGTCAGAATTCATATTCCAATGGATAAGATAGGGTTTTTTGCCGATAAACTCGGCAAAGTTTTTTAAGGTTTCAACCTCTGCAAAATGAAGGTCATCTTGGGAAAAATGGTCAAGATACACTTCTTTTAATGTGTTTTCTTTAAAATCATTAACAACAATGCAGTAAACTCTCGGGGCAGAGCCATATCCCGTATAAAACCCGTCACAAGCGTAGTGAATTAAATAACAATTGTCATTTAGAAGAAAATTTTTCAGTTTATTTTCCATAAGTCGGATTATACCATGAAAAAAACTCCTGAAATTCAGGAGTTTTAATTGGCTGGGGCGGAAGGACTCGAACCTCCGAAATGCCTGGACCAAAACCAGGTGCCTTACCACTTGGCGACGCCCCAATATCGGAACAATAGTTATAATATTATGATAAAAGAAGATTGTCAAATACTATTTGCTGTTTGTTTAACTTCCTTTAGAACGGACGTAACGGCGAATATAAGCTTGTTTGCAACTTCTTCAATGTATTCATGCGTTGTAAGACCGTTAATAACAATATCGGAAATTTCCATGGTCGGTCTTATATATCGAAATGCGGTCTGGTTAACATCATGGAATTGCATTTGTGCGGCTTTACCGATTTTACCTCTTGAAGCGGCACGGGCAAACCAGCGCTCTTTAATGATTTCAAAAGGCGTGTAAACAAATATTTTGACGTCAACAATATCTCTTAAAGACTCGTTTAAAACGTATAAACCTTCATTTAGAATGATTTTTGAAGCTTTTTTTTCAACGGCATTTTTTATGCTCTCACAGGTAACAAAATTGTAAGAAGGGCAGAACACGTTTTCGCCCGCTTTTAATTTAATCAGATGTTCTTTCATAAGGTCTAAATCAATGGCATCAGGCGTGTCGAAGGTGAAACCGGAAGCAAAAAGCGCCTCATAGCTTCCCGCTTTTTTAAGCTCATCTGAAGCGTCTTTGTAATAATCATCACAGCAAACAACGGTGTAAAAATCGTTTGTTTCGTTTTTAAGGCAAGCTTTTGCGGTGTTTTTAACAAGAGTCGTTTTTCCTGAAGCCGATTCACCCGCAATTGACATTAAAAAGCGTGAATTCGATTCAAGAATAGCTTTTCTCGCCACTTTAAAAATAAATGCCTCATTAACTCTTAAAATTAGGGGTTGTTTTTGTTTTGAGTCCCATTCTATGACATCCCTAATGTTTTGAAGAATTTTTGCTATGTAGGGCATGTCTTTATATGAGTTAGCTTCCATTTTAATTCCTGATTTACTAGATGATAACAATATTTTACACTAAATTAAAAGTAAAAACCCTTTAAAATAAACAAATGTAACAAAAATTAGTCTTCATCATCTTTAATGAAGGCTTGTTCCTCAAAGGCATGTTCCAACATTTTATAAACAGCATATGCGCCTGTGGCAACAGCTTTTGGATCAAGATTAGTTGATTGTGCCAATTGAACAATGGCACTGTTTACTTCGGGATTGTCTTCTTTGATATAGTGTATCATTGACTTTCGCCAGTTTGGAAGGTCATTTAAAACTTCACTGATGACAACTTGATAATTTTCTTCACTTATAACAGGTAACATAGTTTTTATAATAATTTTTTTTATTTTAAAAGTCAAATTTTAAGAGGGCATTTAAAATAATTTTAACAAAACAAAAAACGCACCTTGTTAAAAAGTGCGTTTTTCGTTAGATTTAATTTCTGATTAGATTCCAAAGAACCATTCCCAATCATCTTTTTCGGTATCTTCGCCCATATCGGGTTCAAGATCGTCTTCAGGCTCACAATCAGGATCACTTGGGATAGTCGGATCTGTAGGATCTGACGGATCAGGAGTATCCGGTTCACTAGGTGTTGTCGGATCACTTGGTCCTGTCGGGTCTGTCGGATCCGGAGTGTCAGGTTCGCTCGGTCCTGTCGGATCTGTTTCACTTGGAGTGGTTGGATCTGTTTCACTAGGTGTAGTAGGATCTGTTTCACTAGGTGTTGTCGGATCTGTTTCACTCGGAGTGGTCGGATCTGTTTCACTAGGTGTTGTCGGATCTGTTTCGCTCGGAGTGGTTGGATCTGTTTCGCTAGGTGTAGTTGGATCGGTTTCACTCGGTGTGGTCGGATCTGTTTCGCTAGGTGTAGTTGGATCGGTTTCACTAGGTGTTGTCGGATCTGTTTCACTCGGTGTAGTCGGATCTGTTTCACTTGGAACAGTGGGCTCAGTTTCGCTAGGTCCTGTAGGTATATCAGGATCCGGATTTGGGTTATCTGTCGGATCTGTTGGGTCCGTAGGATCAGGATCTATAGGATCGCTAGGCGTTGTTGGCTCAGGATCTGTTGGATCACTTGGCGTTGTTGGCTCAGGATCTGTTGGATCGATAGGATCTGTCGGGTCACTTGGTCCTGTAGGATCGCTCGGTGTTGTCGGATCCGGATCTGAAGGCCCTGTAGGTATTGGAGGATCCGGATTTGGATTGTCTGTCGGATCTGTTGGCTCTGTAGGATCTGTTACAGGAGGATTTGTCGGATCTGTTTCACTCGGTTCTGTAGGATCTGTTACAGGAGGATTTGTCGGATCTGTTTCGCTCGGTTCTGTAGGATCTGTTACAGGAGGATTTGTCGGATCTGTTTCGCTTGGCTCTGTAGGATCTGTTACAGGAGGATTTGTCGGATCTGTTTCACTCGGTTCTGTAGGATCTGTTTCACTCGGAGTGGTCGGATCTGTTTCACTCGGCTCTGTAGGATCTGTTTCACTAGGTCCTGTTGGATCTGTTTCACTCGGTTCTGTAGGATCTGTTACAGGAGGATTTGTCGGATCTGTTTCGCTCGGTTCTGTAGGATCTGTTACAGGAGGATTTGTCGGATCTGTTTCACTCGGTTCTGTAGGATCTGTTACAGGAGG
>CANRGC010000013.1 GCA_947630045.1 Candidatus Gastranaerophilales bacterium
AAACTAAACCCGAATAAAAATGGCTTTACCCTTGCTGAAATTTTAATAACATTAACTATAATCGGAATTGTTGCGGCTATTACCATTCCTTCTTTAATGGCAAATGTTCAGGAAAAAGCATGGGAAGCGCAAACTAAAGCATTTCAAGCAAGAATGAGTCAGACATTTCCTCAAATGAAAAGATTAAACGGTTATGGAATTAAAACGGACGGGACGGTTGATGTTGATAATGCGGCACAGATTTTTATAACGGAAGGTTTATCTAAGGTTTATAAGATTGCAAGCATATGTTCGAGTGATAAGATAGCTTCTTGCGGTTTTCCTTCCACAATTACAACATCAGACGGGGAAAAATCAATTTCAACCCCAAAAGATATTACAGCGCTAAACCCTCTTATGACATCCGTGCATGAAACTTTAAAAGATGATCATAGGGCAAACACCGAAGCTAACGGCGGAATTATTCAAAACACAAAAGCCGCAGCCTTTGAAACCCTAAACGGAGAATCGGTGCTTGTGTTTTACAACCCGAATTGCACTCCTGTTCATGAAATAAATTGGGGATATCTTCAACAATTTGTCTGTGTTAACTTAGTTTTTGATGTAAACGGTGAAAAAGCTCCAAACCAAATGGGCAAAGATATTGGTGTTGTAACCGCCTTTGGTTCCACCGATTCAATTGTTGGGGCGCCAATTCCTGTAAATAATGACTCCTCATCTGAAAATGCCAATAAGTATGGCAGTATAGAAATTGATGATGCAACTAATATTTGCAAAACACAAGATTCATCTTCAAGGCTTCCGGAAAGATATGAGCTTGCTTCTTTATTTGTAAATGCTCCTCTTTTTAATATGAGGCAAGACAGAGATTATGGAACAGGGAATGTTTTTTTCAATAAAAACGGAGTAAAACTTTCAACAAGAATAGGGTTTATGGAAGGAGCCATTTTCTATGACAAACTTCCAATCTTTGTTCGCTGTGTAAAAAAATAATGCCTTTTTTAAAAAACATATAAAAAAGCCTTGGAAAGTTATTTTTTCCAAGGCTTTTTATTTAAGCTTATTTTTCTTTTATTGCTAAGGTTGAAAATGCCGACAAAAGAAGCATAACTGCGCCGATAAAGAAGGCATATTCCCAATGATAATAAATTCCGCTATCAACAGAATATGTATTTTGATTAATTATCCAAGCCACAATTGTGCAAACGACAACCTGAGGTCCTGCTATAAAAATATTAAAAATTCCCATAACAGAGCCTTCCGTGCCTTCTTTAATATATTGAGAAAGCATTGCAAAAGGAAGCGCCAAAATTGAAGCCCAGCCTATGCCCGCAAGCCCCATTCCTATTACAACAAGGAGTTTTGTGTGTGCAAAGCCCAAAATTAAATAAGCAAGAGCCATTGACACAAGGGCAACAAAATGAATTTTTTTATTCCCGAATTTTGTCGACAAAACGCCCAGAGGAATTGAAACAAGAAAACAAACCAAATTAAAAAGCGCCATACATATAAGGGCAAAATTTGTTCCGCTCAATCTTGTTGACTCATATAAAGCTTCCGTGCCATTTTGAATAATGTCCGGAACTCCGTATAAATTGTGAACGACAAAAAGGGTAAAATATAAAAGCAAACACATTGTTCCAATCCATGTAAAAAGCTGAACAATGCAAATTTTAACTATTTCGGGTGAAGTTGTTAAAAACTCTTTAAGGGATGAGAGAAAAGATTTTTTCTTTCCGTCTTCATTTTCTTTTTTTGTCGGAATATGTTGTTTTTCTTTAATTGTTGCACAAGTTATAATCATACCGCCCGTGAAAGCAATTGCCGCCATTAAAAATTGTGCCGTATCAGGCATGTCTATTCCGAAAAATTTGCTTAGAACAGGTGGTGTTGCTGCCGCAATAACAGACCCTAAGCCTATTGCAAAACTTAAAAACGAATTTGCAATGGCATGCTGCTCTTTTGGTATGACATCGGGAACAAGCGCACGATAAGGACCTTGGGCAATGTTAACACAGGCGTCAATTATCCATATCATAATTCCCGCCAAAATTAAACCTGAAATCGGTGCAAGAACTACGCCGAAAGAGTTTGAAAAATAGTTAACGATTGTTCCCGAATTCGGGAAAATCCAAAGTGCAAGCGAAGCTAATATTGCCCCGCCTAAAAGGTAAGGTCTTCTTCTTCCGAACTTTGATGTTGTTCTGTCACTGAGTGCGCCTATAATGGGCTGAACAACCATGCCTGAAAACGGTCCGGCAAGCGAAATCAACCCGTATATAAGAGGGTCAGCCCCAAGTTTTTCCGTAACAGGCCCTGATAAGGCAAGCCTCATTTGCCATGCAAATTGAAGCCCGAAAAACCCTAAACAAAAGCACAAAAGCTGTGCCGTGTTAAATTTTTTCATTTCTTCTTGCATTAAAAATCTCCTAACTGTTAAAAATTATTATACCTTACTTTTTTGTTTTTCAAAATAAAATGCTTTTTTTGTGAATAACCTTAATAAAAAATTGTTATAACCCTTAATATTTTGCCCCCATATTAATTCTTGTTTATAATTTTAAACGGGGGAGTATGTCTTTAAAATATGCTAGACAAACATAAACTTTACCTTAACTATTCATATGACTGGTTCACGTCAAATATTCAAAAAAGTATCAAAGAGAGCACCTCAATCTTTTTTGAAGACAATTTTGACATGTTTTTGTGTGCCATAACTGAAAACAATAACCCGAAAGACCACCCTCTTGTTAAAAACGAACTTTTTTATACTTGCAGAATTTCTATTAAAAATAAACAAAATGTTATATTAAGAATAACCTCAGATTTCATAAGAATTATTTTTCATGACCTTTTCGGGTCAAATTATCCGGTGTTTGACCTTGAAAAACTCACGGAACTTGAACAGCAAATTTTAAATTCATATTTTGAATATTTGGTAAAAAAACTCAGTGCATTCTTAATTTCCGATGAAAATCCGAATAAAATAAACCCGCTGAACAAACTGGAAGCAACTTTAATTTTTAATATCAAACACAAAGAAATGAACACGGGAAAACTTCTTATAACGCTTCCTCTAAACAGGTGTGATATTAAATTTTTAAAAACCGTTGATAACTTTTCTGCAGATTCTTTTTTGAAAAATTCGGTTTTCGTTGACATATTAACGGGATATGCAAAAATTTCATTGGAAGACCTGAAAAATCTGAGTAGAGATGACATTATCCTTCTTGAAAAAAGTAATATTAAGAAAATGACTTTAAAAGTTGCAAATTCCGAATTTAATTTTGAAGTCAACCCTGACCCTTCTTTAATAATTGACTTGGAAGATGATGTTGAAATTGAAGATGTAAAAGATGATGAATATAAGGAAGAAATTATGCCCGAAAATAAAATGATGTGGGATGACATTCAAATTGAGGTCAGCGCCGAATTTCAAAAAGTTAAAATGTGTTTAGGCGATTTAAAACAAATTACAAAAGGGGTTGTGATTGATGTCGGAACTATTACAGACAATGAAATCTCTCTTTTTGTTGAGGATAAAATCGTTGCTAAAGGTGAACTTGTCATTATAAATGATAAATATGGGGTAAAGATTACGGAAGTGTATGCGGATAAAAAAGAAAATATACAAAAGCCGCAAATTCCGCCTCAAAAGTCTGCTCCGGCACAAAGAGCGCCTCAGCCTGCGGCAAAACAACAAACGCCGCCTCAAAAGTCTGCTCCGGCACAAAGAGCGCCTCAGCCCGCCGCAAAGCCTCAGGCGCAGGCAAATAACGTAAAAGAAGATTTTGATTATTCAAACTTTGAGGAATAAAAATTGATTCATTATATAGCAAGTTTCATAGTTTATACTTTTGCAATGGTCGGAATTTTAATCATTGCCTACGTTGTATACAAAAAAACGGTTTTATTAAACCCGCACAAAAAAAATTCACTTTTGCAAATAGTTGATATGTTAAGGCTTCCCGACAGAAAACTTTTATATGTCATTAAATGTAAAGATGAAAATTTTTTAATAGCGTCTTCCAATGATAAAGTCACTTTAATTTCAAAGTTAAACGAAAATAAAATCGAAACACCGCAAGTATATCAAAATAAGCCGGTTTTTGATTTGAATGAAGAAGAAATCAATCTTCATTTAAATGAGGAAAAACAAGAAAATAAACAGGTTATAAGAAGTCTTTTAAAAGAGCTTTCGGATAAAAATCAGGCAAAAAGAGGGAATTATTAATGGATGTATTATTAAAAGATTTAAATCCCGTGTTACAGCTATTGTTAACAATGGCGCTTTTTTCGCTTCTGCCTTTTGTATTTGTCTGCATGACAAGTTTCTTGAGGTTTGTCATTGTTTTTTCAATGTTAAAAACCGCAATGGGAACAAACTCGGTTCCGCCCGCTATGGTTCTTGTCGGACTTTGTATTATTATGACATTTTACACAATGTCGCCTGTCTTTCAACAAATGTATGAGGCGGGCTCCGTTCCTTATAATCAAAACGGAAATATAGTTCTGGCGGTTCAAAAGGGTTCTGAGCCTTTGAAAGAATTTATGTTAAAACAAACAAGACAGGAAGATTTGGTCTTTTTTATCGAAAAAACAAGAAAAGTACAGCCTAAAAGCCCTGATGAACTTACCCTTTGGGAAGTTGCGCCCGCATATATTCTCTCAGAGCTTAGAACCGCTTTTGAAATAGGCTTTATAATTTATGTTCCTTTCACGGTGTTGGATCTGGTCGTTGCCAACATTTTGCTTGCTTTAGGTATGTTTATGTTGTCGCCCACAATTGTGTCTTTGCCTTTTAAACTGCTTATTTTCGTTGCGGTTGACGGGTGGAGCCTTATTGTTAAAGGCTTAGTGGAGAGCTTTAACTGATGGAATTTTTAATCGAATATATGGCAAGAGGCTTTTTTGTAATGTTAACAATTTCAATGCCCTGTGTTCTTGTTGCGGCGGGCATTGGTCTTGTTGTCGGTATTCTGCAAGCCGTAACACAGGTTCAGGAACAAACAATTGCCGCCGCTCCCAAAATTGTAGGGGTGTTTTTAACCATTGTGGCGCTCGGGGTTGTTTACGTTAAAATTTTAACCGAATATATCAACGAAGGGGCATATGTTGCCTTTAATATTGTTCCAAAATCGGAAAACTACGTTCTTCCCGCCGATTATTATTATCACACAAGACCTTTTGCAAATGAAATGAAAGATACAATTTCGCCAAATTCAGGCAAAACAAAAGAAATTATGCAAAACCCCGGAAAAATTCCTTGGGTAGACAGAGCCGACAAATCAAAATATACACCGGCATTTCAAGGCGCAAATCCAAGACCTAACCTGATTGAAACGAATAAAATCTTAGGAAGATAATTTTGAAAAAAAGTTTAATAACAATTTTATTAATTTTAATCGCAACATCTTGTGTATACGCCAAAAAACCGCAAGAAAAAAAGGTTTTGCCGAATGATGTTTTAGCCCCCGCAGTTCAGTTTAATCTTGAAGATTATAAAGACTATTTCAAAAAATCTACAGACTATAAACTCGAGGTTTCTTCCCGTGCTAATTATAAAATTACATGCGAAAATGAAATCATAGGCGTTGAATGGGGAGATTATGACAATGTCAAAATGCTTGATTATAAAAACAAAAATAAAAATGATTTAAAAAGCGTTATTATGAAGCTTAAATATGAAACTTATACTTATATAAGGCTATATCAATCAACCGGCGAAATATTAAATGTTATGTTAAACGTTAATGCCGGTTTTGAAAAAGATAAGACAACAAATTTGGGCTTGTGTAAAGTTGAGCCTTTTGGAGATTAAATGGAAGCAAACTTATTCACAATGGAATTTGCAAAACTTTTTCCCGAGATAAACTTGGCAATCGGCACGGGAATAATGATTTTTGCTCGTTTAGCGGGGGTTATGAGATATGCTCCTCCGTTTAACAGAAGTGAAATGCCCACAATGATAAAAGTTTGCCTTGCGCTTATTTTAACCGTGACTCTTACTATGGTTATCAAACCCGCACCAATTCCGGATAACACTTCTTTGCTTTTTTGCATGCTTCTGAATTTTTCTTTCGGGTTTATAATCGGCTATATCGTAAATTGTATAATAGCCGCAATAACCTCGGCGGGCGATATTATAAACAGCCAAATCGGGGTGTCATCCGCAATGATTTTAGACCCTACGACGGGAACTCAAAACTCTTTAATGGGGAATTATTTTACCCTTCTTTCAATTTTAATTTTTATACATATCGGCGGATGTTATTGGATAATAAACGCTTTTATAAGAAGTTTTGATGTATTCCCGATATATGCGACAAGTTTTCCTTTAATTCAAGTTATTAATATGGACTATCTTGTTAAAATTACCTCAAACACTTTTATTGTGGGAATGCAGATTGCCGCCCCCATTTTGCTTGCAACACTGGGGCAAGATATAATTCTCGGTACAATTTCAAAAACAGCCCCTCAAGTTAACGTCTTTCAAATGAGCTTCCTTTTTAAACCGGTTATGGGTGCGTTAATTTTAACTTGGGTTATGCCAAGCCTTGTGAATGTTATAGGCGACTATCTTTCTTCGTTTGGAAATATTTTTTAAAAAAACGCCTCTTAAATAGAGGCGTGGTTTTTTGTGTTGTTTATTAATTCATTGGCAATTTAATTTCAAAAGAAGTTTCATCGTCGTTTGATTTTAACAGAACAATTGTTCCCCTGAACTGTTCTATATAGTTTTTACAAACAAAGAGCCCTATTCCATGACCTTTGTTTTTTGTTGTAAACCCTTTATCAAAAATCTTTTTTTGGATATTTTCTTCTATTTTGGCGCCGTGGTTTGAAATTTTTATCTTGCAAAATTTGCCTTCCGTTGATAAATCAATTTCAATAACATCATTTCTACAAGCTTCATTTGCATTTTTAACTATGTTGTTTATAACCGACAAAAGCTTGTTTTCATCAACAAAACAGTGAATGTCATATCCGACACAGTTAAATTTTATTGAATTGTTATTTTCTTTTAAAACCTCATCAAATAAATGAATTGAATCATCAATAACGTCTTGAATTAAAACCTCTTTGATTTCCATATTTTCATAGTTTTTCAAGTTATTTAACTCAAGAGAGATTAAATTTAAAGACTTTTTTATTACATCAATGTTTTTGTTTTGCCCGAATTGTTTTTCGATTAGTCTTGTATATACATCCAAAATTGAAAGCTGATTTTTAATTTCATGAGAAGATTCTTTTATTTTTTCATTAACATTAACATCGTCAGTCAAATCTATAACAAAAGAGTCGTTTTCTTTATAATTGTTTTCTTCAATTTGTGTGTTTAATTTTCTTAAAACGCTTGATAAAGCTTCGTTTAAAAGTTCATTCTCACGTCTTTCAGGCTTATGAAGATAAAATTTTTCTCTATAGTCTGTATTCAAGTTTGATTGCAAGATTTCATAAACGTCATTTACTTTTCTTGAATTTACAAGGAAATAAAATTTTGTATAATTTTTTTCCGTGTCGTTTGAATAATCAAATATGAGAGCAAAATTATATCTGGGCGAAGTGAATATGATAAATTCAAGCTCAATGTAATCGTCCTTAATTAAAACATTCGGCACGGTTGTGTCAACCATTTCAACATTTGTGCAATATTCAAGGCGCTTAATAAGCCCCTCTAAACCCTCTTTATTTTTAAGTCTTGTAAAAATAAGAGAATTTGTGTTTTGGTTTATAACAGGCTCTAACATTGACCTTATGATTGTGACAACGGAATTTCTTGAAAAGAGTTCCGAACTGCCGCTTTCATATTCCAAAAACGTTTTTAATTGTTTTTGTTTTTTAAACATAAAATTTACCGACGCTTAAAAATTGTAAACTTAAACCGCAATTTTCAATTTTTGTTTGTTTAAGAAGCCTTTATTTATTGCATATAAGACCGCTTGGGTTCTGTCATTAACCTGTAATTTTTGGAAAATATTGTTAACATGAGTTTTAACGGTTGTTTCCGAAATAAAGAGTTTTTGAGCAACCCCTTTATATGTAACCCCTTGAGTTAAAAGGGATAATACTTCTTCTTCCCTGTTTGTAAGTTCGTTTAACAAGTTATTTTCGTCTTCTTCAATTTTGCTCTGTTGATTTTTCTCAAAGTTTTGGAAGTAATCAAAAAATCTTGTGCATAAAATGTTTGGAAGATAAATTTTGCCTTGAGAAACTTCATCAAGAGCATGAATTAATTGATGAGAAGCCATGGTTTTTAAAATGTAACCTTTAGCCCCAAGTTTCATTGCTCTGAAAATTAAATCAGGATCGTCGTATGCTGTTAAAACAATTATTTTAGTTTCGAGGTGAAGTTCTGTGATTTTCATAATTGCCGTAATGCCGTCAACATCAGGCATGTTCATATCCATTAAAACGATATCGGGTTGATATTTTTTAATTAACGAAATTGCAACATTTGCATTTCCCGCATTTGCTATAACTTCATAGTCGTTTTCAAGGTTAATTAATTCCCTTATTCCCGAAGCATGGTCATAATTGTCATCAACTACGATAACTCTCGTTTTTCTTTGAAAATCAAGTCTTCTCATTTTTTATCCTCCGCAACTTTCATCCTGATAGTCTAATTTAATTGGTTGATTACATTAGAATAATAGCCTTTCTATATGAGGACATCATCAATAAAAGGGTCGAAATAACAAGGTTTTTCGTCAATATTATTATCTAGATCCAAAGATTTAAAAAAACAAAAACCCTTGATAGAAAAAGGTTTTTGGCTGTCAATCATCCCTAATTCAAAAAAAATAATTTTAACGGTCTAATTCTTGTTTTTTATAGTATAATTAGCTTATTAAAGAGGATTTTTTATGGATTTAAAGATAGGAGAACATTTAATAGGAAACCTTTTCGGGCTTAATGTTCATCTTGATACATTAATCACTCTTTGGGCTGCAATGGGGTTAATTCTTTTGTTTGCGCTTTTATCGGTTATAAAAATTAATATAATTCCAAATAAATTACAGGCGGTTTTTGAAAAAATCGTGACAATTTTTATCGGTCTTACGAAAGATTTAAAACAAAATCAAGGAAGCTCAGCTCTTGTTTTGATGTGTATTTTTCTTTTAATCATCACAAGTAACCTTTTGGGACAGCTGCCGTTTAAGCTTATTCATCTTCAGGAAGGGGAATTTGCCTCGCCCACAAACGATATAAACGTTACTGCGGCGCTTGCGGTTTTTGTTCTTATTTACTATTTTTATAAAGGTCTTAAAGCAAAAGGGCTTTCTTATTTTAAACACTATATAAAACCTGTTTGGTTTATTGCGCCGATTAATATATTGGAAGATGTTATAAGACCCTTCACGCTTGCCCTTCGTCTTTTTGCAAATATTCTTGCGGGCGAAATTATGATAGTTATTTTCGGAAGCATAATTGCAATGTTTTTAACCCCCCAAACTCTTACAAATATTGCTCATAATTTGTTCAACGGGGTTTTATCGGTTAATGCGGTAAATAATATCGGGTTGTTTCTCGGCTCTTTATTATCTTTACCGGTTATGTTTTTTGAGCTTATGGTTGCTTTTGTTCAGGCGCTTGTATTTACGCTTCTTGCAAACTCATACATAAGCGGAGCAGTTGGTGAAAATCATTAAAAAAAGGAGATAAAAAATGGACACAACAGCATTGGTAGATTGTTTTAAGTATTTGGCGATGGGTATAGCCATAGGGCTTGGCGTTTTGGGACCGGGGCTTGGTATCGGACTTGCAACAAAGGCGCTTCTTGAATCTGTTGCAAGACAACCTGAAACAACAGGTGTTTTAACCGGACTTTTCCTTTTGGGCGCAGCTTTAGCCGAAACGTGTGCTATTTATGCGTTTGTTGTTGTATTTATCATAAAAGGATAATAAATGCTTGAACTTGACGCTACGTTTATATTTGCTTTCATTAGTTTTTTGATTTTCATTTTTTTGATGAAAATAATTTGTTATGCGCCCATAACAAAGATTATAGCGGAACGTGAGAAATTTTACGAAAAAAATAAACAAACCGTTTCAAAAACAAAAACAAAGATTGAAAGTGTAAAAAAAGAATTTGAACGGGAAATTTCAAAAACAAAACTTGAAAGCTCAAAAATGCTCAAAAATGCAACCGAGGAAAATCAAAAACAAAAATCGGAAATTTTGAGCGCTAAAAAAGTTGAGCTTTCAAATTCGGTGGATGAATTTAAAAACTCGCTTTCAAAAAGTGCGAACAGCGCCAAAGTTGAATTGAGGGGCGAAATTTCAGGTTACGTTAAAGAGGCGGTTTCAAGAATTATCAAGATTGACCCTTCCTTTGTTAATATTGATGAAAGCCAAATTGATGAGGTTTTAAAGTAAAATGAGCGGACAGGAATTTTATCTTTATATTTTGCACTCTAACCTCATAAACTTTCTTATTGTTTTGAGCACGATTATTTTTGTGTTCAAAAAGTTTAAACTCGGCAAAATTATCGACTCTATTGCGGAAGATATTAAAACAAACGTTAAATCAAGCTCAGAGGCTGTTGAGGATGCGCTTATCGAATATAAAAAGACAAAAAAAGAATCAAGAGGGCTTGATGAGAAGAAAAACAAAATTATTGAAAACGCCAAGTCGATTATAGAAAATTTAAAAGAAGCAAATCTTGAAAAAATAGAAGAAAAACAAAATATAATGGCGCAAAATGCCGAAAAATTAATGAAATCTTACAAATCAAGAAAAATTCAAAAAACTGCGGAAAAAATTCAACAGGCGGTTTATACGCTTTCTTTAAATGCAACCAAAGAACTTATGAACGATGATATTCAAAAACAATCAATTATGAATGCGCTTGATGAGTTTGACAATCTGAAAGGGGTCTTATAATGATTGATTTAAAAGCACAAAGACCCGCCAGAAGATATGCGGAAGGGTTTTTTAAAATTATTCAAAATAAAGACACGGAAAAGTTTTTGAATGAAATTGATTTAATTTTGGAACAAATTGAAAAAAATTCCGAGTTTAATTCTTTCATCTTTCACCCTATTGTTTCAAAAGAAGACAAAAAAAGCGTTATACACGAAATTTTTTCGTCTTTTGATGAGAACACTCTCAACTTCATTTTTCTTCTTTTGGATGAAAACAGGCTTGATTGTCTTGACGAAATTAAAGATGTTCTTGTTTCAAAAATAAACGAACAAAATTGTGTAAAACAAGTTTCAATTACTCTGGCATCAGATATTGACGATAATATGAAAAATTTGATTAAAGAACGTCTTGAAACAAAGCTTCAATCAAAAGTTTTGCCCGTTTTTCATAAAGATGAAGAAATTTTGGGCGGAATGATTTTAAGAATTAAAGACACGCTTATTGATTTAAGCATTAAAAATAAGATAGAAAATTTAAAAAGAATATAAGGAAAGATAAATGAATTCTACAATTGACCCAAGTGAAATTTCAAAAATAATTCAATCAAAAATTGAACATTACAAAGACAAGCTTGATGTAGCCGATGTGGGAACCGTTATTGAAATCGGCGACGGTATATCAAGGGTTTTCGGGCTAAAAAACGTTATGTCAAACGAGCTTGTTGAATTTGATGACGGGAAAAATACTCTCGGAATTGCGCTAAACCTTGAAGAAGATAATGTCGGGGTTGTAATTTTGGGAGATTATACTTCAATAAAAGAAGGAATGCAGGTTAAAACGACGGGGAAAATTGCCTCAATTCCTGTAGGCGAAGGCTTAATCGGAAGAATAATTGACCCGACCGGCGTTCCTTTAGACAATAAGGGCGAAATTCATTTTGATAAAACAAGACCGACAGAGCGTGTTGCCCCCGGTATTATTACGAGAAAATCTGTTTGTGAACCTTTGCAAACAGGCATTACGGCAATTGACGCCCTGACACCGATAGGCAGAGGTCAAAGAGAATTAATAATCGGAGACAGACAAACCGGAAAAACCGCAATTGCGATTGATACAATAATTAATCAGAAAAATGAAGACGTAATCTGTATTTATGTCGCAATCGGTCAGAAAAAATCAACCATAGCCCAACTCGCAAAGACCTTGGAAGAAAAAGGGGCAATGGAATATACAATAATTGTGGCGGCTTCAGCAGATACATCCGCCCCGCTTCAATATATTGCGCCTTATGCAGGGTGTGCAATAGCGGAAGAATTTTTGGAACAAGGCAAACACTGCCTTATAGTTTATGATGATTTAACAAAGCATGCTCAAAGCTACCGTGCAATGAGCCTTTTGCTGAAGCGTCCCTCGGGAAGGGAAGCATACCCCGGAGATGTCTTTTATCTTCACTCAAGGCTTCTGGAAAGGGCTTGTAAGCTTAGTGATGAGCTTGGCGGCGGTTCAATAACGGCGCTTCCGATTATTGAAACCCAAGCGGGCGATGTTTCGGCATATATTCCGACTAACGTTATTTCAATCACGGACGGGCAAATTTTCCTTGAAACAAACCTTTTCAATGCGGGTCAAAGACCGGCAATAAATGCGGGCATTTCTGTTTCCCGTGTCGGCGGAGCGGCTCAAACCAAGGGCATTAAACAGGTTGCGGGTCAATTAAGGCTTGATTTGGCTCAATACAGAGAACTTGAAGCCTTTGCTCAATTTGCTTCGGACTTAGACGCTGCAACAAAAGCTCAACTTTTAAAAGGGGAAAAATTAACCCAAATTTTAATTCAGCCTCAATATTCTCCTTTGAGCGTTGCGCATCAGGTTACAATTCTTTTCGCCGGCAACGAAGGCTTTTTGGATGAAATTAACAATTCAGACATTCAAGAGTATAAAAAACAGTGGTTTGAATATTTTTCGTCAAATATGGCAGAGCTTGAATTAAAGCTGAATAAGGGCGATAAATTGAGCGATGAAGATACTAAAGAACTTTGCAATCAATTAAAAAATTTCAACGAAAACATTTTTAATAAAGGATAAAAATGGCAAATTTAAGAGAAACAAAAGATAGAATAAAAAGCGTTAAGAACACTCAAAAAATTACTCGTGCAATGAAAATGGTTGCGGCGGCAAAAGTTAAAAAAGCTGAAAATGCCGTTAAAATGAGCAGACCGTTTACGCTTGAATTGTTTAAAACTTTTGTTGAAATTTATAATTCAATTGATGATAAAAAATTTGAAAAAGTGGAAGCAAAAAACCCGCTTTACAATTATCCAATCTTGCTTCAAGAAAGAGAAACAAAAACTCTGGGGCTTTTAATTGTTTCTTCAAATAAAGGGCTTGCGGGCGCTTATACCGCAAATTTGGTCAGATATGTCGAAAAGGAAATTAAAAAAGCAAATAAAGACGGCTTAAAAGTTAAAGTTTTTCTTTTGGGACAAAAGGCGGAAGCCCCCATAAAAGCGCTTGAAAAAGACTGTGATTTTCAAATAAGAGAAGTCTATACGGGCATTTTGGATGATATTAGCGCAAGTTCCGCAAGAATAGTGGCGCTTGATTTGGCTCAAATGTTTGTGGATGAAGAAATTGATAAGATTGAACTCATTACAACAAGATATATCAACATGATGAAATATAAAGTTGAAGGCTGGACTTTACTTCCCGTTTTCAAAAAAGAATCCAAAGACATAAAATCATTTTATAAAGAAGAATTTAACAAAGAAAATAATCTTGTCTATGAATCTTTTATGGATAAACTTAACGGGGCGTTTGAACTTTTTGAGCCCAACCAAAAGGCGCTTTTACAAAAAATTCTTCCGATGTATATAACAAACATAATTTTTCAATCTATTCTTGAGGCACAAGCTTCTGAACTCGCTTCAAGAATGACTGCGATGTCTGCCGCAACAAAAAATGCCGAAGAGATGATTAAAAATTTAACCGTACAATATAACAAAGCCCGTCAGGAAGCAATTACACAGGAAATTACCGAGGTTATTTCCGGAAGCTTAAATAAATCTTAAGAATTTATCGCTTCTTTCATTTCTTTTACATAATTATAAATTGCCTCATCCGAATTTGAACCCAATTTATCAATAATTTTAATTATTGCTGACCCTACAATCACTCCGTCGCAATATTTTGAAATTTCTTTAGCCTGAATGGGGTTGTTAATTCCGAAACCTACGGCTGTTTTTGTGGGGGTTGTCTGTTTTATAATTTCATTAATTGAGTTTAAATCGGTTGTAATTTCATCTCTTGTGCCGGTTACTCCCAAAGAAGAAACGACATAGATAAACCCTCTTGAATCTTTGGCAATTTTTTGAATTCTTTCGTTTGAAGTGGGTGCAATAAAAGAAATTATATCTATATCATAACAAGAGGCAATTTCTTCGATTTCGCCCTTTTCTTCATACGGAACATCGGGCAAAATTACCGCTTTTATATCCAAACCCTGACACCTTTTAAAGAAATTGTCATAACCCACTTTAAATAAGGGGTTTACATAGCTCATAATTGCAAGCGGAATGTTTGTTTTTTTTCTTAAATTTTCAATCATTTCAAAAATTTTATCTAAAGAAGCCCCGTTTTTAAGCGCAACCGTGCTTGCGTTTTGAATGACGGGTCCTTCCGCAATCGGGTCTGAAAAAGGTATTCCAATTTCAATTAAATCGGCGCCGGCTTCTTCCATTTTTAAAATAAATCTTTCAGTGTCGGCTAACGAAGGATACCCCGCCGTTAAAAACGGAATAAATGCTTTTTTATTGTTAAAAACATTTTCATTAAAATATGCGTTACTCATAAATCTCACGTCCTCTGTATCTTGCTATTGAAGCAACATCCTTATCTCCACGTCCTGACAGACAAACAATAATGATATCTTCTTTTTTCATTTGACCGGCAAGCTTTATTGCCTCGCTTACGGCATGAGCGCTTTCAATTGCGCAAATTATGCCTTCCGTTTTGGCAAGATATTCAAAAGCCAAGACCGCTTCTTCGTCTGTAACGGGAACATATTTTGCACGTCCGGTTTTGTGCAAATAGGCATGTTCAGGGCCTATCCCCGGATAATCAAGCCCCGCCGAAATTGAATAAACGGGAGCAATTTGACCAAATTTATCCTGACAGAAAATCGATTTCATTCCATGAAAAATTCCGACACTTCCTTTTGCTATGCTTGCGGCGTGTTTTTCCGTTTCAATTCCAAGACCTGCCGCTTCTGCGCCGATTAATTGAACATTTTTGTCGGAAATAAAATTATAAAACATTCCCATAGCGTTTGAACCGCCGCCAACACAAGCGATAACTGCGTTTGGAAGCTTTCCTTCAACTTTCAAAATTTCTTCTCTTGCTTCTTTTGAAATTATGCTTTGAAAATCTCTTACAATCATAGGATAAGGGTGCGGACCCATTACAGAACCCAAAACATATAAAGTATCATCCACTCTTTTTGTCCACTCTCTCATTGCCTCTGAAACAGCGTCTTTCAGGGTTCCCGTTCCGGTTTTAACGGAATTAACTTTTGCGCCTAAAAGATTCATTCTGTATACATTTAGCGCCTGACGTTTAATGTCTTCTTCACCCATAAAAATTTCACACTCGAGGTTTAATAAAGCCGCCGCAGTTGCTGTTGCAACTCCATGCTGACCGGCTCCGGTTTCGGCTATAATTCTTTTTTTGCCCATATATTTTGCAAGAAGCGCCTGCCCCAGAACGTTATTGATTTTATGAGAACCCGTGTGATTTAAATCTTCACGTTTAAGATAGATTTTTGCCCCGTTTAAATCTTTTGTCATATTTTTTGCAAAATAAAGCAAGGAAGGGCGACCTGCGTATGTTTTTAATAGGAAATCCAACTCTTGATTGAATTTTTCGTCATTTTTGTAAAAATTATAAGACCTTTCAAGATTTATGATTTCTCTCATCAGGGTTTCAGGCACGTACTGTCCGCCAAATTCCCCATATTTTCCATTATTCATTTTAAATTCCTCTTACAATTTTTATTATATTAGAAACTTTTTCTTTTGTCTTAAAACCGTTAAATTCCGCTCCGGACGAGACGTCTGCCCCGAAGGGTTTAAGTTTTTTTGCCATTTGTTCTATATTATTTTCATTCAGACCGCCCGCAACAAAATACGGCACATTCGTTTTAATTTTTATATCCCAATCAAAAGTTTGATTTAACCCGCCCGCTTGATTTGGCGAAAAAGCGTCAAATAAAAGAAAATCAGCCTCTGTTTCAATTTCGTATTCGACATTTTGAACTCTTACGGTTTTTATAACTTTCAGACCGTTTTCTTTTAAAAATTTAACCGAATTTTCCGAATAATCTCCATGAAGCTGTGCAAAATCAATAATATCTTTATATTTTAAAATTTCTTCCGTTTTTTTATCCACAAAAACGCCCACGGTTTCAATTTTCGGGTTTAAAAGCTCTTTTATTTTTTTCGCTTCTTCAAAGCTGATTTCCCTTTTGCTTTTTGCAAAAATAAAACCGATAAAATCGGGCATTTCTTCGTTCATTATTTCAGCTTCAATTTGGTTTTTTATTCCGCAAATTTTAATCTTCATTTAATTGCCCTCTCAATTTTAAAACTTCTCTGGGCTTGTTTTCGGTTTTCATAAATGTTTCGCCGATTAAAACAGCGTTAACCCCCGCATTTTCAAGAGTTTCAATATCTTTTCTTGTTTTAATTCCCGATTCGGAAATAAAAATAATTTCATCCGGCACAAATTTTCTTAAATTGAGAGAATTTTTAAAATCAACTTCAAAAGTTTTTAAATTGCGGTTGTTGACCCCTATTATTTTAGCGCCTGAGTTAACCGCTCTTTTTACTTCTTTTTCATCATGCGCTTCGACAATGGCTGATAAGCCGAGACTGTGAGCAATTTCAAGGAATTTCTTTAATTTTTCATCGTTTAAAATGGCGCAGATTAAAAGAATGCAGTCGGCTCCGATTATTTTTGATTCATAAATTTGAGCTTCTTCAATAATGAAATCTTTCCTTAAAATAGGCTTTAAGCTTTCATTTTTGACTTTTTTTATAAAAGAATTATCCCCCATAAAAAAGAAAGGTTCCGTTAAAACCGAAATGCAATCTACATCTGCGATTTTATATTCGTGTGCAATTTTTACGGGGTCAAAATCTTTACAAATCAAACCCTTTGAGGGTGAAGCCTTTTTAATTTCCGCAATAATTTTTATATTTTTTCCTTTTAGTGCGTGAAAAAAAGGAAAATCTTCGGCACAAAGGGCTTTTGCCTCTTTTTTTAAAGTTTCAAGGTCTAAAACCTTTGTTCTTTCATAAGTTTTTTCAACAATTTTATCTAATATATTCATTAGTTTCCTTTATAAATTGTTCAAGCTTAAATAAAGTTTTTCCGCTTTCAATCAGCTTTTTTGCAAGCTCAAAGCCCGATAAGGGGTTATCTGTTTTTTTGGATAAAACAAATCCCAACGCCGCATTTAAACACACAACGTCTTTTTTTGCGCCGATTTCTTTCCCTTCAAAAATGTTTCTTATTATTTTTGCGTTTTCTTGTTTACTTCCGCCTTTTAAATCTTCGATTTTAGCCTTTTTAATTCCGAAAATTTCAGGCTCAAAACAATCTTCAACAACTTCTCCTTGCATAATTCTTGCAAAATAAGTTTTTGAAAAAACCGAAGCTTCATCAAGCCCGCCTTCTCCAAAAACGGTCATGCCTTCCTTTTGTCCTAAATTTAGCATGACATCCGCAACGGTTTTGACCAGAGCTTTGTCATAAACCCCTATTAATTGGGCTCTTGCGCCTGACGGGTTAATTAAAGGCCCCAAACAATTAAAAACGGTTCTTATTTTTATTTCGCTTCTTGCCTTGGCAACATTTTTCATAAGCGGGTTAAATTTCGGAGCAAACATAAAGCACATGCCTGTTTTTTCAAGCATTTCTTCATTTTGTTCGGAATTAAGCATAATGTTTGCGCCCAATTCTTCTAAAACATCCGCCGCACCAACTCTTGAGGAAGAAGCCCTTCCGCCGTGTTTTGCAATTTTCACACCGCCCGAGGCCAATACAAAAGCCGAAGCCGTTGAAATGTTAAAAGCGCCCGAACCGCTTCCGCCCGTGCCTACTATGTCTAAAAAGTCGTTATTTTCAACGTTGAGTTTTTCGCCTTTTTCTTTTAAAACCTTAACCGCAGAGGTTATTTCATCCGACGTTTCGCCCTTCATTCTAAGGGCAACAAGAAATGAAGCAATTTGTGCGTCTGAGAGTTTTCCTTCGAGAATTTCTTTCATGATGCCGCACATTTCGTCGGCATTAAGGTTTTTTTTGTTTATTAATTTTTCTAAAACTTCAATAAACATATTAAAACTGATTTAAAAATCTTACGTCGTTATTAAAAAATAATCTTATATCATCAATTGCATATTTTAACATGGTGAGTCTTTCAACGCCCATACCGAAAGCAAATCCGGAATAAACTTCAGGGTCAATTCCGACAGCCTTTAAAACGTTAGGGTCTACCATGCCTGAACCCAAAATTTCAAGCCAGCCCGTGCCTGAACATGTCGGGCAGCCTTTTCCATGGCACATAATACATTGAACATCAACTTCCGCCGAAGGTTCCGTGAACGGGAAGAAACTGCTTCTAAATCTTGTAGGGCGTGATGAACCGAAATAAAGTCTTATAAATTCATTCAAAACGCCTTTTAAATCTGAAAAAGTGACGTTTTTATCAACATAAAGCCCTTCAATTTGGTGAAAAAGGTTGTTTTTTCTTGCTGAAACAGACTCTGAACGATAAACTCTCCCCGGAGAAATAATTTTAATCGGGGGTCTTGAATTTTGCATTTGTCTGACCTGAGCGTTTGAAGTTTGGCTTCTTAAAACAACATTTTCGCCTATTTTGGAATAGAAAGTGTCTTGAACATCTCTTGCGGGGTGTTCTTTCGGAACATTCAAAAGGTCAAAATTATATTTTTCAACTTCAACTTCGGGCGAAAATTCGTTTTTAATAAGCGAAAATCCCAAAAGTTCAAAAATTTCAACAATTTCATTCACGGTTTTTGTCAGAGGATGAATATGCCCCATTTTTTCATAAGTCGAAGGCAAAGTCACGTCTATTTTTTCGGCTTTTAATTTTTTATCAAGCTCAAGCTTGTAAAATTCTTCCGCTTTTTTGTTTAAAAGGCTTTCGATTTCTTTTGAAACTTCATTTGTAAGCGCACCGATTTTTGGTCTTAATTCGGGCGCTATGTCTTTCAAGCCTTTTTTAAGGTTGTTTAATTCGCTTGCCCTTGATAAATATTTATTCTTAACTTCTTCTAAATCTTTTGAATTTTTAATTTGTTCAATTTCAAGAAGTGCCGTTTTTTTAATTTCTAAGATTTTCTGTTCCATATTTTTTTCCTTCAACAAACCAATCATAACAAAAAAAGTGCATATATCAATATTTTTGTTATAATACATTCATTATGGATATTATTTTTTTTATTACGCTTTTTTTATATATATTTGTGGTTGGGGCGTGCACAACTTTTCTTGATTACGATTTTTTTGCCCGCATGATTGTCGGAAAAACCTTTTTTCAAACGGGGGATGTTTTAAAATATGATTTTTTGTCATATTCCCACACCCACCCTTGGTATGACCACGAATGGGGCGCAAGCATAATATTTTATTTTGTTCATGACCACTTCGGAGATTTGGGGCTTCAGATTTTAAAATTAATATGTCTGGGAACAGCCTTTGTCTTTTTTGTCTTGATTATAAAATTAAGAAGAAAAATTCTTTCTTCAAATAAAGAATTCCCGATTTTTAATTTTTTATTTTTCTTTGTAATGCTTCAGCCCTTAGGCGACTTAATTTTTTCATTAAGGTGCCACCATTTTACATTTATGTTTTTTGCAATCTGGCTTTATGTTTTAGAAAAAGCAAGACTTGAAAAAAATTACCGAATTCTCTGGGTTTTGCCCCTTTTAATGGTTATATGGTCAAATATACACGGCGGATGTTTTATGGGGCTTGGAATAACAGGGCTTTATATAATTGGTGCAATTTTGGATAAAAAACCCTTTGCGCCTTTTATATACACCTTTTTAGCTTCATTCGGCGCAATGTTTATTAACCCATACGGGGTAGATTATGTTAAATTTTTAATCAAAGCAACGACAATGACACGGCCAAACATTGTCGAGTGGCAATCGCCATTTTCAAAACATTTCATAACAAAAATGCTTAAGTTTAAAGCCATTATTCTTGCATTTTTAATTTTGTGTGTTGTAAGGTTTAAAAAAACAATTTCTCTTTCATCTCAAGAAAATTTTGTGTCAAAAGTTAAAGAGGTTTGGAAAAATATTGATAAAACAAAGTTTATTCTCATTCTTGTTTTATTCTTATTAACTTTAAAATCAATGAGGTTTATAACTTATTTTGTCTTTATTTTAATTCCTTTCTGTTATGACGATTTTTATACTATTTTTTCAAAACAATTGAAACCAAAGTGGAACAAATTAAAAGAGATGATAATTTTTTGGTTTATATTAACCGTTTTTCTTTTAAATGTTATAGTAAAAGATTTTAAATACGGAAACTGGCATGCTGTTTTTCCTTTGACCGAAATTGAATATTTAATTGAAAACAATGTCAAAGGCAACATTTTTGTTCCATTTGAAATCGGAAGCTATGCTTCTTATAAGCTTTATCCGAATAATTTTATACTTCACGACGGAAGATATGAAGAAGTTTATGACGTTTCTTTAAATGATTCTTATGCAAAAGATGTTACACTCGGGGTTTTAGGCTGGAAAAACAGACTTAATGAAATTCACCACGACATTATTTTGCAATATAAAGATTCAAATTTGTATGAATATCTTAAACTGAAAGGGGATGAATATTACCCGATTATGGAGTCAAACACGTTTGCTCTTTTTATCAGAAAAGATATTTATGACAAGCTTGAAAAACCGATAAGAGTTCCGACAAGCAAACCGGAATTTTATAATAAAACCCTTTGGAATACCAATATTGATTGGATGAAAAGATGAGAATTTTTATTTTTTTGATATTTTTATCAATAACTCTTTGTTCTTTAGGGGCAGAGCTTAAGGGCTCAATTTCCGGAAGCACATATGCCGATTATATGGAAAAAATTAACCTTTCGGCTTCACAGAAGGAAAAAATTCTCAATATAAAAAAAGAAGAAAAACAGGCGCTTGAACCGATTGTTTTAAACATTCATTCAAAAGAAGAAGGGCTGAATTATCTAAAAAGTTTGAAATGCGGCGCTTTTGAGTTTGAATGCAAGAAAAAATTAAAAGAAGATATTTTAAAAAGGGAAGAAGAAAAGCTTGAATTAATGCGCCAGATAGAAATAAAAAGAAGATATTACAACATCAGATATCGAAATGTCCTTACACGAAGCCAAGACCATCAAATAAAAGAAATGATTAAAAAAGATGAACATATTGAAAAAGTTTTAAAAGAAAGACAAAAAAAGCATAAAAAGAAACGCTAATTTTCCATTTTTTCTCTTAATTCTTTAATTTCATATGTAAGGCGCCTTATTTCGCAAGTTACGGGGTCAGGAATTTTATTATGTAAAAGCTGTCCCTGAACAAAGAAGCTCTGTTTGGTAACATGCCCCGGAACGCCGACTACGGTTGAATGTTCGGGAACATCATCAATAACAACGCTTCCTGCGCCGATATTGGAATCATCACCGATTGTTATATTCCCGAGTATTTTTGCTCCCGCACCTATTGTTACTCTGTTTCCGATTGTGGGGTGGCGTTTTCCCAAGTCTTTTCCGGTTCCGCCAAGCGTAACACCTTGATATATAAGAACATCATCTCCAATAATTGTTGTTTCGCCAATGACAACGCCCATTCCGTGGTCTATGAAAAATCTTTCACCTATTGTTGCTTTGGGGTGAATTTCAATTCCCGTTAAAAATCTTGCAAATTGAGAAATAAACCGTGGAATAAAAGGAATTTTCCATTTTTTTAATTTGTTTGCAATTCTGTATGCTAAAACCGCATGAAAACCTGAATATAAAAGAATAATTTCAAAAACGCTTTTTGCCGCAGGGTCTTTGTCTTTTATATTGTTAATATCATCCAAAACTCTTTTTATTCCTCTAAAAAGAGCAATTTTAGATTTTTTTTGTTCCATATTTTCCGTAAGTTTTCGCTTTATTTAACTTAATAATATATAAAAAAGTTTATTTAGGCAATTTATCTTTGAAAAATGTTTTTATATCAATATAAAGGAGCATTACTATGACTTGGGCAGAAACACTGAACTCTTGCAGCATGGGACAAAAGCTTTCAAAGTCTATGCAAAATATAAAATTGGATACGAATATAAACCCTGTTGAAATTCAGACAAAAATTGCAGCTCACTGTCCAAATCTCGCTTTTCAAAGAAATATTATGCCGTTTAACAATGCAATGAATTTTCAACCATTTCAAGGAGTAACAATGCAACCTCAACCGACATTATCTGCGCAAATTCCCCAAATGCAAGCGCAGCCGATACAATATCAACCGTATCAGTACCAAGTTCCCCAAATGCAAGCGCAACCGATACAATATCAAGCATATCAGTATCAAGCTCCCCAAATGCAAGCGCAGCCTGCACAAATTACGGCACCCGTCACGGCTCAACAGCCCGTTCCCGTTTCTTATCAAACGGCGCCGCAATATCAACAGCTTCCTCAGACATATTCGCTGCCGAATACATCAGCCGCAAACGCACCTACAGCTTATATAAATCAGGCTCAACCTCAAACGCAAGCGGGCGGACAGCTTAATGTTATGACTCAAGGATAGAATTAAATTTTAAAAAAGAGTTTACAAATATTTTGTCTGAATTAACTTTTTTAGCGCCTTAGCGTTTATTGCGTCCGGTTCGATTTCAATTGCCCTATTAAGAAAAGAAATTGCCTCTTTATATTCCCCGAGTTTCTTTTTTGCAGCCCCCATGGCATATAGCGCATCTAAAAATTTATCATCAAGCGCAAGCGCTTTTTCCAAATCTTTGACCGCATTTTCAATTTTGGGGTTTTCAATATCTTTTCTTGAAAGAATAATTCTTGCCCTGTTATAGTATGCGTCCGTCATTTTTTCATCCAGACGAATAGCTTCCGTATAATCAAGCATGGCTTCATCCCAATCTTCAAGCGCCTGATGAGCGACTGCCCTGTAAAAAAATGAAACCGCAAAATCATTTTTTATTTTAATAGACTTTGTAATTTTTTCAACGGCATCTTTATAATTGCCGTCTTGAATGTCGCCTATTCCTTCATCAAGATAATATTTATATTGAAAATTTTCCATAATTTCCCCTTTTATTCATTTTCTAGCACAAAAAAAGCCCCTTTTAAAGGGGCTTTATAGCATTTAAAAGAAACTAAATAACGCCTTGTGCTCTCATTGCTTTTGCAATTTTTCTGAATGCGGCAATATTTGCGCCGACAACGTAATTTCCTTCATAGCCGTATTCTTTTGCGGCTTTTTCGCAATTTTTAAAGATATTTGTCATTATGCCGTCTAATTTTTGGTCAACTTCGTCATAGTTCCAAGAATATCTCATTGAGTTTTGAGCCATTTCAAGTGCGCTTGTTGCAACACCGCCTGCATTTGCGGCTTTTCCGGGGGCGAATAAAACTTTGTTTTGAATGAAATATTCAACCGCATCGGGTGTAGTAGGCATGTTTGCGCCTTCGCCGACTGCAATTGCGCCGTTTGCTACAAGAATTTTCGCCGTTTCAAGGTTAATATCATTTTGAGTTGCGCAAGGAAGAATGATTTCCGCTTTAATTTTATAAACTGCGGGAACAGAACCTGAGTTTTCAGAATAAATTGCGTTTGGAACGTAATTTAAATATTCTTTAATTCTTCCTCTTTTAACTTCTTTAATTTCTTTTATGATATCAAGGTTAACCCCGTTTTCATCATAAATGCAGCCGTTTGAATCGCTCATTCCGAGAACTTTTGCGCCAAACTCATAAGCTTTTTCGGCAGCATAAATCGCAACATTTCCCGAGCCTGAAATAATAACGGTTTTTCCGTTTAAATTTTGTCCGTTTGCTTTTAACATTTCTCTCATGAAATATAAAAGTCCATAGCCCGTTGCTTGAGTTCTGACTAAAGAACCGCCATATTCAAGCCCTTTGCCCGTTAAAACTCCGGCTTCGTAAGAATTTCTGATTTTTCTGAATTGTCCGAATAAATATCCGATTTCTCTTGCTCCAACGCCGATATCACCGGCAGGAACGTCAACATCCTGACCTATATATTTTTGTAATTCAGTCATAAAGCTTTGACAAAATCTCATAATTTCATTGTCTGATTTGCCCTTGGGGTCAAAGTCGCTTCCGCCTTTACCGCCGCCAATGGGAAGTCCCGTAAGTGCGTTTTTAAAAATTTGTTCAAACCCTAAAAATTTCAATATGCTCTGGTTAACGGAAGGGTGAAAACGAAGTCCGCCTTTGTATGGTCCGATTGCGCCGTTAAATTGAACACGATAGCCTCTGTTTACCTGAACTTTGCCGTTATCATCAAGCCAAGGCACTCTGAATGAAATAATTCTTTCAGGTTCCGTCAATCTTTCCAAAAGTGCAATATCTTTGTATTCTTTTTCATGTTTTTGAACAACGGGTTCCAAAGTTGTCAAAACTTCTTCCATTGCTTGAATAAACTCAGGTTCAAAGCCGCACTTTTCCTTAACTTTGTTAATAACTTCCTGCAGATATTCGTTTTTTACCATTACTGCCGAATTTGTCATTGGGTTTTCCCTTTCTACTTTCTTTTATACCAAATAATACGCCGATTTTTAAATTTTGCTTGCGATTAAATCGCCCATTTTCTTTGTTCCGACAAGAATTTTGCCTTCAGACATGATGTCTTTTGTTCGATATCCTTCTTTCAGAACATCTTTGATAGCATTTTCAATTTTTGTATAAGCTTCATCCATTTTAAAAGAATATTTCAACATCATTGCGCCCGATAAAATCGTTGCAATCGGGTTAACAACATCTTGACCCGTAAGGTCCGGTGCCGAACCGTGAATTGGTTCATATAAAGAAACGCCCGTGTCGGAAAGACTTGCAGAGGGTAAAAGCCCCAAAGAACCCGCAAGCATTGAAGCTTCGTCAGATAAAATATCACCGAAAATATTTCCCGTTACGATTGTTGAAAACTGTTTCGGCGCCCTTACAAGCTGCATTGAAGCGGCGTCAACATACATATGAGATAACTCAACTTCCGGATATTCTTTTGAAACTTCAATTACAATTTCTCTCCAAAGTCTTGAAACATCAAGAACGTTTGCTTTATCAACGGAACAAAGTTTTTTATCTCTGACCATTGCGGTTTTAAAAGCAACATGGGCAATTCTTCTGATTTCATCTTCCGTGTAAATCATATTATTAAAGCCGACCTTTTTGCCGTTTCTGATTTCTACTCCTTTTGGTTCGCCAAAATAAACATCGCCCGTTAATTCACGAATAATCATAATATCAACGCCCGAAACTATTTCGGGTTTTAAGGGGGAAGACGAAACTAATTCTTCCCAAACGATTGCGGGGCGCAAATTTGCAAAAAGATTTAATTCTTTTCTTATCCCGAGAAGCGCTCTTTCGGGACGAACTTCAGGCGGCAGAGTATCATATTTCCAATCGCCGACAGCGCCGAGCATAACGGCATCGGAGTCTTTTGCCGCTTTAATTGTGACATCCGGAAGCGGAGTGCCAAACTTTTCATAAGCAATGCCGCCGATTAAATAATCGTTAAATTGAAATTTCTTCCCGAATACATCTCCCGTCTTGTTTAAAACTTTTTTTGCTTCCGCCATAACTTCGGGACCTGTGCCGTCTCCGGCAACAACAGTGATATTATACATTTTCTATACTCCTAATTTTTTCTTTGTGTAATTAACAAGTCCGCCGATATCAATTAATTCCTGAATTTCTTTAGGAAAAACTTTTATCGGATATTGTTTATCGGTTGTTAAATTTTTAATAATTCCGTTTTCCATATCAAGTTCAAGCTCATCACCCGTTTTTGTTTCATCCGGCAGAGTTTCTGATTCGATAATTACAAGCCCTATATTAATTGCGTTTCTGTAAAAAATTCTTGCAAAACTTTTTGCAATAACCGCAGAAACCTTGCTTGCCTTAATTGCAATCGGAGCATGTTCTCTTGATGAACCGCAGCCAAAGTTATCTTTTGCAACTATAAAATCACCTTCTTTAACTTTTGAGGCAAAAGTTGCGTCAATATCTTCCATACAGTGTTTTTGCAGCTCAACAGGATCAGATGTGTTAAGATATCTTGCAGGAATAATTACGTCTGTATCAACGTCATTTCCGTAACAAAAAGAGTTTCCCTTTTTTAAATTTTTCATATATTTGCTCCATTTACATTTTAGTTTTATTATTCTATCATAATACCATAAAGATAAGTTACACAAAGCATATAAAATGCAAAAGCATTAAGGAGAAAAAAATGGAAATGCAAGAATCAATCGTTGAAGCTGCCGGACAAATCTGGAATTATTTAAATGAAAACGGCGAAGTAACTACAAGAAAAATGCAAAAAGACCTTTGCTTGGAAGATAACATGACATTTATGGGTCTTGGCTGGTTGAGCAGAGAAGATAAAATTAATTATCAGAAAAAAGGTGCTCATACAAAGATTTCTTTACGTTAATCGTAACTTTAAATTTAAAAAAGACCTCTTTTTTAAGGGGTCTTTTTTAAATGTCAATTTCAAGAATACATTTATCATAGTCTTTGTTGAAAAGTTTCATTTTAGAATTGTCATATTTTGAGGTTTGTAAATAAGGCATTTTATCCCAAAAGCCGCCTGAAAAATCAGTCAAATTAATATATATCGCATTTCTTTCTTTCGCTAATTTAACAATTTCTTTAAAAAGAGAAGTGCCGAGTTTTGAATATTCACGGTTTTTTCCGCCATACATACTTTTCGGGTTTACTTCCAGAGAATCAATTTCAATTGTGTTATTTGTTTTATAAGGCATAATTTGGCAAATAGCTTGAATATCACCCTTTTTATCTTCAAGACCGTAATATTTTAAATAGGTTTTTCCCCTGTTAAAATTCATTCCTCTTGCAATTGCGCCTATCAAACCGCTGTATTTTGAAGTTTCACGCCACTTTTTGGCTTGTTTGCCGACAAAATCGTAATCTTTTTCAGGTTCGTATTCAACAAAATCCAAAGCCTCTTTTTCCCCTGTTTTTTTATTTATAACAGCAGATTTTCCTTTATATAATTTTGTGAAACTTATTGGGGAAATATTCATCATACAACCTTATTTAATTTTTTTATTGAACTGTTAAACTTTTCTTTCGGAAGGTAATTAAATTCTGCAAAATTTAAATATCTTTTTTCCATATTCGGTATTTTTTCCCAAAAGCCGCCGCTTGAATCTAAAAGAACTATCCCTTCGGTGTTTTCTTTTTTAAGCTGTACTAAAATTTCTTTAAAAAGAGAAGTGCCGAGTTTTGAATATTCTCTGTGTTTTTTGCCATGCATTGATTTTGGGTTTGTACAAATATATTTCAAATATGTTTCGGGTTTTCCCGTATTTTCCGAACACCATGGCTGACCGTTCAAATCTTCGATTTGACAAATTGCCTGAATTTCACAATCTTTATCTTCAAGCCCGTATATTTTGGTGTTGGGGTTATCATCATTGGTTGTTATAAGCGTGTGAAGCGCCTTTGCTATGTCTGCAATATACGTATTTTTTTCTTTGTAAACATCTTCCCATAACTTTCTTGTTTGAACAAGCTTGAGAAGGTCTTTGCCGTTTTTTTCATATTCTACAAAATCAAGCTTTTTGGATAATCCCGACTCATTGGGCGAAGAATAAACTTCCCTTATATATCTTTTTCCGAAGCTTATTGGAATTGAATTCATTTTTTTTCCTTTAAAAATGGCAAGACAAAGAAATAAAACAAAAACATAAAAATAATTGCCTTTTCTATGAAAGCTGTTTTTTTATTTGACGAATGCTCAGCAAATAGCCCAAATAAAGAACAAGTGCGCCCATAATCCAAGCCAAAGGCGTTGAAAGACAAATTCCGAAATATCCGAGATAATGACCCAAAATAAAAGCACCTATTCCTCTTGCTATAAGTTCTGAAACGCCGGACATTAAAGGAATTACAACGCTTCCCATACCTTGAAGAATGTTTCTGTAAACAAGCAAAGACCCGAGGAAAAATAGCGACATAGCAACAATATCAAGATATTGTTCCGCCAGATTTACAACTTCAATATTCACGGTTGTCATAAACAGAGAAACGATTGAGCCGCCAAAGAAATGTAAAATTATAAAACAGATTGCACTTATTATAATTACCATATAAAATGCACTTTTTGCTCCATTTTTTATTCTTGCGGGCTTTTTCGCACCGAAATTTTGAGCCGTATAAGTTGCAATTGCTGCGCCAAGCGCAAGAAAAGTCTGGCTGAATAATTGTTCAACCCTTACGGCAGTTGTAAAAGCCGCCACCGCAATTGACCCCAGACCGTTTAAGACATATTGAACGGCAATTATTCCTATTGTCAAAACGGACATCTGAAAACCCATGGGAATGCCTATTTTAAGGTGTTCAAGATAAAAGTCCAAAGAAACATTCCAATCTTGTTTTTTAACTCTCAAAACGGGAAATTTAACAAACATGTAAACAAGACAAAGCACGGTTGAAATTCCTTGTGCCACAACGGTTGCCCAGCCAACCCCCTTTATTCCCCAGTGAAATTTTAAAACAAATAATAAATCCATAAAAATGTTCATAAATGAAGCAAAAATAAGAAAATAAAGAGGAGTTTGAGAATCTCCGAGCGCCCTTATTATGTTTGATGAAAGATTATAAAAAATTGTTGCAAAAATTCCCGCAAACATAATAAAAAGATAGCTTTCCGCATAAGATAAAATGTCGTCGGGGGTTCTTAAAAAAACCAAGATTTGTCTTGTATAAGGGGCGGATAAAAAAGTTAAAACCACAGTTAGAATTGAACATAAAACAAATGAAGCGCAAACCGATTTTCTCATCATTGCGTAATCTCTTGCGCCGAATTTTTGGGCGGTTACTATTGTAAAACCTTGAGTTGAAGCGAAAATAAAACTTATAACAAGAAAAATCATCGGCATACAAGCGCCAACCGCACCAAGCGCTTCAAGACCTATTGCCCTGCCCACAACAAGAGTGTCGACAAGGTTATAAACCTGTTGAAAAACATTACCGAAAAATATCGGCATCATAAAAAGAAATATAAGTTTAAAGGGGTTTCCCGATGTTAATTCTTTGATAGCCATAGAAAAATTTTATCATAAAAGATAAAAATTCTTTAAAGACGGTGGAATAAAATTTTCACGTTCTTTATTTTGACTATGGTAAAATATCTGTCAGGGAAGCCAAACAATATGGAAAAAACTACGACTTTAAATAAAATACCGATTGGAAAAGACGCAACAATTAAGGAAATTAATTGTTCCAATAAAGCGCTTCGCAAACATATACTTGATATGGGGCTTACCCCCGGAGTTGAAATTACTCTGATAAAAATGGCGCCGCTTGGAAACCCTCTTGAGATAAGAGTAAGGGGATATGAGCTTACCTTAAGAAAGGAAGAAGCCGCAACAATCGTTGTTGAAAACATTCATGCGGCTCATGATAAAACAAGAAAAAATATTCATTTTGAAACAATTGACCACGCTAAAATCGGCGAAACGCCCACAGAGCCAAAGAAAATATCAAAAATTCCATATAAAGGCGCAATTAATTTTGCCCTTGTCGGAAATCAAAACTCGGGCAAAACGACACTTTTTAACCAGTTGACCGGCGCAAACAGGCATGTGGGGAATTTTCCCGGAGTTACGGTTGAAAGAACCGACGGAATTTTGAAAAACCACCCTGATGTAACAATTACCGACCTGCCCGGAATTTATTCGCTTTCCCCTTATTCTTCCGATGAAATCGTAACCAGAAATTTTATTTTAAATTCACGTCCGAATGCAATAATAAATATAGTAGACGCCGCAAACATCGAAAGAAACCTTTATCTTACATTACAGCTGATTGAGCTTGATATTCCCATGGTTATCGCATTGAATATGATGGATGAAGTGACTGAATCGGGCGGAAACATTGATATTAACGGGCTTGAGGTAACGCTTGGAGTTCCCGTTATTCCGATTTCGGCTCTTAAAAACGAAGGTATTGAAGAATTAATTGAACATGCGCTAAACGTTGCAAGATACAGACAAAAACCTTTAAGAGTTGATTTTTGCAACCCTGATAAAATTGATATGCAGCCTGTTCACAGGTGTATCCATTCAATTGCCCATTTAATTGAAGACCATGCCATAAATGCCGGAGTTTCGGTCAGGTTTGCTTCTTCAAAAATTGCGGAAGGGGACAGCCTGATTTTTGAAATGTTGTCTTTGGATGAAAACGAGAAAGAAATTTGCAGCCATATTATACAAGAAATGGAAGCCCATAGAGGGCTTGACAGAGAAGCTGCCATTGCCGATATGAGATTTTCGTTTATCGAGAGTTTATGCAGAGTTTTTGTTCAAAAACCGAAAGAAACAATCGGACATAAAATTACCACAAGGGCAGATAAAATTTTAACGGGTAAATATACGGCGCTTCCGGCTTTTGCAATTATTATGACCTTAATTTTTTACCTGACTTTCGGCTCTTTGGGGGCGGGGCTTTCGACACTTATGGATAAAGGCATTGAGGCGTTTATTAATTTTTCCGATAGCGCCCTTAGCAATTACGGCTTAAATCCCGTTTTCCATTCGCTTTTAATAAACGGGGTTTTTAAAGGTGTCGGTGCGGTTTTAAGCTTTTTACCGGTAATTGTTGTTTTGTTCTTTTTCTTGTCAATTCTTGAAGATTCGGGCTATATGGCAAGAGTTGCCTTTATTATGGATAGGGCGCTAAGAAAAATAGGGCTTTCGGGAAGAAGTTTTGTTCCGATGTTAATGGGTTTCGGGTGCAGCGTTCCCGCAATTATGGCAACAAGAACGCTTCCTTCGGAGCGTGACCGTAAATTAACCGTGATTTTAACCCCCTTTATGAGCTGTTCGGCAAAACTCCCTATTTATGCATTATTTACGGCGGCATTTTTTAAAGAAAACAGAGTTGAAGTTATTATCGGGCTTTATCTTATCGGAATTATCGTCGGAATAATTTTTACATGTTTTTTGAAGGTTTTTGTCTTTAAAGGTGAACCCGTTCCTTTTGTTATGGAGCTCCCTAATTATAGAATGCCCGGTGTAAAAAGCGTTTTTCGGCTTATTTATTCAAAAGCAAAAGATTTTGTTACACGTGCTTTTACAATTATTTTTGTTGCCGCAATCGTAATCTGGTTTTTGCAAAATTTTGACACAAGATTAAATCTTGTAACAGATTCGTCAAAAAGTTTGCTTGCCGCTTTGGGAAGTTTAATTACGCCGATTTTTATACCGCTTGGAATTAACGACTGGAGAATTTCAACCGCCTTTTTAACAGGCTTTATTGCGAAAGAAAGCGTTGTTTCCACTTTAACGGTGCTTCTGGGCGGTTCTGTCGAGAAATTGCCGGAACTTTTTACAAAATTAACCGCATTCGTATTTTTAATATTTTCCCTTTTATATACCCCTTGTGTTGCCGCAATTGCAACGGTCAGACGTGAGCTTGGAAGAAGGTGGGCATTTTTCATCATCCTTACTCAATGTTTGATAGCATGGGTTGTGGCATTTGTCTTTTACAGAATTGCACAGCTTTTTATTTAACATAAAGAAAATATTTCATAAATTTCGTCGTCTGATAATTCGGTGATGATTTTTTCGCCCGTAAACACTGCGGCGTCTGCAAGTTCTCTTTTATCTTTAATTATTTTATCAATTTTTTCTTCAAAGGTTGAAAGGGTAATAAATCTGTGAACCATAACGTTTTTATCTTGCCCGATACGGTAAGTTCTGTCCGTTGCCTGATCTTCAACGGCGGGGTTCCACCAGAGGTCATAGTGAATAACGTTTGAAGCGCTTGTAAGGTTAAGCCCCAAGCCGCCGGCTTTTAAGGATAAAATCATTATTTTCTTTTTATCGTTTTGCGAAAATTCTTTTATCATTTCTTCCCTTTGTTTTACATTTAAAGACCCGTGGAAAAACAAAGGTTCAAAATCAAATTCTTCTTTTGTAATTTTTTCTAAAATTGCTCCCATTTCTTTATATTGGGTAAAAACAAGCGCCTTTTCATTGTTTGAAACGATTGTATTTAAAATGGACATTAATTTTTCCGTTTTTCCGCTTGCGGATGTAGACATATCTCCGTGTTTTAAATAATGATAAGGGTGGTTGCAAACCTGTTTCAGAGAGGTTATAAGTTTAAAAATTGCGCCCCTTCTGTTAATTCCCTGACCCGCAGCGTGAATTTCAGACATAGACTGTGATAACACTCTTTCATAAAGCGCAGCCTGCGCTTTAGTAAGATAACAAAATTCATCGAGCACAATTTTTTCGGGAAGGTCAGAAATGATTGTTTTATCTGTTTTTAAGCGCCTTAACATAAAGGGTGAAATTGCCTGTTTTAATTTTTGCGCACGGGCAGTTTCTTTGAATTTTTCAATAGGCATTGAATAATTCTTTGAAAAATCAGTGATAGAGCCCAAGTATCCTTTATTTATAAAGTCAAAAATGCTCCACAATTCAGAAAGCCTGTTTTCAACAGGGGTGCCTGTCATTGCAACTTTCATACTTGCCTTAATTGCTTTAACCGCTTGAGTTTGGCTTGTTGAAGAATTTTTAATATTCTGAGCCTCGTCAATGATTAAAATATCCCAGTTGTGTTTTTTAAATTCTTCAAGGTCAATTCTTAAAATTGCATACGTTGTCAAAATAACGTCCGAATTAATCGAAAATTCTCTGTTGAAGCCGTGATAAATAAAGGTTTTCAAGGAAGGCGCAAAGGTTTCAAGTTCTCTTTCCCAGTTTCCGAGAAGCGTTGTCGGGCAAACAACAAGAGCGGGCTTTTTGAGCCTGTTTTCTTCTTTTAATTTCAAAATAAGGCTTATAACCTGTACGGTTTTACCAAGACCCATGTCATCGGCTATACAACAGCCAAAACCTTTGACGACGTTTGTATAAAGCCACCTGAAACCGATTTCTTGATAGGGGCGCAAAGTTCCGACCAAATTTTTCGGCAAAGTAACATCTTCCACTTTTGTGAAGTTAGATACAACCCTTGCAAAGGCAGCATCATAGTCAAAGTCATATTCGTCAATTTTACCCGAGAGCGCATGGTGCAAAAGTTCCATTTTGTTCATGACAAAATTTGGTTTCTTTAAGCGGGATAAGAGTTTTTCCGTTTCTTCCTTATCAATTAAAATAAATTTGCCCTTATATTCGATAAGCCCGTTTGTATTCTTTGCAAGTTCTCTAAATTCATCGGCGGAAATTTTTTCATTCCCAAGCGCAACTTCTATTGAAAAATCCATTATTTCATCTAATGAAACAGAGGAGTCGTTTTTCAAAGAGAAGAAATCTTCAATATCTTGAAGGCGCTTTTCTTTAACATGAGCATTAATTGAGGCTCTTGGAATTATGACATTTTCCATGCCTTCGGGAAGGTTAACTTCCATGCCCGCCTGAGCAAGATAAAATGTAATTTGGGTTATAAGTTTATAAACCCCCGATAAATCAAGCTCTAAGGTGACATCTTCAAGGTCTTCTATATATTTTGTTGCCCAGTTTATCTGTTTTTCTATTATTGTTTTTTCGTAATCTTTGAGGTCATCAAGTTCGATTATTTTGTTTTGTGTTTTATCTTTGGCTTTAATGCGCATTAAAAATTTTTCGCCGTCAAGCTTTTCAATATTAAACACGGGAACAATATTATACGTTCCGAGGCTCATTTCATCAAACCAGATTTGTATGTCTTGAGCCAAATCATGCCCTTTCATAAACCTTTTATGGGTTTGAAATTTAACAAAATAAGGCGCAGCTTTCAGGTCTTTAAATTTGTAATGTTTTATGTTCAGAAAATCAAAAATAAGATAGTTAAGATATTTTTCAATTAATTTTTTAGTTATTTCTTTATCTAAAATTGAGTTATTTACAATTTCCGTATAACTTTCAAGGTAATCCTGATTTTTAAAATAAGGTTCATAAATAACCGAAAAAGTGTCTTTTTTAAATTGAACCGTAGGGGCAAAATTTAATTTTTCCACAGTTTTTTTAACAAAATTTGTCAGGTGAAAATAAAATCTGAAAGTTTCAGAAACATCTTCCGTTAACTCGGCATTTTCGGAAAGCCCCGTAAAATATTCAAAAAACAAATCAAGCGGAATATTATATCCGATTTTGCCGTCTTTATATTCGCTTCTCAAGCGATACAAACTTCCTCTTGATTTAAGATAAAAATCAAAATTGTAAGGGGGAGAGATGAAAAACTTGCAGTTTTGTTCATCAAAAACAAGGTCTGTTGTTCTTAAAACATTATTTTTGGTGTCATAGGTGTCAAAAAATTCTTCTTCAATGAGTTCATAAATCAAAGAAAGAGTATATCTGAAATCTTTGTTTTTTTGAGTGTAAGGGTTAGAATCCAGATTTAATAAGAGTTTTTCGATATCGTTTTTCTTAAATGTTAAATTAGCAAGTTCCATCATTAACACATTTTAATATAAACAAGTTTTATTGTATAATTATTTTTATGAAGTTTGCAGTAAGGTTAATAAAAAATGTATATCATCCTGTCAAAGTGCCGGAAGGCGCAAAAATAAAAGACGGGCAGGTTGTTATTGTCAGAACGGAGCGTGGGGAAGAAATTCACAGAATTTTTCTTGTTAACGATGAAGTGGCTGAACGTTTCAGAAAACAAAACATTGAGCCCCTTACTCTTGTAAAACTTGCCGACGCAAATGATATGGAAACTTATAAAGAACAACAGGAACTTGAAGTTAAAGCGCTTTTGAAGTGTCGTGAATTTGCGGAAAAAAGAAATCTGGTTATGAATTTAACCAAAGCTTCATACACTTTTGACAGAAAGAAAATCACTTTTTATTATACAGCCCCCGAAAGAGTTGATTTCAGAGAACTTTTAAAAGATTTAACCGCCGAATTTAAACGGGTAAGGATAGATTTAAGACACATAGGGGTTCGTGATGAAACCGCCCTTCTTCAAGGTCAGGGAGTCTGCGGGCAAAGTTACTGTTGTTGCAGATTTTTAAAAAACTTTGGTTTTGTTTCGACAAAACTCGCAAAAGACCAGAACATTCCTTTAACTCCGGGGAAAATCACCGGCGCTTGCGGAAGACTTTTATGTTGTTTAAATTATGAATATTCAAACTATATTGAAACTGCAAAATTGCTTCCGCCCGTGGGTTCAGGCATAATGACACCGGATGGGGTTGCAAAAGTTGCCTCTATCTGTTTTTTGAAACAAAAAATTTCCGCAAAACTTGAAGACGGCAAAATTAAAGAATATTCTAAAGATGAAATTGAAATGCTTGATCAGGAAGTAAATATTGAAATTGATCAACAGATAAACCCCTTAAACTATGGGGAAAATGACGAAAATATTGATATTAAAAATTTAGATAACGACAAAAACAGTTCAACGGGAAATATTTAATGGAAGAAATCTCAAGCAGAAAACTTGCAAGCACAATAGCAAGAATTTTGGATGACAACAAAGGAAAAGACATTGTTATTTTAAACGTTTCAAATGTCAGCGTTTTATCCGATTACTTTGTAATAGCAAGCGCAAACTCTACCCCTCAGGTAAAAGGGCTAACTTCAAACGTAAGAGAAAAAATTAAGGAACTTTTTGAAAAAATTCCGAAAGGAATTGAAAGTGATATAAAAAACACTTGGAATCTTCTTGATTACGGAGATGTTGTTGTTCATATAATGCATTTTGAGCAAAGAGAAAATTATCAGATTGAAAAGTTTTGGAATAACGCTCTTAAAGTTGAAAGAGAAGTCTGGGAAGAAGAATCAAAAGAATTTTCTTTATACGAATAATCCTACATTAAAGAAAGAGAGTTAACGAGAGAAAAAACCGCCCTAGTTTCTTTAAGATTGAGGCGTTTCAGACCGTCTATAATTTCTCTGTCGAGTTCTTCTTTTGTTTTCATACAGGATGTATCAAAAAGGTCTTTTTCTTGAACATTCAAAGCTTTGGCAATATTGTGAACAACTTCAAGCGAGGGGCTTGCATTTGATGTTTCAATTCTTGAAATATATTTTGAATCAACATTTATAAGCTCTGCAAGTTCCGCTTGAGTTATTTTTCTTGATTTTCTTATTTCTTTAATTTTTTCACCCAATAATTTTTTCATAACAAACCCCTTTATAGAATACTTTGTTACGCCTTTTAATAAAACTTATTATTTGTGCGAAAAATATACAAAAGTTCTAACTATATGTTAGAATTAAAAGTATATTTCTAACTCTTGAATAGATTTTTAATTGAAAAGTATGAAATAAAAGGAGAATTTATGAAAAAAGGTTTTACTTTGGCGGAAGTTCTTATTACGCTTTCTATAATAGGCATTATTGCGGTAATTGTTCTGCCGAGTTTAATTGCAAACGTTAAAGATAAGGCGTGGGATGTTCAAAAAAAAGCTTTACTCACAAGATTAACTCTTGCAATAACCGGCATGGATAATCTTGGTAATTACGGAAAATTTAAAACATCCGAAAATGAAGGCGGAGAAAAAACAACAACCGAAGAAAATGCCGCACAAGCTTTCATTGTAGACGGTTTGAGCAAGTATTATAAAATTGAAAGCGTATGCACGTATAGCAATACAAAAAAATTGACGGAATGCGGAATTGCCGACTCTTATAAATATGCGGACAGTGTACTGGAAGCGCCGTTTCCTTCCACGTTTGGAGAATATTTTAACGATGAGAGTTCAAACGGAGAGATATTGGGAACAAAAAACTCCGTTCAGGGCGCTTTTTATGGCGGGTCAAAACCCGTTGGCTTTACAACTTCAAACGGAGAAAGTATTGCCGCTTTTTATAACCCTTACTGCGGAGAGAGCAATCAAACCAACTGGGGAAAATATTTGGTAAACGGAATTAATTATAAAAAAAGTGTTTGCGCCATTTTTCTTTACGATTTAAACGGGATAAAAGCCCCCAATCAATTCGGTCTGGATATGGGCATGATAACGGTATTTTATAAAACAGACCCCGTTGTTGTTGGTCCTATCCCTTTACTTAAAGGAACAACTTGGGTAGGCAAGGATGTTCAACTTCCTTTATTGTCTGATGATGATGACATGACGGGTCAATGTGCAGAGTCAGGCGGCAGAGTTCCGACGGCTGAAGAAGGAATTGCCCTTATGGCAAACGGTTATTACACACAAATGTCAACAAATTACGCTTGGACAAGCACAATGTACAATGAAAGCCAAGCCTACAGAACCTATGACGGAACATTAGCGGTTGCTGACACAGACACAAAAACAAAAGCATATTGTATTAAAAAATAAGGCAATATTCATATTTTCTTTGTTACACAAATAAAAAACGATATGCCTGTTCCCCTTAAAAAAATTTTTAAGGGGAACTTTTTTCAAGAAAAAAGCCGGAAAAATAACTTTTTCCGGCATTAATTTATTTTATTTAACTATTGATACAAAGGTGCGAGTTTTGCTTCCTGTTGAGGAATAACCCCTTCTTCAATCGGAAGATAAACTCTGTAGTCAATTTCAGAGAAACAGTTGTCAATTGATTCAATTTGTTTTAATTCGTTGTCTGAAATTGAATTATTTTCAATCATATCAGCGATTTTTTCAAATCTTTCAACATGTTCTCTAAATCTGTCTGTTGCATAATCTTTAGCTTGCCATGTTGTAATTAAGAAGGGCCAATCTGAACTTTGAAGTAAGAGATTTTCTCTTGCAAGTTGGTTTAGCGCCCTCATTAAAAGTTTGTCTTCAGGCTGTTTTTCATATTTTGAAACAATGTCAATTATTCTCTTTTCACAAGCGTGAATAATCGGCCACATCCATTCTGTTAAATGGTTTTGCCATACCCAGAAATGTCCGCCTTGTCCCCAGCTTGATTCCGGAATTTGTATAGCATCCACGGGCGGATGAGCTTTAAGATATTCGCCTGCGGTCATCATTTCAACTTCAGGAAGATATTGATTTAATTTTTTAATAACCTGTTTAATAAATTCAACACCTTCAAACCACCAGTGACCGTATAACTCAGTGTCGAAAGACACCATGCAAAGACCCTCTTTACCGTTATGAGCCATTTTATAGTCATTTAAAAGGTGATAAATAAGAGTTGTGTAGTGGTCTGAATTTGAATTAACCTGATTCATTGCAAGAACCGGATCATAAAGCATTTTATCGCCCAAATCGGTTGTGGAAGATGTTATTCTCCAATAGTGCATGCCTGAATTCGGGTCTTTTCTGTGGAATTCTCTGTAACAACCGTCTCCGGGGTAACCGTCAGCGGCTGACCAAACCTGAAAACCGGCTCTGTCGTTTCTTCCCATAACCGCAACTTGTGCATCGGGAAGCCAATATGCAGAGTAAGTGTCATATCCGGTTTTTTCTCTTACGGGAAGAGGAATATATTCAATATTTCCGTAAACGCCTATTCTTCTTCTGTTTCCGATTGAATTTCCGCCTTCTATAACGTGTGATTCGGTAAAGAAATATTCGATATCGTTGTTTTGAAGGGTTACTTCAATAGCGGGGCGCCATTTTTTCTTGCCGTCTTTGCCCGTAAATTCGTATCCTTGACGGTAAGCGCACTCAGGAAGCCAGCAGCCTTTGGATTTTTTGCCAAAAAGGCGTTTTGTTGTATCAGAGCCGACTTTAAATTGTGCGTTTAAGTTGGTATCAGTAGCAAGAAGCGGTGAAAAACCGTGAGTTGCACCTGAAGTTGTAATTTCAATGCAACCTAAATCTTGATATTTTTTAAAGCCTGCGATTAAATCTTTGTTAAATTTGTTAATAAATAAATCTTTAATATGGTTAAACCAGTCAAAATAATATTTTGCAAGATATTTAAGATGTTGAGAATGAGCAACTTCAGGGTTCGGATATCTTTCAAGATCTTCTGAAACCGCTTTAATTCTTGTATCTAAATAGTCGATAAACCCTTGTTTTAAGTGTTCATCGTTTAACTGTTCCGCCAAAATCGGAGTTATGCCCACTGTTAATTTTGCTTTAATTCCTTCATCATAAAGTTCTGCAATCATATTTAACAAAGGAACATAGGTTTCTGCCATACATTCATATAAGTTTTCTTCCCCGAAAGGCCACATTCCGGCTTTTCTGTAAAAAGGAAGGTGAGAATGCAACATAAATACAAATTGTCCAACTTTTTCTGCCATTTTATATTTATCTCCTTTTTGTTTCACATAATAATTTATATCATAAAAGCGAAGAAAATATAACCCACAAGAATTACTTCCAACGTATAGAAAATTTATTTAAAATAAGACAATAAACAAAGGCTACAGGGGTTTTTCTCTTAAAATTCTATATTAAGAATTATTACACCATGTTATTACCGGTGTAAAAAATTAACCTTTAAGAAAGATTTTTTACAAATAACTAATTCTAAAGAATTAGAAAACCGTTGTGTTTAAAATTAAAAAGGCTCCAAATATTGAAGCCTTTTTAATAAAATTTAAATTATAAAGAATAATCTTAACTTTTGGTTTGGCTGTTTTTGCTAACGTCTTTTGCATCAGCATGACCTTTTTTGCTTGCCTGATACATTGCTTTTTGAGCAACAACGCCGTAAGGAACGGCTTTATCATCCGTAATAATAATCGGGAAGATATCTCTTATGAGCCTGTCTTTTGTGTCGGGATAAACATATACTTCACCGGCGCTTGTTGCGGTTGCGGCAGAATTTTTAGGTGTCGGTTTTTTATCACCGTTAACGTCAACCAAAATTAAGCAAGGAGCTTTTGTTGTGTCTGAGTTCGGTTTGAAACCTAATGAACCGCAATAACCCGTAACTTGACCTGTTGAGGCAGTATCTTTACCGCTTGCGGTAGTGATGTTATTAAAATCAATCGTATCACCTTGAACGTTTTCTCCCGTTTCAGCAATATCTACACCGTTAACTTCAGTAATTTTTTCATGGATTTTCTTTGAAATCTTTTTTTGCGGAACTTCAAAACGCATACCGTCTGTTGTGTAGAAGGCTTTGTTTGTGGAAAAGTCTTCTTCTTTATATTTTGGCTTCCAAGAAAGTGATGTTGTTGAAGCCATAACGCTCATATGTTGTTGAAGATATTCAAACAAATCTTCGTTATCATATGGGGTTTCACCTTCAAGTGCTTCATTCATTTTAATTGCCGAATTTAAAACTGAAACCGCTTTTTGAAGCCCTGTTTTAAATTGAGATTGGTTTGTGTTTGCAATAACTGAAGGAATAGCCATTGCAGCAACTACACCGATAATTGCCAAAGTGATTAAAACTTCAGCTAATGTAAAAGCTAAACTCTTTTTCATAAAATACTAACCTTTCACTTGGATTTGAATAATTACTATATGGTAATTATAGCACTATGCCCTAAAAAAATAAACCTTTTGGGTAATTTTGCATAATACACGCCCGTATTGATTTTTATATCTATACAGGCACAAAAACTCTGTATGTTCCGCCTCTGTCAGCGTAATAAGTTGAAATTTGCGTTTTAAAGTCGCTTATTTCGTTGCCTTTTCCGTCTGCAATATAGACATGCCCGTAGATTGAGCCAAGGCTTGTGGTGTTATACGGGCTCCAGCTTACAACTGCACCGGCAGGAAGGCTTGAAAGGCTTGAGGCGTTTGGATATTGGTCAGTAACTTCTTTCCAATCGCTTCTTTTTGCAAGCTCGTCTCCGTATGTACACCCGTCAGCATAAACATGATATCCGAAAACTTTTTCAATCGAGTTGCTGACACCTGTAGCACAAAGCCCGCCGCTTCCTGATACGCCGCCGTATAATGACTGTGCGGCATCCGCAAGCGCCTGACCCCTTTGAGCGTTATATCCGCTTGGAGTCCCTGTTGCGCCTGAAGTTGAATTTGTTGAAGAAACGGAGCCTGTAGAACTTGCCGCCCCGACACTTAATGCGGAAGCAGCCGCAGCCGCTGCGGCAGCCTCAGCTGAATTTTTCGAGTTTATAACTTGTTCTATCTGAGAAGCTATTGATTGTATGTTCGACATACATTTAGAAGCCTGAGAAGTAAGGCTGTTTATCGTTTTATTATAAGCCTCTACTTTTGATTGCATATTTTCTCTTGTATCGCTATCAGTGATTGAATTTACTTCCTTTTGAATTTTTGATTGAGATTCAATAACTTTATTTAATCTTTGATAAATTCTTTCAAGTTTTTTGGTGTATGCTCTTTGTTCGGCTTGAAGTGCACTTATAAGTGCGTCATAAGACGATGTTCCGTCAGCAGACACATTCGTATCATCAGAAATTTCGTCGTCAAATTCAACAAGCTCATTCTCGTCGGTTTTTTCGACACTTTCGGATGTTTTTTCCGCTTTGCTTGATATAATATCTTTAAGCTTTTCTTTTAGTTCATCAACCTTGTTTGCTGCGCTTGAAGCGCCAATAGGATTTATTTCCGTCATTTTTTCCCTTCCTTATAAGAAGATATCGGCAATAAACGACGCTATCTTTAGCTATTTTTAAGAAAAATTAACAAACAAAGTCTGAAATTCTATCCAAAGAAGCTTTTTTTGAAATATCCCACTCACGCTTTGTAAGACGGACAACATTAAAGCCGCACCTTTCAAGTATAGATTGTTTTTTCATGTTTGAATAACGGGTGGTTTTATTGTCTTCAACCCCGTCAATTTCAATGACGGTTTTATTTATAACAATATCTGCGCTAACTCCGCCAATTTCAAGCCCCGCTTGAATTTTAACGTCAGGGAACAAAAGTGTTAATTCATTATAAACTTCTTTTTCAAAATCGTTTTTAAATTGAAGCTTTAAGCCCTCTTTAAATGCGACTTTAGCATTTTGGATATATTCGACGTAATCTCTCAAAAGACCTTCTTGTATTTGGTTTGGCGATTTTGAAATAAAGTTGATTGATTTTTTTCTTGCACGTGTAATTGCAACATTAAAAAGATTTGGCTTTTGAAGAAAAGTCATCGATTGCGGTCTTGAATTTTCCGCAATTGCCCATGACATAAGCATTATATCTTTCTCATCGCCCTGAAAAGTGTGCGCAGTGCCAACTTCAATTGAATGTCTTTGAATGGTTTCGAGATTAAAACATTGCATAATGTCTTTTTTAATTAAATCAACCTGACCTCTAAACGGGGATAAAACCCCTATGGATGTTGGGTTTTCAGGGTCGTCATTTGCAATAATGTCTTGAATTTTTTTAATGACGGCTTCCGCCTCAACCGTGTTTCTTGTGATATCAACATCCACTTTTCCGTCCGGCACAACAATAAGCTCAACGGGACAGTAATCATCGGGAGTGGTCTTCATGACTTTAATTCTTCCCCCGTAAAATTCTTTTGAAGAAAATTCAATAATGGGTTTCGGGCTTCTGAAATGTTCGTCCAAAAGCACGGGGCTTGTTGAATAATAGTTTGCAACATCAAACATCGAATTTGTTCTGAAACGCCACATTAATTGATATTTATCATCTATGTCATATTGGTTTAAAAACGATTGTTCTTTTGCTTTTTCCAAAAACGAAAGATGAGGAAGCTGTTTATCATCGCCGACAATAACGGCTTTTTTCGCCCTGTACAAAAGCGGAAAACAGCTTGCAATATCGCATTGGCTTGCTTCATCTATAATAACCACATCAAAAAGCGCCGGTTTTAAGGGAATAGAATTTGAAATTGCGTATGTTGTAACACACCAGCACGGGAAAGCATTTAAAAGCGGCTTAAAATCTTCATTTTCAAGAAGTCTGTTTTGCAGCATAGTTTTTTTTGAAACAAGAGATTTTGAGTGTATTATAAGCCTTTGACGCTTTTTTTGTTCCGACAGCAAATCTTTAAGGGCGCTTCTTCTTTTATTTTTTAATATTTCAACGGCGAGTTTTTTTCTTTTGCCTTTGAGAAGTTTTATTTTGTTCAAAAGTTGATGAAGATTGCCCGTTTTTATTATTTCTTCTTCAATTTCACGTTTTTTGGCGTTTATTTTTTCTATATCAAGTTCAAATTCAAGCTTTTTAACCATTTCGCTTGCACGTGATGTTTTTTTAAGTTTGAGAATTTTTTTAATTTTTTTTAGATTTAAATAAATTAAAATTCCCAAAATAAAGTTATCATCTTTTTCAAGATATTTTTTGAGCTTTTCTATAATATTTTTCAACTGTTCAATTTGGGATGTTGAAAGGTCTTGATTTATATATTTTAATTCACCGGAAATATTGGCGGAAAGCTTTTGTTCTTCAGATATTTCAGTATATTTTTCTTCCAGTTTAATAATTTTTTCACACATATTTTCCAAACGTGAAATTTCATCCAGAAGGTCTTTCATATCAGGCGTGTCCACCAAAATAGAATCCATATAAGAGTCTTTGTTTAATTCAACTTTGCCCGATATAAGGTCTTGAAGGTCAAAATAAAGCTGTTTTTGATAATTTGCTCTTCCCGCACGCAGTGCAAGATAAGGCGCTTCAAGCTCGTTTAATCTTTCGGCAACAACATCAACCGCCTTATCCATTCTTGAAGCAACAAGAACGGTTTTTCCGTTTGCAATCAGGTGAGAAACGAGATTTACGATTGTTTGGCTTTTTCCTGTGCCCGGGGGGCCGTATACGGATAAAAGGTCATTATTTTCTATCTTTTTTATGACTTCTTCCTGAGAATCGCTCAAAGATAAGGGCGTTACAGGAAAAAATTCTTTTTTGATTTCTTCTTTAATTTCTTTATTTTTAAAACCGCCGTATTCATCCAATATAACGCCAAGAGCGGTTTCTTTGATTATTCCTGTGCTTTTTTCCGATATTTGAGTCAATTCATGCAATACGCCTGCCGTCACCGTCGGGCGTTTTGTTAAAATAACAGATTGAACTCTTTTTAAAATTAATTTATCCAGACTAACTTTCGGCTTTTGTTTAATTACATCAAGAGAATCAAATTCTTCAAAATTGAAATCTTCAAGGTCTTCCACTGTTTTTGAATAAAAATCTTCTTCATTCTGATGAAGTTGTTCGGTTTGAATTTCGCCTTCTTCAATTTCAACATCGGGAATTAATGATTTTAATGTCGAAAGAAATATTTCAAGCTTTTCTTTGTTAACGGGAAGTTCCGGCACAACGTCAATAAGCCCTTGAAGCATTGCGTCAATTTCTTCTTCGTCATCTTTTTTCATTAATTGTGAAAGAGCGCCCGTATTTAATGAAAGGTTGTCTTCGGTAATTGTAACGGAAAGATTTTTGCCCTGTCTTTCAATTTTGCACGGGGCGTATAAAAGCGGGGTTAAAAATTCGTTATTCTTTTTCGCCCTTCCGTTTTTGCCCACAAGAAAAAGAAACCCGTATAAAAGGTGTTTTTCCTTTTGGCTGACTTCGGCTTGAATCATTAATTCCGTTAAATAAGGGTTATCGCCGCTTAAAATTAGCGGGGCGTCAAACTTTGTAAAAAGGGTTTCTTCGCCTTCAAGAAAAACCCATTTATTGTCTTTATCCCCTTTTAAGTTTCTAAATGTTGAGCTTTGAACTTCTTCCCTTATGCAATCATGCAAATATTGGGAAATTCTTTTTATAAAATTTCCGCCCAAAACTTTGTTTACTGCTTTCGGTATTGTATTTAACATACCGACAATTATAGCAATAAAGCCATTTTTTTCCTTCAGTTAAAAGGTTGAATTATTCATTTAACAATTTGTCTGCAAGTTTAGAAATTACTCTGCCGTTTAAGGTTTTATTAACTTCTTTCAATTTTTCGGCAATAATATTCATCTCATCCGTCCAAACAAAGTTATCAAGAACATATTTTTCACCTTCGGCAAAATTGCCCGAAAGCTGAACTTTAATAATGTTCTTAAGCATTTCTTCGGCGGCGGGAACGACTTTGTCAATATTTACATGAATTTTATTTTCTTCACTCAAGGTGTATGCGCCATGTTTAAAAAGAAAATAATTTTGCATAACGCTTCTTACTCTGTGTGCCTGACTTAAAACCGGTTTTGATTTCAGGAAATTATCCGCAACAAAAGTTACAATAATCTGTTTTCTTTGCAAAGAAGTGTAATAGCCGAGCTCAACAAGATAATCAACAAAAGCAAGCGAACCCATATCAGCTTTATTTTCTTCAATTATGCTTGTATATTTGCCAAGGGCTTCCGTGCCTTTATTCGGTCCGAGTGAGTGTGCGTTTTCATGCCCGATTGTAAACCAATGGTCTGCGTCATCAAGATAATATTGATGTTGTTCTTTATCTAAAATGGCATCCAGCCTTTTTTGGAGTTTTTCAGGGTCTGAAACCCTTATTTGCCTGTGATAAACATTTCTTCTTCCGCCCCCGATTGTAAGCGAGAGTTTGTCATTATTCGGAAGGTTTTCTGCGAGTGTAATTCCGCCTCTGAATGCGCCGACGTCGCCTGTAACCGCCACAAGGTCAACATCTACCATTGTTTGTTTTGTGTCGGCTTTCGGACTTATATTTTGTTCATATTTATCCGCATAGGGCATTTTAGAAGCAAGAGCCGGTAAAAATTCTTTAATTTTTAAAAGAGCTTCCGTTCCTTCTTTGTTTATAATTCCGACTCTGCCGCCGAGAAAATCTTTTGAAACGGGAACAATATTGTTTTTGTCCAAAAGCGCCTTTAATGTCGGGTTTTCAACAACAGTTTCCGTCATTTCATCAGCGTAATTTTCCCTTGTAATGGTAAATTCTAAGGGTGTGTCTTGCAATTCAGCCCACTTTTTGTCCGCATAAGCGTCAAGCATCGGGTTTGGAATAATAAGAGCTTGAGCCTGCATTAAAAGAAAATGGTCAAAATCTTTATTTGTTGAAACTTTCGCCGCTTGAAAAAGCTCATCGGCAGCCAGTTCAAAATCTTGTTTAAAATAAGTTACGTAATCAATTCCTTTTAATTCTTCGCCTTCACGCTCAACAACGCTTCTTTGGTTCAAAATCGTTTTAACTTCTTCAATTTTCCCTTCGTTTAACATTTTAATCAAAATTTGATGAAATTCTTCAACGGTTAAATCTTCAGGATATAACCCCTTTTGCGGAAGTTCGTTTATTCCTTTTGCAAGCGAAAACTTATGAGATTCCGTATCAATTGCACAAATTCCCTTTTGGGCGTCAAATAAAATTTTTGTTAATTTGGCTTGTTCATCTCCGTTTTTTATTTGTTCTTCAAGCCAATTTTTAAACTCTAAATTTTTTCTGTTATCAAGCTGCATATTTATTTTTTCAAGATGATATGCCGCTTTTACAAGGTGTGAAAGCGCCTTTTTATCGCCTTCGGCAAGCGCATTGTATTCATCCGAGTCAATATCAAGCATTTTTTTATCGGTTAAATATTCGCTTCCGGTTCTTTTTTTTAATTCTTCAATATCTAAGCCGTAATCAAATTTTTCCATTGTTTTTTCCCTTATTTTTTAATCCATTTCTTAAAAAAGTTCATTCCTGCGTTTGAACTTTTTTCAGGATGAAACTGAACTGCGGCAATATTTTCATATTCGATACTTGCCGCATACTCACCGTAATAATATCCTGTTGAACTTATTATACCCTTATTTTTAGGTTTTATGCAGTATGAATTTACAAAATAAAAAAAATCGTCCGTAAGATATGAATTGTTTTGCGTCGTTTTTATTTCAGCCCAGCCGATTTGGGGAATTTTGCCCTGTTTAAATTTTATAACTTCCCCTTCAAAGATTTTTAAACCTTCAACGTTTGGGGCTTCTTCCGATTTTTCAAACAAAACTTGAAGTCCGAGGCAAATTCCAAGAAAATCTTTTTTTGAAACGGTTAAATCTTGAATAAAAGATATCATATCTTTTTCTTTCAATTTTTTCATTGCCTGTTCAAAGTGACCCTGACCCGGAAAAATTATTTTATCGGAATGTTTAATTTTTTCTTTGTCTGAAGTTATTTCAAATGGCACATTAAGATATTCAAGCATATTTCCTATGCTTTGAACATTGCCTGACTCGTAGTCAATTATTGAAATTTTAATATTGGAATCCGTCAAGTTTCATTCTTTCAATAATTGTATTAAGGTTTTCATCGCTTGCCACAACGGAAATTCTAACGTATCCTTTTCCCAAAGTGCCGAAAGCTTCTCCCGGAACCAAAACAATTCCCGACTTTTCAAGAAGGTCATCCGCAAACTTTTTGGAATCGCCGTTATATCTTTCGGGAATTTTTACCCAGAGATAAAACGCCGCTTTAGGCATTTCAACATCATACCCGAGCGATTTTAAACCGTTTACGAAATTTTGAATTTTTGCACTGAATTTTTTGTTGGCATTTTCAATATATTCATCCCCTTCTTTTGAATCAAGGAGTTTTGCGCCGGTTAATTGAAGGGCTTTAAAAATACCCGTGTCAATTGTTGATTTTAATTTGCCAAGCATTGATATAATTTCTTCACAACCGCAAGCCCAGCCTAAACGCCAGCCTGTCATGGCATAAGGTTTTGAAAAACTGTAAAATTCAACCGCAATGTCTTTTGCGCCTTCACATTCAAGAACGCTGTGAGGTTTGTCGTTTTCATCAAAATAAAGGTCACAGTATGCGTTATCCGAAATTAAAATTATATTGTGTTTTTTACAGAAATCAACGCATTTTTGCATGTAATCCAAGGTGCAGGTTTTGCCCAAAGGGTTGTTGGGATAATTTATTATTAAAGCCTTGATTTTTTCTTCCTTATAGCCTTTAGATAAAATTTCTTTTAATTCATCTTCCAAGTTTGGCATATAGTTGTTTTCAGGCGTCATTTTAATTCCCCAATAAAGCCCGCCTGAAACTTTTAACATCTCTTTATAGCTTGCATAACCGGGGTTTGGACACATTATTATATCTTTGTCTTTTTCAACCGTTGCGGGGTTGATTAATTCTCTTATAAGGTTTGCAATGCCTTCTTTTGAACCGATAAGAGAAAAAACTTCTTTTTTGGGGTCAATATCAACACCAAAGCGCTTTTTCATTCTTCTTGAAACCGCTTCAAGAAAGTATGTTTCGCCTTTCGGGGTTGAATAAGTATGAATTGAAGGGTCATCCAAACAAGATTTTAGGGTTTCTATTGCAAAGTTTGGAACCATATCCACAGGCGCACCCATTGAAAGAGCTATCGGCTTTCTGTCTTTTTTTATTAATTCTTCGGTTAATTCCATTTGTTTTTGCTTGATTTGAAACATTATATATGTTTCAAGAGATTGAACGTAATCATTAAATTTAGATTTTAAACTCATATCATATCTTCCTTAAAATTCATAATCAGGTATCTTAAATTCTCTTTTATCAGAATCTTTATTTGCATATTCAAGATAAATTTTATAAGAAATTTCTTTCACTTTTTCAAGATATTCTTCAGGCAGATATTTAAGATAAGTTTCGTTCAAATCGCCCGAATAGTTACCCAGAGTTTTAGAATAGTCCGACAGTTTTTCTTTGTCAAATCCGCCGGCATAAGCTTTTGTTTTGGCATCCGTTCCTGACGGGCGAATTTCTATAAATTTATCCGTAAAATCAAGATAAGTGCCGTCGCCCACAAAATTTACCGATATTAAATTTGAAAAATCAAGCCTGTCAAAAGTTTTAGATAAAATTTCTTTTATATTTTCCAGCTTGAGTTTTTTCTCATAAAAGCCGATTGCAAGCGCAAGGTAGAAAATATCATTTTTTGTTCTCAATTTTTCACCTTCCGTTTTTGCTTTTTTTAATTTGTCAATATCGGGTTCAGACTCGTTATAATAAGCTATATCATCTCTGACATCAAATTTTGCGATTATATTATTATTTTTATAAACTTCCTCAAGATGTTTATATAAAGGAAGTTTAATATCCGCAATAAGCCCCGAAGCTGCGATAATGGCTTCGGTTGCGCTTTTTTCTCTCATTGAAAGGGCAACTCTGTTTGCGCATGATTTAATTAAATCGTTTGAACCAATTATCATTCCGCCTGATTCTTCTCCGCCGAAAATCATTCTCGGAGATTTCCCGAGAGAAATTTTTTGGTTAAAAATGTCATATACAACAATATCGTCAACATTGTTTTCAATTTGATATTCAACCTTTTTAACGACGTTTGCAATTTCTTTAAAACCGACAGGGGTGTTTATAACCTTGATATTATTGTTTTTCGCCCATTCGTCCCAAGATTTTGAACTTGCGGTTGTTTTAACCATAAAGCGTGTGTGTTCGCCGAATTTGCCCGTTTTTTTAAGTTGTTCTTTTACATAATCCATAATCATCAAAAATGCCTGATTTGCGGAAAATATGCAGAGAATTCTGTCATCATCAAGTTTGCAATAATCAACCCCCGCCTTTTTAACTTCGTCTTTGTTTTTTATATCTTCAATTTGAACAACGGAAAGTCTGTCATGGTCAGGGTCTGTAATAAGAGAAACCGTTCCCGTCGGGTAATTTTTTAATTTTTCATCATATTTAAGCGATTCTATAACGGGAAAATAAGTTTCGCCGTTTTCTCTTTTGCTTGTAACCGTTATATCAAGCGACCAGTCATAAAAACTTCCGTTTTTAATATCTTTTCCTATTCCGTGGAAAAAGGGGTCTTCTTCCGTATTCAGCCAATCAAAAGTTTTTTCTATTTCTAACTTTTTTAAAATCTTTGATAATGTTCGATAACTTGAACCGCCGACTGCGTCAATTACAATTTTCTTATCAAATTTTCTTATTTTGCTTAAGATATTATCGTCCGCCACGGTTGTTTTCAGATAATCAACATAAAGGTCAATTCCGTTATTTAACTTTTCCATTATTTTTTCATCAATTAAAGAGTCTGATGAAGGGGCAAATTCAATTTTATATTCGCCGTTTTTTTCAACTTCATTCAAGATTTCTTCCATTTTATTGACAAATTCCATAGATTCGTCGGGAAGGAACTGTGAGCCTTGATTGTTTAAATCTTTAGTTGCGTTTTTAACCGAAATTCCGTGAGAACTTGTAATATATTCCGCACCGACCAAGTCAAGCTTGAACGCTAAAAACGAAGCAAGCCAGATTGGAATTGTTTCCCTGTTTTTTGGAATAAGGGTTTTAATTCCCTGTTTAGCCTGAATTCTTGCGATTAAATCAAGGTAAATTTTTGAATTATATCTTACTTCGCAGCCTGCAAGTTTAACAAGTTTTTCATTTTTATATTTGTCTTTTAAAACAAGTGCTTTTGCAAGAGTGGCAAGGGTTATTCCGACCGTATTAATAGGAAACCTTGTATCATGCGGGTATAGAATGTTTTGAGGTCCTCTTATTCCGGCTGTTGAAACAAGCGCCTCTTTTTTATAGTTTTCAAACCAGCTTCTTAAATTTAATTTTTTAACAAGTTCTCTTGTAAGATTAAATTCTAATTCGCCTTTATTATTGTAATCAAACACTTTATCTTTTTTAATTTCATCGGGAGTGTTTTTTTCAACCCCGTCTTTTAACATTTGTTCTAAATTCATATATACTCCATTAAATCAAACGAATTATATCACAAATTGCCCTCATTTTACAAAAATGGTAGAATTTTGGGGAATATGATAAAAGAATACAGCGTATACATAAATTTTATAACAAATAAAATAAACGATTTCTTTGAAAGACAAAAACCTTATATCTTTTGTAAAAAAGGCTGTTCTTTGTGCTGCGAAAACGGCGAATATCCTTGGTCTTTTATTGAATATCAATATTTAATGGAAGGGTATAAAAAACTCGATTGTGAAACAAAAGAAAAAATAACTTCCGAAATTAAAAGAATAAAGGAAGAAAAAGCAAAATTTAAAGGAGAAAGGTTTGTTCACAAGTGTCCGTTTTTAATTGATAAAGTATGTTCGGTTTATGAACACAGAGGGATAATTTGCAGAAGTTTCGGGCTTCTTTATAAATCGGAAAAAACAGAGAAAATCCAAGTTCCTTTTTGTTATGAGATTGGTTTAAATTATTCTAACGCATACGACAAAGAAAAAAGAATTCTTTCGGCAGAAATGTGCGAAAAACAAGGGTTTAAAGTGCAGCCCAAATGTTATAACGTAAGCTATAATTTTTTAACGGATGACACTTTTGCAAAAGGCTTTGGCTTTGAGTTCGGAGAAAAAAAGCCCCTTATTGATTGGTTTGAAATTTAAAATATTAATTTTTTGTTAATTATCATAATAATTTGAAATTTTAATTATAAGATTGTTTTGTCCAGAAGAATAAATAATTAAAAAAGGAGGATATTATGACAATTAAACCTTTGGGCGACAGAGTCGTTCTTAAAGTTATTGACGATGTACAACAAACTCAAGGCGGAATTTTTATTCCCGATTCCGCAAAAGAAAAACCTCAAAAAGGTGAAGTTGTTGCCGTTGGTTTGGGTGACACAACCGATTCGGGCGAAAGAAAACCGATGGATGTTAAAGTCGGCGATAAAGTTTTGTATGCTAAATATTCAGGCACAGACGTTAAAATGGACGGAGTTGAGTATAAAATTCTTTCCGTAAAAGACGTTTTGGCTGTTATTGAATAATTAAAGGAGAAGAAAGAAAATGGCAAAAAAAATTATATTTGACGCAGAAGCAAGAGAAGCTTTGCTTCGTGGTGTAAATGAAGTTGCAAATGCTGTTAAAGTTACTTTGGGACCAAAAGGCAGAAACGTTATTTTGTCTAAAAAATACGGCTCACCGCAAATTGTAAATGACGGCGTTACAATTGCAAAAGAAATTGAACTTCAATGCCCTCTTGAAAATGCGGGCGCTCAGCTTTTAAAAGACGTTTCATCAAAAACAAACGATGTTGCAGGTGACGGAACAACAACGGCAAGCGTTTTAGCTCAAGCAATTTATAAAGAAGGCTTGAAAAATTTAACCGCAGGCGCAAACCCCCTCGGAATTAAAAGAGGAATTGAAGGCGCAGTTGAAGTTGCGGTTAAAGAAATTAAAAATATGTCAAAATCAGTTGACTCTAAAGAAATGAGAGCTCAAGTAGCAACGGTTTCTGCGGGAAACAACGAATTTATCGGCAATTTGATTGCTGATTGTATGGAATCTGTCGGCACAGACGGTGTTATTACGGTTGAAGAATCAAAAACTTTCGGCACGGATAAAAAAGTTGTTGAAGGTATGCAGTTTGATAAAGGTTATATTTCACCGTATTTCATCACTGACGCCGAAAGAATGGAAGCCGTTTTGGAAGATACATACGTTCTTTGCGTAAACAAAAAAATTAATCTTATAGCTGATTTGGTTCCGATTTTGGAACAGGTTGCCCGTGACGGAAAATCTTTGCTTTTAATCGCAGAAGACGTTGAAGGCGAAGCTCTTGCAACTCTTGTTGTTAACACAATGAGAAAAGTTTTAAGAGCGGTTGCGGTTAAGGCTCCGGGGTTTGGCGACAGAAGAAAAGCAATGCTTGAAGATATCGCAATTTTAACAGGCGGTCAAATGTTCACGGAAGAACTCGGTATCAAGCTTGAAAACATTACAGTTCAAATGCTTGGACATGCAAGACGAGTTACCGTTACAAAAGACGAAACAACAATTGTTGTGGGCGATGAAACAAAAGCTGCGGTTGCAGAAAGAGTTTCACTTCTTAAAAAACAAATTGAAGCGTCAGATTCCGAATATGACAAAGAAAAACTTCAAGAGAGAATTGCAAAACTTTCAGGCGGCGTTGCGGTTATCGAAGTTGGTGCAGCAAGTGAAGTTGAATTAAAAGAAAAGAAATTGAGAATTGAAGACGCTCTTAATGCAACACGTGCCGCACAAGAAGAAGGCATTGTTCCCGGAGGCGGAGTTGCACTCGTTAGAGTTCAACAACACTTAGAAAAATTGCTTGAAACAAAGACATTTACATCAGATGATGAAAAAATCGGTTTCAAAATTTTGACAGCGGCTCTTGATATTCCTTTAAAAACGATTGCTTCAAATGCAGGCGCAAAAGGCGATGTCGTAGTTGACGCAGTTAAAAAAGAAAATGGAGCATACGGATATGACGCATTAAACGGAACATTCTGCGATATGTTCAAAGCAGGTGTTGTTGATCCGGCTAAGGTTACAAGAAGCGCTCTGGAAAATGCCGCAAGTGTTGCTTCAATGTTGTTAACAACGGAAGCCGCAGTTGTTGATATTCCGGAAGAAACAAAACCGCAAATGCCTGACATGTCCGGCATGGGCGGTATGGGAATGATGTAAAAACCCTAACCAAGTGAAGCTAGAGCGCCGGGTCGCTCTTGCTGAACGCAGGTGAGGGCAAAGGTGTGCGAAGCATAAGGCTGACAATGCGCTGAGCAATGCCAGCCTTATGCACAGTCCGTTCCATGGCGACGTAGGAGCGCAAGGGCATAAGCCCTGAGCACCACAGGAGCAAAGAAAATTACGAATGACCCCATAGGATGTGAGCACAAACCCGACAAGTGAGGAACTTGGCGGGTTTTTGTGCGAAACTGGACTAAGCCGTCGTGTGCCGAAGGCACCCAGACGGTATGGGAATGATGTAATTTTCTTACAGCGCTTGTGCGCTGTTGAAAATTACGAATGACCCCATAGGATGTGAGCACAAACCCGACAAGTGAGGAACTTGGCGGGTTTTTGTGCGAAACT
>CANRGC010000014.1 GCA_947630045.1 Candidatus Gastranaerophilales bacterium
TCAACATTATTGCTTCGGACAACTCGTGGCTTTGCCACTCAAACAGTCCTTCGCAATAACATTTCATTAAGTGCACGAGAGAAAAGTTTTTTAGCACGTATGTTTGTAGTTTGTAGGGTGGACTTCAGTCCACCATGTTTAAACAATAATTGGTAGACTAAAGTCTACCCTACGTGATGGCTTCGCATTCCGCCTGTGCAATCAAAGATTGCTTCGCTCAACTTCGCTAACACTCCGTTTCGCAACGGCGGTCATCAACTGCAACGGGTCTTGCTCATCGCAAGCCCCTTTTGCACTGGCTTCGCATTCTTCTTGGAAATTCTTAATCGCTCATTCCTTGGACTTCGTTTCAGAATTGTTTTAAAAAAACAATTCTTTCACTTCGCTCGTCATTCGCATTACGGAGCTTCGTTTCGCTTCGCTCTACTTCCGTGCTGTGGAATTTTTGCTTTTATTTATTTCGCTTTCTTTTCTTTGTTCAAGCGCCCATCAAAGAAAAGAAAGCGAAGGTAAAGAAAAGAAAGAGGGCTTGAACCATTGCGGGGAACTTTAAAAACGTGCACTAAATTCAACATTATTGCTTCGGACAACTCGTGGCTTTGCCACTCAAACAGTCCTTCGCAATAACATTTCATTAAGTGCACGAGAGAAAAGTTTTTTAGCACGTATGTTTGTAGTTTGTAGGGTGGACTTCAGTCCACCATGTTTAAACAATAATTGGTAGACTAAAGTCTACCCTACGTGCTTCGCTCACTTCGTTCGCTTGTCCGTCAGAATTTCCGCTTCTTGGAAATTCTTAATCGCTCATTCCTTGGACTTCGTTTCAGAATTGTTTTTTAAAACAATTCTTCCACTTCGCTCGTCATTCGCTTTACGGAGCTTCGCTCACTTCGTTCGCTTGTCCGTCAGAATTTCCGCTTCTTGGAAATTCTTAATCGCTCAAGCCTGTCGTTCCTCCGCTATCGCCGTCGGCACTTCGGCTTTCGCATTACGGAGCTTCGCTCACTTCGTTCGCTTGTCCGTCAGAATTTCCGCTCTCAGGAAGTCGAAGCCTTTTACCTTATCGTTTTTAGTATATTTCGGCTTAAATAAAACGCTTAAAGTGCAATTTCTTCCTGTATCCGATTTCACCCTTTTGCAACTTTTTGCATATGAAATAGCCTTTTTGTAAAAATCTTTCGCCTCTTCAACCGCCTCAAAAGAGTGAGAATGGTTAAATGCGTCCATTGAATTTCCCTTTGCAATGCCGACAGGAATTGCCATTTCATCAATCTTGTTAACATCTTCGCCCGTAAATAAATGAACTATGGGCAGTTTTTTGTCATAAACGGACCTTACTTTTGGGCATTTTGCATAATCTTGGTCTTGTTTTTTATAAAAATCTACAAACCCTGTTGATTTTGTCTTTTTTGCCGTCCCGTTCAGATTTCTTACAACAAAACTGTTACATTTTCTTATATATTTTTTAGTTTGAATTGGTCTTATTTTGTTCATTTTTTCGTCATAAGCATAATATTTAACCGGAATATATCCGCTAAAATTAATTGATTGAAATGGGGTAATATTCATAATTTGCGCTTCCTTTTTTTGATATAAAACGCAAAGATAAAATTTTTTGCAAGATGATAAAAATCGCAAAAAAAAAACCGGATGAACCGGTCAAATTTACCACATATTAGAGAGAGGAATTAGAGAGAGAAACTTTTTTTAACGTAATTTAAAGAATTAATTATCTTAATTACACTTAATTTATTCCCGCAATTTAAAATCTTTAACTACTTTTTAAAAATTTTTGTAACATTTCTTAACAATTCTGTTATTTTTCTTATTGAGTTGATTAATTTTTTGGTATAAAATCTCGATGTTATGTTACAGGAATTTCTATACGCAAAAATTCACAGAGCCACAGTGACAGACGCCAATCTTGATTACGTCGGCTCTATCACAATAGACAAAGCTCTTTTAAAAGAATCAGGCATTAAAGTTAACCAAAAAGTTGATATTTTGGACGTTAACAACGGTGAAAGATTTCACACTTACGTTATTGAGGGTGAAGAAAATTCAGGTTGTGTTTGTCTGAACGGCGCCGCCGCAAGAAAAGTTCAAAAAGGTGACCTTGTAATTATTGTTGCCTATGCACTATTAGATGAAAACGAACAAAAATATTTTGCGCCAAAAGTGGTCCATGTCGACAAAAATAACAAAATCGTAAAAGTGTAGTTTACAAACTTTTGTAAAAAAAACTTTTAAAAGTGGCAAGTTTTAACCTTTACGGGTCTTAAAAAATTGTCATAGCGCAATAATATAAAATATGAAGATTAACAACCTGCAAATAAACAATATAAATACAAGTTATCACCGCACAAACAACAAAAACAACAAAAATGTTCCTTTTAAGGGCGCTCTTGCGGTGAATTTTTGGGATGCAATTTCAAGAGGCGGTTTTGCAGCTTCATTTATGGTGCAAGATGTTACGGGAACCTGCATTCCAAGAACTTATCAATCTTTAAACCGTAACAAAGAAATTACACACAAAAAAAACTATAAGGCTGCGGCTGAAACCGCTTTAAGAGAATTTATCACAGGGCCTTCAATGGTTATAATTCCCATGGCTGTTCTTGCGGGTGCAAAGAAGTTTTCAGGAAGCGCAAATGACGTAAAAATGGAAAATATTGCTCCGTTATCAGATGAGATGAAAACGGTTTTAAGAGGCATGCCGATAGATTTAAAACCTTCAAACAGACCTTTTGAATATGCACAAAGGGCAAAAGATAACCTGTATGAAAGGCTTTTTGCTCTGGCGCTTGACGAAGATGCCGACAAAAACATTTCGGATACGGCAAAAAAACTTGCAAGAGAGCTTTCTCAATATGATGAAGCCCCAAAAAGAAATATCTTCCAACAGCTTTTGAACAAAAACATTGTAAAAGAAGGAAAAACAATAAAAGCAAAAGACCAGATTTTGGAAGGAATTATTACACAATTTACAGACTGTAAAAAAGGGCTTGATTCAAAATATGACAACCTTTTAATGACAGATTTAAAAGGGGCGCTAAAAAAACCGAACAAAGTTTCATCCTTATTCAAAGAATTTTCCAACTTTGGAAAAGATGTCCAAAAAACCATAGCAAAACACACAAAAGAAGGTTTTTTGCCAAGGGGCGGAATTGATTACACCTCTTTTATGGATGAATTCAAATATAGAAGAACGGGCTCAAAGTTTTTGACTAACTTGCTTATGGTTGCGGCGACAGCACTGTTTTTAAGTCAGGTGCCGAAACTGTATTCAATAAATAAAACAAACCCTGAAACTGACGCTTTCAGAAACGAAGGCGGGGAGGTAGTGCGTGCTAATAAATAAAATCGGCGCAAACCTTTCCAAGGTTTCAAAAAAAGTCGGTAAAGCGGTTTTAAGCGAAAGCGCTGACGCTTCAAAAACAAAAAAAGTTCTTGAAAAAGCAAACAATTTTTTACAGGGTGAAGGCTATAACCCCGGACGTGGCGCATATTATCTTCTTATGGGCGGCTTTGTTGTTGCTCCGAGGCTTTTAAAAGCAAGAGAACCTGACGAATTCAGAGAAATTTTAACAAGAGATGTCACAACCGTTGCAACAATTTTATTTGCAATGAAAGCGCTTCAATCGGGAATGTGCTCTCTTGCACAGAAAAAATCGGGAATTACCCTTGTTAAAGATACCGTAGGAAAAGCAAACCCATTGAAACGTCTTTTGGGATTTTTCAACCCCGAAGGCGGAATAACCGCTCTTGCCTCAGATGATATCATTGCAAGATATTCACGTTTTCAAGACAGAGATTCTTTCGTAAAAACCCTCAATACGCTTGATAGCGAAGGGGGCAGCATAGCTAAACTTTTCAATATTGAAAACAAAAAAGGAATTTCATCTCTTTGGAAGAAAAACGCTGAAAAGCCCATGTATAAGGCTGCACAGAAGATTTTCGGTGAAAATTTTGCCAAAAAAACAAACGAAGAGCTTATAAATTCAATTAAAAATATTAATCTTGAAAAAGCTTCAGGGGCAAGAGAAGGGCTTGAAGAACTTCTGGGGTCAAGTGCGCTTAAAATTAAAGGGGGCGAAGTAAAGGGAATTTTAAATTCAAAAAGCAACCCCATTACAAACTATGCAAGAGGAATTTCCGCAAACTTTAACACCATTTCTTTAATAATTACGGCAGCGTTCCTCGGCTTTGGGCTTTCAAAAATAAATGAAATTTTTACAACAAAAAGACATCTCGACAAACCCGGAACAACGCCCAACAAAGGTGTTAGACCTCAACAACCTCAAAGCACGCAAATTTTGAAAGCTATCAAAACCGAAGAAAGCGACATTTTTGGCGACGTTATGTTAACTCCCGCCTTGAATAAATTTATTTAAGTTATTTTGCAATTCTAAGCGGGCAATTAACCCTTTCTTTCGTGGCGGAAACAATGTCTATCATTCTTGAAGCAATTGATTTCACAGCTTCGGAGTCTTTATTTGCAACAATATATTTTTTATAAAATCTGACCGCATTTGTATATTTTTCAAGCTTGTCAAAACAAATTCCAAGCCCGAGATACGCTTTTGCGTAAGTATCATCAATTTTTAAAATTTCAAAAAACTCTCTTGCAGCGTCCTCAAAATTGCCAAGGCTCATTAAAAGTCCTGCCTTGTGGTGGTGAGCAAGAATATAATCGGGAGCTTCTTCAATTATTTTTTCATAAATGCTGTATGCCATTATTTGTTCGTCCATAAGCTCATGCGTGATTGCAAGCTGAATTTGAGCATATAAAAAATCAGGATTAAGCTTAATTGTTTTTCTGAAATTTTTACATGCCCGCTCATAATCATCCGACAAAAGATGATTTAAGCCAAGTTCAAAATAAACCTCATAATCAAATGCCGCAAGCTTTTTTGCGGTTTCAAGATGTTTAATTGCTTTATTATATTCTTCAAGCTCTCTGTACGCTTTTGAAGCGCCCAAATGACATTTCATGTTGCCGCTTTGTTTTAACATAGATTTTAAATATACATTCAACGCCTGTTTTGGCATATGTTTTGCCATAAGTTCGTCTGCCATTTCAAGCGAAGGGTCAGTCACGTTTTTTTGCTCTCTAAGTTGCATTTTTCATCCTCAATCTGATATTTTCAGTTTATAGACTTTCTTCCCTTTTTTTATTAATCTGAAGATTTATCTTTTTCATATCTTTAGTTCTATTTTTTTGGTGATATAATTTTTTTATTTTTAAAAAAGGAGCCAAAATGATTGATTTTTCAGAATATAAAACCTTAAACACCCTTTTATCAAAACTTGATTACGGGTTTATTGCAAAAATTTGCATTGAAATTTTTCTGTTTGTTCTGTTTTTAAAACTGTCAAGCTGGCTCATAAATATATTTTTCGGAAAAATTTTATTAAAAATAAAAGACCATGAAGTTAAAAGACAATATTCAACAATTCAATTTCTTTGTGTTTCCATTGTAAACACTATTGTTTCTCTGTTTTTCTTAACAAACCTGCTTGGCGCTTTTGGAATTGATATGAAGCCTATATTGGCAACTGCGGGGGTTTTCGGTGTTGCAATAGGTTTTGGCGCAAAAAGGTTTGTGGAAGATATAATTTCAGGGCTTGTAATTCTTTTAACAGGTCAAATAAGGGTTGGGGATTATATTTCAATCGGCGGCTCAACGGGAACGGTGGAAAAAATAACTCTTGCAATGATTAAAGTGCGTTCATATAACGGAGATGTTCATTATGTCAGAAACGGGCTTATAGACAAAGTTATAAACCATACGAGAGATTTTTCTCAGCCTGTTGTTGACATTCCGATTTCATATGACGACGATGTTCGCCGCACGATTGGCGTTTTAAAAGAACTTTGCGCCGAAATCAGAAAAAATAAAGATTTTGAAAAGCATATTTTATCTGAACCCGAAATTGTTGCAATAGATTCATTCGGAGAGTCTTCCGTCAATTTAAAAGTCAGGTTTAAAACAACCGCCATGAAACAGTGGGATGTTCAAAGATATTTCAGAATTATGGTTAAAGAAAAATTTGACGAATTAAATATTTCAATTCCATATAATAAGTTAGACGTTCAAATTAAAAATGAAAAATAATTTTAATTAGTCTTCATTTTTTGAAGGCATTAAATCTGTTTTAGCTGAATCGGCGTTTTCTTTTTTATCGCTTTCAACAGTTTCAGAGCCTTTTGTTGTTTTAGTTTTTTCGTCTTTTTTATTTGTATGACTTTGAACCTTATCAGCTTTATCGCCGTTGTTTTTTTCGGTTTTCAACTCTTTTTTGTCAGCTTCTTTTCCTGCTTTTAATTCTTTTTTGTCAGTTTCTTTTCCGGCTTTTAATTCATCTTTTGCAACTTCTTTTTCGGTTTTATTAATAATTCTGTTTGAAGCAAGCTTCATTCCAATCTGTCTCAAAATCGATAAACCGACTGCGCCTAATACTACGGCGCCTGAAATTTTTAATATATTTTCAAATTTTGCTGCGTTTTTTAAAGACTTTGTTATATCTTTTGAAATTAATTTGTCTTCAAGGGTCTTAATCTGTTCTTTTGTGGCATTTTCGCCAAGTTTTTCAATACTTTTAGCTCTATATTTCCCGATAACATTTGCAACATTATCTTTTATGGTTTTGCCCAAATTTTCATCGTCAGGGCTTAGCTTTGAAAAACTTTTATTTAACTTGCCAAAAAAGCCTCTTTTGGAAGATGTTGCCTTTGAAATAAGGTTATCATGTTTTTTAATAAAAGTGTCGCACTCACTTTTGTTCTTGTTGAGTGCATCTATCATTTTTTGTCCGAATTTGATTTGTTTGCGGCTCAAAATGCCATAAGTACCGGCTCCGCCCAAAACAGCGCCCGCACCGACTGTTGCGTAATCGTCTTTATTGATATTCACTTTTGGGGATTCAATAGACATAAATAGCCACACTTATAGTTCACATGAAAATAAAAAACACAATAGGACTAAAATTGTCTTATTGTGTCTTTAATGTAAAGTAATGTAAAGTTTTTTATCTTAAGATATATTGAATAAGGGTCTTAACCATAGCGCCCGTTGCTCCTTTAGGAATTTCCCCGTGTACTTTATCGGTGTATGCTGTGCCTGCAATGTCGATATGCAGCCACTTTTCAGACTTTGTAAAGTTTTGAAGAAACCTTCCCGCAACGCTTGAGCCTGCAAATCTCGGTCCCGTATTTTTCATATCCGCAATATTTGATTTTAAACCTTCCATCATATCGTCATATATCGGAAGTTGCCAAACTCTTTCGCCGGTTTTAGAGGCAACTTCTTTAAATTTGTCAATTTGTTCCTGATTGTTGCCCATAATTCCCGTAATATTATCGCCCAGAGCAACAATAACGGCTCCCGTAAGCGTTGCAATATCAATAACTTCATCGGCATTAATATCATCGGAATAAGTCAAAACATCTGCAAGAGTAAGTCTTCCTTCGGCGTCCGTATTGTCGACTTCTATTGTTTTTCCTGATTTGGAAGTTAAAACATCACCCACTTTATAGCTTGAGCCTGAAGGCATATTCTCACAAAGTGCAGACATGCAGTGAAGTTCAATATCAGGTTTAATTTCGGCGATTGCTTTCATTACACCTAAAACCGTGGCACAGCCAGTCATATCGGTTTTCATCGTGAGCATTGAGCTTGCGGGTTTAATATCAAGTCCGCCCGAATCAAAGGTAATTCCTTTTCCGATAAGTGCAATTTTCTTTTTCGGGTTTTTTCCTTTATAGACCAAATGGAAAAATTTAGGCTCTTTTGCGCTTCCTTGACCGACGGCCAAAAAAGCATTAAAGCCCATTTTCTTTAGTTCATCTTTGTTAAATATGCTGATTTCAAGCCCTTTTTCATCGGCAAGTTTTTTTGCAATTTCGCAAACATAAGTCGGGGTCATAACCTCTGCCGATTCAAAAACAAGACCTCTTGTAAAATTAGTGGCTTCGCCCATAATGTCAGCAATCTTAAGGCTTTCTTTAATTGAATTGTCGACATCGTAAGTTAAAACCTCAAAATTTTGAACCTTATTTCCTTTTTCTTTTAAATATTTATCAAATTTATAATTACAAACGGCTGATATTAAAGCTGCCGAAGCCGCAAGACAATTTTTGGCAATTTCTTTATGAGAAATAAGTTCAAGCGCCAAAGAGCCTTCTTTTACAAATTTTTCCGCCGCCAAAAAAGCTTTTGAAATTGCACATCTGTATTTATCGAGGGTTAATTCGTCATATTTTCCAAGCCCCAAAGCGAGAATAATTTCGCCCGAAGCTTGTTGATATGTAAGAGTTTCATTTAATTTGCCTTCAAAATTTTTAAAAATATTGTTTTCAATTAACCCTGAAAACTTTTCATCCAAAATATTTTTAACTTCAGAAAGTTCTTTTAAATCTTCAAAAACAGGAACAATAATTGTTTTAGCCGTCATTTCATCGGGTCTTATCAGGTTTGATTTCATTTTTCTAACTCCTTTTTCAGTTTTTAAAGCCCTTATAGCATATTTTTTATTTTTTGAATACATTCAACAGAACGATTTGAAAGAAGTTCATTTTTCTTTTTCTTATCTTTTAAGATTTTTTTATCCGCTTCAATCGGCGCAACTATTCCCCAGTTAGAATTTACGGGCTGAAAATTTTTGTGTCCTTCAAAAGTAATATAATCAATTAAAGCGCCAAGCATAGTTTCGCTCGGAAGGGTTATTAAAGGTTCGTTTTTTATAAATTTATATGCGTTAATTGCGGCAAAAAGCCCCGTTGCCATTGATTCGTTATACCCCTCAACACCGGTTATTTGTCCCGCAAAAAAGAGTTTTTTGTTAGTTTTTGTATTTAAATTTTTGGTTAAAATTTTGGGACTGTTTATAAAACTGTTCGCATGCATAACCCCATATCTGACTATTTCCGCATTTTCAAGCCCCGGAATTGAATTAATTAAACGCTTTTGTTCGCCCCATTTTAAATTTGTCTGAAACCCGACTAGGTTATAAAGTTCGCCCGCCTTGTCGTCTTGTCTTAATTGAACAACCGCATAAAACTGTTGTTTTTTGTTTTCAACATTATACCTTCTGTCAAAAAGCCCGACAGGCTTCATCGGCCCGAAGCGCAAGGTGTCTTTTCCCCTTTTTGCCATAACTTCAATTGGCATGCAGCCTTCAAAAAACTTTGCAGCCTTAGCCTCAAAGCTTTTAAGTTCAATGGTTTCAGCCGTAGTTAAAATTTGATAAAAATTTTCATATTCCGCCTTTTCCATAGGACAGTTTATGAAATCGGCTTCCCCTTTATCCCAGCGGCTGGCAAAAAACGCTTTATCGAAATTTACGGAGTCTTTCTTTATAATTGGCGCAATAGCGTCAAAAAATTTGAAATTTTCACAGCCCGTTTTTTTAATAATTTCATTACAGAGATTTTCGCTTGTAAGAGGACCTGTTGCAACAATTGTGAGCTTATTGTCATCTATAGCTTTTATTTCTTCGTTTATAAAATTTATATTGGGGTGAGATTTTATAATTTTTGTTATTTCTTCCGAAAAACCTTCTCTGTCCACCGAGAGTGAAGCTCCCGACGGAACCGAATTTTCAAAGGCTTTTACAATCAGGGTGGAATTTAAAAGCTTCATTTCTTCTTTTAAAAGCCCCGAGGCGCTATTTTTATCTATATTGCCGAGAGAATTTGAACAAACAAACTCCGCACAGTTTGCCGTTTTGTGAGCACCCGTATTTTTTTTGGGGCGCATTTCATAAAGATTAACTTTTATTCCTTTACAAGCAAGATAAATTGCCGCTTCGCTGCCGGCGAGTCCCGCTCCGATTATATCAACATCATTCATATCATTATTTTATGCTAAAATTTTTCTTATGGAAGAAAAAATTGTTTTGACAAAGTTAAATAAGAAAGAATTGACCGACTTTATTCTCAGTCTGGATGAAAAAGAATTCAGAGCAAAACAAATTATATCGTGGATATACAATAAATCTGCGACAACTTTTGATGAAATGACGGATGTTAAAAAAGAGCTGCGTGAAAAATTAAAAGAAATTGCCCTTATAACAGATGTTAAAATTAAAACAAAACAGGTAAGCAAAGACGGAACAATTAAATATCTTCTGGAATATTCGGACGGCAACCTTGCGGAATGCGTTTTAATGAGGTTTGACAACAGAGGAAATCTTACCGCATGCGTAAGTTCGCAAATCGGATGTCCTATGGGGTGCGTTTTTTGCGCAACGGGGAAAAGAGGTTTTATAAGAAACATGCTCCCCTATGAAATTGTTGAACAAATTTTAACAATTCAAAGAGATACGAAATTAAAAGTTACAAATGTTGTTTTTATGGGTCAGGGAGAACCTTTTTATAATTTTGAAAATGTATATAGCGCAATTGAAATAATTAACAGCGAACTTCAAATAGGCATAAGAAGAATAACCGTTTCAACCTGCGGAATTGTTCCTAATATAAAAAAAATTGCGTCAAAAGCTCTTGTCCCGACACTTGCAATTTCGCTCCATGCGCCAATTTCAAGCTTAAGAAAATCAATCATGCCTGTTGAAAATAAGTATGATTTGAATGAACTTAAATCAGCCCTTCAATATTACATTGAAAAAACAGGAAAAAGAGTTACTCTTGAATATGTTTTAATCGGCAAATTAACCGATACAAAAGAAGTTGCGCTTGAATTAATAAAATATATGAAAGATTTAAAGTGTAATGTAAATTTAATTCCCTATAACCCCGTTATGGGCGACACTTATAAAAAGCCTTCCAAAAAAGATATAATGACATTTAAATATCTTCTTGAATCTTCCGGAAAAAAAGTTACAATAAGACTTGAAAGGGGCGCAGATATTGACGCCGCTTGCGGTCAGTTGGCGGGAAAAGCTCAATAACTTATGAATTTAATCGATTTTTTATATAAAAAAGAAAAAAATGATAAAACAAAAAAGGCAAAAACCGTAATCGAAAACGATATTGAATACAGCTATATCAAAAATAAAAAATCAAAATATATAAAAATTTCAATCAAAAATGCAAATAAAGTAAGAATTTCTGTCCCCATAAACTGCCCGTACAGGCTTGCAAAAGACTTTGTCGAACAAAAAAAAGATTGGATATATGAACATCTTGAACGTTTGGAATTAAATAAAATTGATGAAAATTACAGAACAAAAACCGATAATTTATTAATTTCTACAGGTTTTGTCGAAAAACCGCTTATAAAAAAATCGGGGAATATTATTCAATTTATTTATCCCATAGGGGGAGATTTTTATTCAAATGAAGTTCAAAGAGAATTAAAAAAGGCGCTTAAAAAAGCCATTGAAATTGAAGCCGGAGAATATCTTCCAAAAAGGCTTGATGAACTTTCCAAAAAGTTTAATTTTAAATATGGAAAGCTTGCCTTAAAAAATCATAAAACCCGCTGGGGAAGCTGTTCTTTTGCAAATAATATTAATTTAAACATTAACCTTATGACCCTGTCTTCAGATTTAATTGATTATGTTTTAATTCATGAACTTTGCCACACTGTTGAAAAAAACCATAAAGAGGGCTTTTGGAACCTGTTAGAAACTTGTCTTCCAAACGCAAAAAGTTTAAGAAAAGAGTTAAAAACAAAGACTTTTACCGTTTAGTTCTGATTTTTTCAAAATAATCGTCAATAAGTTTTTTACATTCTTCTTCCAAAATTCCGCCAAAAATCTGAGCTTTGTGGGAAGAAAATTCCGCAAGATTTATTTTTGACCCGAATGCGCCGTAATTTAAGTCGTAAGCTCCGAAATAAACATTTTTTATTCTGGAATTTAAAATTGCCCATGCGCACATCGGGCATGGTTCAAGCGTTACATATAAATTACAGTCAAAAAGTCGCCAATTATCAATTTTTTTCGAGGCTTCTCTTATTGCAATAATTTCAGCATGGGCGGTGGGGTCATTATTTTTTTCTTTTTCATTGTGGGCTAAAGAAAGAATATCACCGTTCTTTTCAATAAGGCAACCTATAGGAATATCCGCATTTGATTTTCTTGCCTCAGCTAGCGCAATTTTCATAAAAGAATTATTCATCTTCTTCAGCCTTGTTTTTAAAAGTCAACAAAACGTTGAAACTACCGTTTTCATAGCTTATTGAGATTTCAATTCCCATAGCGTCGCAAAGCCCTTTTACGATATAAAGCCCAAGACCCGTTCCACGTGTTGTTCTTGTAAGTTTTGTATCCATTCTGAAAAACTTATCATAGAGCTTGTCTAACATTTCATCGGGAATTTCTTCCGATTTGTTTGAAATTTTAAATTCAACCCCTTCTTTTGAGTTTTTAAGGGTAATTAAAATCGGCTCGCCGTCTTGATTATATTTAATTGCGTTGTCGCATAAATTAATTACTATTTGAACAAGTCTGTCATAATCGGCATAAACGGGTTTCAGGTTTTCTTCGACTTCAAAATTAATTACGGCATTTTTTGTATTTGAATATACAAGAGAAATTTCCGCAATTTTTTCCAAATCAATCCATTTTGGTGATATCGAGAGATGAAAACTTTCAATATCGGGGACGATTAAAAGGTCATCCACCATTCTTGAAAGCCTTTGCGCCTGTTGTTTGATAATATGCAAAGATTTTTGTTTAATTTCTTCATCAATAACAATATCCTGACGCATTAATCTTCCCGTATAGCCTATAATGCTTGTAAGCGGGGTTCTGAATTCGTGGCTTATTGCGCTGACCAGACTTTCTCTGTATTCGTTCAGACGTTTTAATTCAAGATTTTTTTCGGAAATTTCGGAATAGGCTTGCGAAACCTTTTGGGTCATATAGTTAAATTCTTTTTCAAGAAAGACAATCTCATGAGGGGTAAATATGCTTTTTAAAAGACGAATTTTTCTGTCATAACTTCCCTTTGAAATAGCCGTTATTCCTTTAAAAAGCTGCCTTATATTGATATAAAGATAATATGTATAAAGCCCGACGGTTAAAAGAATGCAAAGAGCGGCAACCAAAAGGCTTAAGATAATTTTTCCTCTGGCTCTGTCTATTGTGTTTCTTGTAACGGAAGGCTGAGTCATAACAACGGTTGTCCAATTCGGGTGCATAATTTGATAATAGGCAATCGGTTGATTTTTAATTTTTGAAAAAAGGACAACCATATTGTCTTTTCTGTCGCTTGGAATTGTGCTTATAATTTCTTTTATGTCTGATGAATCTTTATTGTTTGAAGCAACAAGAGTCATGTTTTCATCAAACACAAAGACAGATTGCAAAAAACTGTTGGTTGAATCTTTTAAAAGTTCATCAAGCTCGTATAATTTTAATTCTCCCGTCAAAACCGTAGCACTGTCAATCGGAGAAAAGAGTTCAACGGTTTTTCTTTCTTTGTTAAATTTAAGAGAATTGTCTTTTGTGTTATAAGAAGGCTCAATCGAAAGATTGGTATATTTTTTCGTCTTGTTTTCAATTTCAGTCAGATAGTCTTGTTTTGCGGAATTTGAATTGATATCTTTTAGCGCAAGGGCAAAATTTGAAAATTCTTCATCGGCAGTTGCAATATATCTTTCAACGCTTCCGCCTATATATTTTGAAATTGAAGTTACGCTGTAATTCAACTCTTTTCTTACTGACTGTTGAGAAACATTTGATATAATAAGCCCGATTGTAACAAAAGGCACTACAACCGCAAAAAGAATAACAGCAATAATTTGTTGTACAATTCTAAGCCTTTTCATCTTCCTCCAAAGACCCGAACGGCGTTAACTTGTATCCGACATTTGTTACCGTGTGAAGATATTTGGGGTGTCTTGAATTATTTTCAATTTTTTGCCTCAAGCCGCCCACATGAACTCTTACCATTCTGACATCTTCATCGGAACCATAGCCCCAAACTTCATCCAGAAGGGTTGCAAGGGAAACGGGTTTATTCAGATGTTGCATAAGGCAATATAAGATTTCAAACTCAATCGGGGTTAGTTTAACCTTTTTGCCTTCCGCAATAACTTCAAGCGAATCTGCCAAAATTTCAATGTTTCCCGCTCTTAAAATTTCTTTTGAAGAAGGTACGGCTTCCGTGTTTCTTCTTAAAAGCGCCCTTATCCTCAATAAAACTTCTTGAATTTCAAACGGTTTTACAAGATAATCGTCCGCCCCGACATCAAAACCTTCGGTTTTATCTTTAAGAGAGCCTTTTGCGGTCAAAAGCAAAATTGGAACGTTGGGTTTTACAAGGCGAATATTTTTACAAACGGAATAACCGTCCATTTTTGGCATCATTACATCAAGCAAGATTAAATCATAGTTGTTATCAAGAGCCATTTTAAGCGCCGTTTCACCATTGTCGGCAGATTCAACCATATATCCCGAAGATTGAATATCAAAAACAAGCAAATCTCTGATTTGATCGTCGTCGTCCGCAACTAAAATTCTTTTATCAGTATTCATTTTTTCAGCCCTTTTTTCAAATATTGTTTTGAAACTACAAGCAAAATTGCCCCCGAAATAACAAACGCAAGCGCCTGAAACAAAAAGTTATCGGGAAGTTTGAATGCAAATACGGCCGCAAAAAGGCAAGCACCACCAAGAACAAGCAAAATTGTTTTGGGGTTTAAAAGCTCAAACCCGATAAGTATAAGCCCTAAAATTGTCCAATAGTGATACGCTTCCATAGGTGCAAGCCCGTTTTTCCATATAAAAAAGTATATGTTTTTGTTAAAGGCAAGTCAATGAAACATATAGTTTTATTAACTATCTTGCCGCCATAACTCTTGCGCAGTGAACGCCCGAAGCTGAAGCTTGCATTAAGCCTCTTGTAACTCCTGCGCCGTCGCCGATTGCAAAAAGGTTTTTGATTTCTTTTGATTCAAGCTCATTTGTCAATTTCGGACGGGCAGAATAGAATTTAACTTCAACCCCGTATAAAAGAGTATACCTTGAAGCAACTCCGGGGGCGATTTTATCAAGCGCATAAAGCATCTCAATTATGCTTAAAAGTTGTCTGTAAGGAAGCACAAGACTTAAATCTCCGGGGGTAGCACACTCTAAGGTGGGCTTAATTATGCTGCTTTTTATTCTGTCAACCGTTGAGCGCTTTCCGTCAAGAAGGTCGCCAAATCTTTGAACAAGAACTCCGCCCGCAAGCATATTTGCAAGACGTGCAACATGCTGCCCGTATGCAATCGGTTCTTTAAAGGGTTCCGTAAATTTTTTGGAAACAAGAAGCGCAAAGTTTGTGTTATCCGTCTTTTTATCGGCGTAACTGTGTCCGTTTACCGTTTGAATTCCGTTGTAATTTTCGGAAACAACTTCCCCGTTAGGGTTCATACAAAATGTTCTGACTTCATCTCCGAAAGTCGGGGAATAATAAATCAGTTTTGATTCATAAAGTCTTGATGTAATAGGTTCCATAACAGGCGCCGGAAGCTCAACTCTGACACCGACATCAACCGCATTATTAACAAGTTCCACCCCGTTTTTAATAAGTTCTTTTGAAAGCCAGTCTGCGCCTTCTCTTCCGGGGGCAACAACAACAAATTCAGCTTGAACGGATGTGCCGTCGCTTAATGAAAAACCTTTGATTTTTCCGTCTTGAATGTCGAGTTCATCCACGGTTTTATTGTTTACTATCTCAATTTTATCCGCAAGATAATCTTGCATATGTTTTAAAACATCAAGGCTCTTTTCCGTGCCGAGGTGTCTTACGGGCGAATGAACAAGTTTTAATTCCGCTAAAGTTGCCGCACGTTCTATGTCTTGAAATTCGTTTTTATTTCTGCCGTAAACAACTTCGGTTGCACCATGTTCAAGATAAATATCGTCGCAATATTGAATTAGCTTTTCAACATCGCTAAAATCCATATAATCAACAAGGTGTCCGCCAACGTCGGGGGTAAGAGTTAATTTGCCGTCTGAAAAAGCTCCTGCGCCGCCCCAGCCGCATAAAAGTCCGCAAGTTTTACATGAAGGGCAGCTTTTATAACCGTTTCTCAAAAGACACACCCTGTTTTCAATTTTTGCGCCTTTTTCAATTAATATAACTTTCCAGTCCGGTTTTAATTTAACCAATTCCAATGCGGTGAAAATTCCCGCCGGTCCGGCTCCGATAATTGCAACGTTATACATGGTTTACCTCGTTTTTACATTGTCAAACCAAATAAGCATAATACGAACACAAGTTTTTTTAAATATTTTGAAGTATTTTTTTACAAATGATTACTTTTTGATATATAATCAACTAAAAGTGGAGATTTAATGATGAACGAATACAAAATTTTAGATTATGTACCGACGGTAATTGAAAATTCATCAAGGGGAGAACGCTCGTTTGATATTTTTTCAAGACTGTTAAGAGAAAGAATTATCTTTCTCGGTTCCGAAATTGACGATGATGTTGCAAATTCAATTGTTGCACAGCTTTTATTGTTAGACTCCGAAAACCCCGATAAAGACATTATGCTTTATATAAATTCCCCCGGCGGCGTTATTACTGCGGGAATGGCAATTTTTGACACCATGAAACTAATCAAGGCCGATGTTTCGACAATTTGTTTGGGCGATGCCGCTTCAATGGGCGCTTTTCTTTTGTCTGCCGGCACAAAAGGCAAACGTCTTGCCCTTCCGAATTCAAGAATAATGATTCACCAACCTTTGGGCGGTGCAAAAGGTCAGGCAACGGACATTGAAATTGAAGCAAAAGAAATTTTAAGAATGAAAAATATGTTATCAACCCTTCTTGCCGAACACACGGGACAAACCATTGAAAAAATTAAGGAAGATACGGAACGTGATAACTTTATGACCGCAAAAGAAGCTCTTGAATATGGTCTTATTGATAAAATCGTTGAAAAAGTTCCTTCCTGATAAATTAAAAAAATAATATAAAAATGCGTCCTTAAAATTCGGGCGCATTTTTTATACAATAAACAGTTGATTTTTAACTAAAACGCCCCCGAAAATAAGAGTTTTTTGCGATAATAAAATTACCCGCTAAAAAATTTGGAATATTAAAATGACACAAACTACATTAGAGAAAGTTGACAACAAGGAAAAACTTCCCCAAACAAAGTTGGAAATTGCAACAAAATATCATCAGGACTTCCTTTTAAAAGCCTCGGGCGAAGACCTTGTAAATGCAATAAATTATTACATTGAAGCAATAAAAGAAACGCCTATGGAAGCAAGCGCTTACTACAGGCTTGCGCTTTTAATGTATGAAAACAAACAAATCGGGATAAACACTGCCATTGAACAGTGCAGAAGGGCAGTTGAAATAGACAAAAAAAATCCTGACGCAAGAATGTATCTGGGTTATTTTTTATCACAAAACAATCAAAAAGAAGAAGCTGCAAAAGAATTTAAGGCTGCAATTAATTTAAGCCCCAAAGGAAAAAGCAGGGCAAGGTTTGCTCTTGCGCTTGAGCTTTTTGAAAAAGAAGGCACCGCAAACTTTATAAAAGGTTCTTATTATATGGCTTTGGCATCATTTATGAGCGTTTTTGACAAAGCCGCAAGAAGTATGTTTACAAAAAACCTTTTGTGCGAAGTTAAATATTTTAAATATAATGCCATAGGAAAAATTTTAGAAAAATTTAAATTTGAAAAAGACGCATATCAGATTTATTCCGACGCACTCGACGAAACAAAAAATGCGCCCGAATTTTACGAAAAAATGGCAAAAATTGCAATCAAGAAAAACAGACCCAATGTTGCAATGCAATGTTATGAAAACGCAAGCAAGCTTTCAAATAACAGACCTAAAGAGCTTGTAAACGTTATTGATTTTATGCAGGAAGCATATCCTGAAAAAATTGACGAATTAATCGATTATTATAACCTTCTTGTTGTAAAAATGCCCAAATTTTCAAGACCTTATTATGAACTCGGACATCTTTACCTTAAAAAAGAAGACTATATGAGCGCTGTTAATGCTTTCAGACTTGCGCTTGACAATGACAAAGAAAACCCGTTCTATTTAAATTCGCTTGCCTTTGCATACGTGCAATTGGAACAGTATAAAACAGCAGTTGACCTTTATAAAAAAGCCGTTGCAATCAACCCCGACAACGAATGGACGGCTGTTGTCGCACAGGCGCTTGCTGCGATTTATTATAAAATTGAAAACGATAATGAAGCCGCCATTGCAACCCTTGAATATGCGCTGACTTTAACCAAAGAAAAAGGGGGAATTTATAACCTTTTTGGCGACATATACTTTGATTCCGATGATATGGATATGGCGGTAAAATATTACAATATGGCGCTTATGGACGGCACAAGGGACCATAAGGCATATGCAAGACTTGCAATGGCATATTGGGAAAAAGGTTCCGTTCAAGACGCAATAGACAGTTATAAACTTGCAATTCAGATTAACCCTGATTATGACATTGCGCACAACAACCTTGGCGTTATCTATCTCGACACTTTGTGCGACATAGAATCTGCGCTTGAATGTTTTGAAAAATCAGTTAAATTAAATGATAACTATATGCTTGCTCACTTCAATCTGGGGCGTTGTTATGCCTTTTTGAACAAAAAAATCGAGGCTGCGGGCGAGTTTCAAAAAGCAATAGATATAAACAGAATAACCAAAGAGCTTGATGAAGAAATTATTCAAGAGAAATTGTATAACTTATTTAAAGCATGAAAAGTTTTTTAAGAAAATTTATTGAATTTACAAAAAACACAACGGTTAGAGTTATTTCATTTTTAATCGTTGTTTGTTTAATTGCAAGCTTTTTTCTCTTTAAAGATTTTTATATTCATCAGTGGCACAAAATTCAAAGTTATTATTATGTATATCTCGGCGATAAGGCTTATAAGGCAAGACACCCGCAAGAAGCCATTAACAATTACACAAGAGCGCTTGAATTACACCCCAAACATGTAAAGGCGAGATATAACCTTGCAAACTTATATGTGGCTTATGAAGACTATTATTCCGCCATAAGCAACTATAAAAAGGCGCTTGAATTAAAGCCTGATTTTATGATTGCGAGAATAGATTATGCCATTGTTTTATCTGAAACAACTTTTAATTATGATAAAGCAATACAGGAATATCAATATGCAATAGACCACCCGCCGAAATGGATGTATATTCCGTTTATAATCGACAACAAAAAAACTTATAAATATAACAAAGGGGTTGCTTATTACAATCAGGGTCTTGCTTGGCGCGGGAAATCTCTTGTTTTCGGAAGGGAAAGATATAAGGCTTCAAGATTTCTTGAAAACGCAATAAAATCATATAACGAAGCCCTTAAAAGCATAAAAGATTATGATGTATACTATAATTTAGGCATTGCAAACCAGCTTTTGGGAAGAAACTACACCGCAGGGAAAAATTATTGTCTTGCAATTGAAAAAGAGCCGATGAATTATGAGGCGCACTATAATCTTGGAATTTTGTTGGATACAATGAAAAATTACAAAGATTCCGCCGAAGAATTTAAAAAGGCGGGTCTGATTTTAAGCTCTAAAGGGGAAGCCAACAAAACAAGATATATTTATGACATTTTAAATTCTGTTAATATGCGAATTGCTCGTGACCTTGAAGGGGACGAAAACATTTTTGAGGACAGCTTAGACGCAACGAATGTAAGAATGACTTATATCGGCGGAAAGCTTGTTGTTTCGGATGAATTTGACAATTTAATGGTAAAAAATTTCAAAACCTGCGCAAATAAAGAAGCGTTTCAAAAGGGAGAGGACGAAGAATTTTAATGTCTGAATACGATTTTTTATACAAAATAATGTATGAAATGACAACGGTTTTTGAAAGTTCAACAAACCCAAATGACCTTATTTTGGGCTTAAAACAAATATTCAGAAGCTTCTGTGTCTTAGATGAGTTTACAATTTATACATATGACCCCGTTTCAAAAACAATGAAAAACTTTGCCAAACCTTGGGAAATTATACCAAACGGGAAAATTGCGGATGAAATAAACGAAAAATTTGCGGAATTTTCAAAACAACAAAACTTTATAAAAAAAGATAAAAATATATTTTTCCCCCTCTATAAACAGGGAAAAATTACGGGAGTGGTTAAGCTTGAGTGTGTTATAGAAGAAGAAATTTTAAATAAAATTTTACCTCTTTTAATAAGACAAATTTCTCTTGCGGTGGTTCACCTTCAATATTTTGAAGGGGTAAAAAACAATGCGAAGTTTTATGAAACCGTAAGAAATATAATGAAAATAACGGAAACTCAATATGACCTTAACTATGTTCTTCCGATTATGGGAGAGATGATAGACGGTTTTATAAGAGAACATTTAATTTATATTTTCATGAAGAAAAGCGGGAAAAACGAATACAGACTTATTTGGCCGAATAAATGTCTTATAAAAGATATTGATAAACACCTGAAAGAAATTAAGGAAAGAAAAAGTATTATAGAAGACAACGGCAAGATGTGTATTTTTCCGCTTACGGAAAACAAAAAACCGATTGGCGCAATTGTGGCGTATAATCCGACTGATAATTTAAATAAAGGCGAAATTGAATATCTTGAACAGCTTTCAATTCAAGCTTCAACAACGGTTTCAAAAGCGAAAGAATATATGACAATTCTTCAAAATGCAACTCTGGACGCTCTTACGGGCTTAAACAACAGACATATGTTTCACCAGAGGTTAAAAGAGGCAACATCAAACGCAAAAAGACAGAAAACCGAACTTTGCTGCATTATGACGGATATTGATTTCTTTAAAAAGGTAAACGATACATACGGGCATGCCGTTGGCGATTTGGTTTTAAAAACGGTTGCAAAAACAATCAAAAAAGGCTTAAGAGAATATGACATTCCTTCAAGATACGGCGGGGAAGAATTTGCAATTCTTCTTCCGAATACCACGCTTGATGAAGCCTCTATGGTTGCAGAAAGGCTTAGAAAACAAGTTGAGAAGAAAAAAATAAATATAGAAGATTATAATATTGACGGGGTCAGCGAAATTTCAGTTTCAATTTCTCTTGGCGTTTCAAGATATGATGAAAAAACCATGAAAGATTCTGAAGATTTATATAAAAAGGCAGACACGGGGCTTTATCAGGCAAAAGAATCGGGAAGAAACAGAGCGGTTGTTGCAAATTAGCTGTTAACTTTACTTAATAGTGCGGCTAAAAATATGACAAAAAAAGTTTTTTGTGGTTTTAATATATTACCGATTTCTTTAGGAAATGCAAAATGAAAATCTGTCCTGTCGGATTTGTGTCAAAACCAGCAAACTATAAAACGCAAGGGAACCGAAATGATGTCATTTCAAATAATGGCGCTTCGGTAAATTTTGGCTGTGATGACGGTTTTAAAAAGTTTAACCTTTGTCAATGTTCATATATAATTCCTTTTCTCGGGGTTAAAAAATCAGCTTCAGACTTTGAATTAAAGAAAATCAAAAACTTAAACTGCCCTTGCTGCGGGCAAAAAATGCTTTCAAAAAACCAGTATGCAAACATTTATAATTCACTTGTAAAAACAAAAGGGCAAGTCTTGCAGGCAGGCTTAAAAAGCGCTGAAGAATATTTAAAACCGGCTGAACTTGAAGTTTCAAAAAGAATTATTGAGGCTTCCGTTCAAGACCCTGAACTGGGGCTTAAAGAGATTGTTGACCGTGAAAGCAAGAAAAGCTTGCCTCAACTTGAAGCAAAACAGCAAGTCATTATGTACAAAATGAAAAAAGTTGCAGACTCGCTTGTAAAACCCGCAAGAGGAGAGATTAAAAGAATTGTGGACGCCGGACACGCAAGCATTTTAACATCATCCGACGCAACCCACTTTAAAAGAAACTCTTTTATAGATAAAATTTCTCAGGTTGAACATTCAAAAGAAGACGAACCGATATTCCAAGAGATTGTTGAGCTGGCAAACACAATGCCCACAACCCACAACGACGCTGATGCGTTCTTTGTAAAATTTGCAAGATATCAGGAAACCGAAATTGCAAAAAGGCTTCTTTCGCCTTCATGTTCCACAACGGAACATGTAATTCCCCAGTCAAAAGGCGGGCAAGATTCAACTGACAACTATCTTCCGATGTGCGGTGACTGTAATTCCGCAAGGGGAAACGTTCCTTATAACGAATGGTTTAAGACACACCCCGAAATGCCCAAAAATCTTCAAAAGTTTTTAGACAAAGTTCAAATCTTAATTGACTCTAATCAGGTTCCAAAATCAAAAATCTACAGAAGTTATGTTGATGAGATGATTGAAGCCGTTAAGAAAACAACAAACGGCGAACTTGTATTAAAGAAACCGGAGAGCATAACTTTCGCCTTTCTTGACGATGATAAAGAGCCGGAAGGCGATTCCATTGAGGTCAGAAGGGCAAAATTGATGAAGAAATTTGTATACTATCAAAATGAAATTGCCCGAATTGAAAAACAACAGGAAACAAATCAAGCCAGCAAAGAATATAATGATATTTGCCAGTATTTAAAACTTGTGCAAGAACTTGAAGAAGTTAAGAAAAATAAGAAAATAAGCTCAAAAAATATAAATCTTGAAAGAAGGACAATTCAAAAACAGGAAAAAAGGCTTGAAGCTCCGGTTTCACAAGACAAGAGAAGAAAAACCGGCGATGCGGAAGAAAAAATGGAAAATGCTCAAGAAAGACTTAATAATTGGCTTGCCCAATATGCCCAATACAGCTTTTTAGAGGGTGAAATAAAAACAAAAATTCAGATTTTATTGAAAAGAATTGAACTGCCCTCTGACATTCAAAAGAAGATTGATAAAGTTAAAGAAAAGCTTGGTAAAATTAACAGCTTTGAAAAAAATATCTGCTCAAGTGCGCAAGGGTATGTCAAATATAAAGACTTAGAAAACGCCCTTAAAACAATAACGGATGAAATAGATACAAGAAAAGAAAGAAACGAAAAGGCAAAAGAAGACATTGATTTTGACCTTCCCGAAAACAAAACCGCAATAAGGGGATACAGGCTTGCAACGAAAAAACTTCAAATAATTCAAAATGCCGACATGACAAAATTTTTCAGTTCGTTTAAGAAAAGCCCGATTTCGCCTGATTTTATTCTGGAAGATTCGACAAAAGTTAACAGGCAAAAAATCGAAGACCTTTGCGAAAAATTCCCGATAGCTCAATGGGCACGTGAAGAAGATAGCATAGCGAAACTTGAACAGCAAAAGGAAGAAATTTCAACTCAAATGCAACAGCTTAAAGACCAGTATAAGTATTATCAAGCGGGTAATGAAAAATTGAACGAGATGAAAAAGGGCTTAAACGAAGATTCTCTGAAAATAACACTTGAAAGATTGCAGGCAAGAAAAGCCGAGGTCGAAGAAATGTTTAATATGGCACAAAACGGTAATAATCTTGAATTTTTAAAACAACAGGCGCACTCGGCTTATGAAGCTTACGTTGCAAGTTTTAATGAGGAAGACTAATTTTAAAAAACCTGTTGCAGATAAATTTGAAAAATGCAAAAAAGTATAAAAAGGACGAAGATTATCTTTATTTGGCGCCTGAAATAACTTCCCGAGAATGCGTAACAAAAAAACGCAATAACATAGTTTATTAAAACAAGCTGTTCATAAAAGCTTTTCGGAACAATTAATTCGGGAAGATAGCCGTATAAAAGGCTTGGAACAATTGTAACTTCCATAACGGAAATTATTAAAAGCCCCGTTCCGGTATAAAATAACAGTCTGTCTTTATTTATTGCCATAGGTTTATTTTACCATACACTTTATGAAATAGCCGCTTTTTTAAGCATTTCATCTATTTCAAAATTTCTCTTTCTGAGTTCCTCAAATGTTCCGATATCTTTAATTTTACCACTAACAAGATAAACTATTTTGTCACACTCCTTCAGGGTTGAAAGCCTGTGTGCTATTGCAATAACAGTCTTTTTGCCCTTTAGTTTCAAGATGTTTTCCACAATTACATTTTCTGATTCAACATCTAAAGAAGATGTTGCCTCATCAAGAAGCAAAATCTCAAAATCACTGTAATATGCTCTTGCAAGAGCAACTCTTTTCTTTTGCCCTAAAGAAAGTTCCATTGAAGAATTTGGCTCTATATTAAGCCCCGCAAGTTCCAGTGCTTTTTTAACCTTTGTTTCATCAATTTCATTTTCCAAAACCCCCCATGCAACATTTTTTAAGACGGTATCGTCAATAAAAACAGACTCTTGGGGAAGATATGATATTAATTTTCTGTATGACAAAAGGTTTTTGGCTTTAATTTCAATATCATCCGCCATAAATTGTCCGCTCTCGACATTAAAAAGCCCCGACAAAATTCCCGCAAGGGTTGTTTTGCCCGCACCTGAAGCGCCAATTATTCCGATAAATTCGCCTTTTTTGATGTTGAGATTGATATCCGATAAAACAGGTTTATTTTTTTCATATTCAAAAGAAACATTTTTTAGTGAAATTTCGTTTTGAAATTCAATTTTTTCGTCTGATAAAAGCGGTTCAAACGTATTATTTGAAATTGTTTCATACATGGATAAAAATTGAAAAACCTTTTGTTTTGAAACATTAATTGCATACATTGAAATTAAAACTTTATTCAGTTGAGGCACAAGCCTTAAAACCATAAGACCTATAATTGCAAGTGATGAAATTATTGCAGCTTTTGAAATTTCAGGCATAAGAACAATTGAAGTTGTCATTATTAAAAATGCAAATATTACCCCGATTTCAGTAACATAAAGGGGGAAATTTCCGTAAGAAATTTCTTTTGAGCGGTTTTGTGAAAGTTTTTTGGAAGTTTCACTCAATCTTTTTACAAAATATTCCTGTTTGTTTGAAATTATAATTTCTTTTTGAGATTTAATTACGAAATCAACCTCTTTATTTAAGCCGTTTAATAATTCCGCCCCGATTTCGCCGAGTTTTTTTGCCTTGCCTTTGAAAAAGTTATTTTCAAAATATACCCAGATTAAAATAAACAAAGTGGATAAAAAAGCGGGCAGGGTAAACTTATAAAACAAAAGAGCCAAAATACAAAGCGCCACAATTCCGTTTGCAAAAAGAATAATTCCCCTTAAAAGAAAATCAAGCGAAATATCTCTTACTATTGAAGATAAAAGAGTAACTTTTTCGCCGTAATCAAAAAAAGAGGTCTTTAAAAAAGATGAGTTCAAAAATTTTTTTACCAAATCAAAATTAACTCTGTCTTGCCATTTTTTTGCAAAATCGTTCTGTTCATTTATGCAAACCATCATAAATAAATTTTTTAAAAAGAAAATCAAAAACATTAAAACCGCAAGAAAAAATGCAATTTGCATGTCACTTTGATTTTTGAAAATCTTAGAACATTGCGATATAACAAATTCTCCGCCCGTTGAATTTGAAGAAGTTAAAACAAGCATGACGGGGAAAATCATTGCAATTCCCAAAAGTTCCAAAAAACCGCCAAAAACAGACATTATTAAAAGTTTAAAAATCGTTAGTGTAAAATTATATCTGAATTTGGAAAGAAGTATGAAAAAATATTTTATAAACAAAAATTCCTCAATTTCTTGCAATAAAACAATAAAACAATTATACTCTTAAATGAGGATAAAATGTCAAGTAGAACTGCAACTGAATTTTATTATATTGGTCTTTCTTTAGCTTCAAACTCGGGGCATTCAAGTTCAGTGTGTATTTTAAACAAAAATAAAGAAATTGTTCTTCTTGATAAATTATATTTCACCGATGACATCAAGCTTTTCTTTGAAAAATCTCCTTATGTCAGAAACTCAATCACAATGGTTGGTTTAGCCCCTGACGAATCTTTGCTTGAGGGGAAATGGAGAATTCATTCAAAAAATTATAAACAAATCGAGGGAAAATTTGAAATAAACAGAAACAATTGGACAAACAGGCTCAATGACAGGCTTAAAGACTTGTTTCTTGAATTAAACAACAAAAAATGTACTTTATTTCGCTGTAATACCGGTCTTTTAAGACAAGCTTACGGTCTTGGCGCAGATTATCTTGAAAAAACTTCGCTTGATTGTAAATGTTTTCAGGCAGGCTTAAAAATAAAATACGGCTTTTCTACCATGCCTGAAAATCTTCTCCCTATTGCAAGTTTGGAAGCAATGCTGTTTTCGCTTTTCGCATATGACATCGGAAACTCAAACATTAAAACAAAAGAGTTGAGTGAGTTTTGCGGAATTAAGGTTTTAAATAAAGTTTAGTCCCCTTTAATTTCATAAAGGGCTTCAAACACGTCTTTATCCCACTTTGTGCCGCATTCTTCTCTCAAAATTTCAAGCGCTTCTTTATTTGTAAGAGCCTTTCTGTGGCTTCTGTCTTGTATAAGGGCGCAATAAGCGTCGGCGAGTGCTATAATTCTTGAACCGAAAGGAATGCTCATTCCCTTTAAGCCTTCAGGTTTGCCCGAACCGTCCCAGCGTTCTTTTTGATAATAAACGTAAGGAATAACCTCGGACAAGAAGTTAATATTCATCAAAAGGCTTACGCCCGCATTCGGATATTCTTGAATTTTTTCCCATTCTTCTTTGGAAAGTTTATCTTTTTTGGTGAATAACTGTTCGTTTAGGGTAATTTTGCCGATGTTTTGAAGAAGTCCGGCATAATAAATAAGGTCTGTTGTTTTTTCGTTTAAGCCGATATGGCGGCTGATTTCTTTTGAAAGTTCGGCAACATCTTTTGAATGGGTTGTTTTAAATCTGCTTTTCAAATCAACCGCACGTGCCGTTGTTTCAACAAAAGCCTGCTGCTGGTCTTGAAGATCGCCTATTATTGCGGTTAATTGAGCTCTTAAGTTTTGAAGCTCGGAAGTTGTTATTATGTCAGAGTCAATCACTCTTTTAACTTCGTCTATCAGTTTTTGAATGCCGAGAGAAGTAACAAAAAGACCGGCTGTAATTTTTAACATGTCCTCATATTGCTTTTCTAAAGGTTTACTAATTTCCCTTTTTGTTTCAATTGAACCTATGCACTCAAAATTATTTTTCATCGGGAAAATTTTCGTGACAAATTTATCGTCTTTATAAGTTACTACTTTTTCTTTCTCAAAACTTTCTTTTATATAATCGGAGATAGCTTCATTTGGATTGTCGAGAGAAGTTCCCGCCAATTTTAAAGGGTTTTTCTTAACGGAAAGATAAATGTTGCACTCTTCCAGAGAAAGCATAAGTTTTATTGCTCTTGCAATTGAATCGTATATAATATAATCTTCGTTTTCTCTAAAACCCAAAAGCGAAAGGGTTGAATCTATCGAATAAATTGAAATAAGCTCTCTCAGTTGTTCTTTTATGCCTTCGTTTTTATTTTTTTTGTTTGAAATTTTACATGCAAGTTCTTCGTTTATAAGGCTTTCAGATAAAAAATCTCCCAAATTAAGAGCAAAAATTTCTTCAAGAGGGTCATCGTCCATTATGTCAAGCGACCTTGCAAATAATGAAACTCCCTTATCTTTAATACTATCTAATTCTTCCCTGTTGTTGGCATTGTTCATCAACATTTACCCTGTAATCTTAATATTAATAACCTTGACTTCCGTCATTATATTATATCGGCATTTTAAAGTAAAACTTTCATTTAATTTTACAAAAATTATACTTTAGTTTGCAAAAAACATACAAACAGATGAAAATATGCTAAAATTTACGAATGGAAAATTCAGTCGGCAAAGTAAAAACAGAATATTTAAAACTTGATAAAACAATAACTCTTGAAAGCGGAAAAACACTAAATAAGGTGCAGATTGCCTATGAAACTTACGGCAAATTAAACGAAAATAAAGATAACGCAATTTTAATCTGTCATGCTCTGACGGGCGATGCGCATGCTGCGGGATATCATTCCGAAGACGACAGAAAACAGGGTTGGTGGGACACAATGATTGGCCCGAACAAAGCGTTTGACACAAACAAATATTTCGTAATTTGTTCAAATGTTCTTGGCGGGTGTATGGGAACAACCGGCCCAAACTCAATAAACCCCGATACAAACCTTCCTTTCGGTCACAATTTTCCCGTTGTTACCGTTGAAGATATGGTAAAAGTTGAAAAAGAGCTGATTGACTATCTGGGTGTTAAAAAAGTCATAACCGTCGGGGGCTCTATGGGCGGAATGCAAGCCATTGAGTGGTCAATAAGTTATCCTGAATATGTAAAATCGGTTATAATTATTGCTGCGGCGGCAAGGCTTTCCGCACAGGGTATTGCATTTAACGCAGTCGGCAGAAACGCAATTTTGACTGACCCTGATTTTAATAACGGTGATTATTACGGCGGGAAACATCCTGAAAACGGACTTTCAATCGCAAGAATGATTGGTCATATCACCTATCTTTCAGAACAGGCAATGCACAATAAATTCGGAAGAAATTTTAAGGAAGATAAGCCCAATTTTGATTTCGGTGTAGATTTTCAGGTTGAATCATACCTTGATTATCAAGGAAGGGTTTTTGTGGACAGATTTGACGCAAACAGTTATCTTTATGTTACAAAAGCGGTTGATTATTATGACCCGATTGAAAAATACGGAAGCCTTGAAAATGCGTTTGACAAAACAAACGCCAACTTTCTTGTAATTTCTTTCACAACAGACTGGCTTTTTTCGACTGAACAGGCAAAAGAGATTGTAAACGCCTTAATTCAAAAAAATAAAAAAGTTTCATTTATTGAACTTGACAGCCCTTGCGGACATGACGCCTTTTTAATCGAATGGGAAAAGCAAACAACCATAATAAAAAGTTTTTTAAGCGAGGTTAATTAATGCTTGGAAGAACACTTAACTATAGACAGATAACAAAACTTGTAAAAGAAGGGTCTAAAATTCTTGATTTAGGCTGCGGGGACGGGTATCTTTTCAAAAAACTCGTTGATGAAAAAAAAGTGACGGGCGTTGGAATTGAGATTGATGAAAACGCTGTTATAAAAACAATGGAACGTGGGCTTTCGGTTATACAGGCAGATTTGGATAAAGGTCTTAGCCAGTTTGGAAACAAAACTTTTGATTACACTATTTTAAACAGAACTCTGCAATCAACGGACAAGCCCGATTACGTGCTTGAAGAAATGCTTCGTGTCGGGAAAAAGGCCATAGTTTCTTTTCCGAATTTCGGATATTGGAAAGTAAGATTTTATCTTTTATTCAAAGGAAAAATGCCAAAATCAAGAGCACTTCCCTATGAATGGTATAACACCCCTAATATACACCTGAACACGGTTGAAGACTTTTTTGATTATTGCAAAAAAAACGAAATTAACATAATTGACTGCATTTATCTTGCAAAAAAGAAGGCAAGAAAAAAGGTAATTAAACCTTTTGCAAACTTTTTTTCGGAAGAAGCAATTTTTGTTATATCAAAATAATATAAAACGTTTTTTAGTAATTATGGCATTATATCAGGTTTTCCCAGATTTTGTTAACTTTTATTAAGATAATAGTATATAAAAAAGCAATATTTTATTAATAAAAAACTTTATATAAGTACAAAGAGGAAATAAGAGAGAACACCACTTAATGCTAGAGGATTTTTAGAAATTTAGGCTCCTTAAAGGGGGCTTTTTTATTGGGAAAAAACGGTTAAAAAAAAGGCTCTTTTTTAAAAAAGAGCCATACTTTGTTTAATACTATGGAGATAAATCTAGCCGTTACCAAGCATTTCCACAATTAGTTCCGGAAATTCGCTTGATAATATTTTTGAAAATTCAGTAGGATCAATTTGAGTTGCAACGATTTGCATTAAATCTTTCGGCAATTCATTAATCATCGGAACTAAGAATTCAGGGTCAAGATTAGACATTGTTTTTATAATATCCGATGTTTCAAGTTTATTTATAATCGGTCTTACGAGAATTGAGTTTTCAAACTCAAGATAATAATCAGGGTTAATTGCGCAAAGCCCCGATATTGCTTCGCCTTTTTCATGTTGGCGCATATTGCTTAAAAATCTCTTGTATTCTTTATTTTCCATTGAATTAATTTTTTCAAGATATTCTTTTGATGTTTTATTTTTATATTCAGGACCGAATTGGTTAACCATAAGCGCTTGAAACTTTTGATATTCAAGCCCTTGAAAATATTCAAGAACATCATTTTTATCAAGATTGGGGTTTTCAAAAAACCTGTCCATTTCGTTTTCTTGCATAAATGGAACAACGTCATCCATTGTAAAATGTATCAATAAAAGGTTAACGAGTTCTTCTCTTGGAAGCGCCGTCATAAGGTTTGAAAGCCCGTCTAAAGTAAAGAATTGAAGCCCGATTGCAAGTTGTTGGCTGTTTAAAAAGGGGATAAGTTTGCTAAGGTCTTCTTCGTTTAATTCTCTTATAATCAAATATCTGTTTTCAGGGTCGGCAAGCTTCAAAATTTTAGCCATTTTTTCGGGGTCTTGAATGAGCTTTTGAAGTATTTCTTTATTAACGGTAATTTGACCGTCTTTTGTCTTAATTGTAATGGCTTCATCCCCTTGAGCCCTTTGAGCGTCAGAGATACCTACCTGACTAACGGTGGGAATTACGCCGAAAAATCTCGACAAATAAGACATATCAATAGATAAATCTATCATTTATTCAAAATCTCCATAGATGGCAGTTAAAGCCCCTTATCTTATCTAAAAATCTTATCGACAGATAAAAACAAAACTTTAGTATTTTGTAACAATTATTTACAAACAAAAAGAAGTTTGTTTCAAAAAATGCCTTTTAAATTGGTTTAAAGTATAATTTTTTTATGAACAAAATTTTTAAAATATTTTTTACATTGCTTTTTGCAGCTTTATTTTCGCTTCCTTCGTTTGCTTCAAACATTGGAATAACCGTCATTTCGGATGTTCATCTTTCGTCCGACAAACAAAATAACAAAATGACCCCTTCCATTAAAAGGCTCATTGAAGCTGTTGAACAGGCAAACAGCAACACTTCCGATTTTGTTGTTTTTCTCGGGGATAACGTTTCGGGCGCTTCAAAATATGATATCGCAATGTTTTCAAAAGTTATTAAAAGATTAAAAAAACCCTATTATGTTCTTGTCGGCAACAGAGATATAAACAGGGGGAAAAACGTTAATAAGAAGGAATTTTACAGAATAGTAAACAAATATTCCTCAAACAAATTGAATGCTTTACCTTGTTATAAAAAATATGACGATTATATTTTAATTTTCATGTCGGGTGTAAATGAAACTTTTCCCACAACAAACGGTTATTACAAGGAAAGTGAGCTTGACTTTTTAGACGAAACCTTAAGCAAATATTCCGACAAAAAAGCGATTATATTTCAACATTTTCCCGTTGTTGAGCCAAAAGAAAACAGGGATTTAAAAACTCATAAAGCGGAAGATTATATTGCCGTTTTAGCCCGTCACAAAAACGTTCTTGCCGTAATTTCGGGTCATTATCACTATGAAAACGTTACAAAAGACGACTTAAACATCACCCATATCAGTGTGGGCGGGCTTTTGAAAGGGGAATATGAACAAATAAAATTCTTTAAAAATAAAGACGGTTCATATTCCATAACCGAGAGAATTATTGAAGTTGAATAAAAAAATTCCCCTTTTTTGCTAAAAAGAGGAAGTGTTGTTTAGTAAATTTTAAAAAATCGTTATAGAGAAGTGAGAGTTATTGTGAGTTTTTTACTAAAACTAGTTTTTTAAACCTGCGTATACGGGGTTTGAAGCAATTACCCTTCTTATTTCGCTCCCTTGCCCGTTATCTCTTGCATTTAATTTTGCAATATAGTTTTCACGTTTAACTAAAGGGTGTTTCATCATTGCAAGAGTTCTGTCACGTCTGACAAATGCGTTCCAAGTTGAAACTTCTTTAAGCCAAGCTTTTGTTTCTTCCGCTTTTGTGTTTGTCATTGTGTGGTGTTGGCTTTCATGAGCAATTAAACAAGCGATTGTTTCAACGGGAGCGCCTTTATGTTCTTGATTTATATAAATAACAACTTTTCCTGATTGTGTTTTTGTTGTAAGCGCTTCGCAGTTTGAGCCGCCATAAATTGCTAAATCTCTGAACATTACCTTAATCGGAGCTCCGGTTGCGTTGTTTCCTTTTAAAATTGCGATTACATCAGTTCTTCCAACGCTTTCAAGAGCTGAAAGAGCGGCTGCAATTTCAGTATTCTTGGAAATTAAAGCGAAATCACTTGTATGACCTATATTGCCTGTAAAAAACAGACTTGTAAATAAAAATAATATTACAAATAACTTTTTCATAAAACTCACCAAACTCTGCATTTTGAAAATCGTCATTTTTTAGACTTTCCTTTAGAATTTTTTATTGTATTTTTACAAAAATTAATATACTCCCCAAGAACCGCCAACAGAGCATAAAAGGCGTTTATTAAAAAAGTTAAATTAATAATGTACGAGTGAAATTTTAAGTTTTAGGGAAATAAGTTTGTATAATTGCAAAACAAAAATTGTCATATTTCTAGCTTTGATGTGCTTAATGTTTGGTATGGATAAAACTTTTTCCATGCCAAATGTTCAGCCTGATTTTATTATCACGGAAGAAGATATCAGAAACGCAATTCCGACCCCCGCTCCGGTTAATTTTGATTCTAAAACCGAACATGAAATAGCCGTAATGGAAAAAAGACACTTTGAAAACAGTTGTGAATATGATAGTGACAAATATAGAATAGCAAAGCTTGAAGAACACCTTCTCGGAAGGACTTGGGAGTTTTCGCCGCTTTCCGACAGAATGAGAAGACTTAAACTTGCAAGCCAGAGAAAAGTTTTGGCGGGAACTTCGCTTCCTGTCGGAATAAGAAGGTATATGTCGCCCGCAAGAATTAAAAATGACTCCACCCCAAGCACGGAAACCGATGACAACGTCGGAATTATTGACGGACTTTTAAAGCTCTATGCGCCGGATGTATATTACGGCTGGTCAGACAGAAAACGCAGAATGCAAGAAAGATATAATGACGGCTAAGAACTTTTTAATTTAAATTCGGTTAATTTTCCCATTCGTTTAAAAAATATTGTCCGATTGGAAGATTGTCTTCCGTATAAATTTTATTGTCATAAAAGCGGTCTTTAAGCCAGCCCAAATTATATAGAATTTCCAGAGTAACAATTTCTCTTTGGGGGTTATTGTCTTGCGCCATTTTAACGATTAAAATTTCCTTTTTTTCTTTGTTATAAACATAAATAAACCCGCCTGCGCCGACTTTTGAATATAAATTTTCAGAAAGTTTCATTATTTTTGTATCGGTTCTGTATGAGAAGTTGTCGCTGCCGCCTATTATATAAGGATTGTTTTTATAGGCTGAAATGAGCCTTGAATTGTTTTTGTCGGCATAATAATTTAAAAACAGTTTTGCAATATCATCAATTTTTAAACCCATTATAGGAAGGGTGCAGCCGTCTTTTGAAATGATAAAATCGTTTGTTTTTGCGTAATATAAAACTTTTTCTTTTATCATTTTTTGTAATGGGTGATTAAAATCGTTATAATTTGAAGTTTCATATCCGAAATAATCACACAATGTCAACATAAGAGCGTGTTTTCCCGAACAGTTATTATGAATTTTTGAATAATTTTGATGTTCTTTTGTATTCAACGGGGGAATTACGGGGCATAAAAGTTCGTTTTCGGTTCTGTTTATTTTGTTTAAAATTGATTTCACAAGATTTGTGTGAACTTTTTCACCTGCATGAGAGGCTTGCATTATTGCCAACTCTTCATCGGAAAAACCGTATTTTTTAATGGCGTCATCCGGCAAAATTGAAGCCTGTACGGGTTTTAGCATACTTCTTAGATAAAATTTTGCACAGGAAGTTTTTCCCTTAATTTTTCCTTCAATATTATAAAGAAACGCCATTCCAAAAAATCGGCAATCTGTGTTGTTTGACCTTTTTGAGTCTAAAATCGGAAAATAATTCATTAATTTTTAAGGTTTAAAATCTTTCTTAAACGGTTTTTCAAAAGCCTGTTTTCTTCATCAAGCCTTTTGATTTCTTTTTGCATTCCTCTGACAAGGGTTTGGGTTTCTTCATCATTTGTGGGTTTAACCAAAGAAAAACCGACACCCATAACAAAGCGTTTTTTAGCGTCATTTTTAAACGCAAGAAGAATGTTTATATCTTTATTTGTTATATAGCCGAGTTCAATCATAAGTTCTGCGGTTTTAACGGGTTTGCCCTCAGCTTCACGCATTTTTTGGAGCCTTAGCGCCTTTTCAAGCTGCATAACATCAATTTTATGAAGTCTTTTCAACATTTCGCCCGTACGAATTTTACCCGCCATAAATTGGGCAATCGAGATAATTGATTCGTCTTTTGGAAGGTCAATGAGCTGTAAATCTATTGAGCGGCAGAAAATCTGGCATGTTTGCTCAAATGTCCAATAGTTTGAAAGAGTAATTTCAAAAAGGTCATGTTCTTGGGCGCACCCTTTAAAAAACGTATAAAACTCTTCAGGAAGCATTCTTTCACGTGAATCAAGTTCGCTTTTTCCGGCAAAAGTGAGCTTTGGAGCAAAATATTGCATTAAGTTATCTGAAACCAGAACATCCAAGAATTCTGCCAATTCTTCTCTCAATTTGTCACGGGTTTTGAGATATAATACCTGTTTTACCCAAAGAGGTAAAATATCAATATTATTAAGAAATAACTCCGATATGGGTTGTTGCGCCAATTTATTAACTCCTGACTATACTTTCTATCATTATACATATTTTTTTTAGAAAACAAAACAATTTTCAGCCAAATACACTATTTACCTGATTGGTTAAGTTTTTGTTTATTCTATTCGGTTACGGCACCATAGTTAGCGCCTGAAACCGTTTTCATATATTTTGTAAGATAACCTTTTTCGACTTGTTTTGTTTTTATTACATAATTTTCACGGCGTTTTTTCAGAGTTTCCTCATCGACAAGAAGGTTGATTGCTCTTTCTTTTATGTTTATTTTAATTTTGTCACCGTCTTCAATTAACCCGATTATGCCGCCGTCAACCGCCTCAGGACAGATATGACCGATGCAAAGCCCTCTTGTTCCGCCTGAAAACCTTCCGTCAGTAATAAGAGCGCATTTTTTGCCAAGCCCTTTTCCGACAAGCAAAGAGGTTGGAGCAAGCATTTCTCTCATGCCGGGGCCGCCTTTAGGTCCTTCATAACGAATAACAACAACATCGCCCGCCTTTACATCGTCATCTTCAATTCCTTTCATGGCGTCTTCTTCTCTGTCGTAACACTTTGCAACCCCTTCAAACTCAAAACATTCTTCCGCAACGCCTGAAATTTTAACAACGGCACCCTGTTCGGCAAGGTTTCCATGCAAAATTGCAAGCCCCGGATTTTTTGTAATCGGGTTATCAAAAGGCTTAATTACGTTATTATCAACCCATGCTGAATTTGCTATTTCTTCAATTGTTTTTCCTTCAACATTTTTAGTGTTTTTAAGTTCGGGAGTTTTGCCCCAGAGGGTTTTTATTGCTCCTGAAATTCCGCCCGCATTGTCAAAATCTGTCATTGTGGGAAGGGCAGAAGGGTCAAGTTTAATTAACTGGGGAATTTTAAAGCTTAATTCTTCAAAGTCTTTTAGTGAAAGGTCAATTCCCGCAGTGTTTGCAATTGCAAGAAGGTGTAATATTGAATTTGTGGAACCGCCGAGGGCAAGATCCATAACAATTGCATTTCTCATTGAATCTTTTGTAATTATGTCTTTCGGACAAATATTTTTTCTGACCAAATCAACCGAAATAAAGCCTGAATCAAAAGCTATTCTTCTTTTTTTGGAAGAAACAGCCGAAGCCGTTGCACAGCCTTGAATTGAAAGACCCATAACTTCAGTCAGGCATGCAAGGGTGTTTGCGGTATATAAGCCTTGGCAAGCGCCCATTGTGGGGCATGCAAAATGTTCCATTTCATGAAGTTTGTTTTCTGATATTTCGCCCGCTCTGTATCTTCCTACCGCTTCTGACGAACCACGAATAAATGTAAGGGTTTCGCCTTTGCAATGCCCTTCAAGTGAAGGTCCCGCAGTTACAACAACGGTTGGAATGTTAAGCCTTAAGGCGCCCATAATCATTCCGGGGGTAATTTTATCGCAGTTGGTAAGCAATACAAGCCCGTCAAGCTGGTGTGCGCCCGCAACTGACTCTACACAGTCTGCAATTAAATCTCTGCTGGGCAAAGAATATCTCATGCCGGAATGTCCCATGGATATACCGTCACAAATTGCAGGGGTGCCGAAAATATATGCCTGACCGCCATTTGAATGTATGCCTTTTTCAATTTGTCTTTCCAAATCTCTCATTCCCATATGTCCGGGGACAAGGTCGCTAAAGCTTGAAGCAATGCCGATAAATGGTCTTTCAATTGTTTTGTCGGACAAACCGCCCGCATAAAGCAAGGCTCTGTGAGGAGCGTGTGCAATACCTTTTTTAATAGCGTCAGATTTCATATAAACCCCCTTTTTTGCTTATTATAATACAAACAAGGCTGAAGGCGAAAATTTTATAAAATTTAATTTTATTTTTAGGTTGTTTTTTTTTGCGTTTCTCAAACATTTTTAAGTCGGTTGCCTCAAGACTTGATTTTTAGTTTTCAGCGTTTAATAATTTAAGAGTGAAGCGAGTTTGCTTTATATGACAATATAATACGCAAGATGTCGCGGGATGGAGCAGTCTGGTAGCTCGTCGGGCTCATAACCCGAAGGTCGGAGGTTCAAGTCCTCCTCCCGCAACCAATTATTTATAAGGGTTTTGGCTTTTTAGTCAGACCCTTATTTTTATGAATTTGTGTAATATTGGAGACCCGTTGCGCTTTATTTTTAATACGGAGGATTTGAACCTTTAAATGTCTTCATTTACAAGCAAAGCTTGTAAAGTCCTCCTCCCGCAACCAATTATTTATAAGGGTTTTGGCTTTTTAGTCAGACCCTTATTTTTATGAATTTGTGTAATATTGGAGACCCGTTGCGCTTTATTTTTAATACGGAGGATTTGAACCTTTAAATGTCTTCATTTACAAGCAAAGCTTGTAAAGTCCTCCTCCCGCAACCAATTATTTATAAGGGTTTTGGCTTTTTAGTCAGACCCTTATTTTTATGAATTTGTGTAATATTGGAGACCCGTTGCGCTTTATTTTTAATACGGAGGATTTGAACCTTTAAATGTCTTCATTTACAAGCAAAGCTTGTAAAGTTTCAAAGTGGTTTTTTAGGAAATTTTTGCAAATTTTTAACAAAACATGTTAATATCAAGCTATGACATGTGAAAAAGAAAAAATGTTAAACGGTGAGCTTTATGACGCCAACAACGACAAGGCTTTAATTGAAGAAAGAATAAAGTGTAAGGCTCTTTGTTTCAAATATAACAACACGCCGCCTGATAAAACCAAAAAAAGAAAAGAATTAATCAAAAAAATCACGGGCAAAACAAAAGGTGAGTTTCTGATTGAACAGCCTTTTATGTGTGATTACGGCTATAACATTGAGCTTGGAGAAAATTTCTATTCAAACCATAATCTTATAATTCTTGATTGCGCCAAGGTAACTTTTGGCGACAACGTATTTATCGCCCCAAATTGCGCCTTTTATACGGCGGGGCACCCTCTTGATTATGAAACAAGAAACAAGGGGCTTGAATATGCCAAACCCATTAAAGTGGGAAATAACGTTTGGATAGGCGGAAATGTCGTTATATTGGGCGGGGTTACAATCGGAAATAATGTTGTCATAGGGGCAGGCTCCGTTGTTACAAAAGATATACCGGATAACTGTCTTGCATATGGTGTTCCCGCCAAAAAAATCAAAAATCTGTAAGTTTGTTTCTTTTTAAAGCTCAAAAATTTTATGACAAAAAATTGAATTCACGAGTTTTAACAAAAATAAGAGAGAAATGAACGGAATTAATGCAATAAAAGGTAACTATCCGCAAAATTTTTGCGGCGCCAATATTGCAAAAAGATTTGCAAAAATGGGCGAAATAGGAGAAGGCGCAAGCATTGCCTGTGATTTTTTGGGCAAGGCAATAATTGTTCCTGCCGTTATTATGAGTGTGAGCAAAGAGCCGAAAGAAAAGAAAGAATTTTCCGCCTTTAAAAACCCTGTTGCCGCCGTAATTCAGCTTGCGCTTGAAGTTCCCGTATTAATAGGCGGTTCAAAAGTTGTGGAAAAACTTGCCGATAAAGGATATTTTGACAAAGAAAATTCCGCTTTTACATATAACCAAAAGAAAATGCGGGAAAGTTTTGTTTCGCTTTTTAAAAAGCTTCAGCCTCAAAAGGAAGAATTTATTGAAAAAATTAATAAACAAGGATATTCAAAACATCTTGCGGAAGATTTTCACGAATTTATTAAAACGGTTGACCCTTCCGTCAGAAAAGAACTGGGGGCTTCGTTTAGAAAATTTGAAAACGCATATAAAAACCAATTTCATCTTAAAAACAGGCTTTGTTTTTTAACCGCTCTAATATTAACTCCGCTTTTATGCGGAATTGAAAACTATATTCACCCGAAAATAATGAACAAAGTTTATAAATATGAACATGACCATGAAAAAATCAAAACACACTCTCTTTTTCCAAGCATAAGTAAATTTGCGCTTGAAACAAAAATGAAGGGGGCAAGATGAAAATTCAAAAAATTGTATCAGATATAACAAATTCAAATTTTGTAAGAAACCATATAAGAAAAAGTTCGCTCAATTCTAAATTTCTTGCAAGGACACTTCTTATAACCAGCGTTTCAAAAGATGTATTTGCTTACGGATTAAGGGTTTTTAACACTTTAAGAAATGATTCCATACCGCAAGACAAAAAAAATTATACCGCAAAAATGGATGCCGCCTCGGGAATTGCAACGGCAATAAGCCAAATAGGCGCAGGGTTTTTGGTTTCAAGCGAAAAGTTTCAAGATTTCTTTTCCAAAAAGCTGTTTTCCAAATTAAAGGGCAAAGACTTAAAAAATGCAAAAACCGCTTTCGGAGCGCTTTCAACTCTTATTCTTGCTTCTGTTTTTGCAAAAAGAATAGTAACCCCTTATATTGCATGTAAAATGTCCGGAGACAAAAATAAGGCATAGAACCGTTAACGCCATTTTGATAACAGGGTAATTTTAGTTTTATTTTTCGTCTAAAACATCCTTTATTGCAGCGCTTATCGAATTATATTTCGGAACATATGAAGTATATTTTTTCAGTTTCAAATTTGAGCCGACTATAATATCCGGTTGGTTTGTCTTTTGATATTCAACGTTTAACAAATTTTCTTTACCTTTTATCTTAAGCGCACATCGAACAAAATCTTCCACGCTGATTGCCTCGCCGCTGCAGATATTTAAAGTTCCTTGTATGTCGGAATTTAAAAATTTGACAAACGCTTCTGCCGCATCTTTTGAATAGATATAGTCCTTTTTTAAATGTCCCGTTTTAATGTTTACGGGCAAATTGTTTAAAATATTGTTTTGAACCATTCCAAACAACCTTGTTTTATCTTCTCCCCTTCCAAAAACGTAAAAAATTCTTCCCCAGCCAAAGCTTATTCCGTTTTGTTTACAATAATGTTCGGCGATTTCCCTTAATTTATTTTTACAAAAGGTATATTCTGTTTTTTCGCAATCAAGTTCATCCGTTTCTAAAAGAGGGGTGTTTTTAAATTTATATTCAAAACATGTTCCCGCAAAAACGACTCTCTTGCCGCCATTTTCTTTAAAATGCCTTAAAAGACTAAGCCCCGCCTCAAGATAATCATAATTAAGTTCAGATTTTAAATAATCGCCCGTTGTATACCATGCCAGATTAAGAAGATAACAGGGTTTTATTTTTTCCATAGTCTTTTTAATAAATTCTTTATCAAAAAGGTCGCCTTGAATAAAATTAACGTCACCGAGAAAATCTTTTTTGTTTCTTCCGACACAAAAAACTTCAAAGCCTGAATTTAAAAGCGGCAAAATTGCTTCTTTTCCGATAAGTCCGGTTCCGCCGGTTAAGATAACTTTTTTATTCAAAAAGCTCATAGGCGCTGTCTCTTTCATTAATTATTCTGTTATCGCACTTCGGCCAATCTATTTTAAATTTAGGGTCATTCCACCTTACACCCGAATAATATTCCTTCATATAAAATTCACCGAGTTGATAATAAATAATAGTGTTATCTTCAAGGGTTTGAAATCCGTGGGCAACACCTCGGGGAATATAGACGGAATAGCCGTTTTCGGCTGATAATTCAAAAGAATTCCATTCTAAATATGTCGGGCTGTTTTTTCTTAAATCAAGCACAACATCATATGCCATGCCGCAAAAACAAGACACAATCTTTGTTTCGGGGTAAGGTTCTTTTTGATAATGCATTCCTCGCAACACTCCCTTTTTATAATTTTGAGAAATGTTGCATTGCTTGATATCAAAATCAATTCCGTATTCTTTCAGCTCATTTTTACAGAATTGGCGTGCAAAAGAACCCCTTTCATCAACAAATTTTTCTTGTTTTAAAAGGTAAACGCCGTCTATTTTTCCTTTAGTAATTATCATCACCGAACCTCAAAACTAACTTTTGGGTCTTTTTCAATGATGACAAGCTTTTTAAGATTTTAATTCCTAAAAAACACCGGAATATATAGTTTTCCGCCTTCAAGTTCCCCCCCCCCCCCGAAAAATCAACGATTTAACCCTTTTAATTTAACACAATTTTTTTTAAAAGTAAATTTTTTAAATGCGCTTTTTAAAATTAGTTTGTTGACATCAAAGTTTATGTTGAATAGAATTGGTGAAAGAGGTTTTATTGTATGGCAAAAGATTTATCTTTATTTTTTGATTTTTCTTGCAAAAAAACAGAAATTTTTTCTTTATTTTTAAATAAAATTCCTCTCTTTTTAAATTTTTCAATGAAAGCGGGCGTTTAAGATGACGCCTGTACTTTCAATTTGTATTTCTACATATAACAATTGCGAACATATTAATAACCACCTTCAAGAGTGGCTTAAATCCAAAAATCAAAATTTTGAAATAGTCGTTTCCGTTAACGGTTCGCCTGATAACACTTGGGAAGTTTTATCTCAAATTAAAGATGAAAGATTAAAACTTTATAAAAATGAAGAAAATCTTGGAACTTTAAACGGACTTTACTGTTTTAAATATGCTAAAGGCAAGTATATTCTTGCTATGACCGATAAAGATAATCTTATAACAGATTATTTGGATAAAATTACCGACATTTTGGAAAAAACCGACTTTTCTGTTGCAAAGTTTCTGTTTGATTACAATTCAAGCAAAATCAAAGTTAAAAAAATGCCAAAAAGCAAAATTTTAAGAAAGTTTTGTTTTTGCGCAAATCATCCGTCAGGCTTTGTTTATAACAGAGAAATATTTTTCAAAAATGACATAACAAACAAGGTTTTAGATTTTGACCCTATCATAAGGTCTTTTTTAACAGATTATATGTCAGCCTTAATGGCTCAATTCGGCTCTGTATATTATTTTAAAATTCCGTTCGTTACCGTTCATTCTTCAAAAAGTCCTGCGATAAAAGTAAAAAAATCATTGACTTACAGCCACAAAGACGGAAATCTTTATTTCGAGCCTAAAAATCGTTTTTTGGTTTATGAAGCAACTTTAAAGTTTCTTGAAAATATTAAAATTTCGCCTCTTGAAAGATTGTTTTTTATAAAACAAAAAGCGGAAGATTTATATTTTTTTAACACGGTTTTTTATAAAAATATCTTAAAAGACAGACCTCTTTGCGAATGGTACGGCATATCCGAAGAGTTTGCAAAATCTGAGCTTTCTAAAGATTATGGTGCGGTTTTGTTTCAAAATGTCTTGGAAAGCGATAAATTTAATTCTAAAATTGAAAAATTGTTTGCGCTTATAGGGTTGAAACATGCCGTTTTGAAATCAAAATTTAAACACAAAAATTAAAAATGCTAAGAAATAAAAACCTTTTTTACCGGTTAATTAGTTTCTTTTAAAGATTTATAAACTTAAAACAGGAATTTTTAAAAAATGTCAAAATATACAAAAGAGGAACTTTTAAGCCTTTATAACTCAGATTTAGACAAGCTTTTGGATCTTTCATCAAAGCTAATGACAAACAGAATTGAATTTTGTTCTCTTGTTAACGCAAGAAACGGAAAATGTTCTCAAAACTGTAAATATTGCGCACAAAGTACCTATTACAGAACAGATATTGAAGAATATCCCCTGATTGACACAAAAGAGGTTATAAAAGCGGCAAAAGAAGCTAAAGAAAACGGCGCAACACGCTTTGCCGTGGTTACGTCAGGCAAATCACCCGACGAAGAAAACTTTGATAAAATTTTAGAATTTATTGACGAATTAAACAAAATTGACGGGATAAAAAGCTGCGCTTCAATCGGCATTTTAAATGAAACACAGGCTCAAACCCTTGCAAAACACGGCTTAAAAAGATTTCACCACAACATAAACACTTCAAGCTCATATTATGGTGACATTTGCACCACGCATTCTTTTCAAGACAGAATAAACACCTGTAAACTCGTTAAAAAATACGGAATGGAACTTTGCTGCGGAGTTATTTTGGGAATGGGCGAAAGTGTCGAACAAAGAGTTGAAATGGCACTTGAGCTTTCTGAAATCGAACCTGATTCCATTCCGATAAACATTTTAATGCCAATTCCAAAAACCCCTTTTGAAAATTACCATGACAAAATTGATGATGAAAACGTTTTAAGAACGCTTGCCATATTTAAAATTGCAAACCCGAATTCCGTTTTAAGGTTTTGCGGCGGCAGAATGCGCATGAGCGAAGAAAATCAGGAGCTTGCGCTTAAAACTTGCGTTGAAGGAATTATGACGGGAAATTATCTTACCACAACGGGAAAAACCCCGAAAGAAGACCTTAAAACCGTTCAGAAGCTTAATAAAGAGCTTATTTTGCCTTGTGAGATGAGCTAAACACTTTAAAAAAAGGCTTTATATCTGAATTTATTAAATTTTTATAAAGAAGCTTTTTAAAAAATTTTTATTGTATACTATATGTGTAACAGTAAAAAAATAAGATTATGAACAGAATAAAAGAAACCTTCAGGGCACTTAAATATAGAAATTTCAGACTGTTTTTTCCGGGGCTTGCCGTTTCACAGATTGGAATTTGGATACAGAATATCGCAATAAACTGGCTTGTATACGATATAACAAAATCACCTTTCATTATGGGTGTCGTTATGTTTTTTAACGCCATTCCGCTCTTTTTGGTAACCCCTTTTGCGGGTGTGATTGCCGATAAATTTAACAGGCACAAGCTTTTAATGACCGTACAAATTTTGTTTGCAATTCAAGCCTTTTTAATGACGGCGCTGTCTTATCTCGGGGCGCTTAAAATATGGAATATTGTAATTCTCGGGATATTTTTAAACACAATTGCCGCAATTGACGCCCCTTTAAGGCAATCGACTTTTGTTTTGCTTGTTGACGATAAAAAAGATTTGGGCAATGCAATTTCTTTAAATTCATCATGTTTTAATCTTGCAAGGCTTTTGGGTCCGGCTCTCGGCGGTCTTTTGATTGCTTATACAAACATAACTTTTTGCTTTTTTATTAATTTTTTGTGTCTGGTTCCGATAGTTTTGCTTGTAAGGCTTATGAGAATTAAAGACAAAAAAGGCGAAAAAATCAAAAACGAAACAATTTTTGAAGGGCTAAAGGAAGGGCTTTCTTATGCAACCCACACACCGCAAATAACAACTCTGTTTGCATATACGGCGATGTATTGCTTTTTAATTATGATTTACCCGATGTTAATGCCAATTTACACCGCAGAAGTTTTAAAATTGAAAGCTGATATTCTGGGCTTTTTGCTTGGCATGGCGGGTGTCGGCTCTTTAATATCATCTCTTTTAATAGCCTCTAAAACTACCACTAAAAATTTAAGAACCATTCTTTTTCTGGGAACATCTCTGGCATGCCTGTGTTTTGTGGGTTTGGGGCTTAATGAAAGCAAAACTCTTGCCCTTATATTGATGTTTGGCGTCGGAATTGGCTCTGCCACTTTATTAACGCCTGAAAATATGCTTCTTCAGTCTATTGTCGATAACGACAAAAGGGGAAGGGTTATGAGTTTAAATTCCCTTTGTTTTATGGGCACAACTTCAATAAGCAGCCTTTTTGCGGGCAGTATTGCACACCTTACAGGCATTTCAAACACTTTTATAACCCTTGGCGGCTTAATGTTTGTGACAGCCTGCCTTTTGAGCTATAAATTGTCAAAATTCAAATTTTAAAAACTTACGTTTGGTGTTAAAATTTTGATGAGGTTTTTTATGAATTTGGACGAAAAATTAAACAATTTAAAAAACAATCTAAAAAGTTTAAAAAGCGCCGTGGTTGCCTTTTCGTCGGGGGTTGATTCTACTTTTTTGCTTAAAGTTGCTCATTCGGTTTTAAAAGATAACTTAATTGCGGTAACTTTAAAATCTTCCTGTTTTCCTGAAAAAGAGCTTGTTGAAGCGGTTGAGTTTTGCAAAAATGAGGGGATAAAACATATAATTTTGGATGTCGATATACTTCAAATTAAAGGTTTTGACCAAAACCCGCCTGATAGGTGTTATTTGTGTAAAAAAGAGCTTTTTCAAAAAATTTGGCAGACGGCAAAAGAAAATAATATAAAAAATGTGCTTGAAGGCTCAAACAAAGATGACGAAGGCGATTACAGACCGGGGTTTGTTGCCGTTAAAGAGCTTAAAGTTAAAAGCCCTTTAAGAGAGTTTAAAAAAGATGAAATCAGGACATTATCAAAAAAACTGGGGCTTAAAACCTTTGATAAGCCTTCTTTTGCGTGTCTTGCCTCAAGATTTGTGTATGGCGAAAAAATTACAAAAGAAAAACTTTTAATGGTAAATAAAGCTGAAGAATTTCTTTTAAATAAAGGTTTTAAACAGGTAAGAGTTAGAATTCACAAAGATATTGCAAGAATTGAGGTTTTAGAAAGCGAGTTTGAAAAAATTCTTTCAAACAGTAAAGAAATTGATGAAAAATTAAAAAATCTCGGGTTTAAATATGTTTCTCTCGATTTAAAGGGCTATCGAACAGGAAGCATGAATGAAACGCTAAATATGTAAACTTTTGTTACGATTGTTTATAATTGTTAAAGTTATCCTTAAAATATACCGTTCTTTTAAATTAAGGTTTTCTCTCGGTTTTACTTTTTTAATTTAAGGATGTTTGCAGGTATGATTTTAAATAGGTTTAAAAGCGTAATGCTTTTTGCTTTTATGCTTAGTTTTGCTTTTTCTTCCGCTGGGTTTTGTGAAGAAGATAAAAGCTATTCTCTTGTTGAGGTCAAAAAAAGTGGTGACCACACAATAACTAAATATGAATATGATAAAGAAAATGGAAAGCTTGTTCCTAAATATTATAGAGTTGAATTAAGAAAAACTGATTATACGGTTAAAAGTCCCGAAGAAGGGGCGTATAAATTAACTGAAGTTAAAGAAGGGGAAGAAAAAGACGGAGAGAATATAATTACACAATATGAATATGATAATAATACAGGGAAACTTGTTCCTAAATATTATAGAGTTGAATTAAAAAAAACCACGTATGGGAGTGGAGATACAACAGATAAATATACTTGGGAAAAAGATGAAAACGGGAATAATAAATTTGTAAAAACCAAAGATACTACTGATATGACAGATAAAACTGTTATTGAGGTGAAATATAATAATGTTGAAAAAACGCACGACCGAATAAACAATCCTGCCAACACAACCATTGATAAAGTAAGCGGAGAATTTAAAAACCTTTCTGACAGCTCTAATGGCGCCGCAATATCAAATGAAGGAGAAATTGATGAAATTACAAGTGATTTTATAGGGAATTATGCAAAATCAGTAAATAGTTATGTCTATGGCGGGGCGATATATAATAATGGCAAAATCGGTGATATAAAAGGCGATTTTGTCGGCAATTACGCAGAATCAGGAAAATTTTCAGACTCAAACAATACAATGGGCGGAGCTGTATATAACGGCACAAACGGAACGATTGACAATATAACAGGAAATTTCATCGGAAACCATACAAGCACAAGCACATCATTGGCTTATGCTACAGGCGGAGCGATATATAACGAAGGCACAATCGGTGGTATAACAGGAGATTTTATTGGAAACTATGTTGATGACTATGGCGGGGCTATATATAACGAAGGCACGATTGACAATATTAAGGGTAATTTTATAGGAAACCTTTCAGACAGTAGCGGCGGGGCGATATATAACAAAAAGGGCACAATTAAAGATATAACAGGTGATTTTATAGGGAACTATTCAAAATCAGAAAATTATTATGACTATGGCGGGGTTATATATAACGAAGGCACGATTGACAATATTAAGGGTAATTTTATAGGAAACCTTTCAGACAGTAGCGGCGGGGCGATATATAATATATCCAAACATAAAAAAGATACATCAACAATAAAAGAAATAGTCGGCAGTTTTATCGGAAACCATGCCGAAGGAAGCTCTGCCTGTGGCGGTGTGATATATAATTATGCCGTAGGAAAGTCTGAAATCGGAAATATCACAGGCGATTTTATCGGAAACTATGCCAAATCAAATTCAGGCAACGCATATGGCGGTGTAATATACAACTACTCAGACACAGCACATAGCACATATGGAGAAGCTAAAATCGGAGATATTAAAGGTGATTTTATCGGAAACCACGTCAAATCTAAAAATTATGCCTATGGCGGGGCGATATATAATAGCTATGGCACAATTGGGAATATAACAGGTGATTTTATAGGAAATTATGCAAAATCAGAAAATTATTCTGTCCATGGCGGTGCAATATATAATTACTATAGCTCAATCGGGGATATAACAGGTGATTTTATAGGGAATTATGCAAAATCAGAAAATAGTTATGCCTATGGCGGAGCAATATATAACTCCGATGACACAATTGAAAATATAACAGGTGATTTTATAGGAAATTACGCAAAATCAAAAAAATATTCTGTCTATGGCGGGGCAATATATAATGATGATGGCATAATCGGGGATATAACAGGTGATTTTATAGGAAACTATGCAAAATCAGAAAATTATTCTGCCTATGGCGGGGCGATATATAATTATGGCAGCTCAGCAAAAATTGAGAATATAACAGGTGATTTTGTCGGAAACTATGCAGAAGGCAACAGTTATGCCTATGGCGGGGCGATATATAATTATGAAGGCACAATTGGGGATATATCAGGTAATTTTATTGGGAACTATGCAATATCAGAAAATGGCGGGGCTGATGGCGGAGCTATATACAACTATACAGGTACAAAAAACACAAGCGCAAAGATTGGAAATATCACGGGTGATTTTGTAGGTAACTATGTAATATCAGAAAATGGTTATGCCGAAGGCGGGGCGATATACAACTATACAGATACAAAAAACACAAGCGCAAAGATTGGAAATATCAATGGTAATTTCATAGGGAACTATGCAAAGGGAAAAACCAACGCTTATGGCGGGGCGATATATAATTTTGCCAAAAGAACATCAAGCACAACAATTGGAAATATCACGGGTGATTTCATAAATAACCATATAGAATCAGATTCGGGCGAAGCTCATGGCGGGGCTATATTTAACGATAACAACAGCGAAATCGGAAACATTACGGGTAATTTTATCGGAAACTATGCGGCTTCAACTTCAGGCACTTCAAAAGGGGGTGCAATATATAATGACGGAATTATAGGCGAACAAGATAAAGACGGCAACGTTATTGGCGGGATAGTAAACTCTAACTTTATCGGAAATTATGCCGAAACAAAAGGCGGAGCTATATGGACAAAAACTGATTTAAATATTATTGCGGATAACGGAAGTTCGCTTTTTGAAGGAAACTATACAGGTTCCGGTGACGATATCCACCCGCAGGCAATTTGGGTTAAAGAAGCAACTTTAAGTTTAATTTCAAAAAATAACGGAACTATTGTCTTTAACGACAGAATTAACGGAGAAAACTATAATCTCAATATTAAAGGCGATAAAGATTCGAAAGTTGTTTTGAATAACTATATAACAGGCGGGGGGAATATCACGCTTGAAGATACAAATCTTTATCTCGGGCATGATTATGTATTTAGCTATGACAAATTAGATTTAAAAAGCGGCATGATATCAATGATGAACGGTGCCGTTGAAGACACCCATATAAATGAATTTAAAATCTCAGGAAATACTGATTTTATGGGTGATGTTGATTTAGCAAACGAGAAAATGGACAGGTTTGCTTCAACAAGCTATGGTGAAATGAATGGAAATCTTAATGTCAAAGGGTTAAATCTTTTGTCAGACGCAACGAAAGATGAAGTAGAAATTCTTTTTGCGGATAAATCATTTAAAGACAGGGTAACAGTTTCAATTAAGGATAATTCGCTTCCGAGTGAATATCAAATGAGCGCATACAGCCCGATATATAAATATGGGGTTAAATACGAAAGCAAAGACGGGGACAAAGACGGCGGATATTTCGTCTTTACAAGAGGTGACAGAATATTTGGCGCTGATTCTTCAGAAAGCTATAACCCCTCTGTATTATCAAGTGAGGTTTCGGCTCAGAGCGGAAACAGGGCTATGATGAGTGAATCTATGAGGTATG
>CANRGC010000015.1 GCA_947630045.1 Candidatus Gastranaerophilales bacterium
CTACAAGTTTGCACCGGTAAGACCCTGAAACAAGTTCAGGGTGACAAACACACAGGGCGGCACGTAGGGTGGACTTTAGTCCACCAATTATTGTTTAAACTACTATAAAAACTTTTCTTTCGTGTACTTAATGAAATGTTATTACATAGAAAGCAATCGGTAGGCTAAAGCCTACCCTACAAGCTTTTGAGGAGAGGGCAACCTTTATGGTTGCGTCCCGCACTCGCACTTTTAATCTAACTAACTACAAGTTTGCACCGGTAAGACCCTGAAACAAGTTCAGGGTGACAAACACACAGGGCGGCACGTAGGGTGGACTTTAGTCCGCCATGTTTAAGCAATAATCGGTAGGCTAAAGCCTACCCTACAAGCTACAAGTTTGCACCGGTAAGACCCTGAAACAAGTTCAGGGTGACAAACACACAGGGCGGCACGTAGGGTGGACTTTAGTCCACCATGTTTAAGCAATAATCGGTAGGCTAAAGCCTACCCTACAAGCTACAAGCTTACACCGGTAAGACCCTGAAACAAGTTCAGGGTGACAATCACGTAGGGTGGACTTCAATGCGAAGAATGTAGCAATCGGCAGGCTAAAGCCTACCCTACAAGCTAAAAACTTTTCTCTCGTACACTTAATGAAATGTTATTGCGAAGGACTGTTTGAGTGGCAAAGTCACGAGTTGTCCGAAGCAATGATATTGAGCGGAAATTCTGACGGGCTTTAGCCCCCGTAATTTCGCAATCTTATGAACTTTTCTACATCCAATCGTTTGCAAAAGCTTTGGTATTGTGTTTTGCGCAAATATAACACTTTTCAGTATCCAAATGAATTTTCTTGGAACAGTTTTCTATGGAATAACCTGAACGTGCTCTAAAATCATTACATAAAATGGGGCATGAAAAAATTCCTTTTGCGCTTACAATTCTTGAATTTTTACAATCTAAATTATCTTTGTTAACGCTTTCTTCTTCAATCTGTTTAAAAGTTTGGGGATTAGAATCAAAATAGGGGATAATTTTTAAATTTATTTGTCCGATTTCAAAATCAAATTTTCTGCAAAGCTCTCTAAAACCTTCAAATAAAACCTCTCGCCTTTCTTTGTAATAATCTGTAACCGTAATTATAGGGTTAAAGTCATACTTATAAAGATTTTGCAGGGCAAACAAAGCCTTTCGGAAACTTCCTCTCCCTCTTATCTGGTCATTTTTCTGTTCGTTAAAATGTTCAAAACTTATTCTGTATATTGTTTCAAAATCTGACTCATCATCAATTTTCCTTAAAAATCGTGCCTTTTTGTCGTTTATAAATGTTCCGTTTGTTAAAACGGTTGTGTTTGAAATCTTGAGGCACATTCTTAAAATTGAATTAAAGTCGGGGTGTGTCATGGGCTCTCCGCCCGTCAGATAAATCGACTTTATTTTTTCTTTTTTACAGGCAATAAGTGTTTGCTTGATTTTGTCAATGCCGAGAAAGTCTTTTTCTTTTTTATAAGCGCTTTTTTCAATGTAACAGTGAGTGCATTTTAAATTACATGATTTATTTGTCAATTCGAAAAATAAATTGTTTAATTCTTCCATCTCAACTATTGGGGAAAGCATAAACCCTTTTTTTGCGGTTTCTTCTAATTTTTGCACTTTTTATTCTCTCCATAACCTTTTTTTAACAAAAGCCATGGTAAAAAGTTCAATTTCAAAAGAAAATTACTCAACAAGGCAAGTTTTTAAAATCAATTTGAGCTAATTCCAAAACAAGAATTAATTAGTCTTTGTATAGTATCTTATTTTAAGATTTGCGATTAAAACGCTCTTATCCCTTTGCCACGAAACAATTTCAACCTGTGCAATATTAACAAGGTAATCTTCCGAAAGAAGGGTTTTTAAGAAAGTCTGAATTTCGGAATACGTGCCAACTATAGTTGTCGTAAGTTCGCATGTATTAAGCCCGTCAACTTTTAATTTAAAAATTTCATCGTCTTGAGGAGCATAATTATAATCAACTGACCTTATCCTTATGTTTGAAGCTTTTGCGATAGTAATCATATCGTCAAACAAAGGCGCAAATGAAGCCTCGACGCCAAATTTTAAGCCTTCAACCGTGAAAACTTTTTTGGCTTCGGGGTTTGCTTCCTCTTTAATTAATCTTGCCAAATCAGCTTCAAGCTGTGTTTTTTGTTCAGTCAACGTTTGAATTTGGGCTGTTTTATCGTTATAAGATTTAATGTTGCCGAATGCCGAATTGGCGAAATAACCAATTCCAATTATTCCAAGGGCAATAACCATAATCGGCAATGCCACAAAAACCAATTGTTCTTTAACTATTTCATTAAAATTAATCTGCATTTATTTTGCTTCCTTTAAGCTTGCATCAACATCGGGAACACTCGGCGGTGTTGAACTTGTTGAAGTTGTTCCCGAAGAATCGGAACTTGATGTTCCGTTTTGTGAATTTTCATCTTTTGAAACTCTGTTTCCTGATTCGTCAAAAGATTTTTCATATGTAGTGTTTGAAATTTGGAAACTGAATGTTTGTTGACCGTTATCTTCGTTTAAGACAATTTGGTCAGCGTCTTGTGAGTCTGAAGCGGGTTCATCCTGAAATACTTCAAGTTTGTTAAGTTTTATGTCTGAATTTAAAGCGAGCATTTTCAAACTTCTGAAATATGCGTAAATATCGTTTATATCAACAGAAAGCCCTTCAATGCCAACTTCTCCGCCATTTTTGCTTATAAAATATGTTAACCAAACCTTGGATGGAATGTCGGTTGAAAGCGAGTCATAAAAATTAAGCATTTTAATGTTATTGGCATTTATTTTTTTTGCAATAGCTCCGACATTTGCCTTGATTTTATTGTTAAGTTGAGTAATTTCGGAATTAAGCCCGTCAATCTTCCCTTGTTGTTCCGTTGCTTTATTTGCATAAACAGAGCTTAAAGTTAATAAAAGCCCGATAAGAACTCCGCTTACGGCAACAGCGAGAATGCAAAGAAGAATGCTTGCGGTTTTTACAAAATCAGATGTAATATCAAATTTTCTGCCGCCAATTTCGATTGAGCCGTATAAAACGCTTCCGTCGAAACTGTCAATATGCATTACGTTTAAGGTTGCAAAATCTCCGAGTTTCGGAACACTTGCGCCCAAAACGCTCAAACTCATTGATGAAGCAAGTTGTTTAATAACTTGAGGTGAAACATTGACACAAGGCTCTGTTCCATGGGTATTAGAATCAATTGCAATAATGTCATAATCAAAAACAATTGCATTTTTCAAAATTTTTGCAACAACATTATCTGTTTGAGAAACAACAACGAGTTTTTTAGCCGGATAATTCGGCAAATATTGCGCAACCGCAGAGGCAAGAGCCGGATAAACGTCTTCGCCTTCAAAAGACATAATCGCAAAGGGAACCTCGATATAATCAAGAACCCTTGAGCCGCACATTTGGAAAATTGCGTAATTATTTGAATTGGCAAGTAAAATATCCCAATTTTCGTTATTTTCAATTTCTTTTTGGCAAATGCCCGTTAAGGCGATACCTCTAGGAATTGCACTGACGGCACTTTCAATACCGACAATGGTTCCGCCCACATCAATAATAGCGTCTTGAATATCTTCAACAACTTTTGTCTGAATTGCGGAATAGAAAATATATTTTGTTGAAACGCCTTGATTTTCATTCATGTCTTTAAAGGCGCATGTCGCATCTTCCTGTTTGAAAATGTAAGATTCGGTTGCTTCGGCTGCAACGATAGATTCAATTCCCGCATCGTCCACAAAAGAATCTTCAATGCTTCTAAAGCCGGAATAAACGTTAGGCAAGACCAAAAATACATTTGAATTTTCATATGAAAGTTCAAGTTCGTTAAATAAATCTGATACCGCCGCCCTAAAAGCGTTAGGATCTTGTATGGAACGAGAAGCTATGTTGTAATCAAGAAGCTTTTTTCCATATTTAATAACTTCGTTAGAATTTGTGTCGTATACGGCTGCCTCTAAACCCAGATTTTGAGTTACTGCAAGCCCAACTACTTGTTTTTTTCCTGATTTTGTAATACCAAACATATTTACTAATTTCTATAATCAACTTAAACTATTATACTATCCGATATTTATAATACAATAATGTAAAGTTGCATTAAAGCATTTTAAAAAAAATATACAATATATGGAGTATAATTCAGTGGAAAATTATATATACGGAAAAAACGCAGTTGTAGAAACTCTCTTAAATTCCCCCGAAAGAATAAATAAAGTCATTATCCAAAAAGGAATTGGGCTTGATAACAGGTTGAAAAAAATTGTAAATTTATGCAAAGACTGTTCCGTTGTCTATAATTTTGGCGACCTGAAAGGTTTTTTGAATGAAAATGGCGAAAAAGTCAATCTGCAAGGGGTTGTTGCTTATGTTTCGCCTGTTCCGTATAAAGATTTTCAAGAGTTTTTGGATGAAAACAAATCGGGCGAATACAGAAAAATTATTGTGTTAGACGGAATATCCGACCCGCATAATTTTGGCGCAATCATAAGAACTGCCGCAGCAGGCGGATATGACGCCATTATAATCGGTCAAAGAAGGTGCTGCCCGATTAATGCAACGGTTGAAAAAATTTCTTCGGGCGCAGTTAATAAAGTTCCCATTATAAAAGTAAATAGCCTGAATAGCGCTATCCAAAAATTAAAAGAAAATGACTGGTGGATAATTGCGCTTGATGTTCATACGGAAGATAATTATCTTAACATTGATTACAAAAACATGAATTTTGCTCTTGTTTTTGGAAGTGAAGGGGACGGAATTACAAAGACTATCTTAAATTTATCCGATTATAAAGTTAAATTACCGACACAATTTGAATCATTAAATGTTTCTTGTTGTTGTGCCGTTATAGTATATGAAACTCTGAGACAAATAAATTATACATAGGATTTATAAATTCCCCTTTTATAATATTATAGAAGAAATCAGGAGATAATATGAAAACAAAAACCCCGAAAGCTCATAAATCGAATGAGATTTTTGAATTTGAAGATTTTGATGAAAGCCAAATAGAGCTTATTGAAGAAGAAAATCAGGAAGAAGACGGCGAAGACAAAAATCTTAAAGAAGACTATAAAAACTATGCAACGGACGACTCTGTCAAGGCATATCTTCAACAGATAGGAAAAATTCCTCTTTTATCTTTTGAAGAAGAAATGAAAATTGCTAAAGAAATTAAAGAAAATAACTCTATCAAAGCAAAAGAAACCCTCGTTAATTCAAACTTAAGGCTTGTTGTTTCAATTGCCAAAAAATATATAGGTAGGGGCTTATCCTTTCTTGATTTAATTCAAGAGGGAAACTTAGGGCTTATTAAAGCCGCCGAAAAGTTTGATTATGAAAAGGGGTATAAATTTTCAACTTATGCAACTTGGTGGATACAACAGTCAATCACAAGAGGCATTGCCGATAAATCAAGAATGATAAGGCTTCCTGTTCATATGATTGAAACTTTGAGCAAAATTAAAAAAGCAACGTTCGATTTATCAATCGAGCTTGGAAGAATGCCCACAAAAGAAGAAACGGCAGAAAGGGTTGGAATTCCCGTCAGCAAGCTAACTCAGCTTTTAAAGTGTTCACAAGGGACGATTTCAATTGAAACTCCGGCAAATCAAAAAGATGATTCATCCAAAATCGCAGACTATATTGTTGATGAAACCGATTCCACTCCCGATACCAAAGTTACTCAAGAAAGCCTTTTAGACGACGTTAAAAGAATTTTAGACCAATTAAACCCGAAAGAAAAAGACGTTTTAATTTTAAGATACGGGCTTGATGATAACGGACAGAAAAAAACTTTGGACGAAATCGGCAACAGATACGGCGTTTCAAGAGAAAGAATAAGACAAATTGAAACAAGGGCGATTTCCAAATTGAAAAAACTGTGCAGAAATCAAAATCTGAGCAGCAATTTGAGAAACTATCTCGGTATATAGCTAACCGAGAAGTTTTTTGGCAAAATTTCTTGTTTCAATATCTGCATTTAAAATATCGTCAAACGAAGGCTCTTTAATTTCCGTCGTGTTTTCAAGCGCTTTTTCAACAGTTTTTACAATTCCGTCGATATTAATTTTCCCCTCAAGAAATTTATAAACCGCAACTTCATTTGCCGCATTTAAAACACAAGGGTAAATTCCGCCCTTTTTGCCGGCAAAATAAGCAAGTTTGAGGCAAGGAAATTTTTCTAAATCGGGCTTTTTAAAGGTCAAATTTTTGTCAAAGAAATTAAAAGAATTTGTTTCAACTCCCTTAATTCTTTTTGGATATGTTAGCGCAAACTGAATAGGAATATGCATGGAAGGGTTTCCAAGTTGACCTATAACAGAACCGTCAACCGTTTCAACGGCAGAATGCAAAATTGATTCGGGGTGAATAACAACTTTAATATTTTCATAATCTATATTAAAAAGGTGGTGCGCTTCTATAACCTCTAAGCCTTTATTCATAAGGGTTGCAGAGTCTATTGTTATTTTTTTGCCCATAGACCAATTCGGGTGTTTTAGCGCATCTTGCGCCTTTGCCTTTATTATTTCTTCATGTGTTTTATTTAAAAAAGGACCGCCCGAAGCCGTTATAATAATGTTTTTTATAAAATGAAAATCGCCGTTTGAACTTTGAAGAATTGCGGAATGTTCCGAATCAACAGGCAAAATTTTGACATTGTTTTCTTTTGCTTTTTGCATAACAACATCCCCCGCCATAACAAGAGTTTCTTTGTTTGCAAGGGCAATATCAATCTTTTTTTCAATTGCAAGAAGGGTTGGCTTAAGGGCAACTATTCCTGTTGTTGCCGTCAAAAGCAAGTCTGTATCTTTTGTTGCAACTTCAATTAACCCCGAATTTGATGTCAAAACTTCAAGTTTCGGAAATTCGTATTTTAATTTTTTATACCCTTCAAAATCAGATATATAAACTCTTTTAGGGTTATATTTTTTAATTTGGGGGATAAACTTTTCCAAATTTGAATTACAAGCTAAACCTTCAACAACAAAATCTTCCCTGTTTTCAATTTTGTCTATAACTTCAAGCGCCTGCGTTCCGATTGAACCTGTTGAACCTAAAATCGTGACTCTTTTTTTCATAAGAATATTTTATTATAAAAATATTAATGTTAGAATGATTTTATGTATGGATTTGATTTTAAACTGGATGATTTTCAACAGGAAGCCATAGATTATATTAAAGAGGGTAAATCAGTTGTTGTCTGTGCGCCAACCGGTGCTGGAAAAACCTGTATTGCCGAGTTTGCAATTCAAATGGCGCTTGAAAATAATCAAAGAATATTTTATACAACGCCCCTGAAAGCCTTATCCAATCAGAAATATTACGATTTTTCAAAAAAATACGGCACTGATAAAACCGGTCTTTTAACCGGAGATACATCAATAAACAGAAATGCCCAAATAGTCATTATGACGACCGAAGTTTTCAGAAATATGCTTTATGGCACAACATTCGGAACTCTTCAGGACAATTTAAAAGATGTTAAATATGTTGTTTTGGACGAAGTTCACTATATGAATGACGAGTCAAGAGGCACCGTTTGGGAAGAAAGCATAATTTATTGTCCCGTAAACATTCAGCTTATATCGCTTTCAGCAACCGTACAAAACTCAAAACAGCTAACAGATTGGATAAACACCGTTCATTCCGACACAAAACATGTTTATACCGATTTTCGTCCGGTGCCTTTAAGATTTTTTTATTATGACAGTTCAAAACCCAACACCATTTTGCCCCTCATAACCCCAAACGGCGGGCTTAATTCCAAAATAAGACCCGAGTCTAAATATAAATATTTTAATCCGAAATCTCAGCCGAAAAACCCGATGTTAGACATCGTAAATATATTAAATGAAAGAGATATGCTTCCTGCAATTTATTTCACCTTTTCAAGAAGAAAATGCGATGAGAATGCTCTGGCTTGTGCAAAAGCCGAACTTTTAAATGAAGAAGAAACAAAAGAAATTGAAAAAAATATTGATGAATATTTGGCGGAAAACCTTTATCTTTACGGCAACCCCGAGCTTGATTTAATTAAAAAAGGGGTTGCACCGCACCATGCCGGCATGCTTCCGGGGCTTAAAAATCTGGTTGAAAGACTTTTTCAAAAAGGTTTAATTAAGGTTGTTTTTGCGACGGAAACCCTTGCTGCGGGTATAAACATGCCTGCAAGAACGACAATTATAAGCTCAATTTCAAAAAGAACCGATGACGGGCACAGGCTTTTAACGGCAAATGAATTTCTTCAAATGTCAGGCAGAGCGGGAAGAAGGGGAATGGATGAAATCGGTTATGTTGTAATAATCGGCACTCCGTTTCAATCTCCCGAAGAAGTTTATAACCTTGCAACAAGCTCATCTAACCCGCTTGAGAGCAAATTTCAGCCCTGTTATTCAATGGTTTTAAATCTTCTTCAACGGTTTAATATGGAAGAAGCAAAAGAGCTAATTTTAAAGACATTCGGCTATTTTTCGTCATCAGACAGGCTAAGCCCCTTAAAGAACGAACTTGAAAGATATAAAGAAACAATAAATGAAATGAAAAAATTCAGGTGTGATTTTAATTTAACATCTGACGATATGCTTGAATTTATTAAATATAAAAACATGTATGTTGAATATAGAACAATTTTTAAAACCCTGAAAAGACAAAATAAAAACGGCAAAAATCAAAATGAAGTTCAACAGTTTGCAAGAAAAACAAAAGAAATTTTGAGAAAACTCGAAAGTTTCGGCTGTAATAATTGCAGGGTATACAAAAAACACAGAAAAGACCTTGAATTAATTCAGCGTTTTGAAAAAAAGGCAAACCTTTTAAAGAAAGAAATAGACTTTCAAAAAGATGTTTACTGGCAAAAATTTCTTGCCCATAAAAAAATCTTAGAATTAACGGGAAACTTAAAAGACGACTATCCGACCGAATTCGGAAGGGTGACAATGGGTTTAAGGTGTGAAAATGAGCTTTATGTTTCCGAAATTTTAAGAAGCCAAATTTTGAATAATTTGTCTCCAAGCGAGCTTGCGGGCGTTGTTTGCGCCATTACATCCGAAGAAATAAGAAATAAAGAAGGAATTGTTGCAATTCCGCCTTCATCTGCAGTCAGAAAAGTTTTGGGCAAAATTAAAGATATAAAAAGAAAAATTTTCTTACTTGAGCGTGATTATAAACTTGAAAACACAATGAATTTACACTCTCATTTTTCAGGCATTATTGAAAAATGGGTGCTTGAAAATTTAAACCCCGAAGTTGATTCCATTAAAGTTTGGAATGAGATTTTTGAAACGACGGAATTTTCTCAAGGGGATGTTGTTCGTGCGTTTAAAAGAACAATTGACCTTTTAAGACAGTTTGTAACAATAGAAGGGGTTGATATAGGTCTTTCAAGCACTGCAAAAGAAACAATTAAAGCAATAAACAGAGAACCTGTTAATATAGAATAAAAGCCTTTGATTTTTATTCTCAAAGGCTTTTTATTTATTTTTTGACTATCAAACTTATGAAATTATATTGCCTATGCCGTCAATACTGTTTAATGTTTTTACGCCTTTTTCTTTGGCAATTCCGGCAACGTCACCGAAAAGAGACTTAAAAAAGTTTGTCGTAAAATCATAACATTTTTTGCCGCCTTCTTTGGCAACTTCATACGTTTTTGCGATGCCGTCTTTTGTTGCCTTTGCCACCTCTTTTGCCTGTTGTTTGAAAGACACCGCATCAGCTTCGTGTTCAGCTTTTTTTATGCTTTTTGCGGTTGTTACGGTTGCGCAACTCTTTCCCCTAAAGGTTGGAATTTTTACCGGCTCTAAATTATTTTGTATTGAATAATTAATCGGGCTAATCATACTACACACCTACAATTGTGGCTAAGTCAGCAAGTTTCTCAACGGTATCCATTGCGTTTGAAACTCTTTCAAGCCTGCTTTTATTTGCAAGTTCTTCATTGTCAGATTTTGTAACATCATCCGCAATGTTATTAAGTCCGGTTGAAGCTATAGCTGTTGCACCAACAGCGGCAGCCGTGTCAGCAAGATCTTTACCGTTTGAAATGCCGGCTTTTCTCAAGAATTCTTGAACTGATTTTGCTTTGCCTTTAAACAATTTTGTGGTCACTTTTCCAAGACCGCTTTCTGCGTCAAAAGAGTCTTTCGGTTTTATGATAGATTTACCTGTTTTCTTTATCCAGCCTAAAATCGAGCCGCCTTCTTGTTTAATTTCGCTTAAAACTTGTTCGCCTTCAACTTTTGCCGTATTATTATTTTTTACTTCTTTTATAATGTTTCCGATTCTTTTGCCAAGACCGATTTTTTCAACATTGCCTTCAACTTTTTTGCCTATGTTGCTGAAATTTTCACGAATTGCTTTAGTGAGCCCGTTTGTCATTTTTTTGGACTTTGCAAACAAAAGAAGTGTACCAAGGGTGAAAACACCGAATTTAACAACTTTATCTGCCGCATAGTCAGCAACTAATTTTGTATTCGGCTTAGCGTCTTCTCCGTACGCTCTGTGAAAATCATCTTTAATCGGCTGGGTGAGTTTTGTGCTAAAATTCATTTTTTGCACAGTGGCTTCATTTTTTTCCGATTTGCCAAAATTAACGTTTGTGCTGTTTATTGCTTCTATAGACATTTTTTTGAAGCTCCTTTATCTTCACTCATCATGATAAAGTAATAAAAATTAAGAAAATTGCTATTTTTTAATAATTTATTAAGTTTCTTTAACATGTTTTGTGTGATGTCGCCCGTTAATTATAAAATAAAATCTCAAAATTTAAAAGGGTATAAAAATATGCAAAAATTTCATAGTATAATTTTTTTATGTCTTTAAGAAAAATTATTTTAGCCTTAATTATAATTTTGGTTTTTGTTCTTTTTTTGAGCTCAAAAAAAGAAAATAAAAATACGTTTGTTTTTTGGACAATTCAACTAAAAGCGCCTTTTGGAGATAACATTCAAAAGAATATTGACGAATTTCAAAAAAAACATCCTGAAATTGAAGTTGTTTGGGTGGATATTCCGATTTCCGAAGCTAAAAAACGTGCGATAGCTTCAATTATGGGAAATAACCCCCCCGATTTAATTAATTTAAACCCCGAGTTTTCTTCTCTTCTTGCGCAAAAAAACGTGCTTGAATATTTTAGCGAAGATGAAACATCCATATTTAATGAAAATCTTGTGGAAAATTTAAAATATAAGGGGAAAATCTACGGTGTTCCGTTTTATGCGACAAGTTCGCTAACTCTTTTGAACAAAGAAAAGTTTAGATTTTGTAATGTTAATTTAAAAAAATATGATGATATTTTAAAATTAAAAACCTGTAAAAATCCGCCCGTGTTTGGAATTGCACTTAACGAGGGAGACGCCTTTTCAAAAATTTTGAATAAATACGGAGTAAACAAAGAAAATTTATCGGATGAAAAATTAAAAGAAGTTTATGAGCTTTTTTATTCAATGAAAAATGAAAACCTTCTTTTGAAAGACACTTTGACCGTAAATCACAGAGAAAGCATTGAGAAATATATGTCTGAATCGGCTTCTTTTGTTGTGGCGGGAAGTAATTTCATCAATATGATTAAAGAAAACTCTCCGGCTGTTTATAAAAATACGGATGTTTTTCCCCAATTAACGGGAGATAGCGGAGAATATGACGTTTCGGTCATGAATTTTGTTATTCCGAAAAACGCTAAAAATAAAGAACTTGCAAAAGAGTTTATTTTCCTTCTTTCAAATGAAGAAAACCAAATGGAACTTTCAAAAAAGACAAATGTTTTGCCCGCAAACAAAAAAGTTTTAAATACAAGATATTTTAAAGTTTGTTCTTCCGAATTGTCCGAAAAAGCAAGATGTATTGCCGCAAAACAGCTTAATAACCCGATAAAAAGCGATTTTGGGACAAAAAATAAACAGGAAATAAATGAAATCATAAATCGCTCTTTGGAAGTGCTTTTTTTAAACGGCAAAGAAAAATTTAATTCAATTAATTTGAATAAAGAAATTGAAGAATTAATTCAAGACTAAAGGCTTGCGCCATTTTCGCCCTCTTTTAAAACATTGTATGCATTTTTTATTCCGCTTGTTTCTTTTATAAAATTAATAACAAATTCCATTCCTTCCCTGTCGGCTGAAATTGCCTGTTTTAAATCGATAACCTGTTCAAGGTTTAAATTTTCAAAGTTTATTTTTTCAAGCTCATCTATATTTTTTACAAGATAAGAGGAATTTTCAAAATATCCTTCAATTTTTTTGTTAAAAAAGTACCATTTATAAAAATTATAAATAACATCGGTCATTTTCAAATTTTCATCTTCAAAAACAAACATTTCGCTTGTTTTAAAAGAAATTTTCTTTCTTGTTAAAAAGTTTAAATATAAGGCATTTAAGCCTGTTTTTGGAAAAATAAACCCCACACTTTCTTTAATCGGCTTTAATTTTAAAGAGGCATTTTTAATATAATAAGTTTTTGCGCCTTCTTTTTCTGCATAAATCAAAAGATTTTTAATTTCATTCAGATTTTTTTTGGCAAGATTTCTTATTTCTTCTTTCGCTTTTTCTTTTTTTTGATTGAGTTCACAAGAGAAATTCAAGGTTTCATGAGAGGTTACTTTTATTTTTGAAGACTTCTTTTTCAAGCCCGAATTTTCAAGTTTTCTTTTATAAAATCTGTCTTGACAATCAAAAAGAAAATTTATGAAATTTAAAATAAACTCTTTTATTTTCATAATTAAATTTGAATCGTATTCAGCTCAACTATAATGCCTTGTTTAATTTCAAGAGTGTCCGTTCCGAGATTTTCCAAAATTTGCATTCCGAGACAGTCGCTTATTTTTGTGAATGCCAATAACAGGTGTTCGGACATAATTTTTTGACCCCCTTGAGCTTTTGCAATTTCATAGGCAATTTCTAAAAGTTTTTTTGCCCTTTGCGTATATTTCATCTGGCTTTCATCGCCTTCCTCAATATCTTCGCCGATAAGCTTGATTGCTTCTTTTCTTGCCTCTTTAAGGTTAATTCCGAGTTTATTTAAAACCGTGGCTGCAATTCCGTTTTTATAAGCAAGAATGCCCAAAAGTATCATTTCCGTTCCGATTGTATTTTTGTTTAAATTTTTACATTCGGCTTTTGCAAGGCGCAATACGGCGAGGGTTTCAGGCATGGTCTTGGCATCAGTTGAAAGTTCTTTTGAAAGCTGTTTTACAAAGTCTATTTTGTGTCCGGCAAGTTCCTGTAAAATTTTATACGCAATTCCTGTTTTTGCTTTTAAAACGCCCATAATAATGTGTTCGGGCTTAATTTCGACAGACCCGAGCTCTTTTGCTTCTTCAATGGCATGAAGCATTACGCTGAAAGCGTTAGGGGTGAAAATTATCCTTCTTTCGCCATATTCTTCAAGCCTGTCAGGAAAATTTTTGAGCTTTTCTGCGTAAGCTTCTTTTGTTATTCCGTATTTTTCCAAAATTTTTGTAATGTTCGATTCTGTTTCAAAAACAGATTCCACAATCTGTTCGGTTCCCAAAATTTCGTAACCGTAAGTTGAAAGCTTTGCTTTTGCGCTGCTTAAAAGCTCTGAAAGCGAGGCTTCCGAAAACAGATTGTCCATTTTTTTAAAATAATTTGATTGCCTCGTTGAAAAATCGTCTTCTTCGGGGTGTTTAAACTTTTTATTTTTTGATTTTTTGTTCAAAATTCCTTTTATGTTTGAAATTGCCCTTTCTTCGTCAAAGCCGAATTCTTTTAATATTTCAAGAGCGCCTGATTTGCTTGATTTAAAAATCGCAAGGGCAATATGGTGGGGAATTACAAGTGAATTTCCGTAAGATTTTGCAATGTCTGCCGTATGTTCCAAAACTTCTCTTGCGCCGCTTGAAAACGGAATAAATTCGCCATTTTTAGGCTCTTTTTTCAACTCGATTTTTGTTTTAACTTTTTCAATAAGTTCATCCATTTTGACATCTTGAATGCCGATTAATTTAGCCTGAACACCCTTAAGTGAAGCCGCAAGACCGATAAGAAGGTGTTCGGAATAAACCTTATCCGCACCCATATTACCTGCCTGAATTTGGGCATTAATAACGATATCTAAAGCTTTCTGGGTAAACTTTTCAAACATTTAATTAATTCTACACTAAAAAGACATAAATGTATACCCGTGATTTTTAATTTGATACTTTTTTTTGCTTATATTATAATGTCTGAAAAAGAGATAGTTTAAGGATGTATCATGTTAGAATTAAAGACTCCTTCGGACTTTGAAAAAATTGATGAAATTTTAAAAGAGTGCGAATATAAAAAGACGAACCTGATTACAATTTTGCAAAAAGTTCAGGCAATTTACAGATATTTACCCCAAGAAGCCATAGAATATATCGGAAACAAAATAGACGGGCTTTCTCCCGCTACGGTTTGGGGAGTTGCAACTTTTTATGCACAGTTTTCTCTTGAACCCAAAGGAAAATATGAAATTAAGGTTTGTGACGGCACGGCTTGCCATGTCAGAGGTTCAATGCCTGTTTTAGAAGCAATTAAAAACAAACTGCCCATGGAAAAAGGCAAAATGACAACTTCAGACGGGCTTTTTTCGGTTGAAACCGTAAGCTGCCTTGGCGCTTGCAGTTTGGCACCCGCCGTTGTCATAAACGGAAAAGTTTATCCGAAAATGACTCCGGATGCGGTTCTTATTATTATTGACACACTTATGAAAGAAAATGAGTAAAAAATGAAAACGGAATTAAAAATTAATATTAACGAGGAAAAAGAAAAAGCCATTCAATTGGTTAAAGAACAGGGAAGAAGAATTTTAGTCTGCGCTTCAACAGGCTGTATTGCAAACGGCGCTTTGGAGTTAATTGAAGAATTTAAAAAACTCGGCGCAAATGTCGGCGTTTTGGGGCAAAAAGATAAAATGTCCGTTATTCCCACAGGCTGTATCGGCTTTTGCGAACAGGGCGTTTTGGTTGTAATTCCCGACAGAAAAATAACATACGTTCATGTTAAAAAAGAAGACGTTAAAGAAATTTATGAGTCTTTTGTTAATGATACGGTTGTAGAAAGGCTCTTATACGTTGATCCCGCTTTAAACAAACCCATTGTTAACAACGAAGAAATCAATTTTTATAAAAAACAAACAAGAACCGCTCTTAAAAATTGCGGTCATATTAATCCGGAAAGTCTGGATGAAGCGCTTTCCGTGGGCGCATATGCGGCGCTTGCAAAAGTCCTTGAGATAAATGATCAAGAGTATGTAATAAAAGAAATTGAAGACTCAGGACTTAGAGGCAGAGGCGGCGGCGGTTTTGCCACAGGCAAGAAATGGAGAAGCGTATACAGACATCAGGGCGGAAAATCTTATGTAATCTGTAATGGTGACGAAGGCGACCCCGGAGCATTTATGGACAGAAGCGTCATGGAAGATGACCCCCATAAACTTCTTGAAGGAATGGCAATTGCGGCGTTTGCTGTAGGAGCCGACGAAGCTTATATTTATGTAAGAGCCGAATATCCTCTTGCAATCAAGCGCTTGAGAAAAGCCATAAACGACGCTGAAAAAAGAGGTTTCTTGGGCAAAAATATTTTAGGCACTGATTTTAATTTGAAAATTAACATAAGAGAAGGCGCCGGCGCATTTGTTTGCGGTGAATCATCAGCCCTAATCGCTTCAATTGAAGGCGAACGTGGAATGCCGCGTCCCAAAAACATTCATATGGCTGAATGCGGCTTATTCAAACGACCAACCTTATTAAACAATGTTGAAACGTTTGCAAACGTTCCTTTGATTATTTTAAACGGTGCAAAATGGTTTAGTTCAATGGGAACGGAAAAATCAAAAGGCACAAAAACCTTTGCTCTCACAGGCGAAGTAAACAATACGGGGCTTATCGAAGTTCCGATGAACACAACTTTAAGACAGATAGTTTTTGACCTCGGGGGCGGAATAAGAAACGGTAAAAAATTTAAAGCCGTTCAAATAGGGGGTCCATCCGGCGGTTGTTTAACCGAAGAACATCTTGATATGCCGATGGATTATGACAAACTCGTTGAAGTCGGCGCAATGGTGGGTTCAGGCGGACTTGTTGTTATGAATGAAGACACCTGTATTGTTGAAGTTGCAAGATTTTTTATGAATTTTACCTGCAACGAGTCTTGCGGAAAATGTACGCCATGCCGTGAAGGCACAAAAAATATGCTCCATATTTTGGAAAAAATTGTTAAAGGCGAAGGCACCATGGAAGATTTAGACAGGCTTGAAGCTTTGGCTCAAGTTATTAAACAAGGCTCTCTTTGTGGTCTTGGAAAATCTGCTCCAAACCCTGTTTTGTCTACGCTTAAATATTTCAGAGATGAATATATTGCTCATATTAAAGACAAAAAATGCCCTGCCGGTGTTTGCAAAAGCCTTAAAACAATAACTATCAACCCTGACCTTTGCAAGGGCTGCACAAAGTGTGCAAGAAATTGTCCGGTTGGCGCAATTGAAGGCACGGTTAAAAACCCGCACAAAATTGACCAAAGTAAATGTATAAAATGCGGCGCTTGTATTACAAATTGCCCGTTTAAAGCAATATCATGCAATTAAGAAGGATTTAATCAAAATGACTGATAAAGAAACAATGTTTATAGACAACATAGAAGTTGAAATTAAAGGCGAAAAAACGGTTTTAGAGGTTGCAAAAAATGCCGGAATTGAAATTCCCACTTTTTGTTACAGACCCGATTTAACCCAGTTCGGAGCATGCAGAATGTGTGTTGTTGAACAGGAAGGAAGGGGAATTCAAGCTTCTTGTACAATGCCCCCGAAAGCCGGTATGAAAATTTTTACAAATACAAAAAAAGTCAGAAATATAAGAAAAACAATTCTTGAACTTTTGCTTGCGCACCATGACAGAGAATGCACAACATGTTCCAAATCGGGCATGTGCGAACTTCAAAAATATTCTTTTGAATATGGAATTACGGATATTCCGTATGTCAAAATGAAAGAAGAAGAAAAATTAAAAGTTGATTCTTCAAGCGTTTCTATCGTTCGTGATATGAATAAATGTATTTTATGCGGCGCTTGTGTCAGAGCATGCAGCGAATTTCAAGGAATTGGAGTTTTGGGCTTTTCGGAAAGAGGCTCTCACACCCATGTTCAGCCAATGGCGGGAAAACCGCTTAAAGATGTTGACTGTGTAAATTGCGGTCAGTGCGCTTCCGTTTGTCCGACAGGTGCTCTTACAATTAAAGATGACACGGAAAAAGCTTTTGATTTAATTTATGACCCGAACGTAAAAACGGTTGTTCAAATTGCCCCGTCAGTCAGAGTTGCGCTGGGCGAAATGTTTGGGCTTAAGGCGGGCGATAATTCAATTAAGAAAATTTATGCTGCCGCAAGAAAAATCGGTTTTGACTTGATTTTCGACACAAATTTTTCAGCAGATTTAACAATTATGGAAGAAGCAAACGAATTTGTGGAAAGACTGACCAAAGGTGAAAATCTTCCCTTATTTACTTCTTGCTGCCCCGCTTGGGTAAGATATATGGAAATTAACCACCCTGATATGTTAAATCATCTTTCAAGCTGCAAATCTCCTCAAGGAATGCTCTCTCCGCTCATGAAAGAGCTTGTTCCTCAATATTATGAAGGTTACACAAAAGAAAATATTAAAGTTGTTTCAATTATGCCTTGCACGGCAAAGAAATTTGAAGCAAAAAGAGAACAGTTGAAAAATGAAACCGATGTTGTTTTAACCACGGTTGAATTCGCCAAAATGATAAGAGCAAAGGGAATAAACTTTGATAAACTTGAAGGCGAAGAAGCAAATTCTCCTTTCGGTCAATATTCAGGCGGCGGAACGATTTTCGGAGCTTCAGGCGGTGTTGCCGAAGCCGCACTAAGAACCGCATACAATATGGCAACGGGTGAAAATCTTCCAAACCTCGATGTTATGCCGTTAAGAGGGGTTGACGGAGCTTCACGTTCAAAAGAAGCAACCGTTGATATTAAAGGCAAACAGGTAAAAATAAGAGTTGTTTCCACCTTAAAAGAAGCTGAAATTGCAGTTCGTGAAGTTAAGTCGGGCAAAGCCGATTTTCAACTTCTTGAAGTAATGGCATGCCCCGGAGGGTGCATAAACGGCGGCGGACAACCGACAGCATGCCACGATGTAAACATCAAAAATGAAAGAGCACAGGGCTTATATACCGAGGACAAAAATCTTCCCGTAAGAAATTGTCATGAAAACCCTGATATTATAAGGGTTTATAAAGAATTTCTCGAAAAACCCGCTTCAAAGAAGAGCCACGAACTTTTACATACTACATATTCCAAAGTTCCTCTTAAAGAACTTGTGTAGATATAAAATGTTTTAATATCTTAACTTTCATTAAACAAAAATCTTATTTTGTTGACATTAGCCCCTTTTTTTTAGACAATGGGTAATGTGACAGATTTTGTTCGCATAAAATAAACACAAAATAAAAACTATATAAGGAAAAATTAAAATGGCAGTACCAAAAAAGAGAACGGGTAAATCAGCACAAGCTAAAAGAAGAGCTAATTGGAAAGCTACGATTCCCGCTACAACAAAATGTTCAAATTGCGGCGCAGTTGTTTTAACACACACTGTTTGTCCGGAATGCGGTTCATACAAAGGGAAAGTAGTTTCAATTAAAAATCCTAATTATAAAGAAGAAACAAAACCCGAAGCAAAAGTTGAAGAAAAACCAAAAGCAAAAAGAACAAGAAAGCCGAAAACGGAAGAAGCTAAAAATACCGAAGTAAAAGAAACAAAAGCAGAAGAAGTTAAGGCAGAAACTGTTTCAGAAGAAACGGAAACAAAAACAGAAGAATAAATCAACTTAATTTATTGGGGAATTTAGTATGACGAGAATAGCAATAGACGCTATGGGTGGAGATTATGCTCCCGCAGCAATAGTTGACGGGGCAGTTTGGGCAGCACTTGATTACGGTGTCCAAATTGAACTTGTCGGAAAAGAAGACGAGATAAATGCGGAACTTTCCAGAATTTCAAAGAAAGGGATAAATTCAAACCGTGGCGGCTATTTCAAACATAAAATAAAAGTTGATTTATCAAATCTTGATATAAAGGTAACAAACGCTGAAGAAGTTATTGAAATGGGCGAAGCCGTCGGTCAAGCCATCCGAAAAAAGAGAAAATCTTCTATCGTGCTTGCGGTTGACGCTGTTTCAAGCGGTTCTTCAGACGCTGTTGTTGCCGCAGGTTCCACAGGTGCGGCTATGGCGGCAAGTTTGTTCGGGCTTGGAAGATTAACGGGAATTGAAAGACCCGCAATAGCTCTCACGTTGCCCACTATCAAAAAACCGTTTGTTTTGCTTGACGCAGGCGCAAACAGTTCTTGCACGCCCGAAATGCTTTATCAGTTTGCCCTTATGGGAACAACTTTTGTCAAAAGTGTTTACGGATATGAAAATCCGTCCGTCGGCGTTTTAAATATCGGCGAAGAAGCCGGAAAGGGAAATGAGCTTGTTCAAACAATATACAAAATGCTTGAAGAAAATAAAGACGGAATGAATTTTGTCGGGAATGTTGAAGGCAAAGAAATCTTTAAAGGCACTTGCGATGTTGTTGTTTGCGACGGTTTCGTCGGAAATGTTGCTCTTAAAACCGTTGAGGGTACTTCTTCAATGCTTTTAAGCATGATAAGACAAGAATTTGGCGCAAATATAATTTCAAAAGTGATTGGTTTGCTTGCAAAACCTTTCATGAAAAGAATATACAAAAGAATTAACTATGAAGAATTTGGCGGTGCATTGCTTCTCGGCGTAAAAGGCATAACTGTTATTGCACATGGCAGAAGCACTTCTTATGCTATTAAAAATGCCGTCAGAGTTGCAAAAGAAGCTGTTGAAACAGGTGTAAATAAAAAAATATCCGAATTTTTTCAATAGTTCTCAAGGATAAAAAAATGAGTTTTAAACCGATACAAATATTATCAATCGGAAAAGCGGTTCCAAAGGCGGTCATTACAAATGACGATTTAACAAAAATTTTGGATACTTCCGATGAGTGGATATCAACAAGAACGGGCATAAAGCAAAGACATGTTGCAAGCGGAGATGAAAACGCTACAACTTTTGGCATTGAGGCAGCGAAAGAGGCTCTTTTAAAAGCAAATTTAAAAGGTTCCGACATTGATGTTATTGTTGTTGCCGCTTCAAATCCTTTCAGTGTTTACCCTTCCACGGCTTGTTGCATTCAAGAAGCAATCGGTGCAAAAAATGCCGTTGCGTTTGATATAACCGCAGCATGCACGGGCATGCTTTATGCGCTTGAAATCGGAAGAAGCTTAATTTCCGGCGGAAAATATAAAAACGTTCTTCTGGTTGCAACCGATACAAACTCTAAATTTGTTGATTGGAAAGACAGAGCTACCTGTGTTTTATTCGGAGACGCAGCCGCTTCAATAATTTTAACCGAAGCAAGTGACGGGGTTGATGACATTTTGGGAATTAACCTTTATTCGGACGGGTCTGTCGGAAAAAACATTGAAATGAACTTCAAAGGTGATAATTGCCCGCTTGTTGAGCCTTCAACTTTAGGAAAAAATAAAATCACCATGAATGGCAAAGAAGTTTATAAATTCGTTGTGCAAACCCTTCCTGACGCAATTATGAAATGTCTTGATGACGTTAATCTTCAGCCGAAAGATATTGATTATCTTGTTCCTCATCAGGCAAATTACAGAATTATAGAAGGTCTTCAACACAGGTTAGAATTTTTGGATGATAAAGTTATCGTAAATATTGATAAATACGGTAATACATCCGCAGCTTCCGTTCCTCTCGCTTTATATGAAGGGCTTGAAACGGGAAAAATAAAAACCCCGTCAAAAGTTCTTTTGTGCGCTTTTGGGGCGGGAATGACCTGGGGCGCTGCGGTTGTAAACTTGAGAGAAGGTTTAAACAAATGAAATGGAGCTTAGATTAATGGGTAAAATTGCTTTTATGTTTCCCGGACAAGGGGCACAGGCTGTTTCTATGGGGCGTGATTTATATGAAAATTCGCAGGCTGCAAAAGAAGTATTCGAAACAGCAAACAAAGTTTTAAATAAAGATATTAAAAAACTTTGTTTCGAAGGTCCCGAGGAAGACTTAAAGCAAACAATAAACACCCAAAGCTGCCTTTTAACCGTTTCCATTGCGGCTTATGAAGCGTTTACGGAAAAAATAAACATAACTCCAAATTTCACTCTCGGTCATTCCCTCGGTGAATATTCAGCTATGTACGTTTCAAAAGTTATGGATATAAATAACGTTTTAAGAGCAATTCAAAAAAGGTCAGAAGTTATGCAAAGCGCTTGTCTTGCTTCAAAACAAGGGGGCATGGCGGCAATATTAGGCTCAAGCGAAGATGTTATAAAAGAGTGTATTGAAAAGGCTTCAACAAAAGGTTTGGTCAGCATTGCCAATTATAATGAACCAAATCAAATTGTTATAACCGGCGAATTGGAAGCTGTGAGCTATGCGGGCGAATTGATTAAAGAAAAAGGCGCAAGAAAGGTTATTCCGCTTGCCGTATCGGGCGGGTTCCATTCAAAATTAATGGAAAGCGCCACAAATGAATTTGTTGACTTTGTAAAAACGCTTGAAATCAACGACGCAACTATTCCGGTTGTGACAAATGTTGATACTGAATTTACTACAAAAGCCTCTGATTTTATCAAAAAAATGCCAATTCAAATTTCAAACAGCGTATATTGGACTCAATCAATTCAAAAACTTCTTCTTGAAGGGGTTGATACTTTTATTGAATTCGGTTCCGGAAAAGTTTTGTCGGGCTTAAACAGAAAAATTTGCCCGCCTGAAGTAAAAACATACAATGTTGGCGATATGGCGTCTTTGAATGCTACTTTGGACGCACTTAATTTAGTTAATGTATAAGGAGAAAAATTATGTCAGAAAATAAAGTTGCTCTTGTAACCGGTGCTTCCAGAGGAATTGGGAGACAGTGTGCAATTGAGCTTGCAAAAGCCGGTCTTGATATTATTATAAACTATGCCGGAAACGAAGAAGCCGCAAATAAAACTCTTGAAGAAATTAAAGCGCTCGGCGTTAAGGCGGTTGCAAAAAAATTCAACGTTGCCGATAAAGAGGCGGTTGAAGCTGCAATCAAAGAAATAATGGACGAATTCGGACGAATTGATGTTCTTGTTAACAATGCCGGAATTACCCGTGACGGGCTTTTCATGCGAATGAACGAAACCCAATGGCTTGATGTTATAAACACAAATTTAAATTCCGCATATTATGTTACAAACCCCGTTTCAAAAATTATGATTAAACAAAGAAGCGGTTCTATCGTTAATATGGCAAGCATTTCAGGTATTTATGGCAATATGGGTCAAGCAAATTATTCAACCGCAAAAGCCGGACTTATCGGTTTTACAAAAGCTCTTGCAAAAGAACTCGCTTCAAGAAATATAAGAGTAAACGCCGTTGCACCGGGGTTTGTACAAACTGATATGACAAAAGATTTGCCTCAGGAAGCCATTATTGAAAGAATTCCTTTAAAAAGGCTTGGCGAACCTAAAGACATCGCCCTTGCGGTTAAATTTTTGGCAGTTGACACTGATTACGTTACAGGACAGGTATTATCGGTAGATGGCGGGCTTGTTATTTAAAAAAGTTTTCATAACTTTATTCTTTTTGGCAATTTTTTGCCTTAGCGGGGAATGTTTTGAGTCAAGCTTTCCTTTCCCTTTTGAATTCGGACATTCAAGCGATATTTATCTTGATGTAAAAAAACCCGAAACAAAAGAAACAAGGCAAAAAGCCCAGATTGCCAATGATATTATTGTGCAAAAGGGAATTTCAAAAGAGCCCAAACACTTTATCCAATACATTAAAGACAACGATATTGAAGCGGTAAAATTGCTTCTGGATGCGGGCTTTAACCCAAACACATCAATTAATGCCAACTATCCGATTTATTATGCGGTTAAATATAAAAGATATGAAATCTTAAAATTGCTCATTGAATATGGCGCAGAGCTTAAAATTGAGGTTTGCGCCCCGTTAAGAATGGCAATTCAACATCATGATTATAAGTCTGCTAAACTTTTGATAGAAAACGGTGCCGATGTTAATTATTATGACGGAATTTTAGACGAATATGTTTTATATACGGCAATAAAAGAAAAAGAATACGGTCTTGCAAGATTGATGATTGAAAGAGGCGCAAAAATGGATCCTAAATCTTACAGCGCAATTAAAAAGAAAAAACTCGAAAGAGTTATGGGATTAGATATAGATTAGTTGTTATATTAAGAAAAATTAACTTAAGTATGCCAATTTAATGTAAAAATTTTGAAAAATTTCGTGAAGTGTGCCATTCTATTTGTTGTAAAGGGAAATTATTCAAGATGATACCGCCGGTTATAACACAAAAACAAGATAAAGATGCTCAAAGCCTTTGTTTGAAAATGCAAAATTCCAACAAAAGAACTCAAGCATATATAAACTTTATGGGGGCAATGTTTTTTGCTGATTTTATGCTGAATGCCGGCTTTATTGTTAATACAAAAAGAAGCCTTTTTAAATCTCCGAAATTATATTATGACTTTAATATAGTCGATGTTTATTGCAATTATCACAGAATTTATGTTTTGGTTACAAACGGCTCAAATAATGTAAAAGTGCCGATTTTGCACACCCAATATAACATTTTGCCCGAGGCATATGCCGTTGTTGATATTAATTTGTCTGATAAACATGCAAAAGTTCTCGGAATGATTGAGCCCGATGAATTAAAAAACGCCCCGCAGCAAAACGGAAACTATATTTTCCCCGTTGATAAACTGAAATCTAAAATGGTTTTAATTGAAAAATTTCAAAAATATGCCGAAAAACAACACTCTATAGGCAAACATCTTGATTGTATAAGACTTTTTGACAACTATATTGAAAATAAACTTCATGATGATGACAATAAAAGATTAATATCTCATGTTTTAACTTGTGAAACTTGCAAAAAAAGACTTCTTGAAATGTTGGAAACAAAATATAGTGAAGATTCTTTTGAAGAAAAGATTTATGAAGAAAAATATAATGCAAGTTTGAATTCCTCTGATAATGAAAAACAAAAAGACAATAACAGGGAAATTCATCATTTTGATGAAAAAACAAATTTTGACCCCGAAAAAGAAAAACTGAAATTTGAGGCGCTAAAATTTTTAAACGAAAAAAAACCCGAAAAAGAACAAAACACGGAAGATATTTTTCTTGAAAAAATTAAAGCCGAAACTGCCGATAATTTAAATCAGCTTAAAGGGGCAATTGATATAATCTATGAAGGAAATGAAGAAAATTCTCTTCAAAAACAATATCTTAAATTTAAATCTGAAATTCCCTTTAAAACAAAGAAGTTGATGATATTAACGGCTTCAATCCTTTTAGTCCTTCTTGTTTTAATAATCGGTGCCCTTAATATGTCCGCTTCCAAAAAATCGGAAGAAATTGAAGCCCCAACACCCTTCACTTTTGAGGAAGGCACTGAAACCAACTCTGCAGATTCCGTTAATTATGAAATAAAATTTCCGACTCTAAGGAAGAACAAAGGTTTTGCCTCTGTTTCAAAGGTTTCATGGGAAGTTTCATCTAACGTTACAAAAGACAACCAGAAAAGATTTTTGCAGCAAACGGGAAAAACAATTCAATTAAACTTGCAAAATGACCTTCTTTTAACCAGAGAATCAATTATAAATTCAAAAGTAAAATATGAAATAGTTTTCTATAAAGACGGAACGGTTGAGAGCATTGAAACCCTTAAATCAACCGGCTCTGACGCTATAGATGAAGTTATAAAACAAAGCATTCAAAACACAATGTATTATATGCGTCCGCCAAAAGGTTCTTTTGTCGGCAAGAAAAATTCCCTTATTTTAGACATTGAATTTTAGTTATAAAAAAACAAAAGGCCAAACTGAAAAAATGTTTGGCACTAACAAGGATGACAATAAAATATGTAAATTTTTATAACTCAGATTTTCTCATAAATTTGGCGAAAAATGTTATTTTTTGGCAAAATTCATTCTTTTAGTGTATATTTATTTTATGAAACTTATTGTTCAAATACCTTGCTATAACGAAGAAGACGCCCTTCCAATCACGCTGTCTCAAATTCCGAAAGAAATAGACGGGATAGACGAAGTTGAAATTTTAATTATAGATGACGGCTCAAAAGACAAAACCGTTCAAGTTGCAAAAGAAAACGGGGTAAATCACATTGTTTCTCATTCAAGAAATTTTGGGCTTGCAAAGACATTTGCAACAGGGCTTAAACATTCCCTGAGCCTCGGGGCGGATATAATTGTCAATCTTGATGCGGATAATCAATATAAAGCTCAAGACATTCCCAAATTAATTAAACCGATTTTGGAAAATGAAGCCGACATTACAATCGGGGCAAGACCGATTGAAAAAATTAAAAGTTTTTCTTTAATTAAAAAACTTTTGCAAAAAACAGGCTCTTATGTCATGAGAAAAATTTCCGGTGCAGATGTAGCCGACGCCCCCAGCGGCTTTAGAGCTTTTAGCGCCGAGGCGGCAAAAAGAATTAACATTTTTGACAACTATACTTATACAATGGAAACAATCATTCAGGCGAAAAATAAGGGTCTTGAGATTAAGTCTGTTCCAATCGGGGTGAATGATGATTTAAGACCTTCAAGACTTGTAAAAAGCAATTTTGATTATATAAAACGTTCGGTTTTTACAATGCTCAGATTTGTTATTATTTATCGCCCGTTCAGATTTTTTATGAAAATAAGCGTTGTGTTGTTTTTGCTTGCGCTTATCTTGGGCGGAAGGTTTGTTTATTATTATTTAACCGGAAACGGCACGGGGCATATTCAATCTTTAATTTTATGCGCAATAATTTTCTTAACAGGGGTGCAATCAATGTTTTTTGCCGTTATTGCAGACCTTCTTGCAATTAACAGAAAATTGATTGAAGATGTTCAATATAAAATTCATTAGGAAAAAAGTTTTCTTTGAACGGGTTCTGCCTCTAAAATATCAGAAATGGCACAATCAAGCGCTTCACAAATTTTGTCCAAATTTTCATAAGAAGGCTGTGTTCTTCCCGACGCCCAAGAATAGATTGTTTGTTGGGGCATATTTAAGACTATTGCCAAACGATACAGAGAATATCCTTTTAAATTTTTTGCCGCTTCTTTTAATTTTATCTTCATAAGAATTTACCCAACAAATCTAAATACTATGAATATTGTATATATAATTTAAAAATGTTAAATCATTCGTTTAGATTAGTGATAATAAACAGATACAGGGTATAATTTTTATTGTAACTTTGTTGCATTTTAAATATAAATCATTATAAAATAGGTATAATCAAAGGATAGTGTAAAATGAAGTTAAAACTCGTTATTGTCTTATTAATAGCTGCAGGTTTATTAATTCCTTCACAGGCGTTTGCAACCGCAAAAAAAGCTGAAGTATCAAACAGCTTTATTTATCAAGCTATTGCAAAATACAGAAACCAAAATTATACAGGTTGTATTCAAGATATGGACTATGCTATTCAAAACGGTCGTCCGTCCGATATAGTCTATTATTATAAAGCGCTTTCTTATGCCAAACTCGGCATGACAGATGAAGCAAAAGGCGCCTATCAGTCCGCCTTAAGTTCAACATCAAACAGAACGCTTGCCGAATATGCGCAACAAGCCGTAAACTGTATTGATGACCCTACAACATGCGACTCTTCGCTTGATGATAAAGATATTACCTCATTTATAAAATCTAACCAATTTATGCACCCTGAAGTTCAGCAAAAAGTTAAAGATCAGGCAATGGACAGAATTAAACAGTCTATAAACGGCGAATTTACTCCCGATAATAATGATTTAAAATATTTAAATCAAAATAATGCCCCGACGGATAAAGAAATTGCCGATGCGGTAAGAACATTTCAAAAACTGGGAATTAACCCTATGAACGCAATTGCGGGAGCTAATTATTCAGCATACACACAAAATCCGGAAGCTATGCAAATAAGCGCAATGTTGGGGAACCAAAATAACAATAACAACAATATGATGAATTTGCTTCCGATGATGCTTGCAATGCAAGCTTCTCCCAACGGCTCGGGCGCCATAAATAAAGAGTTTCTTCAAACATATATGATGAATCAGATGATTCCAAGTTTTAATTTTGATAATAACGATAAGTAGAAACAAGGTGAATGAAAAACTAAATCTTGCAAAAGAACTGTTTTATAATCACGACTACAACCGTGCCATAGATATTTTCCTTGAGCTGAAAGAGACTTATGAGGTCGGTCTTTGCTTTTTTCTTTTAAAAGACCTCAACAGCGCAAGAAAATTTTTTGAAATTAAAAAAAACGACTGTCCGGCTTCATATTTCGGGCTTTTAATTATAAATATTATTGAAGGAAAAGAAATTCTTCCCGCCAAGTTTTTTCAAATTCGTTCGTTTCTTGAAATTTATATTAATTTGATGATTGAAAATTCTCTTTTTGACTGGGCACAAAAAGTTATTGACCATTGGGGTTATTTTACAAGCATAAACTGTGAAACGCCGAAATTTATTGCCCGTGTTTTAAACGCAAATAATTATAACAGAACGGTTCATTTTTTTGCACAAAACGCAAGAAAAGTTTGCGCCTTTGATGCCGAAATTTTTTATATAGAGGCTCTTGTTTATCTTGAAGAAAAAAACATAAAAGAAGCGAAAAAATGTTTGAAAGAATGTCTGAAATTTGCTCCCGAATATTTTCCCGTAATTAAACTGAAAAAGGAACTTGAAACAAAAAAGTTTTAGGCTTTTTCACTTCTTAATTTATTTATAAATCTTTCCAAGCGTTCAATTGCAACTTTTAAGTTTTCCATTGAATAAGCGTAAGAAATTCTTAAATATCCTTCGCCCGATTCTCCAAAGGCATTCCCCGGAACCGCAGCAACACGTTCCTCTTTTAAAAATCGTGTTGCAAACTCTTCGCTTGTCATATTAAACTCTTTTATGCAAGGAAAAACATAAAACGCTCCGTACGGCTCAAAACATTCAAGACCCATTTTTTTAAAGGAATGAATTAAAAAGCGCCTTCTTTGGTTATAAGCATTTTTCATTGTTTCTATGTCGCTATCTCCGTTTTTAAGGGCAGAAATTGCGGCATATTGGCTTGTAGTAGGCGCACACATAATTGCAAACTGATGAATTTTTGTCATTTGTTTGATAATTTCACGAGGTGCCAAAGCATACCCCAAGCGCCAGCCTGTCATTGCATAAGCTTTAGAAAAACCGTCAATTAAAATGGTTCTTTCTTTCATATTGTCAAGGCTTACAATTGAAAAATGTTTTTCTTTATATGTAAGTTCGGAATAAATTTCATCAGATAAAACATAAAGGTCATGTTTAACTATAACTTTGGCAATTTCTTCCAAATCTTTTTTTTCCATAATTGCGCCTGTCGGGTTATTCGGAAACGGAAGAATTAAAGCCTTCGTTTTATCGGTTATGGCATTTTCAAGCTCGTCTGCGGTCAATCTGAATTCGTTTTCAGCTTTTAAATTTATAATAACGGGTTTTGCGTTTGCCAGAACCGCACATGGAAGATATGAAACATAAGACGGGGTTGGAATAATAACTTCATCCCCTTCATTAATTATTGCCCTTAAACCGATATCAATTGCTTCAGACCCGCCAACCGTGACCAAAACTTCACAAATAGGGTCATATTCAACCCCTCTTGTTCTTTTGACTTTGTTTGAAATTTCTTCTCTTAATTCTTTTAAACCGGCATTGGAAGTGTAAAAAGTTCTTCCTCTTTCAAGCGAATAAATGCCTTCTTCTCTTATATGCCAAGGGGTGTCAAAGTCAGGCTCGCCAACGCCGAGAGAAATTGCATCTTTCATTTCAGACACAATATCAAAAAATTTTCTTATTCCGGACGGTTTAATTTGGATAACTTTTTCGCTTAAAGATTTTGTCATGGCGTGATTATCTCTCTTTCATCAGCATGCTTTTTATCCAAAATTGTGCCGTGGTCTTTATATTTTTTCAAAATAAAATGAGTTGCAGTGCTCAAAACAGAGTCAAGAGTGGATAATTTTTCGGTTACAAACCTTGAAATTTCTTTTAGGGATTTTTCTTCCAAAGTAATTAAAAGGTCATAGCCGCCTGAAATAAGGTATACCGCCCTTACTTCGGGATAATTATAAATTCTTTCCGCAATTTTATCAAACCCTTGTCCTCTTTGAGGGGTTACCCTCACTTCGATGAGAGCGTTAACTTTTTCAAGAGAAGTTTTTTCCCAATCAATAAGAGTATGATATCCGCAAATTACCCCTTCTGCTTCAAGGGCATTTAACTCGTTCATAACTTCTTCTTCGCTTTTTCCCAAAAGAACGGCAAGTTCATCAAAAGGAATTCTTGAGTTCCGCTCTAAAATGGAAAGTAATTCTTCTCTCATCAATATCTCCTTTTTTAAGCGCATTATAACATATAAAACAATCTTTGGCTAAATAACTTCATATAAAAGCTTTCCAAGCCTTTTAATGCCTTCTTCTATTGTGTTTGAGTCTGCGTTTGTATAATTTAATCTTAGAGTGTTTCTTTGAATGTCATCTACAAAAAACGGGTCACCCGGAACAAATGTTACTTTGTTTTGAACGGCTTTTTCAAAAATCGAAAGAGCATTAACATGTTTTGGCAAAGTTACCCAGAGAAACATTCCGCCCTTAGGTCTTGTAAAAGTTACTTCTTTCGGGAAATATTTTTCCATTGCACAAATCATGGCATCAGCTTGAGCCTTATAAAGTTTTCTTATTTTTGCAATATGTTCATCAAGGTCATTATTTATAAGATAATCATAAATTAAATATTGCGAAAAAATGTTTGTGTGAAGGTCGCTTGCTTCTTTTGCAAGAGAAATCTTATTTAAAAGTTCTTTATTATAAGAAATAATGTAACCAAGCCTCATCCCCGGAGTTATTGTTTTTGAAAAAGAGCCCAGAACAACTCCGTATTTCATACAGCTAAGCCCCATATAAGGCTCATGTTCGTCTTCAAAACGAAGTTCGCCGTAAGGGTCGTCTTCAATCAGAACAAACTCTTTATCTTTAATAACATCAACTATTGCCTTTTTATTTTCTTTTGAATAGCTAAGACCTGTCGGGTTTTGAAAATCAGGTATGGTGTACATCATTTTATTTTTTTCTAAAACCGCCATTTTCAACTCTTGAATATCAAGCCCGTCATCTTTCAGTGTAACCGAACGAAATTTTGGTTGATATTGGGAAAAAACCTGAAGTGCGCCCAGAAATGTCGGCTTTTCGACAATAACTCCGTCATCTTTGTTTAAAGTGACTTTTGAAATTAAATCAAGAGCCTGTTGAGAGCCTGTCGTTATAATAATATTTTCAATCTCGAGATTAAGGTTAAATTTTTTATTATATCTTTCCGCAATAACCTGTCTTAATTCAATAAGCCCCGGAGTTGTAGAATATTGAAAAACCTTACCCTTATATTTATCAATAATTCTTTGTGAAGAAATTTTTAATTCTTCACTCGGAAAAGAAATCGGGTTTGGAAGCCCGCCCGCAAAAGAGATTATTTCAGGGTCGGAAACCGTTTTAAAAATGTTTCTTATAAAAGATGAAGGGGTAGATTTTATTCTTTCCGACAGCAAATTTTCCATATAATTTCCTCTTAATTATACGGTTATTATACAACCAAAAAGCTTGTCTTTAAACAACTGCTTATTTTTTGTCGACAACTTTAATTAAATGCCAGCCAAATTGTGTCTTGACGGGTTCTGTAACTTTATTAATTTCGCCTTTGAAAGAAGCTTCTTCAAATTCTTTAACCATCATCCCTCGTCCGAAATAGCCAAGGTCGCCCCCACGTGCGCCTGAAGGGCAATTTGAAAATTCCATGGCGGCATCTTCAAAAGTGATTGTGCCTTTATCAATACCTTCTTTAAGGTTTTTAGCTTCTTCTTCAGTGCTAACCAAAATATGAGAAGCTCTTACTTCTTTAAAATCGCTCATATTAAATCTCCCATTTTTTTAATTTTATAATAAAACTTTTTATGTTACAAACTTTTAATAAAATATTCAGTATAAACGCAATCGTAAAAAATATGGTAAAATATCATAATTATAAAGGTGGTTTTAATTATAGGAGATGTATTAATGAAAAAACAAGGAACCGTTTTAATTGCCATAGCTGCATTTGCAGTAGGCTTAGGCTTAAATAATGTTGCTATGAGTGATGTAAATCAAAGAATAGCTGTTGTTGACGTTAATCAAGTTGTTGCAAAATCTGCTCAGGTTCAGGCTCTTAAGAAAGAACAAACACAAAAAATGACAGAGCTTCAAAATTGGTTAACAGGTGTCAGAACAGACATCCAAAAACAACAAACAAACGAAGGCAAACAGGCTTTAGCTAAAAAATATGACGCTGAATTTGCAAAGAAAAAAGAAGCAATTGCAAAAGATTATCAGGCAAAATTAACGACAATTGACAAAAATATTTCCGCAACAATTCAAACTCAAGCTAAAGCGCAAGGATACAGCATAGTTTTATCTAAAGCCGCAGTTTTATACGGCGGTGAAGATATCACAGCTTCAATTGCAAAAGTTGTAAAATAATTAATAAGTTTTAAAATGGGGGGTAATTACCCCCCATAATTTTTTATTGAACCTTTTTTGTAACAGAATATATTGATTTATAATTTTTATATTTATTGATAAATTCTAAATCTTCGTCTTTATTTCTGTGGTTATATTCATGTTTTCCTATTGTTTTGTCATCAAGCTGAATAACGCTTGTTGCAATGTTTCCGCAGTGTGCGGCAATTCTTCTGAAATCGTTTAAAAGGTCAGAGAATAAAAAGCTTGTTTCAATTGAACACTGCCCGTCTTTAAGCCTTTGTATATGGTTGTTTTTAACCCTTCTTATAGCCTTTTTGATAACAGCTTCCAAAGGTTCAACCTCTTGAGCCAGTTTCAAATCGTTTCTTCTGTATGAATCAAATGCTATTGCAAAAATTTCAGAAACTGCGCTTACAACAATCTTTATTTCTTCAACCGCTTCAAATGAAAGTTTTTTGTTGTCTTCCTTCAATTTTTCCGCAACTTTTAATATATTTAAAGCATGGTCGCCAATTCTTTCAAAATCTCCAATCGCAAGCAATAGCTGAGAAATTTTGTTGTTGTCTTCTTCCGAAAGCTCCCTTCCCGAAAGTTTTATGAGAAATGAGCCCAAAGTGTCCTCATATGTATCAACTTTGACTTCGTTTTCTTTAATATCATCAGCTTTTTTCTGGTGAAAACTTTTCAGCATTTTTGTGGCATTAACAAAGTTAATCTGAACAATTTCAGCCATTTTTATTGTTTTGCCGAAACATTCCGAAATTGCAAACGAGGGAGCAAGAATAAGCCTTTCATCAAGCAAAACTTTTGAAGATTCTTCTTTTTTATCGGGAATAAGCTTGATTGCAAGGTTTTCCAACACTTTGGTAAACGGAAATAAAATTAAAGTGGTTACAATATTGAAAATGCTGTGAACAACCGCAATTCCAAAAGGTGAAATGGTTTTTGCAATAAAATTAAATTTAAATATATAATTTCCAAGTTCAAAAACTGACAAACAAATTACAACCCCAAGAATGTTGAATAAAACATGCACCGCACTCACCCTTCTTGCGTTGGTGTTAACTCCAATGCTTGATAATACTGCCGAAATACACGTTCCGACATTTTGACCCATAATAATAGGAATTGCCATTTGATAAGTTAAACCGCCAACCATGGAAAGTGCTTGTAATATACCGATTGAGGCGGCTGAACTTTGAATGACCGCAGTCACGACTGTTCCCACCAAAACGCCCAAAATCGGGTTTTGGAATGCGGTTAAAATGCTTGTAAATTCAGGAATGTCAGCCATAGGCGCCATTGCATTTTTCATAACTTCCATTCCGAACATTAATATCGCAAAGCCAACCAAAACAGAACCCAAATTCTTTCTTCTGTTGCTTTTTGCCGCCATTATAAGAATAACGCCGACAAGAGCCAATATCGGGGAAAAAGTTTCAGGTTTTAAAAGGGTTACAAAAAAGTTTGTGCTTTTAATTCCGGATAAACTCAATATCCAAGCGGTGACGGTTGTTCCGATATTGGAACCCATAATAACGCCTATTGCTTGAGATAACTTCATAATTCCCGAGTTAACAAGCCCGACAAGCATAACGGTCACGGCTGAAGAAGATTGAACCGCTGCGGTAATTGCGGCTCCGAAAACAAGACCCTTAAGGGGGTTAGAGGTCATTTTTTTTAAAATTCTTTCAAGCCTTCCGCCGGCAATTTTTTCAAGCGAAACGGACATAATGGTTATTCCGTAAAGGAAGAATGCTAAACCACCTAATAGCGCAAATATTGAAAAAATGTCCATTTTAGCCTTTCTTATCCAACTTTCTTCAAGCCAAAGACAAATCACGGAATTTGCCAAAAGCCTTTAATATAATTATACTAAAAACATTTATCAAACTTCGTTTATTCAAAAAATTGTTAAGAGCCTGTTACCATTTTAAGAAAGTCTTGTTTTGAAATCTTCAAAGTTAAAAGAACGTATAATTTCATATTCGCCGCTTTTCTTTTCAAGAACAATGTCAGGAAGTTTCATCCCGTTAAACGTGTTGTTTTTAACCATTGTATAAATTGCCATATCCTGAAATTCAAGAATATCACCGATATTAAGCGGCTTGTCAAAAGAATAGTCCCCGATTATGTCGCCTGCAAGACAGGTTGCGCTTGATAAGCGATAAAGATAAGGTTTTTCGCCCTTTTTCCCCGAATTTTTTAACGGCGGGCGGTATGGCATTTCAAGAACATCCGGCATGTGGCATGCGGCAGAGGTATCCAAAATTGCTATTTTCATTCCGTTTTTAACAATTTCCAAAACCTCGGTAAATAATGACCCCGCATTAAGCGCAACGGCTTCCCCCGGTTCCAGATAAACAACAACACCGTAATCATTTTGAATTTTTTCAATACACTCAATCAGTGTTTTTGTGTCGTAATCTTCCTTTGTAATATGATGTCCGCCACCGAAATTAACCCATTTCATTTTTTTTAAATATTTGCCGAATTTTTCACAAACAACATCAAGCGTTTGTTTAAGGGCGTCCGAATTTTGTTCGCAAAGAGTATGAAAGTGAATTCCGTCTATTTCATCAAAAATTTTTTCATCAATATTATCTAAAGTCGCACCCAGCCTTGAATTTGGAGCGCAAGGGTCATAAATTGCATGGTCTTGGGTTGAAAATTCAGGGTTAATTCTAAGCCCGATTTGTTTATTTTTTGCTTTTGCAATTTTTCCGAATTTTTTAATTTGTGAAATTGAATTAAAAACAATATGGTCTGCGATGTCCGTTATTTCTTCAATTTCATCTTCTCTGTAAGCGGGAGAATAAATATGAGTTTCCATTCCCATTTCTTCATATCCGAGTTTCGCCTCATATAGCCCGCTTGCGGTTGTTCCCGCAAGATATTTTCCGATTAGCGGATAAAGCGCAAACATTGAAAATGCTTTTTGGGCAAGCAAAATCTTACACCCTGTTAAATCACTAATATACTTTAATTTTTCAAGGTTTTCCGTAATTTTTTTTTCAGAAATTACATAACATGGTGTTTTTAATTTTGCCATTTTAATCAACCAACACTGGGTTTTCACACACTTTCCAAGGTAAACCCCATTTATTTAAGGCTTCCATAAAAGGATCGGGGTCAAATTCTTCGATGTTGTGAACACCGGCTTTTTGCCAAATTCCTTTCATAACAAGCATTGCTCCAATCATTGCGGGAACGCCCGTTGTATATGCAACCGCCTGAGAGCCAACCTCTCTGTAGCATTCTTCGTGGTCACAAACGTTATAAATATAAAGTTTTCGTTCTTTGCCGTCTTTTTTACCGATAAAAATGCAGCCTATATTCGTTTTGCCCTTGGTTCTCGGTCCCAAAGAGGCAGGGTCGGGCAAAACCGCCTTTAAAAACTGAAGCGGAACGATTTCTTTTCCTTCATACATAATAGGTTCAATTGATGTCATGCCGACATTTTCAAGACATTTTAAGTGGGTAAGATAACTTTGCCCGAAAGTCATAAAAAATCTTATTCTTTTAATTCCTTTTATATTAAGCGCAAGAGATTCAAGTTCTTCATGGTGTAAAAGGTACATATCTTTTTTGCCGACTTCATCGAAATCGTAAACTCTTTTTATTTCCATAGGCTCGGTTTCAACCCAATGCCCGTTTTCCCAATATGAACCTTTGGCTGAAACTTCTCTTATGTTAATTTCAGGGTTAAAGTTTGTTGCGAAAGGATACCCGTGATCGCCGCCGTTGCAGTCAAGAATATCGATATAGTTAATTTCATCAAAATAGTGCTTCATTGCATACGCTGAGAAAACGCCCGTAACTCCGGGGTCAAAGCCGCTTCCCAAAAGCGCCGTAATTCCCGCCTTTTCAAATTTTTCTTTATATGCCCACTGCCATTTATATTCAAATTTTGCAGTATCTTCAGGCTCATAATTTGCCGTGTCTATATAATGAACCTTACATTCAAGGCAAGCGTCCATAATTTTTAAATCTTGATATGGCAAAGCCAGATTTAAGACTACATCAGGCTTTGTTTCTTTTATGAGGTTTACAAGTTCACAAACATTGTCGGCATCGACTTTTGCAGTTGAAATTTTTGTTTTGGTTGTATTTTGAAGCTTTTCTTTTAATTTGTCGCATTTTGAAACCGTTCTGCTTGCAATAACAAGTTCGTCAAAAACTTCATCATTTTGACAAATTTTATGTATAGCAACGCTTGCAACTCCGCCGCAACCTATAACCAAAACTTTTCCCATTTTATTTCTCCTTGCTAGTTTTCAACATTTTTTAACAGCTCCTCAACATATACGGGCAGCGCAAAAACTCCTGTGTGAATGCTCGGCTGATAATATTTTGTGCCAATACCTTTCATATACCAGTTTACTTTGTTTAAGTCTTTTGTCGGGTGATATTTTTTTGAGGCAAAGCCAAAAAGCCAATGCCCCGAAGGATATGAAGGAATATGCGCCTGATAAACCTTACAGATAGGAAATGTTTTTACAATTTTGTTGTGCATTCTCTGACACTGATAGGCTTCTTCTTCATAAAAGGGACATTCATTTTGATTAATCATAATGCCGTCATCTCGAAGCGCATTAAAGCAATTTCCGTAAAATTCTTTTGTAAAAAGACCCTCATTTGACCCGAACGGGTTTGGAGAATCAATTATAATAAGGTCATAAACGTCTGTTTTTGAGCGAATAAATTTAAGTCCGTCCTCATAATAAATTTTAACTCTTTTATCTTTAAGGCTTCCTGCAATTTCGGGAAAATATTCGCTGCAAACCTCAACCAACATTTTATCAGGTTCAACAACGTCAATTTCTTCAATATCGTTGTATTTTATTAATTCTCTTACAACGCCGCCGTCTCCGCCGCCTATAACAAGAACTTTTTTGACATCGGGGTGAACCGCCATAGGCACATGAGTTATCATTTCATGATAGATAAATTCGTCCTTTTCCGTAAAAACCAAATCTCCGTCAGAAACAAGAACTTTTCCCATATCAAAAGATTCCAAAATATCAATGCGCTGAAATTCGCTTTCTGCGCTAAAAAGCTGATTATTAATTCTGATTGAAAAGTTAACATTATCTGTATGATTGTCTGAATACCAAATGTTCATTTAATCCTCTTTTAAAACGTTTAGTCTTTCAATGCCTTCATCTTCAGGACCCGTTAATGAACAACCCTTTTCTTTGGCATATAAAATGTAATCAATTATTCTGTCGGTTATTTCTTCTCCGGGGGCTAAAATAGGAATTCCGGGGGGATAACACATGACAAATTCGCTGCAAATTCTGCCTTTAGATTCTTTCAAAGGCAGAGATTCTTTCTTTGCGTAAAAAGATTCTTGCGGGGTTCTTGCCACAATTGGCGGAATGTATTCCTGACTCAACATGCCGGTTTTATCTTTTTGATATCGCCTTTTTATGTCTGCAAGAGCGCTAACCAGCCTTTCAACTTCCTGTTTTCTGTCACCTATGGAAAGATATGCGAGAATATTTCCCAAGTCTCCAAATTCAATTTGAATGTCATATTCATCACGCAAAATATCATAAACTTCAATGCCCGCAAGCCCGATATCAAGAGTGTGAATTGAAAGTTTGGTTTTATCAAAATTAAAAATGCTTTTAGAATTTATTAATTCGCTTGAAAAAGCGTAATATCCGCCGATTTTGTTAATTTCTTTTCTTGCATATTCAGCCAAATCAACAAGCTCGGAAAATGCCTGTTTGCCTCTCATTACAAGGTTTTTTCTTGAAATATCGAGGCTTGATAATAAAAGGTAAGACCCGCTTGTTGTTTGGGTCAGATTAATAATTTGTCTTACATGCCCTTTGCTTATGTTTTTGCCCGTTAAAAGAAAAGAACTTTGAGTTAAGCTTCCGCCCGATTTGTGCATGCTGACGGAAGACATATCTGCGCCCGCTTCCATAGCGTTTAGGGGCATATCTTCTCCGAAATAAAAGTGGGTTCCATGGGCTTCATCAACAAGAGCCAGCATGTTGTGTTTGTGGGCAAGGTCTACAATAGATTTTAAATCTGAACAAACGCCGTAATATGTCGGGTTGTTTATAAAAACAGCAACCGCATCAGGGTTGTCAATTATGGCTTTTTCAACCTGACTTACTTCCATTCCGAGAGAAATTCCCAAATGTTGGTCTACTTCAGGGTTGACATATACGGGTTTTGCGCCGCAAAGAACAAGGGCGTTAATTACGCTTTTATGAACATTTCTCGGCATAATAATTTTATCTCCGTTTTTCAAACAGGATAAAATCATGCTTTGAACGGAAGATGTAGTTCCGCCAACCATTAAAAATGCGTGGGCTGCACCAAAAGCTTCTGCGGCAAGTTCTTCCGCCGCTTTTATAACTGAAACGGGGTGGCAAAGATTATCAAGGGGCTTCATTGAGTTAACGTCAATTCCGACACACTGAGCGCCCAACAATTCGACAAGTTCGGGGTTTCCCCTTCCTCTTTTATGTCCCGGAACATCAAAGGGCACAATTCTCATTTTTCGAAACTTTTCTAAAGCTTCATAAATCGGAGCATGTTGCTGCCTGTGTTTATATGTTTTATTTTTTTCCATGCCTTAAAATCGTGTCCTTTAAAAAAAGTACCTACTTACCGGTACAATAGTACCTTATGATAAATTCTGAGTAATAAAGACTCATATTGTGTTGTTTTGTCGAATTATTATTCATTTTTTACCTAAATTGAATTTTATAGTTTATATTATATATAAAAATAAATAATTATACATAATCTTTCGGAATAAAGTTAATTTAAATAATAAAAAGCCCCCTTGGTTTAAAAGAGAGCTTTTTAATATTTTATTTTAATTATTTAATATTTGAATATGTCCAAGCGTCTAAATTGGGATTTTCAGCAATTTTTGTTTCTGATTTTTCTTCTTCTCCCGCTTGAACGCCGCCATGAGCGATTGGTTTATAAACACGGTTATAATATTCAATAACCATTCTGTCCGAATTGAAATAAGCTTCAGACGTTCTTTTTGCTTGACGAACAAGTCTTGCCCATTCTTTTCTGTTTTCATAATATGTCGGAATGATTTCGTTTTCTAACGTGTTCATAACACACTGGTGGTCTTTCCAGTGTCTTTCTTCCCAAGGAATATCGTCGTCTAAGCCGGGGTATTCAACCGTATAGCCGTTAATTCCGGGGAATGTTCCCTCAACCGTCCAGCCGTCATAAGTTGAGAAGTGAAGTGCGCCGTTCATATTAGCGCTCATGCCTGAAGTTCCGGAAGCTTCAAAAGGTCTTAAAGGAGTGTTCAACCAGATATCAGAACCCTTTTTAAGTTTAGCCGAAAGCGCAAGTTCATACCCCGGTAAAACAACTACATTTTTCATTCCGTAAGATTCTTTTAAAATTTTATTGAACATTTCTTTGCCCATAGTGTCATCGGGGTGGAATTTACCCGCAAAAATTAATTGCACTTTGTTTTCGTTCAATAACTTTTCAATACGCGGTTTATCCATTAAAATTAACCAAGCACGTTTATAATCAGCAAATCTTCTTGCCCAAGTGATTGTTAAAACGTTGGGGTCAAAGCGTTTGCCTTGAGTGTCTGAAATGTATTGGAATAAATCTTTTTTCATTTCAATTTTTGCATTTAAAAGTTCTTCGTCCGTTTCGGCGGATGCAATTCTGGGGTCTTGCCAATAGTGCTGATTTACGGCATTCGTGATTGCTCTAATCGGACATCTTCCTTGAACCCATTCCCACATTTTGTTTGCAACAAGACCGTGAAGCTGTGAAACTGCGTTTGCAATACGGCTCATTCTGAGCGCAGCAACCGTTAATGAGAAATCTTCGCCGCCGAGTTCAACAGCTCTTTCTCTTGAACAACCGGCAAAGAAACCTGATTCAAGAAGCTTATCAACCCAGTGAACTTCATTGCCCGCAGCAACCGGAGTGTGAGTTGTGAAAACAGTCTTTTTCTTTACAGCGTTAAGGTCGCCGTTATACTGTCTTAGAAGCTCAAATGCGGCAGGAAGCGCATGTCCTTCGTTCATATGAACAACATCAAAGTTGTATCCTATAGCTTGAAGAATTCTTATACCGCCGATACCAAGAACGGTTTCTTGTGCGATACGAATTCTTTCATCTCCGTCATAGAGTTTGTGAGTAATTTTTCTTGCCCATTCGGAGTTTCCTTCAATATCTGTTGTTAAAAGATATACGGGACATGTTCCGAACAATTCGGGTTCAACCCTGTATGCTTTAACTGTAACGTCTTCGCCAAAAACTTTAACGGTTGTTTGAACGTTAATATCAGTTAAAAAGTCATAGTGTTTTCTTATATATGCAACTTCAACTTCTCCGTTTTCGTCTATTCTTTGATCGTAATATCCGTATGACCAAAGAATTGTAACACCAACCATGGGCATTTGAAGGTATCCCGCAGATTGCATATGGGAACCGGCCAAAAATCCAAGACCGCCAGAGTAAGTTGCAAGTGATTGATCCATTGCAATTTCCATTGAAAAGTATGCTACGTTAGGTAATGCCATATTGAATTCCTTTACTAACTAATCCTACAAAATAATAACACAAAAGGTTTTCGGTTTTTTTAATACTTTTGTATTAATTATTCCGTTTGTCATTATATCAAAAACAAAAAATTTGCTTAATTTCTCTTAATATTTTGTAATATTTTTAATTCAATATTCAAAAAACCCGAAAAAAAGATTATCAATTTTTCGGGCCTATATTATATTATTATTTATTTTTAGTGCGGAAGAATATATTCGCAATCTGACACTTTTACGCCGTTTATTAAACTCGTTTTAATAACTTTCAATTCCGAATTTCTGGGCAACAAAAATTCATTACATCCGCCAAATGCGCCTTTTGTGCCGGCGGGAAGGTGAATTCTCATCAAAGCGCCTTCCGTTGAGCCGTTTGCAATGCTGTGGGCAAATTGATAAAATTGAGGGTCATTATATGTGGTGGATGTTGAAATGTATCCGTAATCTTTTACAACTGCGCCGTCTTTTAATTTATCAACATAACCTTTATAATCGACTGCCCTATAAACGGTGGCGCTTTCTTCAAGAGCGGGCGCTTTATCCATAAGACTGTCCATTAACTGTGCTTGCGGGGTAACAACCTTTCCTTTATATTTTCTTAAAGGGTCATTTATTCTTGAGGCGTCATAATATTTATTAATTGCGCCAATTTCATCCATTGTGCCATAATCTTGAATATGAGCGGTTTTGATGGGTTTGTCCGTCGGTTTGCCGATTATCTTTCCAAGTCTGGAATATCTTCTTGTTTTTTCTTCTTTAATTATTATATCAATTTTTCCTTGTATTAACCGATATTCCTTTTGTTCTTCCGGGCTTAACATTTCTATTCTATCGCCTATTGCCCACGGTTCACGACCCCGTTGTTGTTTGTATAATTGGGTTCCTTTATCAAAAAGTTCTTCATTTTTTTCATAAATTGATTTTTTTATTTTCTCAAATTCTTCATCGCTTTTTGAAGACAGGCTTGATTCAAAATTTTGAAATTCTTTTTTTGCGGCTTCTGCTTCAGCTTTAATCTTTGCCTCAGCTTCAGCTTTAGCTTTTGCTTCTGCCTCTGCCTTTGCTTTTGCTTCTGCCTCAGCTTTAATTTTTGCTTCAGCTTCCGCCTTAGCTTTTGCTTCTGCCTTAGCTTTTGCTTCGGCTTCTGCCTTAGCTTTTGCTTCGGCTTCTGCCTTATCGTTAATTTTTTGTGTTATTTCTTTTTGGTCATTATTTGATTTATATTTAATTTTTTGTGTTTGTTTCTGCAACTCTTTTGAAGAAAGTTCTTTATTTCCCAAAACATTTTTTAATTCTTCCTGAGCTTTCTTTACTTCATTTTGGGTTTTTGAAATGTTAACTTTTCTTGAAATTCCATTCATTGTCTTAGTTACAAATTTTTCGCCGTTAACTGTTTCATACACTTTTTTAAAGTTAACTTTCCCGCTTCTTGTCGATTTTTTAAGAACCCCGTCAGCGTATTCCATAACAATCTTATCTCCGCTTTTAAGAGTTCCTTTAATTTTGCCTGTGTATTTACTTGTTTTCAGCTCATCAAAAGCCTCTTTGGTCATTGTTTCAAGCTTTTTGCCCTGACCTTTTTTGGCTGCATAAATAATTCCGACAGCTGCAGCTGCCGCCCCTATAACCGCACCTATCTTGAGAAGTTTTTTCTTGCTATCTTTGTTTCCTTTTTTTATTGAAGACTCAAAACTGTCTTGATTGGGGCTTAAATTTGATATTTGTTTTGCGGCTGTTCCGCTTGGATTGTTTTGTTGTATAAATGTTCCGTTTAGACTGTTTTGTTGAGCAACAGTATAATTATTGTTGATTTTGCCTAATTCAAACGACATAGTATCACCTAAAATTTAATAAACAGATAATTTATTAAAGTGAAAAAATCTTTACTTATTGCCCAAAAATTATTTGGGTCAAGACAAAACCAAATAAAAACAGCACAAAAGCTGTTTAACATTTTGTAATATTATAAAAAATTATTTGCTTAACCCGAGGGGTCTTAATATTCCGGCTATTCCTTCAGAAGCGATATCGTTATAAATTTTTCCGTTTTCATCAAAATAATAAAAATTCATAACCGTTGTTTTGATTTTAATTCCTGTCGGTTTAACGCCGAGAAATTCGCCGTTGTGAGTTCCGGTTAATATCCAGCGCACGGCAACCTTATTTTCATCGGCTATTAAATCTTCAATATTCCACTGAACATCAGAAAACCCCGTTCTCATCCGGTGAACAACCGATAAATAACCTTTGGCGCCATACAAGGGTTCATCTGAAGCGGGGGTAAAAAATGAGGCGTTATCTGATATAAGTTCGCATGCAAGCTCAATATCAGCCGTATTTATCATTTTTTCAAATTTCTTTATTAATCTGACATTTCTTTCTTTTAAGCTTTCTTCCATTTTAGACCCGCTCCGCTGAAAAATTTAAAAAAGAGGCTCAAACTCAATTTCATATGGTTTAATTTTGCCTCTAACGTATCATTTTATTTAAATTTTAAATTAAAAGTTCGGAGAAAGAGGGATTCGAACCCTCGATAGAGATTACTCCCTATAACACCTTAGCAGGGTGCCGCCTTCAGCCACTCGGCCATTTCTCCATTTGTCTTTGACTTCATATTATCATAAATATGGCGATAATCAAAGAAATTTGTTAAACGGGGCGGAAATATCCGCCCCAAAATAATTTATACCATAGCGGGCTGTTTATCAAAAGCGATTTGTTCCATTTCATCAAGAGAAGCAAAAACGCTGTGTGCGCCGCAATCAACAAAATGAACTTCGCCGGTAACGCCTGAAGAAAGGTCAGAAACCAAATAAAGTCCGCCTTTGCCAACATCTTCAAGGGTTGGAGTTCTTTTCAAAGGCGCCTTTAATACGTTTGCTTTTAACATTCTGTCAAAGCCGCCAATTCCTTTTGCCGCCATAGTTTTAACAGGGCCCGCAGACAAACAGTTACATCTGATATTGTATTTGCCGAGGTCAGAAGCTATAAATCTCATTGAAGATTCAAGCGCAGCCTTTGCAACACCCATAATATTATAGTTTGCAACCGCATGAGTTGAGCCGAGATAAGTTAAAGCCAAAATTGCCCCGCCTCCGTTAGCTTCCAAAAGCGGTTTAGAATATTTTGTTAATGTAAGAAGCGAATATGCGCTTACATGCATTGCAAGATCCCAGCCTTCACGGCTTGTTGTGTAAAAATCACCCGTTAAATCTTCTTTATTGGCAAAAGCAACGGCATGAATTACAAAATCTAATTTATCATAGTGTTTTTGATATTCTTCAAAAACTTTTTTAACATCTTCGTCTTTTGTAACGTCACATTCAATACACATTTTTGTGTTCATTGATTCGGCTATCGGGCGAACTCTTTTTTCCATTGCTTCATTTGCATAAGTAAAAGCAAGTTCTCCGCCTTCTTTAAAAATTTGTTCCGCAATAGCATTAGCTATGCCAAATTTGTTTGAAACACCAAAGATGATGCCCTTCTTGCCGTCCATTATCCCCATAGCAATAACTCCTTTTTAATTACAAGGAAAGTATAAAATAAAATCGCAATTTTGTAAATCGGATGAAATAACGGAAAAAGGTTTATAAAAAGTGGTATAATCTTTTCATCTTTTATTTTAAAAAAGGGGAAGACTTTGCTTGCATATACATATAAAGACCATGGCGTTTTTGAACTGACGGAAAAACCGAAACCAAAACTTCAAAATTCAAAAGACGCAATTGTTAAAATTACAATGTCCAGCATTTGCACAAGCGATTTACATATTAAGCACGGTTCCGTTCCAAAGGCGGTTTTAGGAATTACTGTCGGGCATGAAATGGTTGGAGTGGTTGAAGAAGCGGGTTCTGACGTTTTAAACGTAAAAGCGGGCGACAGAGTGACCGTTAATGTAGAAACCTTTTGCGGAGATTGTTTTTTCTGTAAAAACGGTTTTGTAAATAACTGCACCGATAAAAACGGCGGCTGGGCTTTGGGCTGTCGTATTGACGGCTCTCAAGCGGAATATGTAAGAGTTCCTTATGCTGATTTGGGCTTAAATAAAATTCCCGCTTCCGTTTCGGATGAACAAGCCCTTTTTGTGGGTGATATTTTATCAACAGGTTTTTGGGCGGCAAAGATTTCCGAAATAAAAGAAACCGATACGGTTTTAATAATAGGCGCAGGACCTGCGGGAATTTGCACTTTACTTTGCGCAATGTTAAAAAACCCGAAAAAAATCATTGTTTGTGAAAAAGATGAAACAAGAAGAAATTTTGTAAAAAAACACTATCCCGACGTTATTGTTGTTGATTCAAAAGATTGTCTTGATATGGTAATTAAGGAAAGCGAACACGGCGGAGCCGACGTTGTTATGGAAGTTGCGGGAAGCGAAGAATCTTTTAAAATGGCATGGCAAGCCGCCAGAGCTAACGCAATTGTAACCGTTGTTGCCCTTTATGATAAACCGATGATTTTGCCCCTGCCTGATATGTACGGCAAAAATCTTACTTTTAAAACAGGCGGAGTTGACGGGTGTGACTGTGCGGAAATTTTATCTTTAATTGAACGGAATAAAATTGACACAACCCCTTTAATTACACATAAATTTCCGCTTAAAGATATTAAAAAGGCTTATGAAATATTTGAAAACAGGCTTGATAACGTCATTAAAATTGCAATTTTAAACCCTTAAAAATATTGAACTTTCATCTATAGCCTTGTTTATCAATACAAATAATCTTTACGAAAAAGTATTATAAAAAGGTTAGATAAAAGGAGAGTTTTTATGAAAAAATTTGTTGTTAAATTTGGCGGGTTCATTGTTGATATAATGGCAATTTTGACCCTTATCGGACTTGTTATTTCAACGGTTATGATGATTGGCTCGCAAGGTCTTTGGGCAGGTCTTGGCGTTTTATGGGCGGGGCTTGTAAGTTTTATTTTTGTTTTCTTTATGATTTATCTTGCAATGTCAATTAACGACAAGTTGTCGGATATCAGCCCGGAAAGCTGCAACAGAATGTAATTTAAAGCCCCGCAATTGCGGGGCAATTTTTTGTAAAACCGCCCCAATTTGTCCTATTCGATGAAATTGGGGGTAATATAAATCGGGCAAAACGCTAAAAAACTACTCTTGGTCTATATAAAATTAATTAACAATTTTTTGTATTTTTCTTGAATATCTAATGCAATATCTTTAATAAAAACATTAAAACCTTTGTAAACATTATGCAACAAGTCGAAAATCTTTTAATTTTTTAGAAAAATTTTCACAAATCCGAATAGGCGTAGAATTTAAAAAGTCGTGCTGAGGCAACCCGAGCCAAATGAGCTTTAGATTGCAGGGCAATCTTAGCGAACGCAGGCGAGCGGCAAAGGTGTGTGAAGGGCGTGACGGCTGACCGTTGAGGTCTGACGTACAGCCCGAAATCCGTACCCGAGCCTCGAAATGCCACTAAAAAAGAGCCTTTTCAGGCTCTCTTGATAAATGGTGGGCGTTGATGCTTTAGCTGTAGGCGAAGAATGAGCCGTACAGATAAAGTATGCAAAGACTTTTGTAAAATTCAAGCCGAATAGGCGTAGAATTTAAAAAGTCGTGCTGAGGCAACCCGAGCCAAATGAGCTTTAGATTGCAGGGCAATCTTAGCGAACGCAGGCGAG
>CANRGC010000016.1 GCA_947630045.1 Candidatus Gastranaerophilales bacterium
TTCAAATCGCGTCTCCCAAGGGAGACTTTTTTATAACGGAAGCTCTCGCTTCCTGCGGCAACTGAGCTAAACGCCCTTTTGTCAAATTTCCGTCTTTGGCTTAAATAAAAGCATAAAGCGGAAACTCCTTTTCCATGTTACATAATCAATTTTTATTGTCAAGTTGCTATAATAAATTATTTTTATGCTAGAATTTATTTGAAATGGATATGCAAAATTTATTAAAAAATCTTGACAAACTAAAAGAGCCAAAAATTCTTGTCATAGGCGATTTTGCGATTGATGAGATGATTTTTGGGCAAACTGAGCGAATTTCACGTGAAGCGCCGGTTTTAATTTTAGAACATACGGAAACCAAAATAATTCTCGGTACCGCTTCAAACGCCGCTCACAATATTTCAACCCTGAATTGCGGAAAAGTTGCAGCTCTTGGTGTTATGGGCGACGATTATCACAGTGAAGTTTTAACCAAAGCGCTTCTTGAGGCTAAAATTAATACAGACTTTATGGTCAAAGACAAAACAAGGAAAACAACCACAAAAACAAGAATTTCAGGCTCTTGTTCCCAAAGTGTAACTCAACAAATCGTCAGAATTGACAGGCAAACAAAAACCCCGATTTCCGGCGAAATTGAAGCAAAAGTCATAGAAAACATTAAAAAAGCCATTCCTTTATATGACGGAATTATCCTTTCCGATTATCATTTGGGATGTTTAACCAAAAACGTTATTGATACGGCAATTTCAGAAGCCAAAAAACACAACAAAATAATAGTTGCCGATATTCAAAAAGATATGGAACGATATAAAGGAGTTACGGCAATTACCCCCAATCAGCCGGATACCGAAAAGTTTCTTTCAAGGTTTATAAAAGATGACAAATCTCTTGTTGAAGCCGGTCTTGAATTAAGAGAAAAACTCAATCTCGATTGCCTTTTAATCACCCGTGGCGAAAGCGGCATGGCAATTTTTGAAAAAGATAAAGAAATGAAAAAAATTCCCGCCTTTAATAAAAAAGAAGTTTTTGATGTAACGGGCGCAGGAGACACCGTTGTTGCCGCATTTACGCTTGCTTTGTGTGCGGGCTTTTCGCCGACGGATTCGGCAAAAATCGGCAATTTGGCTGCAAGCATAGTTATAAGATATTTTGGTTGCCATACAACAACAATTGAAGATTTAAAATCTGAACTTAAAAACGTTAAGGAGATATAAAATGGAATTTATAAAAAAATTAAGACCTTTTGATATTGTAATCATCATGCTTATTGTTGTCGGTCTTGTTGTTTTCGGAATTACAAAAGCAGGAAAACACGTAACATCTTCTCAACAAATTGTTGCCGACACAAAGGTTGATATCGAGGTTTATTTCAGAGGGGTTGTAATTACAAGCCAAGATTCTCCTTTTAAAGAAGGTGAAGAAACCTTTATAACCATAAGAAATGTGCCTTATACAAAACTTAAAATTAAAAATGCAAAATATGAAAGAAAAAAAGTTATAGTTCCTTCCGCAAACTCAAAATATCAAATTGTGGAAGATGTTACATCGCCATTTAACTACGATTTCCTTGTTACAGTTGAAGACAGTGCAAAAATTACCAAAGACGGGGCTGTTGTTGGCGGAAACAAAATAAAAATCGGTCTCCCCGTTACTCTTGAAGGAAAAGCATATAAACTTAACGGCGTTGTTTCAAACATCACCCTTTCAAACACTTCAGAAGGCGAAAATTCAAACAATGAAATTGATGCAGAGGTAAATAAAAACCAAGATGTTCATTAATACATTAATGTGCCGTTTTCAAAATTCAAAAATCGCCTCTTTCCTGAGAGATAGCTTGTTTTTTGAAAACATAGACAACATTTCGTTTCTTCTTTTGGTGTTGACGATAATTTCCACGGGGTTTTGCCAATCGGGAATAATCGGTTCTTTCGCCATGTTATTTTCTCTGTCGTGCATTTTTAAAGGGTTTGTCAAAAAAAACGAAAGTGCCGAGGTTTCTTTCGTTAATAAAATATTAATCGTTTATTTTTTGTTTGTGATTATTTCCGCACTCGGCGCAAGCCTTTTTAAACTAAGCCTGTACGGAATTTTAAAAACTTTTGTTTATGCGGCTTTTTATTTTTCAGCCGTTTATTTTCTCTCAGTTAACAGAAATAAAATTCTGCCCACAGTAATAACAATTGCGGGCATGGTCTCTTTTGAAGGCATAATAGGGGTTTTGCAAAATGTATCTCATGTTCAGGAAATTGCAACATGGCAAGACCAATCTGCCTTAACAGACCCAACAAGGGCAATTTCAAGAGCATACGGCACTTTAAAACCCTATAATCCCAACTTGCTTGCGGGTTATATAGTTGCTGGCATTTCTTCCGTTTTTGCTCTTTGCGGAATTTCTTATTTAAATAAAAATAAAAAAATGACCCTCGTTTTTGGCGCCATGTTTTTATTGTTGGCGTTTTCAATATTCGTAACCGGTTCAAGAGGGGGTTATTTGGGGCTTTTTGGCATTTTGGCGGTTATATTTTTCTATTGTTTTCGCTTAATTAAAAAACGTTTTGGCGGCTTTTCAAAAATAAAAACACAATATAAAGCCATCATTGCTTCTGTTATTGTGTTTTTTCTGGGAACAATTTGTCTTGTGCCTTCATTTTTGGAAAGATTTTTGTCAATTTTTTCATTCAGAAACGATTCTTCAATTTCATTCAGGATGAACGTCTATGAGGCTTGTTATCAGATGTTTTTAGACAACAAGTTTCTCGGAATAGGTGTCGGGAATAAAAACTTTAGAGAAATTTACGGTCTTTATATGAGAACGGGTTTTGACGCCCTGGGCTCATATTGTACCCCTCTTGAAATAGCTGTTGAATCGGGAATTTTTGCCCTCATCTGTTTTATGGCATTTATAATTTTAGTTTGCACAAAATGCTATAAATATACACAAAACGAATATTATCCGCCGTTTAACAGATTTCTGGTTTTTTCCGTTCTTCTTACAATAACGGGAGTTATGTTCCACGGGCTTTTTGACACAATATTTTTCCGTCCTCAGGTTCAAATTATTTTCTGGACAAATATAGCTATTTTCCACGCCCTTGTTATTAAGCGTTCAAAACTAAGAAAGATTAGAACTTTAAGAGTTATTTAAAATTTTTGTTACAATTTTTTGTTTTTGTGTCAATTTTTATTTTTAGCGTGCTTTAAAATATTGTCACAAAAGAAGTGGGTTTTTAATGATAAACAATTCCGTATCGTTTGGCAAAAATACCGGTTCTTCCGGGGGGGTCTTAAGCTCAGTAGCTTCATCTGCATTAAATGTTGGTGTGACAGCAGGTGTCGGAGCAGGCATAGGAGCCGGAATAGGAAAACTCGCTTCTTTAACTCCCTACAAAATTAAACCCGAAGACCTTAACTTTCAATTTGAAGACATGTTTGTTTCGGCTGTAAGAAACAAACAAACCCCTTCTTATTTAAAAGATGCTGGCGGGGATGTCTTAGACATTGTAAGGCAAGGAAAAGAAGTTTCAAAAAAAATAAACATGGCGACACAAAATGTCAACAAATATGCTTCATTACTCAGAAAAGTCAGCGCTCTTTCCGATGAAGAAATTAAAAGTGCCGACTTTCAATCAAGCATAAAGAAAATAATTAAAGGCAAAATGCCTGAAGGGGGTTTTTCCAGAAAAGAAATGCTTGAAAAACTCGTCATAAAAGGCGAAAAAGCAAGTAAATTTATCAATGATTCCTGTGAAAAATTAGCTCAAACCTCAAATGAATTTGCAACCAAAGTTGCCTCAAACGAAAATGTAAAAGAACTTGCGGAAAAAGGCGCAAAACACTTAAGAGCCAAAACAATAGTCGGAACGGCAGTTGCAATTGGCGTTGTCGGCGCTTTATTTTTAAACATTTTAAAAACATTTGGCGTGATTAAGCCAAAACGCAAGAATGCGCAGACACAAGCTTTAAGCCAACAAGATATGAATGCCCTTGCAAGCCAAATACAACAGACACAATCTCAAGCCTTTCCTTCTCAAACGCAACGTGGAACTCACCAAGGCTAGTTGAAAGTAAAATCTAAAATTCTTTCATTGCAAGCGTTTCAATGATTTTAGAAGTTAATTTTCCAAAATCTTTCTGGTCTTGTTTAATAATTTCTAAAACCTTAATATCCCCCGAAAACATCTCTATCATTTCTTTTGCTCTTAAAATAACTGGGTTTTCGGTTTTATTCGGATAATTTGAAATAACAACCCCTAAAACCTTAATATCATTATTTGTGAGGGTTTCAATCGTCATCAATGTATGATTAATGGTTCCTAAATCAGGTCTTGCAACAATAAGGGCGGGAAGTTTTAATTCTTTTATAATATCAAGCATTAAAACCCCCTTTTTGACGGGAACATAAACCCCGCCGGAGCCTTCAACAATAACGTTTTCGCATTCTTTTTTTAAACTTTCAAAATCAGATATAACTTTTTTTATATCAAATTCAACTCCGTCAATTTCAGCGGAAATTAAAGGTGTGGAAGGGGTTTTTGTTATATATGAACTTGCGGTTTTGACTTCATTTTCTTTGCCGACATAATCACTGTCGCTCAAAATTCCTTCAATAATTCCAGATTGAAAAGGCTTTAAATATCCAACCGTTTCATTTTCTTTAATAAGTTGGTTGGCTATCCCTCTTGATATATAGCTTTTTCCAACGTCGGTATCTGTTCCTGTCACAAAAATGTACATAATTCCCCCCTTTTTTTAACAAAATTATTTTTTAGGCAAAAATACTCTTGATTTTAATGCGTTTTGATATTTTAAAGGCAAATGTGCCCAATCGAAAAGGATGACCCCTTGTGATTTAAGACTTCTTGCAACACTGATTTGTTTTAAAAGGTCCTCGGGTTCTGCGTCAAGAAAGCCCACAAAAAGCCCTGTATAAACTTTAGTTCTTGGTGATATTCTTGTTGTTACACCTTTTAAAATTTTATTAAAAAGTTCGTTATCCGATGTCATAATTAAAGGCGTAACAGCGTCAACAAGGTTATCTCCGGACCATTTTTGCCAATCTTGCTGTTTGGTTTCAAGGCAAAGCTCATAATCGGGGAAAATTACGGCTGAAAGCAAAATGTTTTCGGGCACGGTTTGTCTTATTTTCTTTACATAATCATAAAGTTTGTTTTGTCTGTATTCGCACCATTTTTTCCAAAGCACCGTATCGTCTTTTTCAATCTCAACAGGGTCAATTTCATACATTTCTTTAAATTCTTCTCTTGCAATTTCCGTATAGCCCCAATTTGATTGTCTGTATGAAGGTACGGAAGAATTTGAAGCGGAAGGATACCTTGTGTAATCAAGATTTATACCGTCAACTTTATATTTTGTTGTAATTTCATTGATAATTTCGGCTAAAAATGTTGTTACTTCGGGGTTTGCAGGATCAAGAAAATAGCCGTTATGTTCCGTTTTGTGAAAAACGGGAACGGTTGATGAGTAATTTGCAAGATTTTTATTTCCCCATGAAGGATAAACGGCAAGAATACTTTTCGGGTCTGTTGCGGGTCTGTTATTTCCGATATAGAAAGATTCAAACCAACAGTGAACCCTCATTCCTCTTTTGTGCGCTTCTTCAATATAAACTTTGAGCGGGTCATACATTAAAAACCTCGGGTTTTGTAAGGAAAGCCCGTAACTTCTCATAACATATGAAGGGTAAATTGTGTATCCGTGGAAAAAGGTTTCGAGGAAAATTTCTTTAATTCCGACAGATTGCATATTATCAAGCGTTTTTCTTATTTCATAAACATTTTGTTCTTTCGGGCGGACCCAAACTCCCTTAAATTCGTTTTCTATATAGGGGAGAGAATATTTTATTGCAAGTTTTGAAAATTCAATTGAAGAATTTGCATAAGTTTTATTTAGCCCTTCTTTTTCATGTTCGGCTTTTTTAAGTTCGCTTTTTGCTTTTTTAAGGTAATATGCGGCTTTTTTGTTTGTTTCATCGGTTTTCAATTCGCTTCTTTTGGTGTTTTCATAAAATTCTTCCGCATTTTTCAGTTTTTCTTTTGCCTTATACAAAACGCTTTCCGGAGTTGTATAGGCGATAATTGTGTTGCCTTCAATAATAACGTATGTGCCGATTTTTAAATTGTTTTTTATCCAAGTTTTGCTTGAGCCGTGTCCCGAAACAACAAAGCCGTTTCTCGGAATAATTGAATCTGCCCCCGTTAATCTGACAACAACCCCGTCTTCAACAACGGCTTCAGTGCCGAATTCGTTTGTTCCGGTTGAATAATTAAACCCCGGATAATAAACAACAAGCTGTCCTGAGCCTCTATATCCCGGAAAATTCATTCCAAGCGGGTTAATTGTTTCAGAAGGATATTTTGCGCTAATTCGCCTTGTTTCAAAAGTCAAAATTTTTGTTTTTTCGGAAATTTCCTGTTTTATTATTGCAAAAGGGTCGTCAAGAACGTATTCCCCCGCTGATACAGGGCTGAAAACTCCTTGCTGCAATAATAATAAAACTCCAAATAGTACAGTGGACAATAACTTTTTCATGACTTTATTCTACATTTAAAATAAAAAAATAGCCATATTTTAAAAAATGTAATATAATGTTTTCTATGTTAAAGGAGAACTATTTTTTATGGCAAAAAACCAAGACACAATTCCAATAGAGGTTTATATTTTAACAAAAGACCACGATATCAAAGGAACTGTTCATGTTTCAAAATATACAAACACAAATCGTGAGTTGACAGACCTTTTGAATGACAGAGAAAAAAGGTTTCTTGCCGTTACAAATGCCGAATTAATGGGCAAAAATTCTTCTTCAGCCCCGAGAAAATATGACTTTTTGGAAGTACATATCGACGCAATTATTATTGTTCATCCTGCAACACAGGTGTTATTCAAAGAAACCTCAAAAGCTCAGGAAGACATTTTAAGATTTAGAGAATTAAGAAACAGACTTTCTCAAACAAAGCCTTTTTAATTTTTTTATTATCAAAGCGCCTGTTTATTTCATTTTTTCCCTTATTTAGGGTCAAATTCCGTGTGTAATTTTAAAAATTACCCAAACGGCTAATATTAAACGCCCTTTTATAATTATAGAATTATTTCAAACAAACATCTTATTATTAAACAGGAGGGATAAATGACAACTTTGTGCGCAGCACCGGTGAAGGTTCTTATTGTGGAAGATTATAAATTAACAAGAGTGGGGCTGAGATGTGCCCTTAACAATTATGAAGGAATTGATGTTATAAACGAAGCGCAAAGCGCAGAAGAAGCGCTCAACATGATAGAACAGGAAAAGCCCGATGTTGTCATTATGGACTTAGGCTTGCCAAACATGAACGGGCTTGAGGCAACAATTAAAATTATGGAAAAGTTTAACAAAAAATTGAGCGAAACGAATAACGATATAAAGGTAATAATTTTGACATCTCACGACAGAGAAGAAGAAATAGTTGCTTCTCTGGGGGCGGGCGCTACGGGATATTGTATGAAAGATATTGACCCTGATACCCTTGCGGATGTTATCCAACAGGTTAACAAAGGCGCTTGCTGGCTTGACCCAAATGTTTGCAAAACGGCGCTCAAGCTTTTCCCGAAACCCGAAAATACGCAACTTATTTATAAACAGGAAACAAAAGACGATAAGGGTCATTTGACCGAAAGAGAACAGGAAGTCTTGAAATTGCTTGTCAAAGGTAAATCAAACACCGAAATTGCTTCTGAATTAATCGTTTCGGTTCACACGGCTAAAGCTCACGTTTGTTCGATTTTACAAAAATTATGCGTGGATGACAGAGTTCAAGCCGCAGTAAAAGCAATTAAAGAAGGGCTTGTGGACGACAAAGAAGTTTAGTTTTTATATTTTTCAATAAGAAAATCTATCACACCGTTTGCGTCCGCAACGACTCCTATGTCTGAATGATTGAATATAGGTGCATTTTTATCCGTATTTATTGCGATGATTTTCTTTGAATTTTCCATTCCGACAATATGATGAATTGCGCCTGATATGCCAAAAGCTAAATAAATATCAGGCGTGACCGTTGTTCCGGTTTGACCTATTTGATATTTTTTTTCAATAAAGCCGTTTTCAACGGCTTTCCTTGTGCCTGCGGCTTTTGCGCCCATTAATGAAGCGAGATGTTTTAATTTTTCAAAACCTTCTTTATTTTTAAGTCCCATTCCGCCCGCAAGAATTATTCTTGCGTTTTCAAGCTCAAAAAAACACCCCGTTTCTTCTTTAAAATCGGTTATTTCAAGCTCTTTTTCTTTTATATCAAAATGTGTTTCTTCAATTTCAAGAGAGTTGTTTTTTTCAAACTCTTTTTTCTTGAATGTATTTATTCTAACCGTTGCCATTTGCGGGGTTTTTTTACACAAAATTGAAGCCATAAGCTTTCCGCCGTATGTCGGGCGGGTTGAAACCAGCTTGTTATCTTTAATTTCAAGCTTTGTACAATCGGCAGTCAGCCCCGTATTTAAACTCGAAGCTACAATCGGAGCAATTTCCCTGCCTTCGGTTGTTGAGTTTAAGATAAAAATTTCAGGGTTAATTTTTTTAACCAATTCGGTAATATAGCCCCCGTTTTGTGTTTTATCAAACTCTTTTTTATCCGTCCTTATTATATAGAGCTTATCCGCTCCGAATTTATTTAAAAGTTCAAAATTAACCGAACTGTCATAAGGCAAAACAACAACACCCGAAATTTTAGCGTTTAATGAAATTTCACGGGCATAAGAAATTAAATCGTAAGAGAAATCTTCGATTTCGCCATTTTTTATTTGAATGTATACTAAAATTTCCACTTTTATTTAATTTCTCCAATCAATTCACAAGGCTCTATAAATTTGCAAACCCTGTTATTTTGGGGTTTAAAGGCTTTATATACATATGTAGGCGAGCCTTTAATACCGATTTCATCAAGGTTTGCACCGATTACATCGGCGTTTATTGTTTCAATTTTGATTTCTTGCGCTCTTATATAATCTTTTGCAAGCGGAATATAATCTTTTCCGTCAAATTTTGAAAAAGAAAGCAAAATCGGAAATTTTCCCTTATATTGGTAAATTCCGCTGTCTTTAACCGATGTGACCGAAATTTCATTTTCATTTATATAATTAATTTTGTTTACATACCCTATATTTGGAATATTTAACAAATTTGCAAGCGAATAAGGGGTTTGCCCCGTGTCACCGTCTTGAGCAAATTGACCGGTTAAAATGATATCAAACTCTTTAATATAATTTTTAATTGTCCAATAAAGAGTTTTTGCAGTTGCAAGCGTGTCTGCGCCTGAAAATCTTTTGTCCGAAAGCAAAATTCCCCTGTTTCCGACATAACAAAAAGCCCTTTTAATTGCGTTTTTTGAAGCGGAAGGACCCATTGTTAAAACTGTTACATCGGCATTTTCAATTGATTTTGCCGCCAAAAGCGCATAGATATCGGAAGGGTTTAAAATCGAAATTACTCCCTCACGAAGAATATTGTTGTCTTTTGTCCATCTGACATCGCTTGTATCGGGTATTTGTTTTATGCAAACCAAAATTTTCATATCTAAAGTTTATACCATGATTAAGACTTAGTAAAGAAATGTAAAAGTTACCCGCCTCTCGTTTTGCTTTCAGGCAATAATTTGTGAGAAACAAACTTTATATTATTAGGTAGTATAGTGTGTTTTTATGATTTCAGGAAACTTTCCGAATAACAATATTCAGGCGAATAATATCCCATATGGCGCAATAAAAGATGTCGTTCCGAGTGACATTAATGCCAAGCTGCCTGAAAATATACAAAATATTGATGCAAAAGAGATTGCAAATTCAAACGGTGCAATTGCTTCCACCCAAAATATTAATGCAAAAACCGTTCTTGCAACTTTGCCTGTTTATGGCGCTTTTGTCGGTCTAAGAAGCATAAATGACTCAACAAAACTACCTTTTAAGTTTTCGGGCGAATATGAAAAAACAGTTTTAGGAAAACTTGCAAAAGCGGGGGATAAAGTTACCAAGTTTTTCAGAAAACTTATTCCCGATAAAATTGAATTTTCCGCAATTGATAAAGCAAAAGGGGCAAAAAAATGGGTTCTCAACCATTCTGCAATAGCCCGTTCGTTCACAACCCCCTTAAGGTTTGAAAATAAAATGGCACTTTCCGAAGCAAACGGACTATTCGGACGTGTCATGTATGATAATTCCGTAATGTTTGAAAAAGGCTATCAGGGCGGATTTAAAGAATTAAAGGCACTGTTTGAAAAAAATGCTGCCGGCGATGAAACAAAAATCTGGAAACTTTTAAAAGAAAAAGGAATTGAATCTTTTAAAAGCGCAAAACAATCAGGTGAAGCAAGAAAAGTAGTAAGCGACACTTTGAGAGAAATAGCGGAACAGCCCGTTAAATCAGAAAAAGCTCAAACTTATATAAAAGAAATAATTGAAAATTTCTCTAAGTCTGACCAAAAAATAGTCATAGACAAATGGGGAAAACTTCCTATAGGAAAAATTCCCCTTTTAGGAAAACTTTTCACCCTGAATGTTCCTGCAAGCGAAATGGCAAACAAATTAAGAACCGCAGCGGGTGTTTCAGGCTCACAACTGGCAGGCGGTGCGGGCGCCGCAGTCGGTGTAACGGCTTTGGGCAGAGGGCTTCCGAGCGCATTTGCGAAAATTTATGAAGGGCTGACAAGCAACTTTGTCGGCGGAAAAATTGCTCCTTTAATGCAGGCGTTTTGGTTGACTTCTGCGGCACTAAGAGCTAAAGACGCGCCAAAAGGTCAAAAACTTGCAACCTTTATGGATGAAGAAACCAGCGCAGTTTCATTCCTGTTCACCATGCCTCTTGCAACTTCCATTTTAACAAAAATGGGCGGTCTTAAATATCTCGGAATGGGCAAAACCGTTGAAGAACAGGCAAAAAATGTTTCAAAATTCAGAGAAATGATAGCCTCATTAAATAAATGTATTGATGAGGGAACAATTTCAAGGGGTGAATATGTTGAAAAGGCAAAAGAAATTAAAAATGTCTTAAAAGGAAAAACCAGATTTTGGCAAAAACCCCTTAAATTTATAGGTAAAATCTTAGGTTCAAACTATAAACAAGAAACCATTAAGCCTTATCTTGAAAAAAATATTCCGCAAGACGCAAGCAAATTGAAAGCATTCGGAATTTCGGCTTCAAATAAAGTTCAAAGTATGCTCTATAAATTAAAAACGGGCGGATATCATTTCAGCCTCGGCGGAGCATTGAGATTTATGCTTGTTATGTTCGTTTTATCTCCCCTTGTTTCAAAACCAATTCAGTGGGTGGTAAATAAGATTTTCGGAAAACCCTATAACCCCGACAAAAAAGACGAAAAAAATAAAGATAAAAAAGCTGATAATCAAAACAACCCGTTTGCAAATTTGACGGACGAACAGTTTATTTCACTTATGCAAAAAAATAAAGACAATATTGAAAAAGCTCAAAATGACCCTAATCTTATGGCTGAGCTTCAATCAAGCCCGCAAAAACTTTATGACTTCTTAGTTAACGGGGCAAACGAATTTGATAACAAAATGAAAAATCTTCCCCCGAGCCAAATGTTGCAAAGTTATGCAAACAACGTAAGGAATAATCAAAATCAACAGTTATACACAAACCCGCCTGTTCAACCAAACGGAATGATTGCTCAAAACCCTGCTATGCCTAATAATGTTATGCAAAACAATTTTTCTAACCCCCCCATAATGCCGCAAAATCAGGGCTTAAATTTAAATCAAAATTCGGGAATTATGCCGGAACCTAATGTTCAAAACAACGGTCAACCACAAATAAGTAATGAACCTCAAAGAACATACATTCCTTCATCTGCACCGATACAACAGGTTATAGACGCTCAAAATCAGCAAAACGCTCAATTTAATGCAATTATTCAAGATATGGATAACACGGAAAAAGAATTCAGCAAATATTTATCAATTTAGCTTTATTCTTCTTCCTTGATATTTAATTCATAGCTTGCAACGTCTGTGACAGGAGCTTTTTTCAATTTTGAAATTGCATATTTTGCTTCTTTTTGAATGTTTTTATCGGGTGATAATTCGCCAATCAGTTTTAAAATGTCTGCGGCACTGTTAACCACCCTCAAAAAGTCCCCTTCATGTAAGATAATCTCTCTTTCTTGCATATTCTGCATAAGTTCATGCCATGCGGCAATTGAGTCTTCTCTTGTTTGCGGGCTTTCCGCAAATTCCGTTACATAAGGAACCAAAGTGGTGCTTAACTTTGTTAAATTTTCTTTACCCAAATATTTATTTTCGTATTTATCTATTGTGTCAGATAAATCAAATATTTTATTTAATCTTTCATTTAAATATGAATGTGACCCTTGAAGATATCTGGACGGCACTTCGTCTTTTACGTCCGCATAACTTGTGGCAAGGGCAATAAGTTCACGGTATGTAAAATCTTTCAGATATTCGGGGTTTGTTAAAAGCTCGGTAAAGAAAATCTCGTTAATTCCAAAAACTTTCTTTGCCATTTCGCCTTTTTGAGTTCTTACATATTTTCCTTCGTCATTTTTTTCAATATATCCTAAATCAAGCAAAAGTTCTTTTTTGTTTTTTGCGTCTTCTTCTAAGCTTTCATTATCCGGATTTTGTTCTCTCCGGAGTGTTTTTTCCAAATATTCGCTTTCGTTATTAAGCATTCTGTTTGAAAGCAAAGAGGCATATGAAATGTTATAGCTGCTGTTAATTGATGTATCGTTTGAGCTTGATAAAAATTTATAATCGCAGCAATCTTGCTGTTCTAACGGTATTGTGACAATTGTGCCGATATAATCTTTTCCTCTTCTTCCGGCTCTGCCGCCGCCTTGTTTAAATATTTGCGGAGAAATCAACTCGATTTCTTCTCCGTTTGTTTTTTCTAACGAAGTAAAGACCGCAGTTTTAAAAGGCATATTTATTCCGGCAATAAGAGTTTCCGTTGCAAAACATGCTTTCACCAAGCCTTTTCTTGCAAGTTTTTCCACCAAACTTTTATAAGCGGGAAGTTTTCCGGCATGGTGAACGGCATAACCTTTCATCAAGGCTATAAGTTCGGTATTGTCAAAGTCGGAACCGAGATAAACCCCTTTTTCTTCCGCAGCTTTAACTTCATTGAAAACTTCCTGAGCTTCTTCTTCGGTTAAAAGGCTTTTGCCGTTTGTTGCAATTTGTTTAAGCTCCTCGTTACATTTTCTTTTTGAAAAAATGTATATTAAAGCGGGGGTCATTTTGTTTTTATCAAGATTGTCGACAAGTTTTTTTATTCCATTATCTTCAACAAAATCATAAGGATAGTCATCTTTATATTTTGTTGACGTTTTATTTGAAAGAACTATGGAACAACTTTCCGCCTTTTCGGGGTCCATTCCCATTGATTCAAGCCTTTGGGCTAAATCAACTGACCTTATAAGGTTTCTCTTTCCGCCAATATTTTTTATATAGTCAATGGCATCTCTTTCGGTTTCAAGGTTAAGACAGTCTTTGATTTCATTCAAAGCTTCTTTTTGTCTGTCGGTTATATTAATCTCTTTGTCAAGTTTATAAGTGTCTATGCTGAAAAGTTTTGAAGGCACAAAAATATAGCTTCCTTTTCCTTTTTTCAAAAACGCCATTTCTCTTAAAGGAACGTGACGTTCCGATTCGGGAACATTTACAAGATGAGTTTTTATTGAGCCGTTTATTTTGCCCAGCCATCCGCAGATTTTTTCCGCATTTGAAGCTGTTGCCGATAACATAACCTGTTGCATGTGTTTCGGAGTGTTTATAACGGCTTCTTCCCAAACCGTTCCCCTTTTCGGATCGCCCAGATAATGAAATTCGTCATAAATTACCGCTTTTGTGTCTTTATATTCTCTGTTTGTTTCTTCTTCCGTTTTTGTAAGCAAAGAGTTTCTGTATATTTCAGTTGTCATAACCAAAAGAGGCGCATCGGGGTTTATTGACGTATCTCCGGTTAAAAGCCCGACATTATCAGTATTTACAAGATTTCCTTCTTCGTCATAAGTTCCGAAAAGTTTTGCAAAATCAGTATATTTTTCGTTGCTTAAAGCTTTCAAGGGAGATAAGTAAATAACTTTTTTGCCTTCATCAAGACATTTTTTTATGTCATATTCGGCAATTAAGGTTTTTCCGGTTCCTGTCGGAGCTGTTGTAACAACGGTTTCACCTTGATTGAAATGGTCTATTGACTCTTTTTGATATTTATCAAGGGCAAATTTTGCATGCGAATTTTCAAAAGAGTTTGATACATCAGGCGTTTTAATAACGCTGTCCACAGGAGTAGTTTGTGCGTTTACTATAAACGGGGCAAAAAATGCCTGAATATCTTGAGAATTTGGTTTTTGGTCATAATAAAATTTTTCTTCTTCAATATTATCAATTTGATATTTAGCCGGTTTTTTCCTTTTTGTGAACGTAAAAGCAGGTGTCTTGTTAACGTCTACTCTTAATATCTTCATAATTATTCCTTTTTTAATGTCGTCTGATGAATGGCAGGAATGATAAACAAGCAAGCAAGATTGCACCGAGCGCAAGAAAGGCGCTCACTTTTCCGCTATCAGGCATGCCACCGCCACCGGCTATTTTTTTAGGCTTTTGATTGCCGGCGGGAATATAGGCGTCGCCGTAAATATTGGCTGTCGGAAGCGCATTGGGGGGTGTAATTACGCCAAAATTAAAACCGTTATTTTCAGGCTTTTGTTTTGCCCCAAAGGCTTGTGTGTGCAAGTTAGCAAGCTGAAAATTCATAAAAATTGTTTCACCTTCCAATTCTTGTAGATATACAAAACTTCTCAAAAAAAATCTTTGCACTATATTAAACGAAGATTAACATAAGTTAATAATTTATTATATGGGAGATATTCACACAAGCCCTTCAACAAGGGCTTTTATGCCGGCTTTTAATCTGTTTTTAACTTCAAGTTTTCTTAAAATGGAAGCCACATGAACCTTAACTGTATGATAAGAGATAAATAAATCTTCTCCTATTTCAACGTTACTTTTTCCCATAACTATTCTTTTTAAAACTTCAATTTCTCTTTCCGTAAAATGATAATCTTTCCCGTTTTCCATATTTTGCATACTTCCTATAAAACTGTTACATCTTTTATCTTCCCACCAAAATGACAAAATGAACCAATTATAGCATTATGTATATTACTGATGATAGAAGTTTTTTATAAGATTTTTTTGTAAAGAAATGTAAAAAACAAATAAAAAAATAAAAATAATTTTAATATTTCTTAATAAACATGTTGAATTAATTTAATCGGAATGATATATTTAGGATATATAAAAAATATATATTAATCAAAGCAGTTATTTTGCTTACCTTATTTAATCCTCTTTTAAATTTTTAAAAATAAGTTTATGGTTTTTCCCTTTAAAACAAAAAGGAAAGCTTCGTTGTTTGATTTAAAACAATGAACGGGTTTATTGCGTCATTATGGTTAGTTATAAATTGGAGTCAGTGTTTATGAAAAAAAGCGGTGTTATTAAAATCGGTTATGAATCTTCAGAAGATTTTCAAGACAATACTTTGAGCATGTATTACAAAAAAATTAATCGTTATCCTGTTTTGTCTTATGAAGAAGAAAAAAATCTTGCAATAAAAATGAGCGAAGGGGACAGGCTGGCAAAAACAAAACTCATTCAGTCAAATTTACGCCTTGTGGTCAGCATTGCAAAAAAATCTATTCATATGTCAAAGCTTTCAATTTCCGACTTGATTCAGGAAGGAAATATCGGGCTTATGGTTGCGCTTGATAAATATAACTATAAACTCGGATATAAATTTTCAACTTATGCAATATGGTGGATAAAACAAGCCATGTTTAAAGCAATTTCGGAACAATCTCACTGCATGAAAATTCCTGTGTATATTCAAGAAACTCTTTCTAAATATAAAAAGATGAAAAACTCCCTAGAACAACAGTATAACTGTCAGATTAACCCTTCTGTCGTTGCGGGCAAAATGGGCATGAGCGAAGATAAAATCAACCTGTTTTTAAATGCTTTCACAAAATCTCTTTCAATTGAAAACTCTCTTTCTAACAATGAAGACAAAGATTTAAGCCTCGGCGACATTATAGAAGATGTCCGACAAAATGTTGAAAAAGAAGTTGAATTTGAAGATTTGAAAAAAGATATAAAACTTGCTTTAAATGTTTTAAAAGAAAAAGAACAAAAGGTTGTTTCTTTAAGGTTCGGGCTTGACGATAACAACAAAATGACCCTTGAAGAAATAGGAAACATTTATGGCGTTACAAAAGAATGCATTCGCCAAATTGAAAAGAAGGCAATCAGAAAAATATATGAAGACAACGAAATAAGGCTTCGTCTTTCAAACTATGTAAAAGACTAGTCTTTTTTAACCTTTGCGCTCAACGGTTTTTTGCCCGTGATTTTCATAAAGGCTCTGTAATATTTTCCTTTAATGCCTTTATCATTCAAACGTTTATTTTCATATTCAATAAGCTCATCTCTGTTCATTTTTTTGGTTGGCGTACAAATCGAAGCCCTGACGGCAGTTTCATTGGTGAATTCCGTCGCCATCGCAACTGCCGTTGCGCCAACAACAGAACTCAAGTAAATATTTTCAAACGTTGTATTGAAGATATCCATAAACATTGAATTAAAGAAGAAGTTTGAAATTTTGTGTCCTATTCTTTCTTTCATTGTTGCGTTTGCACGTTCAATGTCTTCGCCTTTAGATTCGATTAAAACTTCGTTTCTGTAGTCGTTAACAAAGAAATATCCGGTAATTAAGGTTATTAAAAATCTTGAAACCATTGCAAGAGTTGTGTTTTTGTTTTTGGAATTAGCTTCGGAGAAATGTCTTGTAAAGGCGTCTTGCAGCTCTTCTTTAAAGGCGTAAAGTTCATTTGTACTTGAAGCCTTTTGGAATTTTTTTGAATAGTTTTCAAGGAAGCCTACCGCATTGTCTTTGCTTAATTTTGTTACTTCTTCTTTGGCGGGAAGGGCACCGGTAAAGATTTTTTTGGTTATGTTGTTTGCGCCCTTAAAGAGCTTAACAACAGTGTTTATTGGATATAAAAGCACATTGGCAACGGTTGCCTTTGCTTTAGAGTGAACATCTCCGAAATCGTAATAAATTCCGTTCGGGTCAATTTCTCTTAACGGAAGATATTTTCTAACTATGCTTGATTGACCCGTGAGTTTTCCTCTCGGGCCAGAATTTTTTCTTGCCTGTTCTATAAAGACTTGCAAGGTTTTACTCTGTTCGTCAAACCCGTTTTCTTTCATAAATTCCATAAATCCTTCCACCTGTTTTTCGGGAAGAATTAAACGTCTTCTTGTAAACTTTTTAACGGTATCATTATATTTGGCGGACATTGATTTAATTGTTGTATCAAGTTTAAAAATGTTTCTTGACCTCAAAAAGCCGACAGCAAGAGAAATTCCCGCAATGCCGAGTAAAATTTCGGGTATTCTTGCAAGAAGCGGGGTTTTCTTTTTCTTTGAGGGCTCATCTTTTTCATCTTCTTTTTTAGGCTCTGATGTAAAATTCAAACCGTTTTTAAGAGTGTCGTCTTTTATTGTAAAAGCACTAAACGGGTTTTTTTCGCCAATGTTGCCAAAAGCGGCGGGCGCATAATTTGTTTGAGCAGTTTTATCGGCTGAAGCATTTTCTATATTTTGCATTTTTTCTTTAATGCTTAAATTGTTTATATCTTTGTTTTTTAACCCTTCTTTTCTTTCTTTCTTTTCGGCAGCTTTTTTTGCAGCTTCGGGGCTTAACGGAGTTAGCGGAATTCCGCCGAGTTTTCTTGACAAGATTTCCGAAATAAGGGTAACACCGCCCAATGATAACACCGCATAAAGCATTGATTTGTTAACTTTGCTCTGGAATGCACCCAAAATAAGGTAAGTTATACCGGCAGTAATTCCCTGTCTTCTCATATCCTGCCAGAAACGCTTTCTTCCCGAAGCGTTTGCCTGTTGTTCATCGTTATTTTGAAGCATTGAAATGTTATAGAAATCTTTTGCGGCAAAAGTTGCGCTTACAAGACCCGTGCCAAGCCTGTTCCACGCACGTTCATTTTTTGTGTTATATTTGCCGACCTTTTTAGACGCCGTTTTAATTGAATTTTTGGCAAGATTTTCAATGTTGTCTTTGATGAGTGCAATCTTTTCACGGCTCATGTTTTTGACATTATCAGTGACATATTTGTTGTCAATCCTGTCAATTCCGTCGGTTGCTTCTTCAAATATGCCCGATAATTTATAAAAGGCGTCCCTTGCTTTTTTCTGGGCAACTCTGTTATCAAGAATATTGTTAATAAAGCTTGATTTTTTGACACTTGAAGCTATAACTTCATTTGTTCCGACACCGGCGTGCATTTTTCGCAATTTCCCCCTGATTGCAACGCCGATGTCTAAGGCCGTACCCAGCGTAAACTCCTTAAAACCTTCGCATACGTTTTTAATAAAAGGATCCTTGTGGAACGTGATTGTGTTTTCGTTTAAATCGTCAATATATGAAAAAGCGGTATATTTTCCGCCATGCGAAGAAGAATGGCGTGCAAAAAGACCTATTAACCCCTTTTTTCGATTTGCATCCGCAATGTTATTATAAATATCAATTTTATCTATACATTCGTTGAAAGTGCTCCCGAAATTTTTTCTCAAAATCTCAAGAATTTCTTTCCTGTTCTCATATTTTACCTCTGTGCCTTCCGTGAATACGGTTTTTATGAAGTGACGTGATTTATCTTTTATGTTTGAAAGAAATTTTTTAAAAAACGGCCCCACCCTTTTGGTGAATGCTTTTGTGCCTATGCTGGAAATATCGTCCGTGAAGTTTGAAATTCCGCCACAAAAAGAAGGGGCAGAAACAACTTTGGGGAAAGTTTCTCTATCCTGTTTTGTTTTTGACAAAGCATAGCTATATCTAATATTTGGGGTATTAGAATTTAGTTTCATATAGTTGTTCTTCACGAAAAATCACGTATTCCAATCATGTAAAACCCCTTAATAACTAAATTTGCCATTAACCGTACAAAAAGTATATTTTTGTAAAATATTTGTTAATAAAAAAAAATAATTTATTATATTTAATATGGATATCTTTGCCAAAATACTGGTTTTAGACGATGAAGCAATGGTTGTAAAAACCTTAAAAACTCTTCTTAAATTGGAAGGGTATAATAACGTGTTTGATTTTACAAACGCAAAAGAGGCGCTCTTATGGCTTTCTTCAAACACTCCTTCAGTCATAATTTCAGATTTTATCATGCCCGAGATGAACGGAATTGAATTTTTAATTAAGGCAAAAGAACTTCATCCCGATACAACTCAGATTTTGCTCACCGGTTATGCCGATAAGGAAAACGCAATAAGAGCAATTAACGAAGTCGGAATTTTTAAATATATAGAAAAACCATGGAATAATGACGATCTTGTTTTAAACATTAAAAACGGCATTGAGCGAACAAATTTAAAAATTCAACTTAAAAATAAGATTAACGAACTTGAAAATTTAAATAAAAATCTTGAAAACCTTGTTAACCAAAAGACAAAAGAATTAAAAACAACAAACGAAAAACTGGAAAATATAATCAAAAATTTATCAGAAGGGCTTTTGGTTTTAAATTCGAATAATCTTGTGGAACAGGCAAATAATGCGGCTTTTGAGATATTGAAAACAAAAAATCTTATTGATAAAAACTTTTTTGAGCTTGTCATAAATGAAAAAAATCAAAATACAAGTTTAAATTTAAATGAAACCCTTTATCTAAAAGATTTTTCGGTTGTTGATTATTCTAAAAATATAACCGTTCCCGTTGAAATCAGCCTTTCGAAAATCGATATGGAAGGTCAAGCCAAAACCCTTGTTTTAATAAGAGATGTAACCAGCCAAAAGGAAAATGAGCGTTTAAAGGACGATTTTATCGCAACACTGACCCACGATTTAAGAACTCCCGTGCTTGCCTCATTGAACGGTCTTGATTTTGCCCTGAAAGGCACGTTTGGAGAGTTAAACGAACAGTTAAAAGAGCTTTTTTCAACAATGAAGCGAAGCACGGAAGATATGCTCGGGCTTGTTAATGTTTTGCTTGAAGTTTACAGATATGAATCAGGAAAAATGCACCTTGTAAAGACAGACTTCAACATAAAAGAGTTGATTTCAGACTGTATAGTTGAGCTTAAACCCTTATGTGTTAAAAATAATATAGTTTTTGATATATTGAAGGTGGATGATGTTGAAATATATGCCGACAGAAGCGAAATAAAAAGAGTTTTGTTTAATATTTTGGGAAACGCAATAAAACACAGTTTTGACATGGGCGAAATTATTGTTAAAACTGAAATTAACGATAAAGACATTAAAGTTTCAGTTCAAGATTTCGGCGAAGGTCTTTCAAAAGAAGACTTGGAAGGTCTTTTTAAGAAATTTCAAAGGGGAACGTCCAAAAAAAGGCTGCCTTCAACGGGTTTGGGGCTTTATCTTTCAAGACAAATCGTTGAAACTCACGGCGGCACAATTGAAGCAACGGGTGAAATTAATAAGGGTGCAAAGTTTACTTTTACACTTAAAAATGCACTTAGAAAAGAAAAGGCAATTTTATGACGTCAAATAAAGAAGTTGTAAAAGTCCTTCTTGTTGAAGACCATATAATGGCAAGAATGGGAACGGCAATTTTTATTCAAAATACAGACGGCTTAGAACTTTTAGGGCAGGCGGAAGACGGACTTCAGGCTGTTCAAATGGCATGTGAATTAAAACCCGATGTAATTTTAATGGATATCGGTCTGCCAAAAATCGACGGAATAGAGGCAACAAGAAGAATTAAAGAAAAAGGAATAAATTCTTCCGTTTTGATGTTAACCTCAAGAGATTCCGAAGATGACGTATATGAGGCGCTTCAATCGGGGGCGGACGGGTATATTATGAAAGGGTGCAGCCTTGACGCACTAAATTCCGCAATTAAATCAGTCAGCCAAAAAGCGGCTTGGCTTGACCCGATGATAGCAAGGCTTGTTTTATCAGGGCTTCAAAAACAAAATATTTCAAACAAAGAAAAGCTTGAGAATATCAATAAATATGGGCTTACAAAAAAAGAACTTGAAGTTTTGGCTCTTATTTCAGACGGGTATTCAAACAAAGAAATCTCAGATAAGCTTGTTATAACTATGTCAACAACAAAGGCTCATGTTCATAACATTTTACAAAAACTTTATGTTTCAGACAGAACAAAGGCAACGGTTAAAGCACGAAATGAAGGGCTTGTATAATGAAGCGTTTTTTAGCCTTATTTCTAATTTTGGCTTTTATCCAGCCGGTTTTTGCTTTTAAGAAAAAAGAAAAAGCGGAACCTATGGTTCAAACAGTTGAAGAATGGATGGAAGCGGCAGAAGATATAAGAATAGATAACAGAGAACTCAAGCTTCCCGAAAAAGAAGATGAAAAGTTTATTCCGCCTGAAAAACTCCCTTTACAGCTGGAAAAATATAACGTAAAACCGGGGTCAAAAGAGCTTGACTTAAGCAAAATTTATAAAACACAAAGCGTTCGTTCCCCTCTTGTGAGCGATTCTTCATTTAAAAATGCGGTTTTTACCGAAAGCTATTATTATCCTCAAACAAGACAGATAGCTTCTACATTTTATTTAATTCAGCTTGATGATTGGCTTTTTGGAAAAGAAAGTCTTGAGAGCACAAACATCTTTCAACACACAAGATATCCTTTAATTTCAACCGCCCTTCCTTCTTTAAAAGAAAACCTTTTTTCAACCTTAACCCTTGTTGATTTTTCAAAAAGCGGGAATGAAATTCTTGTCAAAGAAAAAACGGGTTCAACAAAATTCGGATTATATGAAACCCATGTCTGGCTTTATTTTTTAACCGATGAACCCAAGGAAAATAATGACTGTTATATGAATAATTTGAGTTTTTCAAAAACAATGAATGATTTTGAAAGCTCATATAAAAGCGGAGCTTCTTCCGATTTAAGTTATGTTGCCGAAGAAAAAGAATATAATTATGACCTTGAAAATTTAAAAGAAGCTCCAAACGATATCACCCCCCAAAATCTTTCGGGAAAGGCGCATTCGCTTGAAGAAGTTATAAGCGAAAAAAACCCTTCAGCGCCCGTCAAAAAGCTTACTTATAATGATATCAGCAATTATATTACAGGCGTTTGGGAAGAAAACCCCGAAGTAAAAATTCGGGAAAGGTGGTATAAAACTCCGCCAAAGGAATATAACGTAAGCAACTTTTCAAATGAACAGGAAAATTTAGGGTTTGCGGTTCGCTTAAATCTTTTGAACGAATCAATAAAAGCCTATTGGCTTGACAGATGTGACCTTGTTTTAAACCATATAAGGTGGGATTTAAACCCCTTGGGTTTTTCATCCAAAGGAAACGAAATTATCGTAAAAGCATACGCATATTCTCTTTTGGGAGAAAAAATTTCTCTCGGAATATGGGCGGTTGATGTTAAAACCGGTCTTCCAAGATTAATTACGGACGATGAGCCTGTAAAAATTCAATCTCACGGGGTTTATCTTGTCGAAAAATTAAATTCAAGATAATTCAACTTTTTAAAAAAATAGGCGGAGTTTGAATATATGTCGGTTTTAGCCCCGCAAAATTCACAACTTCATTTTTGGCGATTTTTTCTTTTGCAATTTCAAGTTCAACTTTTTCAAGATTTTTGCCGTTTTTTTCAAATGAGGTAAGTTTATTTTGATATTTTGTCATTTTATCATATAAAGAATTGTCGCAAATAAAGATTTCATCCGAATTTTCAAGAATTTCCTCACCTTTTGAAAAAGAAACCATTTCAATATTTTGCCCGTCTTTTGAATAAAAAACGGAATTTCTTCTTGCGTCAAGCATAATATTATTATTTTTATATGCTCTTGATAAAACTTCTATTGTTGTAATCGGCACGGCTTTTATATTTAATCTGTTTGAAATTATTTTTGCAATGCTAAGCCCCGCTCTAATGCCCGTAAAGCTTCCTACTCCCGTATTAGCGCCAATGTAATCAATATCTTTTAAATACGAGTTTTCACTTTTTAAAATTTCGTCCAAAACTTTAATTAAATATGCGCTGTGATAGTTTTTTTCATCACTTTCAATTTGTTTGTAAATTTCTTTGTTGTTTAATAAGACTGCAAGGTAAGTTTTGTCTAAAACCGTATCTATAGTTAAAATATTCAATTTTTTGCCCCCGCTTTATTTTGAAAATCTTTCACCGTTTTTTCAATAACATCTCGGTAATAATCGTTTGTGCCAAAAAACTCAAAAACCCTTTCTGTTGAATAATTTTCGATATCATAAGAAATTTTGATTTCCATTTTTTCTACGGGAAGTTCATTTTTTCCGAAATCTGCCCATTCGACAAAAGTTAAGACGTTATCTTTTGAATATTCTCTTAATTCTTCTTTTATGCTTTCTATTCCGCTGTTTTCAAGCCTGTATAAATCAAAATGGTATATCGGGCATGTTTTTGACTTGTATTCGTTTAAAATAACAAAACTCGGGCTTGTAACTTCATTTTCAACCCCCAGCTTTTTTATAACAAACCTTGCAAACTCTGTTTTTCCTGCGCCAATATTCCCAAAAAGCGATATAAAACCGCCCTTTTCTTTTATATGTTCCGCAAAAATCTCGGCTAAAATTTTTGTTTCGTTTTTGTCGTTTACTTTAACTTTCATAATTTGATTTTAACATAAATACACAATTGCTAAAGTAAGAAAAAATAAGTGCCGACTATCTTTTTATACAAGGAATAAAAGGAAGGTCTTTAAATGAAAGAAGAAAAAATAGTATTAATTGACGGTTTTGACCCTGAATTTTCAGAATACAACCCTATTTTTGCCGAAATTGAAAATCTCAGAGAAAAACTTCTTCAAGACAAAGACAAGGGTTTTTTGGGAAATTTAATCGACAAGTTGACATTTAAAATAATGGTCAAACTGGATTAATTTAAATTTTTTGCAAAACAGGACAAAAATCTGTTAAAATTTCTATATGATTGATACACACTCTCATATAGACATGTTAAAAAACCCTGATGAAGCCATCTCAAATTCTGTTAAAGAAGGGGTTGAATATATAATTGTGCCCTCAGCTTCGCAAGAAAATTTTGAAGCTGTAATCGGGCTTTGCAATAACTATGATGTAATCTACGGGGCGCTTGGAGTTCACCCCGAAGATGTTTTGAAATATAACGAAAATACGGGCGGGGAAATTTATAAAAAAACGCTTGAAAATAAGAAAATAATTGCCATAGGCGAGATTGGGCTTGATTATTATTGGGATAAAACCCAAACAGAAAAACAAAAAGAAATTTTTAAAAGCCAAATTGAAGTTGCGCTTTCTTTAGATTTGCCTGTTTTGGTTCACTCAAGAGAGGCAAACAACGACGCTTATGAGATTTTGAAAAATGCGGGCGCAAAAAAGGTTATATTTCACTGTTTTTCAGGAAATGTTGATTTTGCCGAAAAATGTATAAAGGAAGGCTGGCTTCTTGGAATTGGCGGGGTTGTTACTTTTAAAAATTCAAGAAAAATAAAAGAGGTTGTTAAAGAAATTCCTCTTGAATATCTTGTTTTGGAAACGGACGCACCCTATCTTACGCCTCACCCTTTCCGTGGAGAAGAAAATTCGCCTCAATATTTAAAGTTTATTGCAAAAGAAATTGCAAATATAAAAGACACGACTTTTGAAAGTGTGGATATAGTTACAACAAAAAATGCCAAAGAATTTTTTAATCTAGATTAAGGAGAAGATTATGTCACAACAGTTTACAAGTTCTCAAAATATTAACAAAAAGGTGGCGTTCATTCTTTTTGTGAAGGGTTCAATTGCGCCGGTTGTTTTATATTTGGATGACCCGAACAAGGTTTATGAAAATGTCCAAAATATAATCAACAGCCCCAATGCGCCTAAAATTTTTGAAATTGAAGCAAACGGGCCGATTAAAAAAGTTACGGTTATAACCGCAGATGTTACAGGGTGTGCCCTTCAAGAGGAAATTCACTTTAGCAAATAATGAAAAAACGACTTGATTTAATACTTTTTGAAAGAGGTTTTTTTGAAACAAAAAATTCTGCTCTTGCGGCAATTTTAGCGGGAAATGTTAAAATAGGCGAAAAAGTTGTCACAAAGGCGGGAGAGCTCTTTGATGAAGAAAAACTTTTTTCGCCTGAAAATAAAGATAAAATTGAGATAAAAACCCTGCCTTTCGTATCAAGAGGCGGTTTAAAACTTGAACATGCCATAAAAGAGTTCCAAATTGATATCAAAGATAAAATTTGTATCGACATGGGCGCTTCCACGGGCGGGTTTGTTGATTGTATGCTTCAAAACGGCGCAAAAAAGGTTTATGCCGTTGATGTCGGGTATAATCAGATTGCATGGAAATTAAGAGAAGACGAAAGAGTTGTTGTTGTTGAAAAAACAAACGTTAAAAACTGTAATTTGTCTGACGTTTTTCAAACTGATACGCCCAAAGAGAGCGAAATGCCGGAATTTATGTCAATGGATTTGTCTTTTATTTCAATAAAAAAAGTTCTTAAAAATGTTTTGAAATTTGTAAAAAAAGACGCTGAAATGGTCTTTCTTATAAAACCTCAATTTGAAGCCGAAAGAAGCGAAATTCAAAAGGGCGGGGTTGTGAAAGATGAAAAAGTCCATAACAAAATTATTGAAGATATAAAAAATTTTGCAAAAGAAAACGGGCTTGAAACAAAAGGAGTGGTGAAATCTCCGATACAAGGCGCAAAACAAGGAAATGTAGAATATTTAATTTACTTATTAAAAGGAAAAGGAATGAAATGACGGGAGTTGTTGAAACTGTTTCGATAATAAGCGAAACAATGGATAAATTGATTGACTTTGTTGTTTCTGATGAAACTTTGAGCAAAGATTTTGAAAATTTTCTATCCGTGAATAAAATTCAAATTAATAAAGAATCGGAACTGAATGACATTTTGATTGATTATCTTTTGTCGGGCAAAATGGAAAACGGACTTTTTGTTCTTGATTATTATCAAAAAAAGGTTCAAAATTGTGATAAAAACATTTTAGAAGCCCTGAAGAAAAGCTTTATTTCGGTGTTTAAAATAAATAAAATTACCAAAAACGCCTTTACTACAGAGGAGTTGTCTTCAAAGAAAGAGTTTTGTTTAATTCCGCTTGTGAAAACCACCAGCCTCAGGGGAATAGGGCTTTATGACTTTATTAAAGCAAGGGTAATTGAGCTTTTTAATAATTTTTATCTTCTTGAAATTCACGACACTTACGGTCAATACAGAGAATTTGAAGCAAATTTGGAATGCGTAAAAGCAATAATTAAAGACCCGAAAATTGCTGTATTATATTCAAAAGAGAAGCTTTTTGAAATTAAAAAAATAACGGAAAGCTTTTATTCTTCTTTTATTGAATGTTTTAATAAAAATGAAATTATTGTTTCAAATAAAGATGCAGACAGGATTTTAGATGAATTTTACAGTTTTCATCTCGGAAAAACCGACAAGGTTGATTTTAAAGAATTGACGGAAAAATTTGATTATAAATTTTTTGAAATCGACGAATATAGCGGGAATTTGCTTTTGAATACGGCGCTGGGCTTTGGTGCGGGCGATGTTGAGTATGATGTCGGTTTTTATTTTGATAAAACATTCGGGCTTTTTATAATTCCGTTTCTCGGAACATTTAATAAAATTTTGTCTTCTGATAAAGAAGTTGAAAATGATGATTTGTGTGTAAAAGAAATGCTTTTATCAGACAGGGTTTCGCCAAATCTTTTGATTGAATACGCTGAAAAATATCCGAATTTTGTTGAAATTATAAACAAGTATTCCTGTAAAAATTTTAACTCCGTATCTGAAATAATTAATTCTTATAAATATGATTATCAAGACGGATTAAGATTTTCGCCCGTCATGGTTTTATATGGTTCGGAAGTTTTTGAAAAAGTCTTGGGTCATAAAGCGGAAAAAGAAAATAAAACGGTCGGAAGAAATGACCTTTGCCCTTGCGGAAGCGGGATAAAATATAAAAAATGCTGTTTAAAAAAATTAGGAGAATAAGAAATGAAGAAAAAACTAAAATCTCTTGTCATGTTTACTTTGATATTAACCCTTATAAATACGGGCTTTATTGCCTTTTTAACTTTTGAGAGCGTGAGCGATTATATTAAAAGTAAGCCTGTTGTAATTTCAAGAGATTATGATAAAGGGCAGTCTTTTCAAAAAGCACTTTTAACCGAAAAGCCCATAATTGTTTGGTTTTATGCCGACTGGTGCGGATATTGCCAAAAATTTGCGCCAACCTTTAAAAAACTCACAAAAGATAAAGCGATTAAAAAAGAATATGCCGTTGCCTATGTTAACGGGGAAGAACCCGAAAACAAAGATTTGTTAAAGGAATATGACGTCCATGGATATCCTACTGTTTATATGGTAAAGAACGGGTCGAAAAAAATGATAAACGCATATAAACTTTTCTTGCCGGACGCATTTGTCAGCTTAAAAGTTGAACTTTTGGACTTTTTAAATTAAAAATATTTTAAAAACACTAAAAGCGCCTTGATTAAGGCGCTTTTTAATTTTTTATTGTAAATTATACCTTAATGCCCTTGGCTTTTTCAGTGCATTTTGTGCATAAATCGACAAGCGCTTTTTGGTATTGTTCGCATTTTGCTTTTGTTTTGGCTTCAAATCTTAAAGTAAAGACAGGTTCCGTATTCGATTGCCTGATTAGTGCAAAACCGTCCTCAAATATAAATCTCAGCCCGTCAAGAGTTATCACGTCTTTAATCTTGGCGCCGAAAATTTCGCTGTTGGCTTGCGCTTTAACGTCTTCCAAAACCTCTTTTTTGTATGCGTTAGGACATTCAAGCCTTATTTCGGGTGAAATATGTACAGAGTTAAAAGGTTTCAAAAGGTCTTTTAACTGAAAATCGGGATTTATTTTTTTGTTTTTCGCAAAAATTTCAATCAGTCTGCAGCCCGCATAAATTGCGTCATCAAAGCCGTAGTATCTGTCTTTAAAGAAAACATGTCCTGACATTTCTCCGGCAAGAAGGGCGCCTGTTTCTCTCATTTTGGCTTTGATGTATCCATGCCCCGTTTTGCACATAATTGCATTTCCGCCCATTGAGTTTATTTCATCATATAAAACCTGAGAACACTTAACTTCGGAAACAACGACGGGAACTTCCCCTCTGGGTTTTAAGTCATTGATTAAATCAGCCGCATATATTAAAAGAAGCTTGTCGCCGGTAATCATTTTGCCTTCATTATCAACAACACCTATTCTGTCCGAATCGCCGTCGAATGCAATTCCAAAGTCGGCTTTTTCTTCTTTAACTTTTTTCTTTAAACTGTCTAAAGTGCTTTCAACACTGGGGTTTGGGTGGTGATTTGGAAATGTTCCGTCAGGTTCCGTATAAAGTTCAATTACTTCACACCCGATTTTTTTGTATAATTCCGGCGCAACCACACCCGCAGTAGCGTTTGCGCAGTCGGTCACAATCTTAACCCCTTCAACATGGAAATTCATGGTCATTTTGTCAATATATTCAGAAATTATATCAGGCTTTTTTATCCAGCCTTTTTTATAATATCCGTATTTTCCTTGTTTGCTGAGTTCATAGACATCTTGAGTTTTTTCTTTAACCTCTTTAATGTCTTCTTCGCTCAAAGAGGCTTTATTAAAAGTCATTTTAAGTCCGTTATATTCGCTTGGATTATGCGAAGCGGTGATGATTAAAGCCCCCAAAACTTTTGTGTCTTCAAGAAAATCTTTATCATAGTGCATAAATTCTCCGAAATATGCAAGCGGAGTTGGCGCAAGGTCAATATCCAGAACATTTGCACCGGCGGTTATAATTCCTTCGATAACGGCATTTTTTAATTCGGGCGAATGAAGTCTGGCATCCATTGCGACAACAAAACACATTTTTTCAGGTTTTCTTTGAATTCCCATCTGGGAAAGTTTAGAGCTTACCCACTTGATATATCCTCTTGCCGTGTGAAAAAACAGTTCAGAGTATACTTCTTTCGGAAACACCCCTCTGATATCGTTTTTGCCGAATGCGGTATATTTTAAATCATCTTTCATAGTGGTTTAGCCCCTTTTATCTTTCTTTTATTATATTACAAATTTGATAAGAAGTGAAAATATATGTATAATTAATATATGGAAAATTATGAAATTACAAAAGAGCAATATGAAAACCTTCTTAAGCTTGCGGGGGTTGAACAGGAAGGCTCTAAGTCTTATAAAGATTTAATTTCAAAGGCTTTAATTGAAATTGAAAGAAAACTTAACTTTTTTAATTACCCTTTGAATTTTTATACAAGCGAAAATGTTCATGTTTTAATCGCCGATGATATGGAACTTTCAATTTATCAACTTACTTCCATGTTGAAAAAAATCGGCGCAAACGTTTGTGTTACAAGGACAAAAGAAGAAGCTATTTCAGAAATTAAAAAGAAACATTTTGATTATATTATTCTTGATTTGTTTCTGCCCGATTTTGAAGACGGTTTTGAGCTTTTGAAATTTGCAAATAATTACAGAAAAGAAAAAGAAAGAGATTTTAAAATTCTTGTTGTTTCGGGCACGGATGACAACTCAATCATAGAAAATTGTTATGAAGAAGGAATTGACGAATTTATTTCAAAACAGCCCGATTGGCATCAACATGTTATGAAGTTTATATCTGATACGGTTGTTAATGCAAAGAGCGATGAATATCAGAAATATTATATTAATGACGACATTTGCGTTTTAAGCATTCATAAAATTAACGGGGAAGAATATATTGACAATATTATTAAAGAGGTTAATGCAAACGCCCTGACCGGAAAACCTTATATAGTTTTTGATATGGAACAGGTTAAAGTTTTTTCGGATAAATATGCCACAGTATTTGCGCAAGTTTTTAAAATTGCAACCCAATCGGGCGGAAATTTTGTTCTTGTAAAACCGTCTTCCGACATATTGAATGCTCTCCAGTTTGTATTTTTAAATAATGTTATCAACACTTTCTATTCAATTGAAGATGCGGTTAAATATATTGAAGAAAACAAGTCGAGCAAAAATTAAGCCAAAACTTTTTTACTTGAAAAAAACTTTTTTTTGAATAGAATAGATATATAATTCCGCTGCGGACGTAACTCAATTGGTAGAGTCCCTGCCTTCCAAGCAGGTTGTTGCGAGTTCGAGCCTCGTCGTCCGCTAATTAAGACCTTCTTTTCAAGAAGGTTTTTTTGTGTATAAACAAGCTTGAACGAGCAGTGTTGCGATACAAAGCGAACATAAGACTTAAGTTTGTAGTTTTGCCTTCACTCCGGCTTTGCATTTAAGTCCACCCTACACCCTGTTTATCTACAATTCAAATGTCCAAAATAAACTCCATAAAATTAAGTTTCATAACTTGCATATTAACTTTTTTTAAGATTTTATCAAAGTTTGGGCGTTAAATTTTCTTCGGTTTTGCAACGATTTTCAGATTTCAAACTTAATTATTTTAGTATATATATAAAAAAATCTTTCAAAAGCTGCAAAAAATCTTGTCGTGATTGAATTTTATTGTTTTTATTCAAAATTGAAACCCGTTTAAAAAGCCGCTATATTTAAATCAGAGGCGAAATAGCAATAAAAGGGTTTAGTATGATTAAAAAATGTTGTATTGAAATTAAAGAAAGAAAAAAAGGGTTTACTTTAGCAGAGGTGTTAATAACCCTGTCTGTTATCGGGGTAATTGCATCCATAACAATTCCTTCTTTAATGGCAAACATTCAGGAAAAAACGTGGGAATCTCAAAGAAAGGCACTTGCGGCAAGAATGAGCCAATCTTTTCCGCAACTTAAAAGATTAAACGGATATGGATTTAAGACGGACGGAACGGTTGATGTTGATAATGCGTCACAGATTTTTATAACGGAAGGTTTATCTAAGGTTTATAAAATTGCAACCGTTTGTTCAAAAGACAATATCTTATCTTGCGGGTTGCCTTCCCAAATAACAACCTTAAGCGGCACAAAAACCATAGCTTTCCCCTTAACCCTTGAAGCGGTAAATAATTATTTAACCCAACCCTACAGTGATTCCAACGTGAAAGAAGGCGACAGAAATTCAAAAGAAAACGGCGGAATTATTGAAAACACCTCTGTTGCCGCCTTTGAAACAATGAACGGAGAGTCAATCGCCTTATATTATAACCCTAATTGCAAGCCAACATCCGGACTTGCCGTTCGTAACGGACAGAGTGAAGTTTGCGTTAATATGATTTATGACTTAAACGGTGCAAAATCGCCAAACGAAGTCGGCAAAGACATAGGTTTTATGACCGTTTTTTCGGCGGTTGACCCTATAGTTGCTGCGCCTGTACCAATTTATCCGTTTTCAAGCGTGACAAAACCAATGTATAGTAAAAGCGGAGATGACGCCGCCGCTTATTGTAAAGGGCAAAATTCAAATTCAAGACTTCCCGATGTTTACGAAGGATATTCGGTTTTTGTAAACCTGAATTTATTGGGCACGGGGCTGACTGATTATTGGACGGGCACACCCTTGAAAGGGGCGGGGGAAAACGGCGAAACGTTTGATATATGCCCGCATGGCGGCGCATTTTATTATCAAGCTAACAACGTCGGTCTTAACGTTGTTTGCGTAAAAAAATAATACCCTTTTAACCTATATCCGAATTTAAAATAAGATATCCCAAAACGACACTTTTTTAAGGATGATAAAAACTGACGAATAAATTTTAAAATAAATATTTTGACAGCGCTTCTTTATCAAAAAACTCAATAGTGTCTTTTGTGTGTATGAAAATAAGACATGAAATAACCGACTTAAACATTGAAAATTCAGGATATGAAAACTTTCTTCGAAGTTCATCCATATTGTCAGCTAAAAACTCCGTTATCAGGGTTTTGTTTTTTAAAGTTAGCGAGGTGAAAAAATCAAGCCCTTCTTTGGTTGCAATTCCTTCAAAATAAACAATATCCGGAGATTGAAACTCAATATACCGCATTGCCTTATCCAAATTAAACCCTACAGCCTCATTCAGCTCTGATTGTCTTATGTTTTTTAATTTATATTTGGCAATTGATTCCAAAGTCATGGCTGTTTTATTTTCGGGCACAAGTTCGCTTAAAATTGAATAAACAAGATGAGTTTTCCCCGAAAGCGAACTTCCGCAGACAAGAATAACTCCGGGGGTTAAAAGCGCATTTTTAAGTTTTTCAATTGTTTCTTTGTTTTGAATGAGTTCGTCAAGTTTTTTTGGCGGATGATAAATTTTTAAAAGAATTCTTTCCCCGTTTATTGTCGGAAACGCAGATATGCTTGCAGTCAGGCTTATTCCGTTCACGTTGAAATTCAATTTTCCAAGCTGCGGAATTTCCGAAATTGTAGGGTCAAGCGCACACAAAGATTTTAACATTTGAATAAAAGGGCTTATTAATAAGGAAGGAAGGCTTCCCGTGGAATAAGAGGCATCCCCCTTTTTGAAATTTACCGTAAGTTCGTCAGTTAAATGTTCAAAGAAAAGTTCATGAACCCCTTCATTTATCGCTTGTTTCAACATTCCTCTGAATAAATTCTGTATACATTCTTCAGATAAATCTTCACTGTGAAGAAGTTCCGTCCAGCTGAAATCATCCTCTTTTTTTGTTGTAATATCCTGCACTTTGCCCTTAAGGTCATAATATTCATTAATTTTTTTTAAAATGACATTTTGACTTCCAAGCACAGGTTCAATTGTTTTTCCCGTTCTTTCAATAATTTTGTCAATCGCAAATAAATCTAAGGGGTCTGCCATAATAACGGTGAGCGTGTCTTCAATTTGGAAAAGCGGAAGAATTTTATATCTTACAGCTTCGTGATAGCTTATATATTGCAAACACTTTTTATCAATTTCATAATCATCCAAATTAACAAAAGGAATATGAAGCTTTTCTTCCAAAAACTTTAAAAGGTTTTCTTCCGTAATTAATGAAGAATTAATTAAAACCTGTCCGAGATTTGTATTTTGGGCATTTGCAATCTCTTGCGCCTTTTCAATATCTTCAAATGTGATAATATTGTTTCGGACTAAATCATACTTAAGCTTGTCTATGGTTTTGTTTGTAACTAAATCCATATTTTAAGACTCCAAATATTTATTTACGGCATTTAAAATTTCTTCAAATTCAAAAGGTTTTGTAATATATTCGTCAGCGCCCGTTTCTTCGCCGATAAGCTTATCGGCATCTTGCCCTCGTGCTGTCACCATAATAATCGGAATATGTTTATATTTGGTATCATATTTTAAAAGACGGGCAATTTTATAGCCGTTAATTTTTGGCATCATAACATCCAAAATAATAAGGTCGGGCATGTTTTCTTTTGCAAGTTTGAGCCCTTCTTCTCCGTCATAACCTTCAATAACCTCATATCCTTTAGCTTTCAGCATAAAAGAAATGGTTTCCGTTATATCTTTTTCATCATCAACAATTAAAATCTTTTTTGACATTTTTTCTTCCCTGATATATGGCAATTCGTTTAAACTTTGCTGTAATAAGACTTTGATAATACTATATCATGTTTTTCATTATTTTTATTAATTTCTTCGTCTATTCTAAGGCTTATGAAATCGTAAGCTTTTCTGTCAAGCCCCGATATAAAAACTTTGGTGATACATTTATCATCCGCACAATTTATAAACTCTTTTGAATTTTTTGTTAACTTTATTATGTTTTCATCTTTAAGACGGTTATAAAATTCAGGAGTTTGTCCGTTTTCTTTAATGATAAAATAAGCGGTTTCACTTGCATTTTTTATCTTTAAATTTAATTCCGTTTCAAAAGCCTTGCTTTCGGAATATACCGGCAAAACAATGTTAAATGTTGAGCCTTCGTTTTTGACCGAATCAACCCAAATTCCGCCGAGGTGTGCGTCTATAAAATGTTTGGTAATTGTAAGCCCAAGCCCAATTCCGCCCGTGTTTCTCGAAAGTGAATTTTCAATTTGCGAGAATTTATCAAAAATTTTAGGAATATCCTCTTTTTCAATTCCCACTCCCGTGTCTTTAACGTAAATTCTTATAAAGCCGCCCTTATATTCTTTGGCATAAGGTGAAATTAATTTATCTTTTTCAACAGAGGTCAACAATTCCGCCCCCAAGGAAATCTGCCCGTTTTCGTTGGTAAATTTAAGCGCATTTGTAATTATATTTGATAAAATTTGATCTATTCTGTGAGAATCTATGTAAACGTCAGGCAAATTTTTATCCGCATTGAAAGAAAATTCAATTTTTTTGGCGGATGCCTGATTTTTAAACGTGTTATAAGCAAGCTCAAGCGAATTGTAAATAGGAGTTTTTTTGAATTGAAAATCAAATTTACCGGTTTGCATTCGTGACAAATCAAGCAAGTCTTCAATTATCCCCGATAATCTTGAAACATTTCTTTTCGCCATTTGAGCAAAGTTTTTATTAACATCTCCTATTTTGCCGCCCTGTTCCGACAAAATTATATTAAGGGCGTTGTTAATGGGCGTTAAAGGAGTTCTTAATTCATGAGAAACAATTGAAACAAATTCCGATTTAATTTTTTCAAGCCTCGTTAATTCAAGGTTTGCATTCTTTATTTCTTCATATAAAACCGCACTTCTTAAAGGGGGCAATATCTGATGTACGATAGATTGAAAACAAGCGCCGTCTTCTTTTGTAAACGGATTTTTTCTGAAAACTTCAATTATTCCTTCAAACTTGTCTTTTATGATGATTGGCGCAATTAAAGTATCAAAATTTGATAAAGTTGAATCATAAAACTCGTTTTTATATGAAGGTTTAACGTTTTGAATGATTTCAACTTCATATTTTGAAGGTTTAATTTCATTCAGCCCCTCTTGTTTTGCGGAAATTGCGAGTCTTTTTATAAGGTTTGAATTGGTTTCATCTGTTGTTTTTTTAAGCGAATTTATATAAAATTTTAATTTTTCGTCTTCAAGGTTTTCTTTAAAAAGTGCGCAGGCAACATCAAAACTTAAAATTCTTTCAAAGGTTTCAAACATAACCTCGTAAAGCTTTTCTTTATCTAAAGTGCCCGCAAATTTTGAGCTTGCATTATAAAAAGTGTCTATTTGGTATAAGTTTTTTTTCAACTCCAAATTTTCTTTTTGCAAAACAGAAAACTTTTCTTTATTTTTATATGAAAGATTAATTTCATTAATTAAAAACTCTTTGTTTACAGGCTTCAATATTGTTTTAACCCCGTATTTTGAACATTCTTCAAAGTTTTCATTTTCCGCAAGGCAAAAAATTTCATATTCTTTAGCTGAATTTTTGTTTGATAATTCCATTAAAATCATTTTAGAGTTTTCAATCTCGTAATCTAAAATGATAATATCCGGCTCAAAATCAAACATATCGGAACTAAAAGCCTCAAACACTTTTAAATTAAAAGAAGCAAGAAAACTTTCATATTCTTTATTTTTTGAAATTAAAACAATATTTGCCATAATGAGAATTTTAACAGTTTTTTTAATCACAGGCATAAAGTTAACAATATTTTTTGATTTAAAATAACTTAACAAAAGCGTATCAGCCGTTTTTTGATAAAGTGTGAAAAATACTATTATTAAAGGGGTTGCGGGATTTTTTTATTTGTGTTATAATAGTAGTAGAGCCAGCCAGACTTTTAAATTTTGAAAATTTCGTTAAAAAATATATATCCCCAGTAAATATAGATAAACAAAAGAAATTGGAAGCAGAAATGAATGCGGCTCAAACAACTTTGATATTTTCCACGCAAGATGGCAGAATGTTATCCTGCAAGAGGTGGTTTATATCAATTATGGTTTTCAATTTCAATGCGCTCATTTTACTTCTTTTCGGTTTGGGATTTTTGGGGTGTTTTCAAGCGCAAAATCCTACTCTTGCAATGGAAACGCCCTCAAAAGTCCATGTAAGTGAAATAAATGAACAAAACGAACTTGTAAACTGGCTGGATAAAATGTCAGTCAAATATGCAAGATATAAGCTCAGCTATCCCAAAGACGGAATTATTCACGCCAAAGGAACCGCAGCGGCAGGCAAAAATCTTGTCAGGGTAAACATTATAGAGATAAACAGAAAAGTTAACCCTTCTCTTGAAATAAAGCCCCAAACAGGTTCGAGTTATTTGAATTCAAGAGTAAAAATTAAAACCATTGCCTCAAAAAATAACGCAATTGCCGCAATTAACGGCGGATATTTTAAACCCCAGACCGGTGTTCCTCTGGGCGCTTTAATGATTGATAACGAACTTTTAACGGGTCCGATTTATAAAAGAGCCGCAATAGGCTTTAATTCGGATGGAACTTATTCGGTAGGAAAAACGGATATAAAATTCTATTTACAAAATAAAAAAATCAACATAAAAGTCGATAATATAAATCAGCCGAGAATGCTCTCTACCTATACACTTTTATATAACGACAGGTGGGGCGCAAAATCTCCGCCGCCGCCAAAATACGGCTTGAACGTCGTAATTCAAAACGGTATGGTAAAAGGAATGTTTCATGAGGCTGTACCAATCTCAAAAGGCGATATGGTAATTTCGGCGCCTTCCGCAATCGCAAAAAGCCTTTTAGGACAAAAGAAACTGTCTTTAAAGATTGAATATCCGAAAGCCTTTGAAAAATCGGAACATATTGTTTCAGGCGGACCTTTTTTAATCAAGGATGGTGAGATTTATATTGATACAAATGAGGAGAAACTCTCCGCAATAGGCGGCAGAAACCCGAGAACCATGATTGGTTACACAAAAAATAATGACCTTATAATGGTGACGGTTGACGGCAGAGAAAAACATTCGGTGGGCATGAGCCTTTATGAGGGTGCGCAATTTATGAAAAAATTGGGCTGCGAAAACGCAATAAACTTGGACGGTGGCTCATCAAGCGTTATGTATATAAACGGCGTTGTTACAAATCTTCCGCCCGAAACAGGCGGAATTCCCATTGCGGGTGCGATTACGGTTGTTCAAAAGCAAATTACCGCAACAGGCAAAGAAAATACAGATGAAATGTAACAAATTTTTAATATATTCTTAATATATATGTTATATATAATATATCGGGGGAATATCATGAGTGGTTAGTTCTTCTCTTTTCCACTCCTTCCTCCATTATAATACGAAATTTCAGGCGGTGTCGGCTTTTTCGCTCATCGCCTTTTTATTTTATATATATTTTGAAACTATATTAATAACTTTGCCCAGCTTTTCGCTGCTTATGCTTGAAAGCCCGTCCGTGGCTCCTTTAAATTTTTTGTTTGCATAATCATTAAAAGCTTTTATTCTTTCTTCTTCGTTTGTAAATTCATTTCTTATTGCCAATAATTCATTATGGTCAAAGAATTTACCGCCGCAATTGTAACATTCGTCAATTTCAATCTTTTTTAGTACACTTGCATAATTTTTAACCATATCATGACCGCACACGGGACAAATTCTTGTTTTTTCTTCATCGGTTTTTTCAAACGTTTTATTTTTGATTGCTTCTAAAACCGGTGTTATGTCTTCTTTTTGTTCGTCAACTTTTTTAAATTCTCTGTTATCAAGATAAATGCCGCCACACCCGTCAAGACAGATATCTATATTAAAGCCTTGTTCTTTAAGATAGATTTTCGTCATTTTTTTGCCGCATGCGGGACAGTTAATTAAATCTAAAGTATCAGCCATTTTTTATTTCCCCTTATATAATAAAGATAGAATATAGTTTTTTGCACTTTTTGTCAAAATTATTTCTATGGTATTATTTACATAAAAATGTATGTTAAAGGTTTAAAAAATGAAAACTTCAGCTGAAATAAGAGAAATGTTTTTAAGTTTCTTTGAAAAGAAACATAATTCAACACGTGTTAAAAGTTCGTCTTTGGTGCCTGACAACCCGACAATTTTATTGACAACGGCAGGCATGGTTCAATTTATGCCATATTATCTCGGGTTGGAAAAACCGCCCTATGACCCGCCAAGAGCCGTCAGCTGCCAAAAGTGTGCACGTGCGGGGGGAAAAGATTCTGATATTGAAAATGTCGGAAGAACCCCGAGACACCATACATTTTTTGAAATGCTTGGCAATTTCAGCTTTGGTGATTATTATAAAAAAGAAGTTATTCCATGGGCTTGGGAATTTGTTACAAGTAAAGAATATTTAGGCTTGGACAAATCAAGACTCTGGATAACAATTTTTGAAACGGACGATGAAGCTTTTGAAATTTGGAAATCTGTCGGAGTTTTGCCCGAGAGAATTTTAAGAAAAGGCAAAAAAGATAATTTCTGGGGGCCTCCGGGGGCGTCAGGTTCTTGCGGGCCTTGTTCCGAAATTCATTATGATTTGGGCGAACACTTGAAATGTTCTGATGATTGCTCAATTGCAACTTGTGAGTGTAACAGGTGGGTTGAAATTTGGAATCTTGTATTTACGGAACTTTTTCAAGATGAAAACGGAAATCAAAGCCCTCTTGATAAGAAAAACGTAGATACAGGCATGGGGCTGGAAAGAATTGCCATGGTATGTCAGGGGGTTGAATCAACTTTTGAAACCGATCTTTTAAAGTCAATAATTGATAAAGTCTCGGAAATTTCAGGCAAAAAATATAAAGAAAATGAAAAGACGGATGTTTCCTTAAGAATTGTAACCGACCATGCCCGCTGTGTTTCATTTATGATAGCTGACGGAATTTTGCCCACAAATGAAGGCAGAGGTTATGTTTTAAGAATGATTTTAAGACGTGCGCTTCGCCATGGCTATCTTTTGGGCTTAGAAATGCCGTTTATGGCGCCTGTTGTCGATAAAGTGATTGAAAACTACGGTGAATTTTACCCCGAACTTGTTGAAAATAAAGAAAAAATTCAAAAAGTTATTTTGTCTGAAGAAGAAAGGTTTAAACAGACCATTCAAAGGGGCTACAGCCAGATAGAAGAAATTTTTGTCAATGTTAAAAAGTCTGAAACAATGACTATGTCAGGCGAAGATGCATTTAAACTGTATGATACTTTCGGTTTTCCTTTTGAACTAACTAAAGAAATTGCCGAAGAACAAGGCATAAAAGTTGATGAGGAAGGCTTTAAACTTGAAATGAAGGCTCAAAAAGAAAGAGCAAGAGCTTCAATGCAAAAGGTTATTTTAACGGATGACCTTCATTATACAAATAACCCCGATACCAAATTTGTCGGTTATGAGCAAAATGAAGCTTCCGCAAAGGTTCTTGCCATTGTAAAAGACAATAAAGAGGTTGATTTTATTGAAAACGAACAGGCGGACGTTATTCTTGATATAACACCGTTTTATGCCGAATCGGGCGGTCAAATCGGCGACAGCGGAAAAATTAATGATTTTTGTGTCGAAAAAACTTTCAAGGCGGGAAAAGTTTTTGTTCACAGAGGCCTTGGCACTTTGAAAAAAGGCGATGAAGTTTTAGCGAAGATAGACCTTGAAAAAAGGGAAGAAATCAGAAAACATCACTCTTTAGCCCACCTTCTTCAAGCGGCGCTTATAAAAGTTTTGGGCTCTGAGGTTCATCAGGCGGGTTCACAAGTTGAGCCTGACAGAACAAGGTTTGATTTTTCATTCTCAAGGGCTTCATCCAAAGAAGAACTAAAAAAAGTTGAAAACATTATAAACGGCTGGATAAAAAAAGGTTTAAAAGGCGAAACAAAGATAATGAGCCTTGATGAAGCGAAACTTTCAGGCGCAACAGCTTTGTTTAATGAAAAATATGGCGAAACGGTTCGTGTGGTAAGTTTTTCCGACGGCGATAACACTGTTTCAAAAGAACTTTGCGGCGGATGTCATGTTAAAGACACAAAAGATTTAAGACTTGCAAAAATTGTGTCCGAATCCGCAATTTCTCAAGGGGTCAGAAGAATTGAGATTATCTGTTCCGATTCCGCACTAAATTACTTAAATTTAAAGTCAGATTTAATAAATGAAATTGCACAAAATTATAAGATTAAACCTGATGAAATAAAAGAAAAAATTGAAAAATTGACAGATGAAATTAAATCGAAAAACCTTGAAATAACCGAGCTTGAAAGTAAAATTACCGCAGCAAAATTTGATTCTCTCATGCAAAGGGCGCAAGATGTTGAAATTAAAGGTCAAGAAGGCAAGCTTTTCATTTCTATGACCGAAGATTTACCCACAGGCGCAATAAGGCTTGGGGTTGAAATGCTTGCAAAAAAACTCGGCAAAGAATCAATCATTGTATTATGCTCTAAAAAGCCTGACGGCGGCGCCGTTGTTATTTCAAAAGTAACTGACGGTTTTGTTAAAGCCGGAGTTCAAGCGGGCGCTATTGTTTCAAAAATAACAAAACTTATGGGCGGAAACGGCGGCGGAAAGCCCAATATGGCACAAGGTTCCGCAAAAGACATATCTTGCGCCCTTCAAATTCTTTCCGACTTGGAAAAAGAAATAAAAGAAGGATAATTTAAAAAAAGAATAATTAAGCCGATTTCAAACAATCGGCTTTTTTATTAAAAACTAAAAGAAAAAGTTTGGTTTCGGGGTTTGTTCGTGTAAAACGCCGCCCGCACAAACAATTTCGATAACTTTTAAAAGAAAATCTCTCGGAGCGTCAACATGACTCAATAAAGATTTTTGGTTATCTTTATGGCGAATTGTCATTATTACGTTCTGGTTTTTTTCGGCGGGAACGTATAAAGAGGCAATTTCATTGTTTAAAAGAACTTTAATTTGTTCTTCATAGTCGCTGACTCCCTGCATAAGTTTTACATAACTTCCGTTTACGGCAAAAATTCTTCCGCACAAAAGCGGGTTTTCGCCTTCTCTTTGAAGGGCTTTTGGCGAAGTATTATAACGGGATGTAAAACTTATTGTGTGCCATAAAATGTTAATTGTGGCAATTGTTTTTGTAGAGTCTATTTCGCAATAAATGTTCCCCGAGGGAATGTTCCTTACGTTAAAAGACTGTTTCAGGGAATCAACAATGCTGTTCATAATTTCCGCCATTTTGATAAAAATGTCGTTTGTATTTTGATTAGATTTTTGAAAATCAAGAAATTGTTTATACATATGAACGGCAACAAGCCCCGTTCTTTCTTGAACAACGGAAGATTTTCTTATATTGTCTTCTAAATTATTTAAACTTTCAAAGTTATTAGCCAATTTTTCTTAACCATTTCTTTTAAAATCTTCAAAATTCATGTTAACTTAAAAATGAGGATTTACCACACTATAATATAATTTTTTTTACAATGGTTAAATACTTAATTTATATTAATTTTTAAAAATGATTGTATAATAAATTTATGGCTGTAAGTGATAAATCAAAAGATTATTTTAAAGAGTTTGAATGTTATCTTAAACTTGAGAAAAATTTTTCCTCTCATACAGTTAGGGCATATTGTGCGGATGTTTTGTGTTTTTTGATTTGGGCGGGCGAAAAAGAAGTTTTTGAAATTGACGCCAAAAAATTTTCGGAATACCTCTATTTTATTGGTCAGATGAACTATACAAAAACAACGGTTGCAAGAAAAATTGCCTCAATTCGTTCATTTTACAAATTTTTGTATAATATGGAAATCGTTGATTATAACCCGACAGACACAACAAAAGGTCCAAAGCTTCCCAAAAATTTGCCTAATTTTTTAACAACTGAGGAAATTGAGCAAATTTTAACAAATATAAAAATTGACACGCCTGCCGGTTATAGAAACCGTGTAATATTTGAACTTTTGTGGGTTTCAGGCATGAGAATTTCAGAATTGTCAGGCTTAAATTATGAAAATTTAAATCTTGAACAAAACGAAATCAGAGTTTTCGGAAAAGGCGCAAAAGAAAGAATAGTGCTTGTTCCGGACAAAACAAAAACCCTTCTTTTAAATTATATTAATAATATTTCAGATATGATATGTAAAACCGACAAAACGGGCGCTTCGCCAATTTTTATAAATAACCATGGTTACAGATTACAAAATCAAAGCATAAGAAAAGCTCTTAAATCTGTCGTTGAGTCGATTGAGCTTACAAAACATGTTACTCCGCATGTTTTCAGACACTCTTTTGCAACAAAAATGATAGAAAACGGCGCAGACCTTAGAGTTGTGCAAGAATTGCTGGGACATGCAAGCATTTCAAATACTCAAATTTATACCCATATTTCAACCCAAAGGCTAAAATCTGTCTATGAATCCGCCCACCCAAGAGCGAAAATTCTGACGGACGAAGCGAACGAAGTGAGCGAAGCTCCGTAATGCGAATGACGAGCGAAGTGAAAGAATTGTTTTTAAAAAACAATTCTGAAACGAAGTCCAAGGAATGAGCAATTAAGAATTTTCAAGAAGCGAAAATTCTGACGGACGAAGCGAACGAAGTGAGCGAAGCTCCGTAATGCGAATGACGAGCGAAGTGAAAGAATTGTTTTTAAAAAACAATTCTGAAACGAAGTCCAAGGAATGAGCAATTAAGAATTTTCAAGAAGCGAAAATTCTGACGGACTAGCGAACGCAGTGAGCACGTAGGGTGGACTTTAGTCCACCAATTAGCTTAAGGTATGCACTAAGTTCTTCGTTTGTTTTCGCTTTACGGAGCTTATTTCGCTTTCTTTTCTTTGTTCAAGCGCCCATCAAAGAAAAGAAAGCGAAGGTAAAGAAAAGAAAGAGGGCTTGAACCATTGCGGGGAACTTTAAAAACGTGCACTAAATTCAACATTATTGCTTCGGACAACTCGTGGCTTTGCCACTCAAACAGTCCTTCGCAATAACATTTCATTAAGTGCACGTGTAGAAAATTATTTTATCTTTTAAATTGAAAAATCTTAAACAATAACCGGTAGGCTAAAGCCTACCCTACAAGCTGCAGTCTTACACATCTAAACGCCATAAAAGAATGTAGGGTGGACTTTAGTCCACCAATTATTGTTTAAACTATAAAAACTTTTCTCTTGTGCACTTAATGAAATCTTGTTGCATAGAAAGCAATCGGTAGACTATAGCCTACCCTACAAGTTTACACCGGTAAGACCCTGAAACAAGTTCAGGGTGACAAACACGCAGGGCAGCACGTAGGGTGGACTTTAGTCCACCAATTATTGTTAAACTACTATAATAAAAACTTTTCTCTCGTGTACTTAATGAAATCTTGTTGCATAGAAAGCAATCGGTAGGCTAAAGCCTACCCTACAAACTGCCCTACAAACCGTCTTACACATCTAAACACCATAAAAGCCCTGTAAATTACAGGGCTTTATTTCCCTACACGCTTTCTTTAACTTTATCTTTAGTTTTCGTTTTATCCTTTACTTTACCTTTATCTTTACCTTTCATCTTATCTTTTCCGAGTTCAATATGAACTCCTGCGGAAAGAGAAACTCCGTTTCTTCCT
>CANRGC010000017.1 GCA_947630045.1 Candidatus Gastranaerophilales bacterium
CTAGCGGCTCTCTTTTTTGGACTTCGCTCAATTGAAACCTAATCGGTTTCAAGCTTGTAGGGTAGGCTTTAGCCTACAGATTGCTTTCTATTCAATAACATTTCATTAAGTGCACGAAAGAAAAGTTTTTATAGTAATTTAAACAATAATTGGTGGACTAAAGTCCACCCTACATTCTTCGCATTGAAGTCCACCCTACGTGCTTGTCACCCTGAACTTGTTTCAGGGTCTTATCGGTGCAAGCTTGTAGGGTAGGCTTTAGCCTACAGATTGCTTTCTATTCAATAACATTTCATTAAGTGCACGAAAGAAAAGTTTTTATAGTAATTTAAACAATAATTGGTGGACTAAAGTCCACCCTACATTCTTCGCATTGAAGTCCACCCTACGTGCTTGTCACCCTGAACTTGTTTCAGGGTCTAATCGGTGTAAACTTGTAGGGTAGGCTTTAGCCTACCGATTGCTTTCTATGCAATAGCATTTCATTAAGTACACGAGATATAGTAATTTAAACAATAATTGGTGGACTAAAGTCCACCCTACGTGCTACCTTGCGTTTATTTTTTGCTAAACGGCACGCAGAAACTTCGTTTCTGACTTTGCCTGCCCCATTCTCGAAGGTTATCAACCTTCTCGAACGGGCGACCCTGTCGCCTATCAACTGTTTCGTTAAGCCAAGCTCATCGCTTGTCTTAACTTCACTCTGGCTTCGCTTACCGCCTGTCAAATTTGCAAGGTTTGCAAATTTGTTCATTCATTTCGCCCTTTCAGGGCTTCATTCATAACGGCGGCTATCAACAGTTACGGCAAACGCCCCGCCCTTGCGTGGCGATTTGCCTTCACTCTGGCTTCGCTGATATTTCACGGAGTTTTTTTATTTTGTCTCTGATTTCGGCTGCACGTTCAAAATCAAGAATTTTTGCGGCTTTGTGCATATCTTTTTCAAGTTTATTCAACAGTTTCGGCAAATCTTCTTTTTCTATTTTTAATTCCGTCATTGATTCCGCAATAATGTCTTCAACATTCCTATAGCTTTGAACAAGCGCAAGAAGATTATTTTCAACGGGTTTTTTGATTGTTTTCGGAACAATGTTGTGTTCTTTATTATATGCAAGCTGCAATTCCCTACGTCTTTTTGTTTCATCAAGCGCCGCTTTCATTGAATCGGTAACCTTGTCGGCATACATAATGACTTTTCCGTTAACGTTTCTTGCGGAACGCCCTATGGTTTGAATTAAAGAGGTTTCACACCTTAAAAAGCCCTCTTTATCGGCGTCCATAATTGCAACAAGCGAAACTTCAGGTACATCAAGCCCCTCTCTTAAAAGGTTTACGCCCACAAGAACATCAAATTCGCCGAGCCTTAAATCTCTTAAAATTTCAACACGTTCCAAAGATTGAATTTCAGAGTGAAGATATCGAACCTTGACGCCCCTTCCCGTCAAAAACTCGGTAAGGTTTTCTGCCATTTTTTTGGTCAAAGTGGTAACAAAAACCCTTTCATTTCTCTTTGTGACTTCTTGAATTTCTTTAATTAAATCATCAACCTGTCCTGCCGTGGGATGAAGTTCAATAAGAGGGTCAACAAGTCCTGTCGGGCGAATAATTTGTTCGACGGTTTGTTCTGACACTTCTTTTTCAAAGTCTGAGGGGGTGGCTGATATAAAGATTTTTTTATCAATTTTTCCCCAAAATTCGTCAAAAGTTAACGGGCGGTTATCTTTTGCGCAAGGAAGCCTGAACCCGTAATCAACAAGCACCTCTTTTCTTGATTTATCGCCAAAATACATTCCTTTAAGCTGAGGCAACGTTACATGAGATTCGTCAATCACAACCAGAAAGTCATCGTTAAAATAATCAAGCAAGGTTGAAGGCGGTGTTCCGGGGGGTCTTTTTTCTAAAATTCTTGAATAGTTTTCAATTCCCGAACAATAGCCCATTTCTTTAATCATTTCAATATCATAATTTACCCTCTGTTCAAGGCGTTGAGCCTCAACGAGTTTATTTTGGGCATACAGTTCGTTTAATCTGTCTTTAAGCTCAAGTCTGATAACCTCAAGCGTTTTATCCATATCGTCGTCATCCGCAAGATAGTGCACTGCGGGGTAAATTACCGTTTCATTAACATTTTCGATAACTTCACCCGTCACTTCATCAATTCTTGAAATTTTTTCGATTTCATCTCCAAAAAAAGAAATTCTTGTAATAACTTTTTCAAAAGCCGGCATTATTTCAATTAAATCGCCTCTTACTCTAAAGGTTGCCCTTTTTAATTCAAGGTCATTTCTTTCATATCTTGTCAAAATAAGGTGATTTAAAAAGGCTTTTCTGTCTATTTCATCTCCTATTTGAAGTTTTACCGCCCCTTTGAAATAGTTTTCGGGCAGCCCTAAACCGTAAATACAGCTGACGGAAGCAACAACGATAACATCTTTTCTTTCATAAAGGCTTCTTGTTGTGTTGTGTCTGAGACGGTCAATTTCGTCATTTATTGAAGCCGTTTTTTCAATATAAGTGTCTGTTCTTGGAATGTAAGCTTCAGGCTGATAATAGTCATAATAAGAAATAAAATATTCAACCGCATTATTTGGAAAAAGTTCTCGAAATTCGCCGTATAATTGCGCCGCAAGGGTTTTATTATGGGCAATAACAAGGGTTGGCATTTGAACTTGTTCAATAACGTTTGCTATCGTGAAAGTTTTTCCGGAACCCGTAACCCCAAGAAGTGTCTGGTTTTTATAATCATTGTTAATGCCAAAAACCAGTTCTTTTATTGCCTTTGGCTGATCGCCTGCGGGTTTATGGTCTGATATGAGTTGAAATTTAATATCCTTCATAACTCATATTTTTACACCTATTATATTAAATTTCAATGCTTTCTTGGATGTCGGAATCTTTTATGGTTTGCCCTATTGCCTTTTCAAGAGAAGCTTTTGCGCTGTTATAGAAATAAATATTGTTTATATAAGCAAGTTTTGCGCTGTCATATGTTAATTGTGCTTCTTTTAATTCAATAGCGTCACAAACTCCGGCTTTATATCTTCCCTGAGAAAGTTCATAGCTTTCTCTCGCCTCTTGAACCGCAACTTTTGAAGCCGAAATTCTTTGTCTTGCGTCGTTTAAAGAAACATATGCCGTTTGAATTTCATAGTATATGTCGTTTACAATGCCTTTAGCGTCATATTTTTGTTGTTCAAGCTGAGCTTTTGCCTGTTTTATTTTGCTTGTGATTGAAACAGGGTTTATAACAGGAAAACTGAAATATCCCCCGACACTATACCAGTTTTTGTCAGTAAAGTCGTGCCTTCCGCCCATTCCGACATCGGCTTGCAAAGAAAGGTTCGGCATATAAGCTTTTTTGGAAAGTTTAACGCTCTGTTCCGCAATTTGAACTTCTGATATCGCCATTTTAAGGTCCGGACGTGCCTTGTTTGCTATTTCAATTGCCTCTTTCATTGTAATATTTGTTTCTTGAAAAGGCATTGAAGTATCAACAACATAAGGGTCTATAAACGGCGTTCCCATAATGTTATTCAATTTTGACACGGCTAAATCAACCGCATTTGTTGCCTGAATATAATTCGCTCTTGCATCCGCCAAATTAGCAGCCGCAATGGTAACATCAACTTTCGGGTGAGTTCCGATTTCATAAAAAGCCTTTGCCTGATTATACATTTGTTCAAAATGTTCAACCGATTCCGCCCTTACCTGTTTTGCGCTTAGTGCATATAAAAGATTGTAATAAGCGTCTTTTACATCTCTTACAACGGAATTAACAACAGATTCAACATTTTGTTTAGACATCTCCCATTCAATTTTGTTAATTGTATATTGGTTTTGCGTAAAGCCAAAGTCATAAACCATTTCGGAAAGGGTAATTTCGCCTAAAAGATATCTGGTGTAAGCTTTTGAAGGATAGCCTTCTATAGCGGATGTATCCGGCTTGGTTCTTGTAATACCCGTATTTGTATACAAACTCGGAGTATAGTTTGAAATTGTTTGAACTTTATTTTCTTTAATAACGGAAACATTGGCATATGCCGCTTTTATTTTGGGATTGTTTGAAAGCGCAAGCTCTAAACAATCTGCGAGAGATAATTCGTCGGTTTTTGAAACCGAACCTTGAATTGAAATTTGCTTGTCGCCGGTGTTGCCGACAGGAAGATATCCGTTTTCGGGAATTAAATATTCGGAATAATCTTCTTTATTTTTTTTCTGTTTTTTTGTTCTTTTTTCAAGCTTTTTGCCCTTTTCTTCAAGGGTTATAACGTCTTTATCCTGTTTTTCGGATTCAAAAATAACATCGTCCGTCGAAGATTCTTTTTGAACTGCGGGCGTTTCATCCGTGTTTTTTTGTTCCGTTTTTGAAAGAGAACTTTCGCTTTGAGGTTCAACAACAACATTAGCGTCCGTGTCTGCAATAATAATCGGCTCATCGCTTGCAAAAACAGGCAAAGCCATGTTCAAAAACAAAGGTAACAACAAATATGAAAATTTTTTAGTATTCATTTTCTCTGATATCCTTAATGTGTTTTTCTTTTCTTATTTGGCTCTCAACTTTCGCTTTTTCACGTCTGTTTTGAATGTGAGCATAAAAAGCGGGAACAAGAATAGCACCAACCGTAACCGCAACAATCATTCCGCCAAACACTGCCGTTCCAAGCGCCCTTCTTGATTGAGCACCTGAGCCTGTGGCAAAAACCAGAGGCACCATACCCAAAATAAAGGCAATACCCGTCATCATAACAGCCCTGAACCTTAGGCTTGCAGCTTCCATTGCGGCTTCATACACGCTTTTTTCTTTTCCTTCTCTTGCGTCTTTAGCAAATTCGACAATCAAAATTGCCTGTTTTGCGGCAAGACCAATTAACATTATAAGCCCTATTTGCGCATAAATGTCAAGTTGATTTCCCGTAACATATTGAAGGAATAAAGCGCCCAACATTGCAATAGGAGTAATCAACATAACTCCAATCGGCAGCATCCAGCTTTCATAAAGCGCAACAAGGAACAAATATACAAAGACCAAAGACATAATAATAACGGATGTTGTCTGCCCTGAAGATTCAATTTCTTGAAGGGAAGTTCCTGACCATGCATAGCCGAGGTCAGATGACAACATTTCGTCAGAAATTCTGTTCATTTCTTTAATAGCGTCCCCTGATGATTGACCTTTTGCGGGGCTTCCTTGAATTTGAATTGAATTATACATGTTATATCTTGTAACGCTGTAAGGTCCCGTAACGGGAGTAATTTTAATTACCGAGCTTAAAGGTGCGCTGGTACCGTTTTGCGTTTTAATATAAACTTTGTTCATATCGGAAGGAATGCCTCTGTATGGCTCATCCGCTTCCATCATTACCCTAAAGACCCTGCCTTTAAGGTTAAAGTCATTTATATAATAAGCGCCGAATTGGGATGATAAGGCAGCTGCCACTTCCGATTCAGCTATATTTTGAGCTTTTAGTTTTTCATAATCAATACTGATTAAAAACTGAGGAATATTTGCGTTAAATTGGGTGTAAACGCTTGACAATTTGGGGCTTTGGTTTGCTTTTACTATAAGTCCCATAGCCTCATTAAAAAGTTCCTGTGCCGTTCTTTGACCTTTATCAAGGAACTGATATTCAAAACCGCCAAACATACTCATACCTGAAATTGCAGGCGGAACAAAGGTTACAATACTCGCTTCATTATATTTTGATGTAATGGCGGCAATATTTCTTTTGTAATCTTCAAGTGACGTTTCATATTTTGCCTTTTCCTCTTTGCTCATAAAGAGTTTTCTAAGAGCACAAGGTCCTTTTCTTTCTTCAAAAGATTTAAATACGGTAAATATTAATGCCGTATTATCGCCGTTCATCCCGACAATACCACCAATTTGACGAACTCCGGGCAATTCCATTAATTCCTTTTCAATGCTCAAAGAAAGGTCTGATGTTTTTGCAAGAGAAGTTCCGTCAGGCAAAATTATGTTGGTCAAAACTGCGCCCATATCTTCTTCGGGCAAAAAGCCTGTCGGTATAATTTTGAAAAGAACGCCCAAAGCCAAAAGCAACAAAAGATAAGTTATAAGGGTCATTTTGCCGCTGTTTATATAGTAATCTGAACCTTTAAGATAAACTTTTTTAACTCGGTCAAAAAAGCGATTGAATTTTTTAATGCAAATTTCCCAAGCGCAAGCAAAAAATTCGCCCCAAGCTCTCATCTTCCCTCTAAAAGTTTTAGGATGTTTTTTTGACCAATAATCATTGTATAATTCTCTAAACTTTTCATAGAAAGTTCTTTTGGGCATTTCCTCTTTGCTTCTTAAAAGAGTTGCACAAAGTGCGGGCGCAAGGGTCAGCGCAACGACAACCGAAAAGCCGATTGAAGCGGCAATTGTTACCGCAAACTGTTGATACATTTTACCTGAAATGCCCGCAATGAAAGAACAGGGAACAAATACCGCCATTAATACAAGAGAAGTAGCAACAACGGCGCCCGTAATTTCTTCCATTGAAACAATAGTTGCCTCTTTTGGAGTTTTTCCTTCTTCAATGTGCCTTTGAACGTTTTCAACAACAACAATACTGTCGTCAACTACCGTTCCCACGGCAAGCACAAAACCAAAAAGGGTTAGTGTGTTAATCGAAAACTTTGCAAGAACAAATATTGCAAGCGTTCCGAGCAATGAAACCGGAATTGAAACAAAAGGAACAATTGAAGCTCTCCAGTCGCCCAAAAACATATAAACAACAACCGTAACGAGAATAACTGCAAGAACAATGGCTTTAACAACTTCAGCAAGTGATTCTTTAATTGTTTCAGTTGTGTCACGCAAAATTGAATAGCTTATGCCGGGAGGAAAGCTCTTTGAAAGTTCTTCCATTCTTTTATTACAATCGTTTGCAACCTGAATTGCGTTTGCGTCGGAAAGCTGCATAACAGAAATAACGGCGATTTCTTTTCCGTTCAATCTGCCCATGTTTGCATAGCTTTCGCCCGCAAGTTCAACTCTTGCAACGTCTTTAAGTCTTATTGCGGAACCGTCGGGGTTTGAACGTATAATTATATTTGCAAACTGTTCGGGGTCAGTAAGCCTTCCCGTTGTTTTAAGGGTGATTTTCATTTGATGTTTGTTTACAAGCGGCTCTGCACCGATATCGCCCGCAGGAATTTGAACGTTTTGCCCGTTCACCGCATTTTGAATTTCAAGTGGCGAAACATTAAGCGCCGCCATTTTATTTGAATCAAGCCAAATTCTTATTGAATAATCTCTTGCGCCGTATACTTGAACTTCGCCGACTCCTTCCACCCTTGCAAGTTCATCTTTTAGATAAATTGATGCATAGTTGCTGGTTTCAACCAAATCTTTTGAGTTGTCGGGCGAAGTAATCGCATACATAACAAGCCCCGCACCTTGCGTTGACCTTTTTGTTGTAAGCCCGTATCTTTGAACGTCGGAAGGAAGCCTCGGAGTGGCAAGAGAAACCCTGTTTTGAACGTTAACAAGCGCCATATCGGGGTCTGTTCCCGTTTTAAAGAAAACATTCAGCCTGTAAGAACCGTTGCTTGAGGTTGATGTCATATAAATCATATCCTCAACACCGTTAACCTGAGCTTCAATAGGCTGGGCAACCGTAGATTCTATAACTTCGGAGCTTGCACCCGTATATGTTGCAATAACCATTACCTGAGGCGGAGTTATATCCGGATATTGTTCCAAAGGCAAGTTCTTAAGGGCTATAAGTCCGATAAGAACTATAACAAGTGACAAAACTATTGAAAATCTTGGTCTTTCTATAAAAAATTTGGCAAACATTTATGATTATTCCTTGGTTTGTGTATCAACTGCGGGAGTTTCGGCTGTTTCAGCCGGCTTTTCTTCTTTTTCAAGGGGAATCTTTTGTTCTTTTTCTTTTATTTGAACTTTTAATCCGTCCCTTACACCCACTGTGCCTATTTCAACAAACTTTTCTTCTTTTGTAATTCCTGATGTAACTATCCAGTTGTCGTCCTTTTCGCCTGAAACCGTGATTTTTCTTTTGTGAACGACATTTTCATCGTCTATTACATAAAGATATTTGCCCTCTGAATCTTGAAGAACCGCTGTTTGCGGAACGGCAAGGGCTTTTATAACTTTGTTTGAATAAACTTTTACATTAACAAAGTCTCCGGGAATTAAAACGTTGTCAGGGTTCGGAAAAGTTGCTCTTAAAGTAATCGTGCCGGTTGACTGTGAAATGGTATTGTCAAAAAAGTCTGCGCTTCCCGTTTTATCGTAAACAGTGCCGTCAGGAAGGGTAACTTCAACTTTTATTGCCCCGCTTTGGTTTTTGTTCGGAATAATTTCATCATTTTTAAGCTGGGTAAAAATTCCCGAATCGAGTGAATATGTGACATAAATCGGGTCTTGAGAAACTATTTTTGTTAAAACCATGTTGGGAGAAGACAAATAGTTCCCGACAGTAATATCCGTTAAACTGATTTTTCCTGAAATAGGAGCATAAATTTTTGTATAAGATAAAATTCTTTTTGCGTCATTTACGGCGGCAATTGCAGATTTCACACGTGCATTTGCAGAGTTTCTGTTAGCAAGAGCCTGATCGAAAGCAGATTTGGAAACATAGTCATTTTTAACAAGTTCTGCGGCTCTTTCATAATCTTTTTGGGCTTGAAACTGCGCAGCTTTAGCGTTTTCCAAGTCTGCACGAGCCTTTTGAAGCGCTATAGCCTGATTATCTGAATCAAGCGTGTATAAAAGCTGTCCTTTTTTAACAATATCACCCTCTTTATAATTTTGCTGCAATATCAAGCCGGTTGTTCTTGCGATAACATCCGCCGATTTAATTGCAACAACTCTGCCGGGGGAAGATATTGAGCTTGATGTTTCCGTATCAAAAGCATATCCCGCCTCTACAACAGGAAGATGAATTTGCTCTGCAATTTTCTTTTCTATAATTTTGCCGGATATATATTTTACGCCCACGCAAAGAAGCAAAAAGGCAATAATGGCAATAATTGTAAGCTTCGTTTTAGTCATATTTCTCACCGTATAATAATTACAATAATAACACGAGAATAATACCATTCTAAAAGGTTTAATTACAAGTACACCGGATGTATGATTTTTAAAAAAAATTTACAAAAATTATCAAAAAAAATATTTTACACGTTTTTAGCCGAATAATATTCTTAAACTAAAAGGCAATTTTTATACTAAACTTTCGGGGGTTTGGTACAAGACAGCGAATGGGTTATTTTAAAATAAACAGTTTACGATTGGAATTAAAATGAACGTTAGAGAATATTTTAAACAGGTAAATAAAAAAATAAACAAGGTAAACGACAAAGCGAAAAACCCTTTTCTTGAGTATAATTTTGCCTATAACCCTTTTATGAGCGCAATTGAACAAACTTATATCTGGGTTGAAAGAAACACAAAACACAGACTCTAGTTTTATTAAAGCGGATTAATAATTTCTTTTGAATAAAAATCAAAGAAAATAAAGTCTTTTGAATTAAAATAAAAGGTTTTTGAGCCCTCAAGATTTTGATTGCAATTTACAACCGCTTTTAGTTCTTCTTTGTCTTTTTCAAGGTGTAAAACCTTGATTGCGCCCGTGTTTTCAACAAAATTAATTAAAAATTCTTCTTTAATATCAAACTCATTATTTTCAAGCTTTATATTCTCGGGGCGAATGCCGAGAAAAACCTTGCTTCTGTCTGATAAAACCTGTTTATAATTACAGGGAATTTTAAATTGAAACATTTTTGTTTTAATTTCATCATTTTCAATTTTTGCTTCAATCAAGTTCATCGGGTATGTACCGGAAAATGAAGCAACAAAAGTGTTTTTCGGGGCGTTAAAAATTTCATCCGGCGTTCCCTTTTGAAAAATTTTGCCTTCGTTCAATATAACAATCGTATCGCCCATAGTGAGCGCTTCTGTTTGGTCATGGGTAACATAAATAAAGGTTGTGTTTAGTTTTTTGTGAAGTTTTTTAATTTCAACCCTCATATTTGCTCTTAATTTTGCGTCAAGATTGCTGAGCGGCTCATCCATAAGAAAAATTTTAGCCTCTCTTACAATCGCCCTTCCAAGCGCCACTCTCTGTCTTTGCCCGCCCGAAAGTTCTTTGGGTTTTCTTTTTAAAAGTTCGTCAAGACCCAAAATTGAAGATGCGTTTTTAACTTTTTCGTCAATTGTTTTTTTATCAAGACCTTTTATTTTTAAGGGAAATGCCATATTCTCATAAACGGTCATATGAGGATAAAGCGCATAGCTTTGAAAAACAAAGGCGATATCTCTGTCTTTTGCCGGCTTTTGAACAACATTTTCATCGTTAATAAAAATTTCACCGCAATCAGGGGTTTCAAGCCCCGCTATCAACCTTAAAAGTGTAGATTTTCCGCACCCTGACGCCCCCAAAAGAACACAAAAACTTTTATCTTCTATTTCAAGAGAAATGTTATTCAGAACCTTTTTTGAGCCGCCTTTTGAATTAAAGGTTTTTGAGATATTTTTAAGAGAAAGTTTTGCCATAATTTAAGCGTTTTCCATAGGCAAGAGAATTGAAACAAGCGTTCCCTGACTGGGTTTTGAATAAACCCACATATCCCCTTTTAAGTTTTTAACATGTTTTAAAACGAGAGCCAGCGTTATTTTTGCGCTTATTGTTTTTTTGCTCATCTTATCATCCAGATAATACGGATTGTAAATGTTTTCAAGCGCCCCTTGAGGTAAAACAAAGCCCGAGTCTTTAATTTCAATCAAAGTATATTTTTTTGCGGTATCTTCGTTCGGATTTTCAAAATCTTTTAATTCCAGAAATTCAATTGGCGGGTTGCCCGCATTTAAGCTGATTGTACCTATATCGGTTAATTTAAGCGAAATATCAAGAACATTTTTTACAAGAATTTCAACTGCAACAGGGTCAGTTTTTGCGCTTCTTGTGTCAAAAGAAGTTAAATCGTATGAATAGTTAAGCTTTTTTTTGGCAAACGGGGCTTCATACCCTTTGGCAATATTACTCAACAAATCAGCCATATCGATATTTTTGTTTTCATATTGATAGAGATTTGATTCAACTTCAAAATATTTAAAAAGTTTTTCAAGATCATATAAAAGTTCGTTTGAATTTTTGTTTATAATGCTTACATATTTTGACTGTTTATCGTTCAATTCTCCGACAACGCCGTCATTTAAGGCTTTTGAAAAACTCGTAACCGAATTTAAAAGGTTGAAAAATTCGCCCGATATGCCCGTTAAAAATGAATTTTTCTCGTCAATTATTTTTTTTGCAATTTCATATTCACCGTTGACCATATTCTGGTGTTTATAATTTGCGGTTATATCACGAATTGAAACGTAAACTTTTTCTAAGTCTTCGCTTTTTGCGGCGCTGATTTCAACAAAAAGGTCTTCTTTTTTGGGGTTTGCCGCCTTTGTAACGGCACTTTGGGAGTTTTGAATTAACTTATTTAAAAGAACCGAACCCCCTTGAACATATTGCGAAAAATATGAACCGACAAGGTCAAGCTTTGAAAAGCCCAAAATTTGAAGCGCTTTGGCATTAACATCCAAAATTTTTCCGTCCATGGAAACAAGAACTATTCCGTCAGGAAAAATTTCAAATATGTCTTCTTTTTTAGGCCTTTTAAAAAGTGAAAAAAGGTTCATTTTTATTCCAATATCAGTAATTACTGAAATAATGTTACCACAAGGGTAAAAAATTTCAAATTTATTACACCATTTTAATTAGAAAAAACAGGTTTTTATGTTAGAATTTTTTTATGAGAGAAATATATGATTTAATCATAGTCGGGCTTGGACCTGCGGGAATTAAAGCGGCAAGCGAGGCTTTAGAAAACGGATTAAAGGTTTTGGCTTTTGAAAAAAATCAAATTGGCGGAACATGCCTGAATAAAGGCTGCATTCCGACAAAAGCCATTTTACACTCCGCTGAAATTTTTAATGAAATTAAAAATTGTGAAAAAAACGGCATAAAATTAAGCGGTAGTCTTGAAATTGACTATAAAAAAATTATTGAAAACAAAAATTTAATCGTTCAAAAGCTTTCAAAGGCGGCATGTTCAGAACTTGTGAAAAAAGGTCTTGAAATTATTTATGAAGAAGCGGAAATAAATTTTGAAACCCTCTGTGTTAACGGCAGATACGGGAAAAATATAATTTGCGCAACCGGTTCAAAGCCTTATGAGCTGCCTTTTTTGCCATTTGACGGAAAAGATGTTTTAAGTTCGGATGATATTTTAAACCTTGAATATCTTCCAAACTCTATTGTAATAATCGGTTCGGGCGCAATCGGAATTGAATGGGCAAGAATTTTATCAGACTTTAACACAGACGTTACCATTGTTGAAAAGGCGGAAAACCTTCTTCCTTTAATGGATATAGACATTCAAAAAAGAATAACGAGAATTTTCAAACAGAAAAGAATTAAAATTTATACCGGTTGCGGTGCAAAAAGCTTTAAACAAGGTGTTTTAACTCTTGATGACGGCACAACAATCAATACGGAAAAAGTTCTTGTTGCCACGGGAAGGCAAAAACTTCTTGACGAAAGGCTTAAGGTTAATTCGGACTTTACAACGAATTATAAAAATGTTTATGCAACAGGGGATTTGGCTTGCGGCAAAATGCTTGCGCATGGCGCTTCTTATCAGGCGCATATTGTTATCGGAAAAATCTTGGGCAAAAATATTGCATCTTATGAAGATGAAAAAATTCCCTCTGTCGTATACGGCACGCCAGAAATTGCTTCTGTCGGGATAAACGAACAAGACGCCCCGCAAAATTGTAAAATCTATAATTTGCCGATTTCATATCTTCCAAAATCGTGGTGTGATAATAAAATTGACGGCTTTGTCAAAATTATTTCCCAAAACGGTGTTATAAAAGGCGCACACATTGTCTCGCCCGAAGCTTCAAGCCTTATCGGGCAAATTCAAATTTTAATGAATAAAGAAGTTTCAATTGATGAAATAAAAGATATGGTTTTTGCTCACCCTACATATTCCGAAGGGATTTTAGAGGCGGTTTTAAATGGATAAAATTTTAAGACTGCCCGATTATCTGAAACGCCCGATTGCAAGCCTTGACAACAAAGAAAATAAAAGGGTGAAAAATATTCTTTCAAAATATAATTTAAACACCGTCTGCGACGGCGCAAGGTGTCCGAATAAAAGCGTGTGCTACGGGTGTTTAACCGCAACATTTCTCATAATGGGAAAAACCTGCACAAGAAATTGCAGATTTTGTAATATTTCTCCTTCATATCCCCTTCCGTTAGATGAAAACGAGCCTAAAAACGTTGCTTGCGCAGTAAAAGAGCTTAATTTAGACTATGTTGTTATAACATCAGTTACAAGAGATGACCTTGAAGACGGCGGAGCAAAACACTTTAAAAAGACAATTGATGAAATCAGAAAACTCAAGCCTCTAACCAAAATTGAAATTTTAACTCCCGATTTTAAGGGGGATAAAAAGGCGCTTGATATAATAATCGAAAGCATGCCGGATGTTTTTAACCACAATGTCGAAACCGTTCCTTCTTTATATAAAAAAGCACGCCCGCAAGCAATTTATAAAAGGTCATTAGAGGTTTTATCTTATATTAAAAAAAATTCCTCCGGCATTATAACTAAAACGGGCATTATGACAGGGCTTGGCGAAACGGAAGAAGAAATAATTCAAACAATAAAAGATATTAAAGAGGCAAATGTTGACATTTTGACAATCGGACAATACATTCGCCCCTCGGTTAAACATCTTCCCGTTATAAAATATTATAAAGAGGACGAGTTTGAAAAATTAAGACAAATTGCACTTGATACTGGAATTAAAGCCTGTGTGTCGTCCCCGCTTGCAAGAAGCAGCTATAGAGCCCATGAAACTTATAACGAAATAAAAAATCAAATCTAAAACCTTTAAAACATTTTTCTCTTTTATTACAAATATTGAGTTTTTGAGCAAAAATATGATAAAATCGGATATTACAAAAGCTGAAATTTATTTTTTGGGATTTGTGATTTTAAAAATACGGTTATTAAATAGCGGAGAAAAAGCATGACTGAAACAGACGGAGTTCACAAAAAAATTCTTGTCGCATTTTTTTCAAGATTAGGCGGACAATATGGAGTTAAGAACATTACAAAAGGCAACACGGCAATTATAGCCGAGATGATTGCCAAAAAAACTAACGGCGATTTGTTTGAAATTGAAGTCGAAGACGATGATTATCCGATGTCTTACGAAGCGCTTGTCGAATATGCAAAAAACGAAAAAGAGCACAATTATAGACCCGAACTTAAAGCCAAAGTTGAAAACTTTGATGATTACGACACCGTCTTTTTAGGATATCCAAACTGGTGGGGCGATTTACCCATGCCGGTTTACAGCTTTATTGAAAGTCACGATTTGTCAAATAAAAAAGTTTACCATTTTTGCACCCACGAGGGTTCAGGCTATGTTAAAGAAGGTTTTTCAATTTACGGTCATATTGCACAGGAAAGACCCGAAGAAGCCGACAAAAAAGTTACCGATTGGCTTATAAAACAAGGCTTTTTAAACTAAGGAGAAAAAATGAAAGTATTAATGTTTAACGGTTCACCTCACAAAGAAGGTTGTACATATACAGCTTTAAATGAAATTGCAAAAACGCTTGAAGAAGAAGGAATACAATCAACGATATATCATGTGGGCAATAAACCGATAGGCTCTTGCAGGGCTTGCGGCGCTTGTTCCAAACTCGGAAAGTGTGTAATGGATGACGGGGTTAACGAGTTTGTAGACCTTGCAAAAGATTATGACGCCTTTATCTTGGCTTCTCCCGTACATTACGCTTCCGCAAGCGGAGCATGCACGGCATTTTTGGACAGAGCGTTTTTTGTTGCTTTCAGAAGCGGCAGAGGAGATGTCTTTGCTCATAAAGCCGGAGCCGCCGTTGCAAGCGCAAGAAGGGCGGGAACAACAGCCACGCTTGATCAGTTAAATAAATATTTTACAATCTCTCAAATGCCTGTTATTTCGGGAAGATATTGGAATATGGTTCATGGAAGCACCCCTGAAGAAGTTAAACAAGATATCGAAGGGCTTCAAAACATGAGATTTCTTGCAAGAAACCTTGCTTGGCACCTTAAATGTCTTGAGGCGGGCAAAAAAGCGGGGGTTGAAATGCCCAAAAGTGAGGATGTTACGTTTACAAACTTTATAAGATAACTTAAAAGCCCGCACCAAACGGGCTTTTTGGGTTTTTAATTTTATGTTACAATTGGCGATAAAGGAGATTAAATGGAAAAGCCGATTTTATCAATTTGTATACCGACTTATGAAAGAGCCGAATATTTAAAGGCAACTTTGGAAATGCTTACAAATGATGAGGCGTTCAAAAATTCAAATGATATCCAAATAGTAATCTCCGATAATTGTTCAAATGACGACACTCAAGAGGTTTGCAAAAACTATATAAACAGTTTCCCCGAAAAAATTAAATATTACAGACAAAAAGAAAACATAAAAGATAAAAATTTTATACAGGTTTTAAATCTTGCGGACGGGATATATGCCAAATTAAGCAACGACACCGTTTTTTATAATTATGGAAGCCTTCATAAAATTGTCGAATTTTTAAAAAACCAAGATTCCGATGTTATCTTTTTCAAAAACACGGGCGAAATCATGCAAGATTTAACTTGCCGCAAATATAATAACGCAGACGATATCATAAATGACTTAAGCTATCAGAGCACTTGGATTGCAGGGCTTTGTGTCAAGGTTGAAAAATACAGACAATTAAAAGAACCTGACAGATTTTCCGACCTTAATTTCGCTCAGGTGGATATCATCATAAGAATGGCGCAAAATTCCTGTGTGGTTGAAGGTGCGGTTATGGATGTTATTTCCGTTCACAAAAAATCAGGATACAACGTAACTCATTTTTTTGGCTTAAATCTTTTGGAAATTCTAAATTGCGAGGTCAAAGAAAACAGAATTTCCAAAAAAACATTTGAAACTTTCATAAAAAGAATTCTTTTGGAACACACAAACTATTTTTATTTTGATTATCATAACAACTTTAGCTTTAAAAAAGACGGTTATTTTAAATATATGATGAAATATTATAAATTTAAGCCGTATTTTTATATTGATTACATAAAATATATGCTAAAGCCGCTCATAAAAGCTATTTTTTATGTTGATAAAAATGAAACCATAAGCAAATATAAGCTTTTTAACATTACGATTGCAAGCGTAAAAAGAAAGAAAAGACACCCCAAAAACAAGCTCATTTCTTTAAAAACGCCCGCAAATAAAGACAGAATAATTGTCGGCAAATATTCTTACGGCGAAATTGACGCAACTTTTTCAACTTCATGCCCGTATAAGCTCTATATCGGAAACTTTTGTTCAATTGCAGCCGGTGCAAAATTTATTGTATCTTCCCAATATCAATACAATTGCCTTTCTACCTTTCCTTTTAGGGCGAAAATGCTCGGATATAAAGGAGAAACCTGTTTTAAAGGCAATATTGTTTTGAAAGACGATGTATGGATTAGCGCAAATTCAATCATTATGGGCGGAGTTGTTATAAATCAAGGGGCAATTATTGCAGCTGGAAGCGTTGTTACGGAAGATGTTCCCCCATACGCAATTGTCGGCGGAAACCCCGCAAAGGTTATTAAATATCGTTTTGAACCTGAAATTATAGAAAAACTTTTAAAATTTGATTTTTCAAAACTTACAAAAGAAAAAGCGGAAAAACTTTCAAACAGGCTCTATAAAGAGATTACAAAAGAAAATGTCGACATTCTTTTGGAAGAATTTTCAAAAGCTTAAATATCAAAAGTTTAAATTTTTGTAATAATTTAGCAATTTTGAATTTTGAGAAGCATTAATGACTTTGTAAAAAAGAGAAGATTATGCTTCAAATAAACCCCATAACAAGCCGTGTATCATTCTTGGGAAAGATACAAAATAACGGCAACATAAAAAAACCTTTGGCTTTAACTTTCAGAGGAACAGACACCTTTGAAAGAGAAAAAAAGCCCGAAAAATCAAGCTTTACCAAATGGGCGGAAGATACAAAATTTTTGCAAAAGGGTCTGAAAGAAACTCTCCAAAATGAAGAAAACATTATTGGAAAGGGCTTTTTTAACATTGCGTATAAAATTCCGAATAATGAAGATTATATTTTAAGAATGTCTAATTATCTGGGCAGCGACTTTGATTACGAAAATGCCTCAATAGAAGAAAAAGACCAAAAATTATCAATTAATATCGGTCAGCCGGTTGCTGAAATCAAAATGAAAAGCAATGACTATCATGGAATAGTTTGCAATGTTGAAGTTTTAAGAAAACAAAAGGGTAAATCTATCGGAAACCCGCCCCCGACAGTGTTATATAACGAATATACGGGAAAACTGAAAGAAGGCGAAAAGCCTTATGAAGATATTTCAAGAAAAGAACGATACGCAAAAAGCCTTCACCAACTGAAAGAACTTCCCGTAAGCGCTTATGAAGATTTGATTGATGTTATTCAAGAGGCGCAAAAAAACGGCTATGGCTTGGATTACCTGAATTCAAACAATTTGCTTTTAGATGTTGAAAACAAAAGTATAAACCCTATTGATATGGATTATGAAAAATCGCCCCGAATAGATTATGGCGGACTTTTATATATGTTGACAAACATCGGATATTTTTCGACTTATTCAAGCACCATCGGGGATAATACCATGTCGAATGAAAAAATAAAACAGGCAGTTGACGACACTCTGGTGATTGTTGATAAATATATAAAAGCAATGGTAAATAAAGGGGTTAAAGTTAAAGGGCTTTCACCCCAATTTATGGATTTTTTAAACAGTTTCCCCTGTGCCGTATTTTGCAGAAGTTTTAATTTAGAAGATAAATTGGAAAAATTTAAAGAGTTGGGAATTTGTTAAAACAAAAAAGGGAAATATTACTTTTTTTAATTGTAATTTTAATAGTTTGTGTTGTTTTTTAAAAAAACTTTAATACGTTTAATCGTTCTTGTGCGCTTCTTTCCAGTCTTTTATTTGTTTTAGTTTTGCCTTATATTTAACTTCTAAACCTTGTTCGGTTGGTTTATAATATTCTCTTCCGACAAGAGAATCAGGCAAACACTGCATATTTGTCAATTTTTCCTCGCTGTCATGCGCATATTGATAGCCCTTGCCGTAATTTAATTCCTTCATAAGTTTTGTGGGCGCATTTCTTATAACCAGTGGAACGGGCTCTGCAATCTGTTTAATTGCGTCAGTTTTTGCAAGCATATAAGCAACATCCATTGCGTTAGATTTCGGCGCCATAGACATATAAATCACGGCTTCGGTCAAATGAACGGTACATTCGGGCATTCCGATAAAGTGACATGCCTGATATGCCGCAACGGCAACAGAAAGCGCATGCGGGTCAGCAAGACCGATATCTTCGCTTGCAAACCTTGTGACCCTTCTTGCAACATACAAAGGGTCTTCGCCCGCTTCAAGCATTCTTGCAAGCCAATAAACGGCAGCGTCGGGGTCAGAATTTCTCATTGATTTATGAAGTGCGGAAATTATGTTATAGTGTTCTTCCCCGTTTTTATCGTAAATTAATGACTTTTTGGATATGCACTGTTCCAAAACCTCTTTTGTAACGTCTGTTTCTTCTCTTTCATTTACGCTGCTGTTTAAAATAACCATTTCAAGGGTCGATAAAGCACATCTGGCGTCTCCGTTTGCAAAACGGGCAATCATTAAAAGGGTTTCATCATCAATATTTATTTTCTGACCGCCAAACCCTCTTTCATCCGTTATTGCCCTTTTTAAGAGTTTTAAAATGTCATTTTCATCAAGAGGCTGAAGAACAAAAACCTTGCACCTAGATAAAAGCGCACTGTTCACCTCAAAGGAAGGGTTTTCTGTCGTTGCGCCGATTAAAATAATGCTCCCCTTTTCAACAAAAGGCAAAAAAGCGTCTTGCTGAGCCTTATTAAAACGGTGAATTTCATCCACGAAAACAATGGTTTTATAGCCGAGGTTTCTGTTTCCTTCCGCTTCTTGCATTACGGTTTTAATTTCTTTTATGCCGCTTGTGACGGCTGAAAAGTTTATAAACGACGAATTTGTTTTTTTGGCAATTATATTTGCAAGGGTGGTTTTTCCAACCCCCGGAGGACCCCAAAAAATCATGGAAGAAATATTGTCATTTTCAATCAACCGCCTTAAAATTTTTCCTTCGGAAAGAAGATGAGTTTGACCGCAAAATTCTTCCAGCGAGTCGGGTCTCAATCTTGAAGCCAGAGGCTGATTGTTCATGTTGTCAAAAAGTGTCCTTTGCAATTTTTATAAAATCTCCCTTGATAAATTTCATTATACATTAATTTGCAAAAGAAAACTTTATAAAAAGTTTTTAATTGCAGAGTTTTAATGTTCGGTTGTTTAAAAAAGCCCTCATATGAGGGCTTTTTATTTTTGTTTTCCTTCCTTTCGGTTTTTACTTTACACTTGAAAGTTTAACAACCGTTTTCGGAAGAATTAAGGGTGATTTTTGTGATGTTTTTTGTGGTGTTTTGGGGTCTTTTCCTATTGCAAAGCTAAAGCCTGCTTGAAGCCCTACACCGTTTCTTCCGCCGTTTGTAAAGTATGTTTGGAAGAAGCCCGTAAATCTTTCACCCCAGTTTTTTCTGACACCTATTCCGTATTTTACGAAAGGTTTAATGCTTAATTCGGGTAATGTAGCGTCAGAAGCTTTAAAGTCCGTTTTATCCATTATGTTCCATACAAAGCTTACGCCGAGATATGGCTGCCAGCCGTTTTTAAGGTTTCCTATTAATTTAATTCCCGATTCTATTTGAATTGCGTTTAGTGCATCGGGTCTGACTTTTATTCCTGCGGCGCTTGTATAGTCAAAGGTGTTAACAAATGAATAAGACATTAAATAGCTTGGTTGAATAATGAATTTACCGTCCAGAAGTTCAAAGTTATAGCCTGTTTTGGAAGCTATACCCGACATTAAAAGGGTAAAGTCTTCATCGCCGTATATTGAGTTTGCTCTTCCTGAGTTTGCTCCGGCGTTAACGGTTAAGCCCGTGAAGAAGTCGCCTTTGTATGCCATACCGATTAAGCCTAACGTACCGCCGTTTTGATAAATGCTTATTCCGTCATATACCTGATGAGAACCGTTATAGCCGGCGTATGCTCCCCAGATTACATCCCAACCGTTTCCAACTTCAATAATCGGGCTTTCACCGCCGAAGAATGAGCCGTATGCAACGTTTGAAACGTTGGGTCCGCCTTTTAAGTCTACTTTTTCAAATGTTGCGTATGGTCTTATCCAGCCTGTGTTGTTTTCATGGATTGTGTTTGTGGGGTCAAAGACCAAGTTGGAATCTGAAGCGGCATATTTATTTCTTAATTTCATTGCCTGACGTTGTTTTTTTGTCATTAACATATACATATCCATATTGCGGAAAGCTTCGTCATATGAATTTAATTGGGTTAAATATCCGCCGAGTTGTGCTGCAACGGCACCTGCCATAATTGCGGGGTTAAAATCTTCATAGCGGTTGCCCGTGGGTCCGAAAGAAATTTCAGTATCAGTTGCGCTGGCATTTAACCACCTCAAGGGTGATAAAAATTTGTGTTCTTGTTTTGCAAGATTGCCCACTTTAAGGGTTGTTCCTTCGTCTGTTAACCCTAAAGAAGTTTTAAGGTCATTTATGGATACTGAACCCGAACTTAAAAGGGTATCACCTACGGGGTTAAAATCAAGTAAAGTGACTTCGCCTTTAACGCCCGCAAAAGAGTCTGTTTGCCCCGTTGCGGAACTTATATCGGTTTTTAAGTTTATCTTTCCATTTTCTTCCGTCTTTATGGCATCTTCGCCGTATGAAGTATAAGCGCCGTCAGTGGTATCAAGGGTTGTGCCGTTTTTCATTAAAACATTCGTATTATTTAATGAATTTCCTTCAGCTAAGTGTAAGGTTCCGTCTGAAACGGTTACATCAGCATTTTTAATTTCGCCCTTAAATGCAACGGTGCCTTTATGGCTTGAGCTTCCTTCGCCTGATTTATTAATTTCAATTTTATACTTTTTATTGTCTTCCGTTGTGCCAAGTTTACCTGATACGCCGTCTTCTAAAGTAATAGAGCGGTCATCACCCGCATTAAGGGTTAGTGTTTTACCTGCTTCACCTTCACTAAACAGGTTATCCATATAGATATCGCCGCCGTCAGCGGAAGAATTTCCGCTAAATATAATGTCTTTATCTTTTGCTTCAACGGTTAAATCACCGTTAGACCAAATAGCGCCGCCTTTTGCGCCGGAGCTGTTTCCGGCAAAGCTTGAATCTGTAATGGTTGAATCAAGGTAAGTTGCAATAGCACCACCGTTTGCAACGGCACTGTTTCCGCTAAAGTTGCTTCCTTCAACGGTTAAGCTTGAATGATTGTCTTCAGCATTTGAACGTGTTGCAATAGCTCCGCCAACCGTGCTTGATGAATTACCGAGAAAGTCTGAATTTTTAACGCTTGCTTTGGAATTGCTTCCGACAAATATTGCGCCCCCGCCTTCTGCGTCTTTTTGATAATCAGGCTTTTCCGAATTAAAAGTTGTTCCCGTGGTTGAATTATTTTGAAATAACGAGTTTTCAACATTGGTTGTATTTCCTGACCAGATTGCGCCGCCTTCATTTTCAGCCGAATTGCCGTCAAAAATGGCGCCTGTGACTTTTAATTCGTCGCTTTCTCTGTTTGTAAATATTGCGCCGCCTTGACCGTATAAAAGGTTTCCGTTTTTATCTTTTCTTCCGCTTACGCTGTTTCCGCTGAAAACTCCGCCCGAGACAGTTGTTTTTGTGCTTTCATTACCGAAGATGGCGCCGCCTCTTAAAGCGGTATTTCTTGAAAAATCAGTATCCGAAACGGTAAGCCCGTTTCCTTGTGAACTATTATTGTATATTGCACCGCCAAAACCGTTTCTTGCAACGTTTGAATCAAAGTTTGAACCGGTAATAGTGGCTTCACCGCTTGTAACTATCCCGCCTGCGGCAGCTGCGGTATTTCCGATAAATGAGGAATTTGAAACCGTTAATTTCTTGTCATTACCGCTTTGGAATACGGCACCGCCCCAGCTTAGCGCATTATTTCCGCTAAATGAACTGTCCGTAATCGTTGTTTCACCGTTTGTTACAACAGCTCCGCCGTTACCGTAACCTGAATTATTCTGATAGTTACCGCTTGCAGAGTTATTGTTAAATGCCGTATTTGATATTTCTAATTTGCTTGCGTTTGAAAAAATAGCGCCCGCATTACCTGATTCGTTATTTGCAAATGTTGCATTTTTAACCTTTACATTGGAACTTGAGCCTTTTACATATATAGCGCCGCCCGAACCTGTTGTTGTCGGCGTATATGTTTTATTTTCCGTAAATATTGTTCCGTCAATATCTAAATTGCTGCTGCCATCATTTACATAAATTCCGCCCCCATAATATGTTGCTTCATTTCCCGTAAGCGAACCGCCCGTAATGGTTAAATTTCCGCTTGCTTGCAATATTGCGCCGCCTATTTGAGTAGATTTATTTTTATCAAAAACGGAGTTTGTTATAGTAGTGTCGCCAAATGAAGTTATGGCGCCGCCTTGCCCCCCTTCGGTAACAGTGGTTTGATTGCCGCTAAAATATGAGTCATTAACGCCTAATTTTCCGCCCGAAGCTTGATAAATGGCACCGCCTGAATTTGTTCCCGTATTATTTAAAAATGAAGATGAATTTACTGTTACATCGGTAGCTGAATAAACTCCGCCGGCATAATTTGCATAATTTCCGCTGAATGTAGCGCCCTCAAGAGTGTGTGCGGTCTTTCCCTCGCCGCCATTATAGAAAATTCCGCCGCCTGTTTTATATCCGTTAAGACCGCTGAAAGTTTGACCTTTAACGACACTATCGTCAGGGTCAACTTGGCGATCCATTGCATTTGCCTGAATAGAGGCAGCAAAATAAAGCACCAAAAGCGCAACCAAAACTTTTCTTTTCTTCATTCTCGTTTTTCTCCAAACAGTAATGTAAAATAATTATACGATGTCAGAAAAAGAGCATATATATATATATTTACAATTTTTTACATTCATGTCGTGGAAATGGGCTATATTTTTGAAAATTTAAGATTTAATGTTCATTTTTTATAATGGTTATTTATGTTTCTTAACTTTTTTTAAAGGAAATTGTTCCGCTGCGCTGCATTTTTATTGTCGAATTTAAATTTTTCTTTATTTAATAACTTTTTTTAAACTTTTGCTTCGCTGCAACCTTTTTCATGGGCGTTTATCACGCCGATTGCCTGAAGGTATGAATAAATTATTGTTGTGCCGACAAAGGTCATTCCACGCTTTTTTAAATCTTTTGAAATTTTATCTGACAGGGGACTTTTTGTTTTAACAGCACAGCTTTCACAGATAATTTTATTATCGGAAAAAGACCATATGTAGTTATCAAAAGTTTTAAATTCTTTTTGAATTTGTTTAAATATAATGCTGTTTTTTATGCTTGCTTTTATTTTAAGCCTGTTTCTTATAATTCCCTCATTTGAAAGCAATTCTTCAATTTTTTTATCATCATATTTTATAACCTTATCAATTTCAAAATTGTCATATGCAAGGCGGAAATTTTCTCTTTTATTTAAAATACACTCCCAACTAAGCCCCGCTTGAAAACTTTCCAAGATTAATAATTCATATAAAAGTTTGTCATTATGACAGGGTTTTCCCCATTCCTCATCATGATATTTAACATATAAAGGGTTTTTTAAATTGACCCAGAAACATCTTTTTTTCAAATTTTTAAATACCTTAAATTATTTGAACAAAATCGCATAATTATATTAACACAACATTTTTAAATATTTTTGAACAAAGTCTGTTTTTTATAAATTATAAAAACGCTATAGTTTAGATATTGAAAGGGAGTTGGGGTTTTAAAACTCAATTTGTCAAGCCTCGCTTAACATTTATTCACGAAACAGACAATTTTTTATAATAATTTTTTTTAATTATTTTATAAGAAAAAATTTATAGAGTGGCTTAATATGATAACCGTTGAAAACATACAAAGCACAAACGCTTATTCAAAAATTGATAAAAATGATAAGAAGTCTGAAATAAATCAAATAAATAAGCTGAAAAATGATTCTTTTGAAAGCGTTGCTAATAAAAATTCAAACGAAGATAAATCTGTAAACGGGAAATTTGATATATCAGAGTGTGCAAAAAACTTTTTTAAAGGATTAATTTCTCCCGTAACGGCGCTTATTAAACATCCTCTTATGACATTGGGAGTTGTTGCGGCAACTGCGGGAGCATGCACCTTAGTGCCCGTGTTAGGTCCGATTATGGGAATTGGCTTTGGGGCATTAAGCGCCGTCCAACTGGGAAAAGGCATTTATAACGTTGCTAAAAATTATAAAAGCGGAAATTTTGATAAAGCCGAAAAATCTTTTGATGAAGTCGGTCAGGGAACAGTCGGCGTTGCGATGAGTGCTTTTGGCATAAAACAAGGGGCACGTGTTGCAAAAGAAGCAAAATTGATGAATAAACTCGGCGTAAACTCGTTAAGCGCCGAACAAAAAGCCCAAATTGCCTCAGAAGTAAAATCTGCAAGCAACATTGATGCAATAAAAGAAATAGGCTCGTTATTTACTTCTAAAGCGGGTTTAAAAGCTGTCGGAAGCCAGTTTAAACCTTCTAATATAGCTCAAAAAGGGAAAAATGCGCTTAAATTTTTATTTAAAAAGGAAGATGTAACAAAAATAAAAAAAGAAGTAAAAGAATTTGCCGAAACCACTGAAGGCAAAAGACGTGCCGCAATGACAAATGAAGAAATAGAATCACAGGTAAAAGCGCTATATAAAGAAGCCTTTGATGAATATGGCATACCCGAAGAATTAAGACCACAGCTTGAAATATATTCTGACAAAGCAAAATGCAATAATGGGGGAGGATATAACTCATCAGAGCATAAAATAAAAATTAATTCGGAAGCTTATAGAAAAGGTATATTTGATTTGCCTGACGTAATAAAACACGAAGCAACTCACGCTAATGAATCAATTTTAAGGCAAAGGCTTCCTTTGCAAGATAAAGAAAAGGCTACTGTTGATTTTCTTCTCGATAAAATACAAAACGGCGATAAAAATCAAGTCTTAACGGGAGAAGGAGACTTTCTAACAGGCATGAAAAGAGTGAAAACGCCAAAAATGAACAATCAGATGAAAACAGACTTTTCAAAATTGGCTCAGGAAAAACTTTATCAAATGAAAACATATTCAAATGACGAATTAATCGAAATGGTAAAACCCTTGGTCAATTCAAACCCTGATTTTGTTAAAGGATATGGCAACATTGATGATGCGCTGAATGCCATGACAAATTATGCAAAAAATCATAATTTCAGATATAGGATTGCTATGGAGCATGCTTCAGGATTTAACACCTCAAATATAGATACAAGCCTTTTAAAAGAATTGTCGGAAGAAGAAAAAATCGCCGCAATTAAATCATTCAAAGAAGGCATAGATTGTCTTGAAAGTAACGGAGCAAATAACGGCGGGCTTATGGGCAGCATTGCCGGAACAGGCGACTTTACGCAATATGAATTTTCACCTGAAGAAGTTATGGCTCAAGAAAGAGGAAATGAGTTTGAAATATCAAAACTTGAAGCCCAACTAAAACAATTAAAAGCTAATAAAGATTATGATTTGGCTGAAGAAGCAAGACTGTTAGACCAAATTAAAAAATCAAAATTAACAGTAGAATATAAAACAAAAGGCAGAGAAATGTATAAGCTTAAAACAGAGTCATATAATCACCCTGAAAATAAAGAGTTAGCTAAACAAGTAAAAACAATGGAAGAAGAGCTGCAAGCACTTTCAATGGAAATAAAAAAGACTCAAGGCGATTTTACGATTGACGAGTTGATGGAATATTCCAGAACGGGCGAAAAGAGTAAAGATGAATTAATAAGAATTATTCTAAACAACCCCACGTATGAATATTCAACATATATCGCACAACAAAGACCGCCATTCGGCGCAACTGTTGATATTCCGCTGACAACAACAACGGCTGCCAATATAATTGCGGAAGATATAAGCAAAGATAAAAATTAAAAAACCAATCGAAGATAAAGGGTGTTACAAATAATCATTATTTCAGCTTGTTGCCGAATTTTAAGCCTTTTTGAGCGTGTTGCAGCGTTTCAGGATAATAATTTGCGTTAATTCGTATAGAAATTTAAAATCATTTATGTTTTAATGGGAAGAAAGAATTAACAAAAACGGGGATGTGAATTGTGTCGGAAAAAACAATTAACTGCCCAAATTGCGGGAAAGAAATAAATGGAAATCAAAAGTTTTGCACTAATTGCGGTAGCAAATTATAAGGAGATGTTATGAAGAATTTTATTTTAGGTGTAGGCAGATTTTTTATCAATTTTAGCGTTATAATACTAATCATAGCAGCAGTTATTATTTCTTTTGCTGTCGGGGGAGCCGTTGCAGCATTTGATAATAGCGGTATAGGATTTATTGCCGGACTTGGAACTTTTATTGTTTTATTTATTATTGTTGTTATGTCTAATTTTATACTTTATTTGTTATTGGGTATGCACGACAGTTTTGTTTCAATGTCAAAAAGCCTTGCAATTATTGCACAAAATAATGCTCCTGCGCATTCTTTAGCTATAACAAATTCAGACGAAGAAATCGCACAAAAATGCCCTAAATGCGGAACAGCTTATAATAACGGCGATAATTTTTGTGAAGAATGCGGAACAAAATTAAATTAGCGAGGTAAATACTATGAACTGTCCAAATTGCGGAAAAGAATTAAAAGATAAACAAAAATTTTGCACTAATTGCGGTTACAAATTAGTAAGCAGTAATGTTTTTTTAACAAGACTTTTTTCAACAACAAGCTTTGTAATTGTTTCCGTTTTGTCTTTGTCGGTTGCTTTAGGTATTTCTGTTTTTGCTCTTATAAACAATCATCTTATTGCATATGGCAGATTTTCATTTTTCATTAATATATTCGCAATAATCAGTTTATTAATATTGATAAAAAATTATAAGACTCGTAATTTAAATATTTTAAACAGTAACGTGTTCATCTCGTGTGTTCTAACAGTTTGGTTATATTTATTTTACATAATAAATATTGTTAATACGGTACTATACGGTACAATAGCTTCCTGGCTGGGAACAGAATTTATAATTATACTGTTAATGCTTTTATTTGGAATTTATTGTACTTACTTGTGTTTATCGGATAAAAACCTAAAAACAAGAAAAATGGAATGGGGTATAATAAAAAGAGCTCTAATAACTTGTCTATTTTGTTGCTGTTTATATATTTTATGCGCAATATTATATATTTCACAGTATGTTTATACAATTAAATCAATGTTTCGCTTTAACTTTTGGATAATTTTTGATATTTTATCATTGGCTTTACTTATGCTTTTTGTATTTATTTATCGAAAAAAAAATATCTAAAAAATAGGGACACAATAAAGGTTTAAAATGATGATATTGTTTGTTTTAATGTATTAAACGACGAAAAAACGGAAGGAAGAAAATACGTGAACTGCCCGAATTGCGGAAAAGAAATTGAAGAAAATCAAAAGTTTTGCACTAATTGCGGTGCAGAATTAAATCATAAAGAACAGGCAAAAAATGATTGCAAAGAAACAGAGCAAGAAAGCTTGTTTTCAAATGATAAAATCAAAAATATCATTAAATCAAAACCCTTTATAATATCGTTATCCTTGTTTTTAGTTTTAATTATTGCGGGCGTTTCAAGTTTTGCCTATATAGCTTATAACAACAATTTGGCAGGTTTAATAGTGCCTGTTGAGCAATCTCAAATTAAACAGATGAATTCGACTGAAATGTTGGATATATTGATACAACAGGATGATGACCTTTATAAAATAATTTCAAAATTGTCAAAAAATAAAGCGAATAAGGTTTTTGAGATATTTTATAAAAACCTCTTAAGCCTTATAGGCAATATGAACGTGGATGATTTAAATATAACGGATGATTATGTCCTAACGCCAAAAACCGACATAATCGGTTTTGAAATCAACGATTGGAGCGGCGTTTGGTTAAATGATGAATATATTTTTAACAGATATTCAAAATATTTAAATAAAACTTGGCAAGAATTTTTAAAGTTGTCTAAAAACAGTAAAAAAAGAGATATAGGGTTTGCAGTACAAGTTGAAAAGAAAGACATAATAAAAGAAATAACCCTTTGGCAAAAATTTATATCCGATAACCCGAATTTTGCCATGAATGAAGATATAAAAAAGACTATCAAGTTTTTAACATCGAATATAATTTATAACGATTATACTTTTTTTAATTATGAAACAAATTCAATCAGCAATGAACAAAAACAAGGGTATGAAGAATTTTTAAAAACGATTGATAAAAACACGCAAGAATATAAAACGGTTCAAAATTGTTATAACGAACTTCAGAAGAATAATTTTAAACCGAATTCAAAATTTTATAAGCTCTTATCCGATTATAACAACAATGACCCATGGTATGAAGAGATGTATAAAAATGCACTTAATCAAGAAAAAATCACTGAAGATGAAAAAAGGATAGACCAAATAGAGGCGAATAAAAAATGGAAAAAGGTTGATAAATATGTATATTTTGACCCGCAATCCAAAAAAACGGACGAAGACGGCGCAGTTTCGGGACAATTCAAAATATATAACAGAGAGAGCCCTTGGGAAGAAATTGCGATTCTTTATGACGATAAATTCGCTTATGTTATTGTAACAGTAAAATTATTGCCGGAAGGACTTATAAGATTTACTCAACATGAATATTTTAATTCAAGTGACGAATTGGTTGACGGCACTTATCCAAGATACTATCCTACGGAATATTATTATGAATATGCAAGCGGTCAAAAAATTTATGACGTTTTAAAAGGGAAATAAATTTTAATACTGATTATTTGTTCGAAAAATAGCAATAACTATCCTAACGGTCATTTGGATGTAATTTGTCCGAAAGATAAATTGAGGATATTGCAAAGTTAGTGTTTTAAAAGAGGCTATTAAACTGACGGGGTATAACTTAATGCCATGTCTAAATGTGTTAAAATCCGGCTAAATTAAAAACGGGCTGAATTCCAGCCCGTTTTTAATAAAATTTTATAATTAGTGTTTGAGCGTTTTTTCTTATTTTAAGACTTCTTTAGCCTTATCCGTAAATGTATAAGTTTTTACGATTTCGCCATTATTTATAACACGTAAGTCTGCGAATTTATCATCTTTAAGAGGAGGAACAGCATTCATTGAGCCTTTAACCGCATAAGATATTGCAGGAGATGATTCTACTAAACCGCGTTGAATATTTAAATCACCTTCAATATTTTTAATATTCGGAATTTGTACAGTATTGCCATGAGCGCAAGTGGAATCAGCAGTAAATGAACCCTTTATATTGGTTAATTTGGGCATTTTTATAGTAGAATCGCAACTACTAAAAGTCAAATTACCAACACTCTCTAAATTTGGAAACTCAACGTTGCTAATTCTCCAAAAATAATCATCTTTATAATGTAGACCGTTAAAACCGTCAATTGTTGCATCACCGTTTATTGTTTTTAAATTTTTTAAAGAAACATCTGGCTCAGCATCATTTATAATTCTAACATTACCGTTTATTACGGAAACATTTTCCAATAAAGAAGCATTTACACTTGTCGGTTTTTCATCATCTATTGGCGTAATTACTAACAAATTATTCGGTAGTACGCCTGTTATATAAAATCCTGCTTTTTCTAATTTGGATATATTTTCTGATAAGCTTTCCGGCTTAGCATGTATTTTAGCTGGAGCTGTAATAGATCTGCCTATTGAATCTAAACAATTCAAAAGGCGTGTTAAATCTTCGCTTGACTTTTTATCATCAGCTATGCTTGAAGATTCCCCCCCCCCCGGGTTTTGTCGTTTGTGATTCAGTTTTGTCAACACCTAATACGTTGACGTTGAAACTTCTCGGTGAGTCTACTTTCATAAATTTCCTTCCTTTCATTTTTAAAGTATATGTTTATAACAAAACAAATGGCGTTTCAAAAATGATATTTACAATTTCATTTTTAACATTTGTTTACAAATTTAGTAACAAACTTTCATTCCCGATAATAAAAATATTAGTGTAAAACCCTTATTCCATTGGGGGTATAGACCAGATAGAATGACCGTTTATTATATACTTGTTGAAAATTATAAAAATTTGGCGAAATAAAATCATTTTTTCTTTTATAAAAGAAAAAGTATTAAAAATTATAAGTTTTGTTGTATGATGCAAAAAAGTGTCATATGATAAATCGTCCGATATTTTTAAAGATGAATTTTGAATCTTTGGAATTTGACAATTTAGGCATTAGATGGTATTTTTTCAACAGTAATTATAAAAGACGTTATAAATCAAGCAAGTGTTCGAGATTATGCTCTTTTGAATAAAATCGTTATGTTTTTAGCAGATAACGTCGGAATTTCAACCTCAGTAAATAACATAAAAAAACACCTTGGTTTCAAATAGCTCTATCACAAAAGACACAACGGTCGGCGTTATTGATAATTATATTAAATTTCTTCAAAATGCTTTTGTTTTTTATGAGGTGAAACGATATGACATTAAAGGCAAAGAACATTTTAAAACCAAAGGCAAATATTATATAGCTGATATTGGTTTAAGAAACCATTTGCTTGGTTTAAGAAACAGAGACAGAGGACACATATTAGAAAACATTGTCTTTATGGAACTTAGAAACAGGGGCTATGAGATTTCTATCGGCAAAATTTCAGATAACGAAATTGATTTTATTGCAACTAAGGTAAATGAGAAAAAATATATCCAAGTTGTTGAATCAATGGCGCAAAGTGCCACAAGAACAAGAGAACTTGTGCCATTAAAGACGGTTAGGGATAACTATGAAAAAATAATTCTAACCACAGACAGATTATTTTCAAATACTGACAAAGACTGCATAAAAAATAATTAATTTGATTGACTGGTTATTGGAATAAATATGACAGAAATTGAAATTTTAAAAGGTGATATTACAAAATTAAAAGTTGACGCTATAGTAAACGCTGCAAACACAAGTTTATTAGGCGGTGGCGGAGTGGATGGAGCTATTCATAGAGCGGCAGGGCGAGGGTTACTCGAAGAATGCAAAACCTTAAACGGATGTAAAACAGGACAATCTAAAATCACAAAAGGATATAACTTGCCTGCAAAGTATGTAATTCATACGGTAGGCCCCGTGTGGCATGGCGGGAACAATAATGAACGTAGTCTTTTAAAATCTTGCTACGAAACATCTTTAGCTTTGGCAAAAGAATATAAAATTAAATCAATAGCCTTCCCCGCTATTTCTTGCGGAATATATCATTTCCCCCATAAAGAAGCTTGTAAGATTTCGATAGATACGGTTAGAGAATTTATCTTGAATAACGACTACTTAGAAAAGGTTATTTTTATTGATATAAATGACACAATTGTTGAAATATATAAAAGCTTAAATTTCCCAAATTAGAAAATTTGATTCAAGAACCAAAAAGCATACTATAATTCAACTAAATCTGCCCGATATCCATGATTTAAGCTATTGTACAGAATTTCAAAAATTCTTGTGATTTTATAAATATGGTCATCTTTTTTGCTTAATTTTTGTAAATGAGCAGACGGTTTAGGAATTTTAATCAGACAGTTTAGGAATTTTGGGCAACATTAGTTTTAAAATCTGCTTAAATTTTTCTCAAATTCATCTGAAAAATTTTCTTAAACATCTTTTGATTCTGCTTTAAATTATTATATCACATTCAGAAATTCCGTTGCGAAAGTTAGTAAACGGCTCTATTTTTTGATTTGCCATTCCATAATATTTAAAGGCTATATGCCGGAAAGGAAAAATATTATGGGTGCACACTTATTTTATATGCTTGCAAACAAGAAAAAAGCAGCAGAATTTAATAATGTTATGGGCGAATCTGAAATAGGGAAAAGACTTATTGAAGCCCATTCTTTTTGTGGTGTTATTGATGAATCTGACATTGAAATTGCAAAGGAAAAATATCCTTGTATAGTCAGCTATTATAAAGAACATATCGGAATGGGTGATTTTAAGGCTTCCGGCATTTCGGAAGAAGAAATTACTTCTGCCGGTTGTGAAACATTAGAAGAATATTTTGACTTGATAACTGATTATTTCGTTCTTGCTCAAACCAAGTTCAAAATGTGGTTTGCTGCTCGTTCTTGTGCATTCAATCTTCAAGAAACTTATTTTTCTATTGAACAAATGAAAAGAATTACAAATAACGGCAAACGACTTAAACCGTCTAAAACAGACCCCGAAAAAACGGAACAACTTTTAAAATTACTTAAATAGGGGCGGTTTATGACAGATTACATAAGAGAATTTACAAAATTACTGCAAAATATAGATTATTCAAAAAGACCTGCAACTGTTTTTCAAGATTTTCTAACGATTTCTACAATATCATTTGCGAATATTGTTTATAAATCAGATGAACTCGAAAAAGAGTATTTTGAAGCTATTAAACAATATAAAAACCCTGATAAATTGGCAGAACTTCTGACAATAACAGCACTTGCACTTGAAGAAAAAACACAAGATTTTTTAGGCTCTATCTATATGAGAGAAAATTTTGCAAATAAAGGAACGGCACAAGTTTTTACACCGTTTCATATTTCTGAATGTATGGCTCAAATGACTTTTGGTGAAAATTTAGAATCGGAAATAAAAGAAAAAGGTTTTATAACTGTGTCTGACCCCTGTTGTGGTTCTGGTGTTATGACGATAGGAATGGCAGAAGCTCTTAAAAGCAAAGATTATAACCCTCAAAAAGTTATGTGGTTTCAGGGAATTGATATTGATATGACTTGCTGCAAAATGGCATATATTCAAACCTCACTTTTAGGTTTATCGGGTGAAATCGTTTATGGAAACACTTTAACTCTTGAATGTTGGAAAAGGCTTATAACACCAATGACTTTATTAAATCAAAAAATAATGAATGAAATATATCTGAAAAAACCGAAAGAAAAAAAGGAAATAAAGCAGAATATTCAACATATAGAGGAAAGTCCTAAATTTGTTATTAAACAACTTTCAATGTTTGGTTAAACTTTATGCAAATTTTTGCAAAACTCTTGTAGTGTTTGTTTGCAAAGGGCTTAAATATTGCTCATAGCACGCCATAATAAAAATGTGAGCAAACTAAAACAAAGAAAGGACAAGCGATTATGGCAAATGAAGAAAAATTAAATCAATTACAAAGAGAATTAAGAAATTATTGCAACGGTGTAAATCAATTTCTTTACAACCCTTTATTCAAGACAATTCAATATTCTGACGGTGTTAAGTATTTTATGGAAAAAGCAGGACAGGGCGCTTATTGGTTCTTAACTCTTATTGCAACCGAAATCAAACCTGCAATTCCAAGTGATGATTTTTATTTTATTGAACTTAAAGTAAACGAAGATAAAACGGCAATTATCACTTGCCAAAGAGATAAAGGGGAACCTGTATTATATAAAAAAGAATTGAAATACACCGACTGCCCTTATTCCGAAGAACCTTATAAATTCTACTTTGATTATTATGATGAACAACAAACATTGATTCTTCCAAGCGAATACTAAATAGCAAAGAGCCGAAAATCAAAACTTTCGGCTCTTATTTTTTTAAATTAAGAATTTACTTATAACTTCCAACTTTTCTTCCGTATTTGTCATATTCAGTAATTCTACCTGATGAATCTTTTTTGAAACTTCCCGTCTTTTGTCCGTACTTATCATAAGAAGTTGTTACACCGCTTGAATTTGTTTTATAGGTTCCGACTTTTGAACCGTATTTATCATATTGAGTTGTTGTATTTCCGTTTATTTTATAACTTCCTGTTTTAGATCCGTATCTGTCATAAGAGTTATAACCTGATGAAGTTTGTTTGAAAGTTCCTGTTTTAGAGCCGTATTTATCATATTGTGTAATGGTTCCGTTTGAATTCTTACAGGAACCTGTTTTTTGTCCGTATGCGTCATAAGAATTCGTCGCAAGACAAACATTCACACCTAAAAATAAAATAAATAATGTTAAAAA
>CANRGC010000018.1 GCA_947630045.1 Candidatus Gastranaerophilales bacterium
TACAAAAAATGTCAGATTCAGAAATGGTAAAACAGGAAAACTGGAGAGGAATGGGGATAACTTCACTTTGTACGATAGTAGATATAATAAAATTATGGAAACATATTAGTTTAAAGATTTGGCACTTTATCAAGTGGCAGCATTTCTATTATCGTTCCCGTTATATCTTTATTTCTGTCAATTATTCCATTTAATTTTGCAAGCTCATTGCTTCCTTTTCCTCCATAATACAGTTTTGCCATTTTATAAATAGTTGAGCCTTTTGGGGCAATAACATTACTCGGTATATATTTTAAAATCGGACGTGATTTAAGTTTTATGTTTTTGCTATATTTTTAAATTCAATTTCGTCCTTAATCTTTTCAATATTAGCAGGCAGATTTGGGGGTTTTATCCCAACAGTTAATGTTGCAAAACTTCCGACCAAAACGGACTTTAAATATACAACTTTAAAATACAAAATCAGATAATAAAAAAGGACAACCGAAGTTGTCCTCTTTTATTTGGGCCATCTTGGACTCGAACCCCAAGGGAGTTTACGACCTTTGTAAAGAAACACATGGCTTGATTATTTGGATCACTTAGTTTGAGTATTACTTCCCTCAGGCTGGAAATGAAACAAGATTTTTATTATTCAATTTATGCGTGAATATTGGTTTTCGACATTCACAAATTCATATTAACTCTGTTTTAATCTAATTTCGAGTGGTTTGAGCCGGAGAATTTTCCCCGATTTTATTTTTCAAGCTATATTGGATTTGATGGCAAAAATTTGAAAAATCGCCTCGCCGAAACCCCTAATTCAACGTTTAAATTTTAGCAACTTTTCCCCGATACAAAAATATTATTTGAACGATATTAATAGTTCATTGAAAAAATGAAGAATTTTTTAAAAAGTCCATAGAAAAAGTGTAAAATTTAAAAAAATCTACATCGAATAAATGAGTAATAATGAAGTAATATATGCTAAATTATTAAATACAATGCGAAGATATGCCATTAACAAACTAATAGCTTGGAAAGAAAGCAAAACAAGAAAACCTCTTATAATAAGGGGAGCAAGACAAGTCGGTAAAACTTGGCTTATGAAAGAGTTTGGCAAATCGTATTATAAAAAAACTATTTACATAAACTTTGAAAATAACGACCTAATGCGTGAGCATTTTTCAAAAGATTTAAATACAAATCGTATCATTGAAGGTTTAGAACTTGAATATTCAAAAATTGATGCCGATAATACACTGATTATTCTTGATGAAATTCAAGAATGCCCGAAAGCTTTAACAGTGTTGAAATATTTTTATGAAAATAATCCGCAGTATCATATTGTGACGGCAGGAAGTTTGCTTGGTGTTGCACTGCATGAAAATATTTCATTCCCCGTTGGTAAAGTTGATTTTTTGGACTTATATCCACTATCATTTTTAGAGTTTTTAGAAGCAATCGGAGAAGAAAATTTTGTTAATTTATTAAATAATCACGGGTCTGATAATATAAAAACATTTAAACCAAAATATATTGAATGGCTCAAAAAATATTATTATATCGGTGGAATGCCTGAAGCTGTTAACTTGTTTATTGAAACAAATGATTTTAAGAAAGTAAGAAAAGTTCAGGAAACCATTTTAGAAACTTATCGCAACGATTTTTCAAAACATATTTCGTCAACCGGCAAACTGAAAATAGATTTACTTTGGGAATCAATTCCAAACCAATTAACACAAGAGAGTAAAAAATTTGTATATAAAAAAATTAAACAAGGTGCAAGGGCGGATGAATTTGAAGAAGCTTTATCCTGGCTTATAAACTGCGGTCTTGTTTATAAAATCAACCGTATAACTAAGCCTGCACTGCCGATTAAAGCCTACGAAGATACAAAAGCCTTTAAGCTGTACATTTTAGATGTCGGACTGCTTTGTGCTTTGAGTAAGCTTCCTGCAAGAACATTAATTGACGGGGATAAAATTTTTACCGAATTTAATGGTGCATTAGCCGAACAATATGTCCTGCAGCAGCTAAAAACACTTGAAGATATAGAAGTTGCTTATTGGATAAGTAAGTCAGGTAATGCGGAGATTGATTTTGTAATTCAAACCGACGGCTATGTAATTCCTGTTGAAGTAAAAGCAGCAACAAACTTGCAAGCAAAATCCCTAAAGGTTTATAGGGAAAAATTTGAGCCTGAAATAAGTATAAGAACAAGCCTTGCCTATTTTGAAATGAATAATGGACTTTATAACATTCCGCTATTTATGGCAGGGAAAATTGGTGAGATTATAAAGGATGAGAGATAGTATGGCAAAAAAGAAAACAGGTTTTTATTTTGAATTGTTGGATTTATTGAAAAAAGACCCAGAGCAAAGGTTTTACGCAGATAATGGAAAAGACTTATTAAGGAACAAAGTCTATGAATGTGCTATGAAAATGGATAAGGATTTAATCAAGTTGCTTCTGTCTAATGACAAAATGAAAGCTAAGTTTTTTACTGATATAGAGGGGACATTGGTTTTTGATAAGATTGCATTTGGTTGGGCTATAAATAATAAGGCTTTTCTTCAAGATTCATATACAAGATTTAAGAATACTATTGGTTTAATAGATGGCAAAGAACAATTCATTTCTTCTAAGAATGATGTTGTTTTATCATTCCCTTATAAAGACTGTGTATTAGAAGGCGGTCAAACTAAAGAAGACCAGAAAAGAGGAGAAATATTCTATAATGAATTGCTTGCCCCAGATGATATTGACAGGCTTCTTTCACCAAAAGTATTTACTAATATGAAAAGATATACTAAAGACGGGGAAGAAAACATAACTGAATTTAACGATACAGATAATCTTCTAATTAAAGGAAATAACTTACTTGCATTATCATCAATATTAAAAAGATATGAGGGCAGAGTTAAATGCATATACATTGACCCTCCATATTATTTCAATAAAACAACAGAAACAGATGCTTTTAAATATAATTCTAATTTTCACATGTCTACATGGTTGGTATTTATGAAGAATCGTTTAGAGATAGCAAAGAAAATGTTATGTGAGGGTGGAACAATATGGATAAGTATTAGCGATGACGGTATGCATTATTTAAAAGTAATGGCTGATAATATATTTGGCAAAGAACATTTTGTTGCAACGCTACCAAGAAGAACCCGTAATGGAAAATCAGATGTTCCATTTAATCTTTCACAGGATTTTGACTGGTTATTATGCTATACGAATGTTACCGATAAAACAGATGTTGTAGGCAGAGTTGTCAATAGAAAATATTATGAAACACCTGATTTTCTAGGACGTCCTTGGCGTATATCAGATTTAACAACGCAAAAGGTAGAATCTCAACGTCCTAACTCTGCATTTGATTTGATTGACCCTAAAACCAAAAAGGTATATAAATACAATCCTAAAAGACTTTGGGGGATTACCAAAGATACATTTCAAGAATATTACGACAGAGGTGCTATCGTTTTTCCTGACGACTATGATTTTTTAAATATTACAGTTCCATATTCTCGTAAATTTAAAGAGGAAGATGATAGAAGTGGAAAATTAAGTGCCGTAATTTCTGATTTTCAAATTCAAGAATTTCTAAGCAATTTAATGTTATATTCTAAGAATAAAGATGGCAATGAACAAATTGAAAGAATATTAGGAAATGAAAAGTTTAACTATGCTAAGCCAGAAAACCTTGTTAAATCAATTATAGAGGTTTGTACAAAAGAGCATGATATTGTTCTGGATTTTTTTATGGGGTCTTCAACTACTCAAGCAGTTTCATTAAAAATGAATAGACAGTTTATTGGTATTGAACAAATGGAATATATTGATACTGTTTCCGTTGAAAGACTAAAAGCTACTTTGCAAGGAGAGAAAGGCGGTGTATCTGAAGCTGTTAACTGGCATGGCGGTGGGAGTTTTGTTTATTGTGAATTAAAAGAATTAAATCACAAGTATATAGACGAAATACAAGTTGTTGATGAGAATAGGCTAAATGACTTGTACAAAGAAATCACTGAGTCTGAGTTTATAAGCTATAAGATTGATATAAATAAACTTAAAGAATCTGAACAAGACTTCAAAGAACTACCAATAGAAGACAAGCGCAATTTTCTAATTCAAGTATTAGATAAGAACTTGCTGTATGTTAATTACTGTGATATGGAAGATGAAGACCTCGCTGTAACAGAAGAAGAAAAAGCCTTTGCAAGAAGTTTTTATGGAGATAAAAATTAATGACATTTTTATACGAAAAAATTAAAAATATAGAAGAATTTGGTGGATTAGCTGAATTACCGAAATTTATAGAAAATAACTTGACTAACAAAATTGAACTAAGACCATATCAGAAAGTAGCTTTTCAAAATTTTATCACATATTTTGAAAATGATAAATTTAAAAATAACAATAATAATATTCCTATAAAATTATTATTTCATATGGCAACAGGCAGTGGCAAGACGGTTATAATGGCCGGTTTAATCATATATTTATATAGTCAGGGTTATAGAAATTTTCTGTTTTTTGTAAATTCAGATAATATTATTCAAAAAACAAAGGAAAATTTTTTAAATTCTGCTTCTCTTAAATATCTTTTTAATGAAAAGCTAAATATAAATGGTAAATATATTAATATAAATGAAGTTACTAATTTTGAAAATTTTGATAATAATAACATTAATATATGTTTTTCTACAATACAGGGTTTGCATACTAAGTTAACAAAAGTATGTGAAAATAGTCTTTCTTTTGATGATTTTTTAGAAAAGAAAATAGTACTAATTGCAGATGAAGCTCACCATTTAAATGCTAATACAAAAAGGACAAAAAAGGAGGAGAAAGAAGAAAAAGAGCTGGAAAACACATGGGAAACAACAGTAAAACATATATTTGAATCAAACAAAGACAATATTATGCTTGAATTTACCGCTACATGTGATTTGAAAAATCAGGATATAAAAAATAAATATGAAAATAAAATAATAATGAACTATCCTTTAGTTAATTTTAGAAATGATAAGTATTCAAAAGAAGTTGAAACATTATCTGTCGGTATGGAAATTGATGATAGAGTCATACAAGCAGTATTATTGAGCCAATATAGATTAAAATTGTTCCAAAAGAATAAAATTGCAATTAAGCCTGTTGTAATGTTTAAGCATAAAGGTATTTCTCTCAGCAATGAATATAAACAACATTTTCATAGTCTTATAAAAAATCTTACTATTGAACAAATTTTGAATATAAAAAATACATCAACAGCAAGTATTGTTCAAAAAATGTTTAAATATTTTGAAGAAAATACAACAATAGAAAATTTAATTGAAGAAATAAAAGAAGGATTTTCAGAAGAAAATTGTATTTCTGTAAATGATGAAAAACAAGCAAAAAACTATCAAATTCAGGTTAATACATTGGAAGATAGAAATAATCTTATAAGATGTGTATTTGCGGTTGATAAATTGAATGAAGGTTGGGATGTCTTAAACTTATTTGATATAGTACGGTTGTATGAATCTCAAAGTAAAAGAAGCGATGGGGTTCCCGAAAAACAAACCGTGCAGGAAGCACAATTAATTGGTCGAGGTGCAAGATATTGTCCATTTGTAATCAACGAATATGATAACAAACATCAAAGAAAATTTGATAATGACATTGATAATGAGTTAAGAGTTTGTGAAACTTTATACTATCATTGTATGCATGACAATTCATATATAGGTGAATTGAGACGTGCAATGAGAGATATTGGAATTAAAGATGATAATTCCATAGAAGTAAATTATCAATTAAAGGATAGTTTTAAACAAACAAAATTATATAATGAGGGGTTTTTATTCGAGAATAGTAAAAAGTTAAAATTTAGTGAAAATTTTGCAAACGATTTTCCTAAATTAAAAAAAGAAATCTTTTATATTAATGTCCCAAGTGGAGAAAGTGTGACTACAAGATTATTAGATGATGAAGCTATTTACGAAGAAAATATTTTAGTCCCAAAATACACAACACTTAAACAATTAAAAGAAATAGATTATAGAATTTTAAATAAGGCTATAAGACAATTCCCAATTATGCAGTTTTCAAATTTAAAACAAAAATATAAAAGCTTAAAAACTACAAGAGAATTTTTAACTGATACAAATTATTTGGGTAATATTCAGCTATCTATTACATCTGACACAAAACTGTTAACTCCGGAACAGTATTATTATGCTTGTAAGGAAATTCTAAATAAAATTTCTGATTCTATAATGAAAAAAGAGGATGAATTTATAGGTACAAAAGAATTTAAAGCTAAAAAATTAAAAGAGATAATAAAAGATAAAAAATTAAAATTATCAATAACAGAAAAAGATAGCGTAGGAGTCTCTCAAAATAACTGTATAGATGAAGATTTAAGGCTTAATTTAAAAAATGAAAATTGGTATGTTTATAATGATAATTTTGGTACTTCTGAAGAAAAAGCATTTGTAAAATATTTCAAAAACTATGTTGATAGTTTAAAAGAGAAATATGAAAATGTATATTTAATTAGGAATGAAAGATTATTAAAATTATTTACATTTGAAAATGGACAACGCTTTGAACCTGATTACATATTGATATTGGATTCAAAAAAACAAGACAAATCCATTCAGTACCATATTTTTATTGAACCAAAAAGTTCACATCTTATAGAAAAAGACTTATGGAAAGAAGAATTCTTATTACAAATAGAAGAATCCGGAAGACCTGTTAAAACACTTGTAGATGATAACAATTATAAGATTATAGGATTCCCATTCTTTAATGTTGCATATAGGCAAGCTCAATTTAGAGAAGCAATGAGTAAGTTATAATTCATAAATATTATTTAAAGTCTCAATTTTTAAAAACGGTCTTTTCCGAAATAATCAGCTAACGCATACAGGCTCATTGATTTTGCCTTTGGCTCAATAATTCGCTTTGTAAAACTAAGCGTACAATTCAAACACGTTAGGCGTGATACAGGTGGGAAAATAATTTTAAGCCAACTTTCCGTAAATATCAAACTACTCAATTAACTACAGGAGTTTACGACCTTGTGCGGTATCGCACTACACCTCACCCTATCGCTTATGCGCTTTGTATCTAAGCTAACAGCCTTTTAAAATCAGATAATAAAGAGGATAACCGAAGTTATCCTCTTTTATTTGGGCCATCTTGGACTCGAACCAAGGACCTCACCCTTATCAGGGGTGCGCTCTAGCCACCTGAGCTAATAGCCCTTATTTGCAACTTACATATGTAAGCTTTGCCGTAAATTAAATTATCACAGACAAAATTTAAAATCAACAGATTTTTTAATTGTCCGCTTTTACATTTTTTCGGGGGCTTCAACCCTGATTAACGCAAAAGCTTGTTTCATGACCGTTTTTACAGCCATAACAATTAAAAGGCGGTTTTTTGTCATCTCAAAATCGTTTGACAAAACTCTTGTATAGTTGTAAAAATGGTGCAAATCTCCTGCAATTTCCTGAAGATATTTACACAAAAGATAAGGCGCTCTCAGTCTTGAAGCGGCTTCCACTATTGATTTAAATTCCTCAAGTTTTAAAACAAGGCGCTTTGTAGCATTATCAGACTTTTCATCATCGTCAAAAAGCCTTGTAACATCGTGCTCTTTAGCCAAATTATTAAATTCTTCTTTGCTGATATATGGCTTTAAGACCTCTTTGGTTTCAATATCTGCTCTGTTTTCTTGCGCTTTTCTTAAAATCGAACAACATCTGGCATGGGCGTATTGAGCATAAAATACAGGGTTTTGGTCACTTTTGGTTTTTGCAAGTTCAACATCAAAATCAAGCGTCGTATCTATTGAACGCATTAACATCCAATATCTTGTGGCGTCAACCCCAACTTCGTCGACGAGTTCTTCCAATGTAACCATTTTCTTTCTTTTGCCCATTCTGACAGCTTCGCCGTTTTCTATAATGTTCACAAGCTGACCCAACAAAACTTCGAGTTTTTCGCTTGAATATCCGAGTGCGTCAATTGCCGCCTTCATCCTCGGAATATAGCCATGGTGGTCTGCCCCCCAGATGTTGATTAAAAGGTCAAAACCCCTGTCCAGCTTGTTTTTATGATATGCAATATCAGCCGTGAGATAGGTGTTTGTGCCGTCAGATTTTTTCAAAACTCTGTCTTGAGAATCGGTATAGTCAGTTGATTTAAACCAGATTGCGCCGTCTTTTTCGTATAATTTTCCCGAATTTTCAAGCTTTTTGACGCATTTTTCAACTTCGCCGTCTTTATACAGAGTGAGTTCTGAAAAGAAAACATCAAAATCGGTTTTAAATTTTGCTAAAAGCTGTTTTTGAAGTTTTAACATATAGCTTTTTGCAAAATCGCCGTATGAAAGCCCGTTATTGTCTTCAATATATGCCTTTGCACAAGGAATAAGATATTCGCCTTTGTAAAGGTCATCGTCCCATATAACTTTTTCGCCATTAAGTTCTTTTACCCTCAATTCCAATGATTTTGCAAGTTTTTGAATTTGATTTCCCGCATCATTTATATAAAATTCCTGACAAACATCATAATTTGTAAATTTCAAAATCTCCGCAAGCGAAGAACCAATGGCTGCCCACCTTCCGTGACCTATATGAAAAGGTCCCGTGGGGTTAGCGGAAACATATTCTATGTTAACTTTTTTACCATGCCCGAGGTCAATTTTACCGAAATTTTCTTTTTCGGATAAAACCTCGTTCAAAATACCGATTAGAAATTTTTCATTGAGTTTAAAGTTTAAAAAGCCGCTTACAACGTTAACTTCAAAATCTTTTTTTTCAATTGTTTCTGCTAAAATTTCCGCAATTTTAACAGGGGGCATTTTTGCAAGCCTTGACAGAGGCGAAACATTAATAGCATAGTCGCCAAACTGAGTGTTTTTGGGAATTTCGCATTTGAATGAAACTTGTGAATTTGCGTTTTCAATATTTAACTTTTTGTCTGAAACCGCCTTGTTAAAAGCGTCTAAAACTGTTTTTTCAAAAAAATCTTTAATCATCATAACAATAAAAATTATAAAACAAACAAAGAAGATTTATCTTTTAAAAAAATGTAAAATTTTTGTAACAATAAGCGGTTTCCAAGACAATTTTGACTTTTCAGCTTTTTTAGATACAATGAAAAAGTAAGCTTAAATGAACCACATTTTACTTAGAGAAAGATGAAGTTAAAGGTATGGCAAGTGTACAGCCTGTAAAAATTTCTGATGTCGGGTATAGCACCATAAGCACAGGAAGAAGCCGTCAAGACAATTCAAGCGCTTACATCGCAAGTCGCATTAACGACCTTTATATACAGGCGTTATCAAGACAAGCGGGCTTTCAAGGAACAAGGTCACTAAAACGTTTTATTGACTCAAACTCAAAAGACGGCAAAAAGCTTCACAAAATCGTATAGAATTATATTTTTTTAGTCAATTTTGCATGTATAACATTCGCACAGCTGAGGCATGCAATAAAATCATTATACCTTCCTTCAGATTCCCCGTACGGAATTTGTTTTGAACAAAGGTTATTTGCGCTTTCATTAAGCATAACAAGCTTGTTTAAAGCTTTTCTTACCATAAAATTTTTCTTTAAAACGGGAAAAATTTTAAAAATTATTTTTTCAACATTGCTCAAGCCTTTTTTAATAGATGCGCTATCCTCATAAGATGTTTCATCCGTGTTGAAATCTTTGGAACAAAGAAGCATGAGTGCACCGTTTAGAGCTTCTTTTTCATCCTTTAATTTTTCAATAAGAATTTTATCATCTAGGTCTTCAAGCATAAAAAGTTTGTCATCAATTTTTTTTATTAGCCCTTTAATTTTTTTAATTTTTTCGCTTTTTGTAAGCTCTTTGTCTTCAATATTAATCTGGGTATCACTGGCAAAAAGGTTGTTATCAAGCTCGTTTAGTCTTGTTTTAATTATTTTATTTTCTTGTTTTATTGTATCAGTCGAATTTTTATCCCCTTCAAACGGAGAATGTTCCATATTTCCGGTTAAAATTCCAAAAGGCAAATAATCGGCACCGTCATTAGAATTTTTGACAATTCCGTTTTTTTCAAGTTGTCCTAAAAGGGAATTTTTCGGATATTTTTCCATCATATAATTATTATTGAATATGTAAGAAATTTTAACACCATATACACGTTGTATTTTTATTTTTGATTTATAATTTTTTTGAATAAGGAATTAAATTATGTGGGAATATTCAGAAACTGTTAAAGAACACTACAAAAACCCTAAAAATGTAGGTTCAATAGAAAATGCCGACGCCATTGGAGAAGCCGGCGCACTTGCTTGCGGAGATGCTCTTAAACTTTACTTGAAAATAGAAAACGACATTGTCGTTGACGCTAAATTCCAAACGTTTGGCTGCGGAAGCGCCGTTGCCTCATCAAGTATGCTCACTGAAATGATAATCGGAAAGCCGCTTGAAGAAGTTAAAAAAATTACAAACAAAGATATAATTGACCGTCTCGGCGGGCTTCCGCCCGAAAAAACCCACTGTTCCGTTATGGGCAGAGAGGCTCTTGAAGACGCTCTTAAAAATTATTACGGATATGAAATCGGCGAAAAATCTACCGATAAAATTATCTGCACCTGTTTTTCGGTTACGGAAAACACAATCAAAGAAGCGGTTGAACACGGGGCAAAAACCGTTAAGGAAGTTGCAGACCTTACTTATGCTTCAAGCGCATGCGGAAGGTGCAAAGACGCAATTCAAGGAATTATCGACTCTATTATCGGGAAAAAAGAGGTTGAACAAAAGGCTTTGACCCCCGTTCAATTTGCAATTAAAGTAAACAAAATTTTGGAAGAAAATATTGCGCCGGAGCTTTCAAAAGACAAGGGCGGAATTGAACTTTTAGACATTGAAGGCAAAAATATTTATATTAAACTTCAAGGTACATGTTCATCATGTCCGAATTCAACCGCCACTTTAAAAGGGTTTGTAGAAAAAAAATTAAAAGAGCTGGTTGACCCTGAAATCTCTGTTATAAGCGTATAAGAAGGAATTTTTATGGATACGGTTTATCTTGATAACAATGCAACAACAAAAGTTGACCCTAAAGTTTTTGAAGCTATGATTCCTTATTTTTGCGAAAACTACGGGAACCCTTCAAGCATTTACGAAAGCGCCCATGTAAGCCATTGTGCCGTGGAAAAATCAAGAGAAACAATATGCGAGTTTTATAGTGCTTCTTCACCAAAAGAAATTATCTTTACTTCTTGCGGAACGGAAAGCGCAAACCTTGCCATAAGGGGCACTTTGCATAACACTTCAAAAAAACATATCATTACAACCAAAGTTGAACATCCTTGTGTCTTAAATACATACAAAGACCTTGAAGAAATGGGCTATAAGGCTGATTATATCGGGGTTGACGAGAACGGGGAATTAAATCTTGACGAATTAAAATCTCTTGTAAATCAAGACACTGCGCTTGTTTCAATTATGGCTGCCAACAATGAAACAGGGGCAATTTATCCTTATGAAGAAGCGGCAGAAATTGTAAAATCAATAAATCCCGAAACAAAAGTTTTTGTGGATGCCGTTCAGGCAGCGGGAAAAATCAAACTTGATGTTAAAAATACAAAGGTTGATTTTATGGGAATTTCGGGACATAAATTCCACGCCCCCAAAGGAATTGGCGCCATTTATATTAAAGAAGGAACAAATATTGCACCCGTTTTAACCGGCGGACATCAGGAAAGAGCTTTAAGGGCGGGAACGGAAAACGTTCCTTATATAGTGGGGCTTGCAAAAGCGGCAGAGCTTGCAATGAATTATCTTCCATATGAAAGCACAAATGTAAAGGCGCTTAGAGATAAACTTGAAAACGGAATTTTATCCACGGTTAAAAACGCAAAATTAAACTCCAGAACAAAAAACAGAGTGCCAAACACAACAAACATAGGTTTTGAATATGTTGAAGGAGAGTTAATCTTATTACATCTGGATGAACTTGGAATTTGCGCAAGTTCAGGCTCCGCATGCACGTCGGGAAGTTTAGAACCAAGCCATGTTTTAAGAGCAATGAAAACACCGTTTACTTCGTTGCACGGGAGTATCAGATTTTCATTAAGCCGCTTCAACACGGAAGATGAAATAGACTATGTACTTAAAAACATACCCGAATTAATGAAAAAACTGGCAAAAATTTCACCTTTTCAAAAAGAACTTTCTCAAATTTTAGAAATATAAAACTTACGCAGCTTCAGCTTTAGAAGCCTTTTCTTTGGCAGGCTCAGCGGCATTTGCTTTGTCCGTACCCTTGTTTATACCGAGAAGCGGGTCAACAACGTGGTTAAAAAGTTTCTTTGCTGCCCAATCAACAGGTTTCATTAATTTTGAAAGTGCAATTATTGAAATTATTCCGCCGGCTATTTTTGCGGGCATTCCTGCTTTTGAGAGAACCTCTTTTACAGTTTTATTATTAACCTTTTCGCCAAGGCTCTTTAAGCCTTTTCCTGCATTGCCCATATTGAAGGGCAAACTTTCAAGAAGTTTATTACCGAATTTTGAAACTGTTTTCATTATGACAAGAGGCGCTGCAACGCTTGTTACTCCTTGATAAAGAGCTTCTCTGAAGCCCATTTTCAAGCTCGGCTTGTTTCCGGTTCCGTCCTCGCCTTTTTTATATTTGTCATATACATCTGCCGCCATATATAAAGTTGCCGGCACTATTGCCATTTTGGGGATATTTTTTATAACAGGGTTTTTAAAGCCGTTTAAAAAGGGTGCAAGGGCAAACGCCGTTTCGTCGAGAAAGCCTAATTTTCTAATCGGTGTTTCGGTAAGTAAATCTTTTTTATCTTTTTTAGACGCTTTTTTCTCGACTGAGCCTACTTGCGGCTTTTTTTCAGAATTTTTTGCCTGTATTTGGACGTTTTGACTGTTTAGTGAGTTGATTTCCATTAAAATACCCTTATTATTTAGGCTTACATATAATTAAAGTTTAAAAAAGGGAAAAAATTGTTATATTTTAAAAAAAATTTTTACACCCGTTTACATTAAAAAAATATCCTAAAAGCATGGTAATTGGCAAGATTAAACATCAATGTCAATATCGAAAAGAAATTTTTACATTAAGACAAAAACGATTTACACCGATTTTTTTTTAAAAGATACTTTTCAATGAAATGGGTAAGGCTAAAAAACGTATACTGCATAAAACTAACTCAAACCTTTATATGACAAGAGAAACTGCCGTGTCTAAGGTTTCTGAAATAATAAAAAAGTCTATCACAAAAGATTCAAAAACGGTTTCTATGTTGATAACTCTTTTTGGCTTATCAGCCGAAGAATTATCGGAAGCCGGCGTTCCTTATGAAAATTTGATAGCTCTTTCAAGCATTATGCAATAATTTTATGCTTCGTAATAATTAATAACTTGATTTTGTGCCGTATTTGAAGTATCCGTTGTTCCGTTATATGAATTCGGTGTTGCAAAAGCTGATGTAGTATTGTCTGAATTTGCGAAAACCGAGTTTAACTTTTCATCAGATATATTATAAATGGATGAGTCACCCTGATAAATTCTGGTTAATGAGTCGTTAAGCCAGTTTGTAACCCCGCCTGTTACAGGATTTGTCGTAGTATATTGCATTCCGTTTGCAGTGACATTATTTAAATATTCACTCATTAATTCGGTATCTTTCGTAACTGTTCCGTTTGCAATATCAGATTGAACCTGTTGTTCAACAAGCGCATTTAATTGTTGAAGCTGAGTCGGATCTGATGCAATTTGTTGGGCAGCTTCTTCGGTTTGTTGTTCTTGAATTTTTTCAACTTCCGATTTTCCTGTAATTTTTTCGGCAACCTTACCTGCAACCGCAGAACCGACAAAGCCGCCTACGACTTTACCTATACCGCCGCCTATGAACGTGCCTAAAGGTCCAAAGATTGAACCTATTGCGCTACCAAGAGCCTGACCGACTGCGGAACCGCCCGTCCAACCGACTGCCGTACCAACAGCTTTGACTGCAGTTTTTCCTATTTGTTTTACACCAGATTCAACGCCACCGGCTTGAAATGCGGGAATTACGTCTGTTATAAGCCCCATTGCGCAATCTATACCAACCATAAAGCCTGCGCCTGAGCCTTTTACAATATTTTTAGCTTTTGATAAAATTCCTGTGCCGCCTTTTTTAGCCAGAGCCGTTGCAGCTTCTTTAGCGCCTGTTTCAGCGGCTGTTGTTGCCGTTTTACCAAAAAGTTTGCTTAAAAATCCGCCGCTCTTTGTTGCCGCAGTTTCAGCTACCTCTTTAGCACCTGTTTCAGCGGCTTTTGTTGCAGTTTTGCCAAAAAGTTTGCTGAAAAATCCGCCACTTTTTGTTGCCGTAGTTTCAGCTAACTCTTTAGCGCCTGTTTCAGCGGCATTTGTTGCCGTTTTACCAAAAAGTCTGCTAAAAAATCCGCCGCCTTTTGAAGCTTTTTCAGCAACTTTTTTTGCGCCGCTTTCTTCAAACTCTGAAAAAACATTTTTTAACTGAGCAATCGGGTTTTTGCTTACAAGAGTTTTTGTTGCTTGACCCGTTTTATCAACAATATATCCGGCTTTATTTAATGTAGCATCTTTTGCCCATTTAGCCGCTTCAAATCTGTTTGTAAAATATGATGTAATTTTGCCCAAGCCTTTTCCCTTGGACATTGCACCGTTAACAGTTTCATAAGCATCTTTTGTAGTACCCAATGCACCCGTCAGAGCAAAAACTCCGGTCATAGGACTGAATACGGATGAAGAAATATCTTGCCCGATAGAAGTTGTTTCTTGTGTAATCGGGGTGCCGTTTACGTATTTTATGGCGTCAGATATTGCTGATACATTGTTAACAGTCATTATTTGCTCCTTAAATCCATAATATATATATAAATAAAGTTATTTTTCTGTATATAATTGCCATATATGGAACCTATATTAAATTTTGTAACGATTTTTTTGTGTTAAAATTATATTAGATATGGAAAGCTATAATCTTAAACAATATGCTCATATCGGCGATGCCGTTTGGGAAATTTTTATAAGGGAATATGTAATAAGTTACGCAAAAACCCAAAAAGCTCTTCACAATGAAACGGTGAAATATGTTAACGCAAGTTTTCAGGCTTCCGTTTTAGAAAAACTTGAACTTAAAAACAACGAGGCGGAACTTGTAAAAAGGGGGCTAAATCTTCATCTTGCGTCATGCAAAAGAAATAATCAAAACATACACAGACACGCAAGCGGTTTTGAGGTTTTAATCGGATATCTTTATTTAAACGACAAAAAAAGATTAGACGAATTATTTGAATTTATTCAAAAAGAAGCGTTATAATAGCCTTATGGACAGAACAAAAGAATTTTTATCCACAATATCTCATGAGATAAGAACCCCTTTGACAAGCATTAAGGGGTTTTCGAAAACTATTCTTGACTCTTACGACAGCTTGTCTGACGAACAAAAGAAAAAATTTATAAAAATTATTTTAGAACAATCGGAAAGACTCACCGGACTTATCGAAAACGCACTTACTGCCGCTGAAACAGATAACAAATATTCAAATTTTATTTTTAAAAAGGCAGATATAAATTCCATTTTGAATAAATCAATAGAAGTTGTAAAAATGAATTATAAAAACATTTTTTACAAAACAGAGTTTGAAAACGGGCTTTATTGTTGTCTTGATACCGATAAAACGGAACAAATCTTTGTAAACATTTTGGATAACGCCTCAAAATATTCTCAAAATTCAGACACAGTTGAGGTTAAAACGGGCTGTAAAAAAGAATATAATTTCATCTCTGTTAAAAATTATGGAACCTATATTCCAAAAGAAAAACAGGATAGAATTTTTGACAAGTTTTACAGGGTTGATTCCTATTTGACTTCAAAAACTCAAGGAAGCGGACTTGGGCTTTACATTGTAAAAATGCTTGTTGAAAAAATGGACGGAAAAATTGAGGCAATTTCTGAAAATAACCCCGCTTACACCGAATTTATTATTTATTTCCCAACCTTTAAGGTGGAAGAATTTACGAAAGGAGCAAAAAATGTATAGCCCTTCCGTACTTATCATAAGCAAAAGAAAAGAGCTTTCAGTCAGATATAAAAAGATTTTAAGATTTCTCTCCGCCGAGGTTTCGCTTATTGACAACCTTCATGACGGTTTTAACAAAATTAAAGAAAACGAGTTTGAATTTATAATAATTTCAGACACCGTTAAAGAAAATATCCAAGAATTTATAAAGAAAGTTAGGGTTATAACTTATTCTTCAAGACCGACAATTATTGTTGTTTCAAAGTCGGAAGAAATTTCAGACAGACTTGAGATTTTAAATGCGGGCGCAGACGACTTTTTGTCGGAAGTCATGCAAAACAGAGAGTTTCAGGCAAGAATTAATGCCCATATAAGAAGACACACGGAAAGCCTGACAAACCCTATTACAGGCTTTTTAAACGAAAAATTAACAAGAAAAACTTTAAGACAGCTTGTTAAAAAAGAAGAAAGTTCGTCTGTTATTTTGGTTTCGATTGAAAAAACAAATTATTACAGAGAAATTTACGGTGAAATTGCCTGTGAAAAAGTCTTTCAAACGCTTGGCGCAATTATATCATCCGCCCTTGCAAAAGAGGATACTATCGGGCATTACAGCCAAAACGAGTTTTTAATTTTTACGGCAAACTATAAGGCGGAAAAACTTGCGGAATTTATTGTTTTTGCCTTTGATAACGTTTTGAAACGTTTTTATTCCGAATACGACTATCAAAACAATTTTGTTATGTATTCAAGCAACTCAAAACAAGAAAAAAAGACTTCTCTTATGAATGTAATAGAAGCCGTTGTTGAATATAGCCCTTCAAGATTTAAAACCGCAGAAAGCATTGTTCAATATTTGTTTAACGTGATAAAACCCCTGAAAAATTCAGGCAAATCAACCTATATAATAGACAGACCAAAGCTTTACGGCAAAGTTGACAATATTGAAAAAAATAAAATACTGATTATGGAAAATGATGAGGCTCTCGGGCTTTTAATTGAAACAAGCTGTACAATTAAAGGCTATAAGACAATGGTTTGCCCTTCATATGAAAGCTTCATGGACTGTTTAAAAGAGTTTGAGCCCAATCTGGTTATTATAGATTACGGCTTAAACAAAATCGGGCTAAAGGTTCTTGATGAGGCAAGAAAATATTATTCCGATTTAAATAAAAAAATGCCTTCGGTTATTTTTTCAACAAATATTTTGGATAAAAAAAGCATTTTATCTCACGGGGCTGATTTTTATCTTCCAAAGCCCTATGATATACAAACCCTAATAAATACGGTTAATGAATTTCTTATTTAACAAATTTGTGAAAAATATTTAAAATACCTTTTTTAGTAAAAATATTTGAAAGGTTTTCAACCAAGTTTTTATCTTCGCCCAAATCAGAATTGTCGGGGTTTTTTGCGCCTGTTTTCGTATTTTTTTCAGATTTTTTCATGCCTGAATTTTTGCCGTTTGTTTCAGGCTTGATTTCGGGTTTAATTTCGGGTTTAATTTCGGGTTTAATTTCTGCCTTAGGTTGAGCCGTTATGGGCTTAGCTTCAGGTTTGATTTCAGGTTTAGCCTTTGGTGTTGTTTTTGTATCTGTCTTAGGCGTTGCTTTTGTATCTGTCTTAGGCGTTGCCTTTGTATCTGTCTTAGGCGTTGCCTTTGTATCTGCCTTTGGTGTTGCTTTTGTATCAGCCTTTGTATCTGCCTTGGGCGTTGCTTTTGTATCTGTCTTAGGCGTTGCCTTTGTATCAGCCTTGGGCGTTGCTTTTGTGTCTGTCTTAGGCGTTGCTTTTGTGTCAGCTTTAGGCGTTGTCTTTGTATCTGCCTTTGTGTCAGCCTTGGGTGTTGCTTTTGTATCAGCCTTTGGTGTTGCTTTTGTATCTGCCTTTGGCGTTGCCTTTGTGTCAGCCTTGGGCGTTGCTTTTGTGTCAGCTTTAGGTGTTGCTTTTGTATCAGCTTTAGGCGTTGCTTTTGTGTCAGCCTTGGGTGTTGCTTTTGTGTCAGCCTTTGGTGTTGCCTTTGTATCAGCCTTTGGTGTTGCCTTTGTATCAGCCTTTGGTGTTGCTTTTGTATCAGCTTTAGGCGTTGCCTTTGTATCAGCCTTTGGCGTTGTCTTTGTATCTGCTTTAGGTGTTGCTTTTGTGTCAGCCTTGGGCGTTGCTTTTGTGTCAGCTTTAGGCGTTGTCTTTGTATCTGCTTTAGGCGTTGCTTTTGTATCTGCCTTTGTGTCAGCCTTTGGCGTTGCTTTTGTATCAGCCTTGGGCGTTGTCTTTGTGTCAGCCTTTGGCTGAGGTTCTGAATTATCTTTTGCATTTTTAATGCCCGCAGTAATTCCTCCTGCTGCGGCACCTATAAGTCCGCCGGCTGCGGCAGAATATGCCGTATTTTGAACAAATTCATTTATATTAAATTGTTGATTTTCATCCATTGCGCATTCAATTGCGTAATCACCTGCGCCCATTGCCGCACCTGCAATTGTTCCGCCTCTAAGCCCTATAATTGCAGCTTTTCCGTTCGTCAGAGCATCCGCCGAATTTTTAGATTTTAACGTGTGTGTCATTGTGTATGAAACAGCGCCATTTAATGCACCTTGCAAACCGTCTTTCAATATGGTTTTTCCGTCAAGTGCGTCAGATTTAATATTATTTGTTGCTCTGTCAATTGTTTTGAGTCCGGCTTTTGCGGCTGCGCCAACACCGAGAGCGGTTGCAAATGAGTTAAATCCAAACTTGGCACCGCCTTTTGTTGCCGCCAATATTGAAAGCCCGCCCGCAGCAAGACCTGTTACGGTATTTAGCATTCCTTTTTGTTTTGAAGAATAAGCAAGCAACTTGTTATAAGCGTCATTTACATTCATTTGACCCGCTTTTGCAGCGTCAATATACTGTTGACATTTTTTACTGCTCAAGCCCAGTCCTGTCATGCCTTTTATAGAATCTATGGTTTTTCCGATAACACCTTGCTCATTTTTTGCCGTTTCAAGCAAATATTGCATATTTAAAAGTTTTGCAGCGTCTGTCTGCGGTGTATATATGTCGTTTCTCGGTTGATTTTGCGGGTTTTGAGCTTGCATACCGTTATTCGGCATAGGCGCAAGCGGAGAAACCTGCATTGTTTGTTGCATATAAGGGGGTGGGTTTATAGCACCGCCGGTAAAATAATTAATTCCGGATGAAGGCATAGCTGAAGGGTGCATACCATAGCCAAAACCCATAATCGGAAATGCACGTGAAGCGCCAAACCCAAACGGGCTGCCGCCTAAATATTTATCCGAACATATACCAAAAAGTGCCATAGTTTACCCTTTTATCTATTTATACAAAATATTTTCGAAAGAAAAAATTGCCCTAACCAAAATAGAATGTAAAAGTTTGTAAAGAAAAAGCCCCTTGCATTTATTTGCAAGAGGCTTTTTTTATATTTGATATTTTATTTATTCATTTTTAAAATGGCAGCTGCAATCGCAACGGCAATTTCTTCTTCTCCGCCCGCTGATTTTTTAACGGCAACAAGAGAAGGTGAAGCGACGGGAAAAATTTTGTTTAAATAACGAACTACTACGCTCATGATATTCATTGCGAAAATTAATACGGTTAAAAATGCAAAAACGACAAAAAACCCTACGCAAAGAACCGTAACGCCGTCTTGCAGTTTGCTTATATCTATATTCATCCTCTTATTTTCTCCAAAACAAATGTACTACTGAAAATTATACTTTAAAAAATTAAAACTTCAACCGTTAAAGAGAGTTTTTATAGTTAACAAGGAATTGCCTTGCAACTCTTGGCGCTCTGTTTCCTTTTAAAAGGGCATACGCTTCGGCTTCCCTGAAAAGTTTTGTTTCTTCATATTCTAAACCAATTTCATCGGCAAGTCTGCGCACAATTTCAAGATAGTCTTTTTTGTCGGGCGATGAAAAAGTTATTGTAACGCCAAACCTGTCGGAAAGTGAAGCCGCTTCATCCATTGTATCATTCAAATGAACCTCGCTTCCTTCACGGGAAGTAAAACTTTCTTTTACAATATGCCTTCTGTTGGTTGTGGCATAAATAAGCACGTTGTCAGGGTTTTTAGCCAATGAACCTTCCAAAACGGCTTTTGCGGAAGCAAACTGGGGGTCATTTTCATCAAAAACAAGGTCATCCAGAAAAATTATAAACTTTGAAGGCAACACAGACAACTGTTCATAAAGTTCTTCAAGCGATGAAAGATTGTTTTTTGTAACCTGAATAACTTTTAAGCCCAAGTTTTTATATTCGTTCAAAATTGCTTTTACAAGAGAAGACTTTCCGCAGCCTCTGTCCCCATATAAAAGAATATTGTTTGCTTTTTGTCCTTTTATAAAAGACAGAGTGTTGTTTTTGACCGCTTCTTTTTGGAAATCATAAAGTTTTAAATCTGAAAGAGTTATCTTATCAGGCTCACAAACAGGCACAACGTTTAAATTGTTATCGAGTTTAAATGCGTAAAATTTCGATAAAAGACCGTAACCTATTGTTTTATATGAATTTATAACTTGTTCTTTTGTGAAAAGAAGTTTATAAGAATCAAATTTTGCAAGTATTTTTGAGTTTGTTTCATTTAATTTATTCGGGTACATAACAAGAATTGAATTTTTAATATCCTCAAAGCTAACGCTTGCAAGCTCACTTAAGGTTTTTAATTCATTTTCAAAAGTTGTCATGACAAATTCGGGAATTTGTTTGAGATTATTTTTAGCACAGTTTATTGAAACAACATTTTTATCACTCAAGACAAAATCTCTGACATATTTTGACCAATCACCCATAGAATTTGAAGAATAAAGGTCAGACACAAAATCGGAATATATTTCCAAAACGTTCAAAAAATCATCTTTTTCATTTATTGTATTTAACAGCAAGGCAAATTTCAAGCCCGCATTATCCGCCAAAAAATTCTTATAAATCGCAAGTGAGGCAAGATTTTTTTGAAAATATTCAATATCAAACATTTTGCTCATAATAATTGTCCTTCATACGGTCAATTATACACTAAAAAAACAATTAATTGACTATTGCATAATTTGGTTTTAAACTTAGTGAATAATACCTTAAAGAGGAGAAAAAGATTATGACTAAAATTTATTATGCGCAAGATTGCAATTTGGGCTTATTAAAAGATAAAACCGTTGCCATAATCGGATATGGCAGTCAGGGACACGCTCATGCGCTCAATCTTCATGAAAGCGGCATTAACGTTATTGTCGGCTTATATAACGGCTCCAAATCGTGGAAAAAAGCTGAAGATGCGGGTTTAAAAGTTGCAACCGTTTCGGAAGCAACCAAACAGGCTGATTTAATAATGATTTTATTGCCTGATGAAAAACAAGCTGACGTTTACAAATCGGAAATTGCTCCGAATTTAACCGCAGGAAAAACTCTTGCTTTTGCGCACGGCTTTAACATTCACTTTGCTCAAATCGTTCCGCCAAGCGATGTTAACGTTATCATGATTGCGCCGAAAGGCCCCGGACACACCGTTCGTTCAGAATATGTTGAAGGAAAAGGTGTTCCTTGCTTAATCGCCGTTCATCAAGACGCAACCGGAAAAGCCAAAGAAATCGGTCTTGCATACGCAGCAGGCATTGGCGGCGCAAGAGCGGGCGTTTTGGAAACAACATTCAGAGTTGAAACTGAAACAGACCTTTTTGGCGAACAAGCCGTTTTGTGCGGCGGCGTTACCGCTTTAATGCAAGCCGGCTTTGAAACTCTCGTTGAAGCGGGATACAGCCCTGAAAACGCTTATTTTGAATGTATCCACGAAATGAAACTCATTGTTGACCTTATTTATCAAGGCGGATTTTCAAAAATGCGCTATTCTATTTCAGACACGGCGGAATTTGGTGATTATGAAACAGGAAAACGCATTATAACCGACGAAACCAAAAAAGAAATGAAGAAAATCTTATCTGAAATTCAAGACGGAACCTTTGCTTCAAAATGGATAACCGAAAATAAATCAGGAAGAGCTCATTTCACGGCTACAAGAAAATTAAAAGCCGAACACCAATTGGAAGCTGTCGGCAAAGAGCTTAGAAAACTTTATTCTTGGAATGAAGAAAAATAAAATAACAGACAAACTAAAATCGGGAGCAATTAAAACTCCCGATTTTTTATGCTTATTTATAACAAGTGAAATAAACTAACCTTCAATAATTTCTTTAATTTGCGCTCTTGCTCTGTCATTTCTTTCAGAACCGAAAATATTAACGGTAATTGCAAGATACCACATGGGAATTACAATTGCCGCAAAAGTTTTTAGAGTGCAAGAAAGCATGATGATTGCAAAACTTTCATTATTGACGCTTTTCCATATTGTATAAGAAACGGCAGCTGCAATCAAAAAAGCAAAAAAGCCGAAAAGGATTGTATAGAGCCAAAGCGATTTCATATATCTTTTGTTTTTCCACAATTTAAGGCTTTTTTGGTTTTCACGGTAATATGAAAATTGAGCGCTGAAGCCTTCTATATCTTTTTTAGAATCAACATTAACAACCTCAAGCGGAAAATCAGGCTTAAAACGTTTTAAATCAATCATTCTGTATACATATGCGGGGGAATAAATTAACACCCCGTCAGACTTAGAATCTTGGAATATAAACTTTTCACCATTTTTAAGTTCAATTGTGGTTTTATACCCGAATGGTCTTAAAAGGCAGTTTTCTTTTTTTATTTCGCCTTCATCTTTTTTGTTTCTTTCCCAATTGGGCGAAATTGTATAACTTTTAATATCACTATAGCCTATATCCGTTCTTGTTTTGTTTCCTTTTGTGTCGGTCAGAACAACGGAGAGATAATTTTTTAAAAGTTCAACCTCGGTTGAGCTTCTTTTCATGCTTTTAAAAAACATATAAAAAGTATAGCTGACACAGTATAGCGCCGTTAAACCCAGTGAAGTATCAATTATCGGGTTAAAAAAGTCGTAGTGCGCTCTAATCAAGACCGCACCCAAAATAACACCCGTTAAGACGGGCATTAAAATTTTGGACATTTTGTCCGTTGTTTCAACAACATAAAATCTATCCGTGTTCATAAAGTTATAATTCCTCAAAGATTAATATCGTAACATAGATTAATACAAATTTATATTATCAATTTGTTTTAAATTAATCAATACGGAATATATTATATCCTTCTTATGTTTGAGCCGATTTTATTTTTTGGCTTTTATTCAGGTTTTTATCAATTTTATCAGACACAAACGTAGATATAACCGGCAAAATTCCGTAATAGACAAAGGCAAAAATAAGAGTTGGTCTTAAAATGTTTATTCCTTCAATATATTTTAAAAGTTTCGGATCGTTTTTATTTATTTCGGAAAACTTCTTCAAAAAGCCTTCGCCGCTTTTTTGAACCGCCTTATCAAGAGAATATCCGAAAAGAATGCTTGCGCCCGTAGAAATCAGGTTGTTATAAATAAGAGGGTTTTTTCTTTCTTTTTCAATTTTTTTTGAACTTTTTATTCTTAAAGCCGTTGTCGCACTTAACAAAACATCCGTGCCAACCGTCATATTTCTTGCAACGTTAAAGTCATTTTTGCTCATTTTTTTTGCAAAATCTTGAACTTTCTTGTTGTCTAATATTTTGCCTATTCCTTTTGCCGTTTTATCAATAATTCCCCCCTTAAAAGCAAGATTTCCGCACACCGGTTCAAAAACCCTGTCATACTTTTGAAAGGCTATATCAGAGTTATTTTTCGGGTTTTTTCGGGAAATTATTTTATCCATAATAACCGGAATTAAAGCGACGGTTAAAAGAGATTTTGGAATTGCACTTATAAAGCCTGCGCCCAGCTTGATATTTTGGGTTGCAAATCTGTAATTTTTAGATTTTATAAGGTCAGACGCACCGTCTTTTAAATTTTCCATCGTTTCTTTTTTAAGATATGAAGCGGGGGTTTTGTTGATTTTTGAAATAGCCTTTTCAACCGGAATGGCTATCGCTTCGGTTATTGCAAGTTTCATTATGCCCGAAGCTATTGAGTTTGCCGAAGCGTATTTTTTGTTTTCCCTGTCGGTTTTTGGAGCAAACGATATTGCAAGCGGGCGAAGGGTCATGGCGGATAAGAATGAAACTCCTGCAGCAAAACTTGCCCCGTGGTCTGAAATTTTTTCCAAACCTTTGAGCAAAAGCTTATTATTTAGACAGCCTTTGAAATTCGGGTTATTATTTTTTACTGAATTGACTCTCATTTGTCTTTGCCGCTTTTTATAATCATAAATATTTTTGATATTCAAGAATTTTATTTTACAATTAAAAAATGAAAATTTCGGCAATCGTTAAAAAATATTTAGGAGAATTTAGCGGGCTTGAAACCGTATTTTTCTCTTTTTCGATATTATTCGCTCTTTTTTTATCCGTTTATATGAAAGACAACCTTCTGTCAACGATTTCAGCCGTGTGCGGTCTTTCATACACAATTCTTGCGGGCAAGGGAAGAATTTTTTGTTATTATATCGGAATAACAGGAACTCTCTGTTATTGCGTTTTGTCTTATAAAAACGGTTTTTTCGGGAACTGTCTTTTATACGGACTTTATTATTTACCAATGGAAATAACGGGAATTTTCATGTGGAAAAAACACCTGAAAGAAAATTTGACAGAAATTAAAAAAACTTGTCTTATAGCAAAAGAAAGGCTTTTATACTTTAGTGCGGCTTTGTTTTTAGCTTTTGCGTTTTTTATAATTTTAAAATATTCAAATGACCCTTCCCCTTTTATTGATTCGTTTACAACCGTTTTTTCCGTCTTGGGGCTTTATTTAACGGTTAGAAGATGTATTGAACAGTGGTATATATGGTTTATTATAAATCTTTTGTCAACAATTATGTGGACAAAAGCCCTGATAAACGGGGCTATGTGCGCAGGAACGGTTGTTATGTGGCTAATTTACACGATTTTAGCTGTTTATTTTTTATGGGATTGGAAAAAAGAATTAAAAAATTGATAATTGGAACTTTTTATTTTAAAATTTTAAAAGGGGAAGTTAAGGAAAAAATATGGCGAATTTAATTCTTTCAGGCTTGTTTGGTTTTGTTTTAGGGTTTTTAATCTGTGTTTTCGTTTTTATTGCCAAATTAAACAGAGAAAAAGAAAAAAATACCGAACTTTTGAGTGAAAATTCACGTCTGGATGCCGAATTAAAGGCAAGCGAACAATCAAAACTAAACGAAGAAAAACTTTTTGAAATTGTTAAAAAAGAGTTTAATTCCTGCGCAAATGAAATTTTAATTCAAAAACAAAAATCTCTGCAAGAAGAAAACAAGGTTTCACTTGAGAGTTTTTTAAACCCCTTGAAAGAAAAAATAAAAGAGTTTCAATCAAAAGTCGAACAGGCTGATGAAACGGGCAAAATTAACACTGCAACCCTCAAACAAAAAATTGAAGACCTTGTTAAACAAAATCAAATAACTTTGGCACAAACCGAAAAACTTTCATGCGCAATAAGTCAAAATTCAAAGTTCAGAGGCTCCATGGGAGAGCTTATTTTAGATAAAATTTTAAAATCGTCAGGGCTTATTGATAAAAAAGACAACCCCAATAAAGGAAACTACGAAACACAGGTTGGTTTTAAAAACTCGGACGGTTCCTTGGGAACAAAAATTGTGGATGCGGTTATTTACCTTGCGGAAGGAAAAAATATCATAATAGACTCAAAAGCTTCTCTTGTTGAATTTATGAACTTTGTCGACTCGGAAGATGAAAAAGAAAAAGAAGCGCATATGAAGGCTTTTATGAATGACATTTCAGACAGAATTAAAGAACTTGGCAACAAATATACAAACCTTGAAGGGCTTAATACTCCGGATTTTACAATAATGTTTATTCCGTTTGAAAGTTCGATTGCATATATTTATTCAAACAACAAGCTGATTGAAGACGCACTAAAACAAAACGTTATCATATCGGGACCTTCCACTTTAATTGCAACTTTAAGAACAATAAACTACGCATGGTCACAAAAAAATCAATATGACAACATAAAAGATATAACCAAGCTTGGCGCTTCTATTTATGACAAGTTTGTAACTTTTATTCAAAAGCTGGAAACCGTCCAAACCTCATTTGAAACAACAAGCAAAAAATTTAACGATGTCTTTACCACAATTAAAGGCAGAGGGGGGCTTTTGGGTCAGGTGGACAAATTAAAGGAATTTGGGCTTGTTCCGTCAAAAGAAATTGAAGAAAAATATTTAACCGAACAGCCTGAACTTGCAGTTTTAAGCTCTAACGATTAATTTGAAACAACCTTTTTTAGCCCTTTTGGCTTATCGACGTCAAGCCCCAGCTTAAGAGCGCATTTAAGGGCAAGAAGCTGTAAAATAACGGTTATTGCACAAATTTTTGCAAGTTCGGTTTTATATTTTTTAAATCTTATTGCGTTTTTTGAATTTACCTCTTTATCAGTAATTTCAATAATTTCAGGGTTAAAATCATTTTTTATTTTTTTAAGAGTGTTTTCTTCAAATTTTGAAAAAGATTCTGTATAAATTTCAATCAGAGTTTTATTTGAGTTTAAAATTGCAGTGTGACCGTGAAGAAATTCGCCCGTCGGATATGCCGTTGTATCAATATATGAAGTTTCTTTTATTTTAAGGGCAAGCTCTTTTGCAAGAATATAGCCGTAATGATAGCCTATGATTGAAAGTTTATTCTTTTCGGATAACAGTTTTGCGGGCATGTCAAGAGCGTTATTACCGTTTAAAACGTCTTCTATTGCAACAAGCGCCTCATTTTTAAATTCCCCCATATTTTCTTTGTCAAAATCTTTTGAAAAAGTTATGGCAAGAAGCCAAAGGCAAATTACACAGGCTAAAAACGATTTTGTTGCGGCAATTGAGTTTTCAACACCCGCCAAAACATCAATTTTATAGTCTGCCTCGTTATATATTGTTGAATTTGAATTATTCACAAGGGCAAGGGTTTTTCCGCCTTCATTTTTCACAATTTTTTGAGCATACTTTGTATCGTAGGTTTCGCCCGATTGGCTTATAAAACAGTAGAGGGTATCGTTTTTTATTTTTTTGTTTTCGTTTGAAATAAACTCTGAGGCATATTCAAAGCTGACTCTTTTTGTTGTATAGTTCTCAAAAAATTTGTGTCCCAGCCTTGCTGCGTTATACGATGAGCCTGAAGCAATAAATTTAATTTCTTCAAAATTAAGACAAAGACCTTTAAAATAAGGTGTATTATCTTTTGTGTAATTCTCAAAAATGCGCTCTAAAACCTCTTTTTGAGAAAAAATTTCAAGCTCCATATTGTTTTTCATATTTTTATTATAAGGCTTTTTATTCCTGATACAATAGTGATTATGGTTGAATTTTCTTATATACATATTCCTTTTTGTACAAAAAAATGCAAATACTGTTCGTTTGTATCTTTTGTAAATCAAAATTTAAAGAAAGACTATGTCGAAAAACTTATTTATGAGATTGACAAAGAATATAAAGGAGAATTACAAAAAACCCTTTATTTTGGCGGGGGAACGCCTTCTTTATTAGAAATTAAAGATATTAAAAAAATTATTTCAAAATTTAATCTTGAAAAAGAGGCTGAAATCAGTTTTGAATTAAACCCTGAAAATGGAAGCTATGACTATTTAAAATCTCTTTTTGACATTGGGATAAACAGGCTTAGCGTTGGAATTCAAACCTTTAATGATGAAATTTTACAAAAAATAGGAAGAAGACACAATAAATATGACAGTCTAAAAAGCCTTGAAAACGCACTTAAAGCCGGATTTAAAAACATTAGCGCAGATTTTATGTACGGCTTGTTAAATCAGGATATTGATTTATTTGAAAAAGATTTAAATCTCGCAAATTCGCTTGATATAACCCATATTTCAACCTATGGGCTTAAAATTGAAAAGGGAACATTTTTTGAAAAATTTCCCCCGAAAAACCTTCCCGATGAAGAATTGCAAGCAAAAATGTATAAACTTGCGATTGAAAAATTGACCAATTTTAAATTATATGAAATTTCAAACTTTGCAAAAGAAGAAAAATATCAATCTCGTCACAACTTGTGTTACTGGAATTTAGAACCTTATTACGGCTTTGGGCTTTCAGCCTCGGGCTTTGACGGCAAAAAAAGATATAAAAACACAACCTCTATAAAAAAATATTTGTCTTGCCCCCTTTTAAAAGAAGAAGTTTTCGATATGGATGAAAATTCCCTTCTTGAAGAAAAAATTTTTCTCGGGTTTAGAAAAAAAGAAGGAATAAACGTGGGAGAAATTGAAAAAGAGTTTTCAGTTGATTTTAATAAAAAATACGGAAAAATTATTGAAAAATATTTGAAAACGGGTCATATTCAAAAAACGGAAAAAGGCTACAGATTAAGCATAGAAGGCATATTGATTTCAAATTATATTCTGTGTGATTTTTTATGTTAATATAAAATGTATGGAAAATTCACAAAAAATTATTGAAGATATGCAGCTTGTTGCAAAACAAATGTATGACGACGATGTTGAAGAAAACCCCGATATTCTTGAAGAATATTTCGATTGTTCGGCATGCGGAGAATATAAATGTATGGCGGGAAGCATTCAATACGGCAAATATCGTCTTTGTAACGACTGTGTTGTTTTGGCGGAGTCGGGTTTTAAACTCGGCAAAATTAAAGAAATTCAAGAACTCATTGACGCAATGGAAGATAAGCGCCTTGAAGTTATGTGCGATTTTATTAAACAAGACGAGCTGTCATCAAAAAATTAAATGTTTTTAATGTTTAAAAACGGTTTGTTCTTGAAATTGCAACTTTTCCGCTTCTTACAAACTCTTTAACCGAATAAGGGCGAACCATTTCAACAAGGGCTTGAATTTGCTTTTCATCGCCAAGAGCTTGGATTATATATGTTTTATCAGTAACGTCAATGATTTTTGAACCCGTGGCTTCCGCAATTCTTAAAATATCGCTCTTTTCTTCGTCTTTTACCTGAATTTTAACGAGAGCAATCTCTCTTTCAAGCGCTTCAGTTATGTTTAAATCGGCAACTTTAATAACGGGAATAAGCCTGTTTAACTGTTTGCAAATTTGTTCTATTGCTGCGGCATCACCGCCGGTTACGATTGTTACTCTTGAATAGAGCCTGTCTATAGTGGGCGCAACGGTAAGACTTTCGATGTTGTAGCCTCTGCCTGAAAAAAGGTCAACTATTCTGGACAAAACTCCTGATTCGTTTGAAACTAAGATTGAAATTGTATGAAAATTTTCCATTTTGTTTACCTTTCAAAACTACACGCTGCACTCGTTTGATAACAACACTTTTGTCAAAGGCTCACCCGCAAGAACCCAAGGATAAACCATTTCCGTCGGCTCTGTCACAAAATCAATCAATACGGGCGATTTTGCCTCAATCGCCTTTCTTATTGCCGGCTCAATTTCTTCTTCTTTTTGAACTAAAATTCCAAGCATTCCATAGGCTTCAGCTAATTTTACAAAATCGGGATGAGAAATTTTTGTTTCGGAATAGTGTTTGTTAAAAAGTTTTTCTTGCCATTGACGAACCATTCCCAAATATCCGTTATCAATGACACAGTTTATTACCTTAAAGCCATAGTCCATACAGGTTGCAAGCTCTTGAATATTCATTTGAATAGAACCGTCGCCGGCAATATTTAAAACAAGAGAGTCGGGCTTTGCGGCGCAAGCGCCCATAGCTGCGGGAAAACCAAAGCCCATTGTGCCAAGACCGCCTGAAGTTACAAACTTTCTGGGTTGGTTAAATTTAAAAAGCTGAGCCGTCCACATCTGGTGCTGTCCGACTTCGGTACAAACAATAGGATTGTATTCTTTTGTCATTTCATAGAGTTTTTGTATAACAACTTGAGCGGAAAGTTTATCGGAATTAATTTTTCTCTCTGCCCTTTTTTCTCTCCATGCGGCAATTTCGCCGAGCCATTTTTCTTTGTCGGCTTCATAAATGTTGGGTTTTGTTTTTTCAAATTGTTCAATCATATTAACAAGAACATTTTTAATATCGCCTACAATCGGTATGTCGGATTTTACATTTTTTGAAATTGAACAGGGGTCAATATCAACATGAATTACCCTTGCATCTCTTGCAAACCTTGAAAGACAGCCCGTAATTCTGTCATTAAATCTCGTGCCGAGAGCAAAAATAACATCCGCATGAGAAACGGCATGATTTGCCCAGAAACTGCCGTGCATGCCGAGCATTCCCAAATCAAGCGGAGAATTTGAAGGAAAAGTTCCCGTTCCCATTAAAGTATGCGCTACCGGCGCTTTTAACATTTCCGCTATTTTTAAAAGCTCTTGGTGAGCGCCGGATGTTAAAACGCCGCCGCCTGAAATTATAATAGGTCTGTGCGCTTCGGAAAGGGTTTGAAGCGCCTTTGCAATTTGAATGGGGTGACCTTTATAATTCGGGTTATATCCTGCAAGTTTAACCGTTTTCGGATAATCAAAAACAGTTTTTTGCGACAGAATATCTTTTGGAAGATCAACGACAACAGGTCCGGGTTTTCCCGTTGTTGCAATATGAAAAGCCTCTTTTATAACTCTTTGAAGGTCTTTAACGTCTTTAACAAGATAGTTATGTTTGCAGCATGAACGTGTAATTCCGACAACGTCCGCCTCTTGGAATGCGTCATTTCCGATTTGGTTTAAACCGACCTGACCCGTGAACACAACAATCGGATAACCGTCATAATAAGCGTTTGCAATTCCCGTTACGGTGTTGCATGCCCCAGGTCCTGATGTTACAAGGGCAACCCCCGGTTTACCGGTAACTCTTGCATAACCTTCGGCAGCATGTATTGCGGCTTGTTCATGTCTTACAAGATAGTGTTTGACCTCTTTTTGGTTATAAAGAGCTTCATAAACAGTTAATATAACACCGCCGGGGTATCCGAAAATTTCTTTCACACCTTCTTCAGCCAGCGATTTTAAAAGGATTTCAGCACCTGAGAACATTTGACCGGTCATCTTTAACAAACTCCAACATTTTTTGATATAATTGCATTATAATATAAAATAAAATATTTTACAGGGAAAAGTATGTTTGAAAAATTTAGAGGAAATTTAAGGGGGGTTTTAGAATATATTCCGCTTATTTTTGCTCTTGGTTTTATAGTTGGTTTTGACTCTTACACAACGCTTTTGGGGTGTTTAATCGTTAGTCTGGTGTTCGCTTTTTCCAAAAGCAATTATCCTGCGATTTGCACCGTTTCAATAGGATATATTGCGCTTTTGGGGTCTGCAAATTCATATCTGGGCGCAAGATATTCCTCTCTTTTTGCGCTTATGTTTTTAAGCGGAATTTTCATGGTAATTTATTCTTTTTTAGCAAAATATAAGCCTTTTGAAATCAATTTTTCAAAAGACGCCGCCTCAGGCTTCTATTCAGGGTGCAATATGGCGATATTAGTTTTGTGTTTGCCCCTTTGTTTCGGGAACAAAACTTTCTCATCTCTCGGGTTAATTCAATATTCGCCCTCAGGCTTTTTTTCAAATGTAAAAATTTCAGCCGTTATAATTTCACTTTGTGCGGGGGTGATTTATTATAAACTTTCCAAAAACAAAAGAGAGCTTCCCTGTGCTTTTATTTCCGTTGTTTTAGCCGGCATAATTAACTTTATATATAAACTTGATTGTGTCTGTATTAATTGGGGGAGCGGGTTTTTTAAGCCCTTTCCCGCCGGTGATTTTGGCAACACGGCTTGTCTTTTTTGCCTGAGCATTATAATTTGTATATTTTTAATCACTCAGACAAAAAGCGTAAGAAAATTTTTAAAAACGGAAAATTCCCTGTCGGAAGATTGTTTTTGGGTTGGCATGGGAAACAGCATTTCTTCAATTTTTGGTTCAATTGGCGGGGGAATTTCACCTTTTACATATAAAAAAGACCAAAATAACCTGTATGGCGTGATTTTTTCCGTATTGATTATTTTGACATTGCTTTTAACATTTAAATATTATTCGGCTTATATCCCGATTGCCGCTTGTTGTTCGGTTTTAATATTAAAGTGTTTAAGAGTTTTAAAGGTTGAATTTGCCCTGCAAAAAAACAATTCTTCCCTTACACAGTTTATTTTTTTGTTATGTTTTTTAACTTCTTTGTATAATATAATCATAGGCGCAATTCTTACTGCAATTATCACAGTTTTAAGACGGATAAAATAATATGAGAGAAAAAATAAAAGCTGCTATCGTTTTTGGAACAAGACCCGAAGCCATAAAAATGGCGCCCGTTGTTTTGGAATTTAAAAAAAGAAAAGAATTTGAAACCGTTGTCATTGTAACGGCTCAGCACAGACAAATGCTTGACGGTGTTTTGTCTCTTTTTAATATAAAACCTGACTATGACCTTAATTTAATGAAAGAAAATCAAAATCTTTGGAATTTGACTTCAGACATTTTACTTTCAACAAAAAAGGTTTTTGAAGAAATAAAACCCGATGTTGTTCTTGTTCATGGCGACACAACAACGGCTTTTGGCGCTTCTTTAAGCGCATTTTACGCAAAAATTCCAGTCGCTCATGTCGAAGCGGGGCTTAGAACTTTTGATAAAAATTATCCTTTCCCCGAAGAAATTAACCGTGTTCTTGCAGATTCGGTTTCAGATTTTCATTTTGCGCCGACAAAAGGCTCTGTTCAAAACTTGATTAACTCGGGTATTAAAACAAAAAACACAATCTATGAAACGGGAAACACAGTCATTGACGCCCTGTTTTATACTTTGAAAAATTTTAAAAGCAAAGACGATTTCGGGCTTGACCCTAATTTAAGAACAATTCTTTTAACTTCTCACAGAAGAGAAAATTTTGGAGAACCGCTTGAAAACATCTGTAAATCAGTGATTGAGCTTGTTAAAAGAAATAAAGACATTCAGTTTATATATCCTGTTCATCCAAACCCGAATGTTAAAAACACGGTTGAAAAATATTTAAAGGGAATTGATAGGGTGAAACTCATTGAGCCACTTGAATATGCACCGTTTTGCTCTTTAATGAAAAAAGCGGAAATAATTTTAACAGATTCAGGCGGAGTTCAAGAAGAAGCGCCTTCTTTGGGCGTGCCTGTCCTTGTATTAAGAGATGAAACAGAGCGCCCCGAAGCCGTTCATTCGGGCGGAGTAAAGCTTGTGGGGGCAAACCCTGATAAAATTATCAAAACCGTTGAAACGCTTCTTTGCGACAAAGTTGAGTATCAAAAAATGGCACAGGCGATAAACCCTTATGGGGACGGGAATGCAGCAAAAAGAATTGCTGATATTTTAATTGAAAAATGTAAATAATATAGGCGCTGCACTTTTAAAATAAAGAGGTGTCTTGTTTTATTTTTTTTTGCGTCATATAAAAAATTTGTTTTTAGGATAAAGGTGAGGCGGACTTTAGTCCACCCTACGTGTTACCCTGCGTGATTGTCACCCTGAACTTGTTTCAGGGTCTTACCGGTGCAAACTTGTAACTTGTAGGGTAGGCTTTAGCCTACCGATTATTGCTTAAACATGGTGGACTAAAGTCCACCCTACGTGCTGTCGTTTTGTTTTTTGCTAAACGGCACGCAGAAACTTCGTTTCTGACTTTGCCTGCCCCATTCTCGAAGGTTATTAACCTTCTCGAACGGGTGACCCTGTCGCCTATCAACTGCAACGGGTCTTGCTCATCGCAAGCCCCTTTTGCACTGGCTTCGCATTCAGTTTGTAGGGTAGGCTTTAGCCTACCGATTGCTTTCTATGCAATAGCATTTCATTAAGT
>CANRGC010000019.1 GCA_947630045.1 Candidatus Gastranaerophilales bacterium
TATCGGGATGTAGCGCAGCTTGGTAGCGCACCTCGCTTGGGACGAGGGGGTCGCAGGTTCAAATCCTGTCATCCCGAAATTTTTTATGATTTTTTAGCCCCTATTTGAACCTTTTTAAACTTGGCAAGTCTGCCTTTAAAACCGCAAGGGTTTTAAATGTCCTGTCATCCCGAAATTTTTTATGATTTTTTAGCCCCTATTTGAACCTTTTTAAACTTGGCAAGTCTGCCTTTAAAACCGCAAGGGTTTTAAATGTCCTGTCATCCCGATATTTTTTATGATTTATTTAGCCCCATTTGAACCTTCTTTAAACTTGGCAAGTCTGCCTTTAAAACCGCAAGGGTTTTAAATGTCCTGTCATCCCGAAATTTTTATGCCCTTTTTAAATTTTTTAAATCAATTATTCAAAATGCTTCCGGCAATATTTCTTCTGTTTATCTCGTCTTTTAAGCAAGGAAAAGCTTGTTTTAATAATTTAGACAGAGTCGCTTCTTGCATGTTTAATTTGAACTCAAATTTATTCCTTGATTTTGCGATTTTGTAAGCTGCCATGAACATATTCAATAATTCTAAAGCGTCTTTATCCGTCACTGTTTTTTTATTTTATCCTTTGTGAATATAACAATTTTCTGATTTCCAATAGTTGAACTTTATCATAGGATAAGTATTAATTTTTATTAAAGTATTATGTAGCAAAATTAGCAATTTTATTTTTTGACAATTTTTATCAAAGAAAAAAGAACATATATGAATATATCACCATTATCAATTAAAAATACAGCTTTTTACCGATTTTTAAATCAGAAAAATAAATATAGTTCATCCCCAAGATTTAAAGGACGGTTAAATCAAGATGTAATTGAAATAGAAGGCTCTCAAACAAAAGCTAAAGTATTTGCAAAAGATCCTGATGAAAATTTAACGGAACAGATAAAAACCATATGTTCTCATCCCGTATTTAAGGACTTACCTGTGAGAATTATGCCTGATACCCATAAGTGCAGAGCCTCATTAGTAGGGTTTACTTCTCCGATAGGAATAAAAGGAGAAATAATTCCCGGAATAATTGGAGGTGATATCGGTTGCGGAATGTTATGCTGTGAAATAGACACCAACGGACAAGATATAGATTACAAAAAGCTTGATTATATAATTAATAATAAAATCGTTCCTACATACAACAGGATGTCTGAGGACAAGAAAAGTCATTTATCTAAAATTGCCAACAGCCTAAAACAAATTTCACCACGGCTTTTAAATACTTCAGAAAAGAAGATGATATCAGATTTAGGAACATTAGGCGGTGGCAATCATTTTATTGAACTGGATAAAAGTCAAGACGGAAGACTCTTTTTGGTAATTCATAGCGGTTCAAGAGGCTTTGGGCAAGCTGTATATAATTATCATAATAATGTTGCGAACAAGCAAAATCCATATACAATTAAAGCATTATCATATTTAACAGGAGATGAAGCACAACAGTATCTTGAAGATATGAGGCTGGCTCAAAATTATGCAAGGTTAAACAGAAGAATTATGGCAGATAGCATATTAAAAGCTATGAATTGGAATGAAAAATCTTCTTTTGAAAGTGTTCATAATTATATTTCAGATGATAATATTATAAGAAAAGGTGCAATAAGTGCGCACAAAAATGAAAAAGTAATTATCCCATTAAATATGAAAGATGGAGCTTTAATCGCTAAAGGAAAAGGAAATCCGGACTGGAACAATTCGGCTCCCCATGGCGCAGGCAGAAAAATTTCAAGAGCCAGAGCAAAAGAACTAATTAAATTAGAAGCTTATCAACACGATATGCAAGGAATTTATACCACCTCTGTTTGTGAAAAAACAATTGACGAAGCACCGGGGGCATATAAAAATTCTGATGAAATAAAAGAAACAATAATTCCTGCCGTAGATATAGTTGAACAAATTAAACCGCAATATAATTATAAAAAAGGAAATTAATTATATTTATTTTAATTTTTTGCTTAATGCAATAAAAAGATTTTCAAATACATCTTTTTTGTCCGAATTTTGTTTTATACAATTATTTTTGACTTGTTCTAAAATATTTAAAAATTCTGAATTAGAAATAGAAAATTCTTTATTGTCGCCATCTTGAAAATTATATATATCAAGCATTACACCAACAACTTTTCCTTTTCTTTTATTAAATCCGACAATATCGGAACCGTTATTCCAATTATCATTTTTTATTATATCAGATGTTAATTGTTCAAACCCAACACCACTTAAAAATTCTACAGCATTGTTAATATCATTTTCATCATATTGCGCCACTTCTTTACTCCTTACAAATTCATCCTGTTGTATACCGGAATTCATTTGATATTTATGATTATTCTGAAATGTTATATTGTTTTCAGTATTATTAAAATTTAATCTGTTTATCATCATATATAATTCCCTTTATTTTAATATTGGTATTAAGTCCATAATAAATTTTTTTTGCTCAGCTGCCTCTTTGCTTATAGGAAAAATGGAAGTTAATTGATTTGTTTTACTTATCTGCCCATGGTAATATCGTCCATTATATTCAAAAATAAATCCGTTAGTAACTTTACCTCGGCAGTTGCCTTTACAAACCGTAATGCCTTTTTCTTTTAGTTGTGCAAATATATATTTAAGTTCTTTAGAATCAACTATTGTTTTTACACCAAGTTGTTCAACCGTTCCATCCTGACAAATATGACTAAATCTAACAATATTATCGCTGTCTCTTGTTATTATTAATGAAGTATCTTTACCGCCACCAGCCATTCTTTTTACATTTATAACTATTGAGTTATCAAAATCAGGACTTTTAGAAACCGTTATTGTACTGTGTTTGAAATTTCCTTTGCTATCTTCTGCCAGATAACTTTCAATCAAAGCTTTTGCATTATTTTCAGTTCCCGAATTTTTTGCTGCTTCCTCAAATAATGCATCATAGCCTTCTTTTACGTGAAATCCTTTAATTCCTTTTCCTTTTTGTTTATCACTGATAGTGGACAAAAACAGGTCATGTTGTTCCACGTTTTGTATAGTTTGAATATCATCGGTATAATGAATTAACAGTTTATCGGGGTCATATCCTTTGCTTAACAATTCATCGTAAGCTTTAACTGCAAGTTCATTATCTTTAAAATGTATAGTTCCGTTGTCAATTTGGGCTCTAAAATTTTCTTTAATTTCTGTTTTTGTTAAACCATTTTCTTCAAAAAATCTTGCTGAAGCTTCTGCGCTATATCCTCCATATTCATTTTGAAGTTCGTGATGTGCTTGCAGTTCGGCAGAAGTGGAAGTTGGATTTTGCATTTCTTGAATAGCTTGATTGTTTTTTCTGTAATTTTCTGATATTTGATTTTCTTTTCTTATTCTTGCTTCCGCTTCAGACTTAATTTCTTCGGATGTAATTTTTTCTGCATTCGATTTAGTTTTAAAATTAAAAACATTTTTAATATTTGCCAATGCTTGACCTGAAGTAAATGAATTAACCGAATTTTTAATACTTGAAGGTATTTGTTTAAAACATTCCAATGTCGCTTTTAAACAATTCATCTTTGAGGTATCCACACCTGCCGCTTTTAAAGATGTTTTGGCACCTGTTATTGATAAGGCAACATTGCTTGTTCCTGAGCCTATCCCCTGCCAAGCATTTCTTGCTTCTTCATCAGTAGTTGCTTTACTTGCTTGATATATACTTTTTCCTAATTGTAAAGCCCCACCTGTCAAACCAATGCCTACCAAAGCCGGAGCAATTGCTCCGCCTGTAGCTATCATCAATGCTGCACCTGCAGCCATTATTCCCATGCCGGTTGCAAAATTTTTAGGTGATGAAAATAACGTTGTTATTGGGCTTATCATTCCTTTTGTAAAATTTTTTATTTTATCAACAAAAGAGATTTTTCCGTCATCTATTGAATAATCAAATTTTTCTTTTTGGGGCTGAAATGAAAATTCTATTATATCTTTTTCTAATTTGTTTTTAGAAGTTTTATCGCACTGCATATTAATGTATTTGTTATTAAATACAAAATTTGGTTTTTGATAACTCCTAAATGTAATATTATACATATTGTTTCTTTATACTTATGTATATTAATAAAGTTATTTTTTATGGAAAAATTTCCTTTATTTATTAATTTAGTCAGAGTTGTAAATTTATATAACTTGACCGATTAAAATCATTGTTCAAAATAATTAGCTGATGTATAGCTTTTTTAAACAAACAGTTTGATTTTTATGTCTGAAACCCTTAATTTACGATTTTTTCTGTCGGAGATTTTTCAAAATGGGGAAATCACAAAAAGCATAAATGCTCACAATTCTCAGCTTCGCTTTTAATGTTTATTTTTTAAAACTGACTGTTAAGCCTTTAAAACCGCAAGGGTTTTAAATTTTACAAAGCACCAAAAATTAACTGATTTTAGATATTAAATTTCAAGCTATGGGCTTTACTTAGGGCTGGAATATTAAAGGTTAAAATTTCCGCCCGAAGCTTTATAAAGCCCGATATAATCAATAAAACATTCCGCCTTGTCAGACATAACAAGCTTTTTGACATTCAAAAGATTTTCTTTTGATTGAATTAAATCAAGTCTTGAAATGACCCCTTTATCATATTTAAGTTTTCTTAACGAATAATTTTTTTCTTCAAGAGAATCTTGTTTTTTTGCGTCTTGATATTTTGTTTCATCATGTTTAATTGCAACCAAAGAGTCATTTACTTCCTGAATTGCGGTCAGGTTGGTTTTTTCATAAAGCTGAAGCGCTTTTTCATATTCATTTTTTTTGATTTTTAAATTTGCAATTTTTCTGCCCCCCTGAAAGAGGTCTTCCAAAACCATTCCGCTAAGCCCAAAAAGCCCGTTTTTTGTGGTTAAAAGACTTGAAAATTCCGAGGCGTTAAAAAGCGCCAAACCGGTTATATTAATTGAGGGAAGAAATTCTTTTTTTGCAACTCTAACCTCAAGACCCGATTTTTCCACGTTTTTTTCCGCCTTCATATAATCAGGGCGGTTAACGATAACGTTTGATGAAATTGAAGTCGGAATTTCGCCCCTATAATCAATGTTTTCTAAATTTGAATATTGAAAATTGCCTGTTTCATTTGGGTTTGTGCCGGTTAAAACAGCAAGATTGTTCACAAGTTTTTGTTTTTCTTTTTTTAAATTTATAAGTTCCGAATTTCCCGCTATATAAGATTTATCCGCCATAATGACGTCTTGAGTTGAAACAAGCCCCTCATTATTTGATAAAACCATAAGGTCATAAATTTCTTTTCTTAATGAAACAATTTCTTCCTGAAGCTCAATTTCTTTATTAAGTCTTAAAATATTGAAATATAAAACTCCAACCATAGAAACAACCGAAATATAAGACGATTTTTCATCCAAAAGGCTCATTTCATAATTTTTTTTAGAAATTTTTGTTTTGTCATGGTTTTTTAGAAAAATATCTGCCTCATAGTTTACATATAAAGGAAGCGCAAAACTCCAGTCAGAGTTTGTGGAATTGGGCATTTTTGTATATGCGGGAGAAAAACCTGCGCCCGCAGAGGGAAGCTCGCCCGCCCTTTGAGAAGTAATATAGTTGCGATAAATTTCGGAATTTAAAGAGGCAATTTTCAGGTCATAATTAGCTTCAAACGCCTTCATTATATAAAACTTTAAATTGTCGTCGTTATATAAATTCCAAAAGTTTAAGTTGATGTAATCGGTTTTATCTATTGCCTTTTTAGTTTTTTTAACCTTTTCTTTTTTAACTTTTTGAACATTCTCGCTTATTGCAAAACTTTTTATATAAACCCCTTGGGCAAGTAAAATTCCCAAAATAAGAGCAAATGCTCCAGCCTTCTTTAATTTCATTTAATTCCTCAGTATTGATTTTTTACGATTAACATGCTAGCATATCAATGTTGCAATTGCAACATGTAATAAATACAACATCAATTTCAAATATGAACAAAGATAATGATGAAATAAAATATACAAACTCTGTCTTTTATGAAATTGTCTTAACCGGAAAATATCTTAAAAAAACGGCAGAGCTGGTTTTTAAAAGGCTTGAGATTATATTAACCAATGAGGAATTTGTTGTTCTTGATATTCTATACAAGAATAATGCCCAAATCTGCCATAGAGATTTAGCCCTAAAAATGTTTGCAGACAGAGCTAACATGGGGAAAATTTTAAAAGGGCTTGAAAATAAAAACTATGTCAAAATTGAAATCGGAACAAGGCAAAACAGACCCATAAAAATGGTAACTCTTACCCAAAAAGGTGAAAGCACTTATCTGGACACGGTTTCAAAACTCAGAGAAACGACAAAAACCGCCATGGATGAAATAACTCGGGAAGAATGCGACAGAATTTCATCTTCGCTTAAAAAAATGAGAAAAACTCTGTCTGAAATTATTGATACAAAGATATAAGATAAGAAGGATATTATGGAAAAAATTAAACAAAACAAAACAATATTTTACATTATAGGGGGAATTTTACTTTTTGTCCTTTTAATTGTTTTATATAACGCAATTGTTTTTCAAACAACGGATGACGCCTATATAGAAAATCTTCATGTCCAAGTTGCTCCAAAGGTTTCAGGCGAAGTAACCGAAGTTCTTGTTGATGATAATCAAAAAGTCAAAGAAGGCGAATTGATTGCAAAAATTGATGATAAAGACTATAAAGTCGCATATAATATGGCGCATGCCAGATATCAAAAGGCTCTTTTAAATCAAACAAATGCAAAAGCTAACTTTAGCGCCGTTAATTCGGAACTCGATTTTGCGAAGAAAGATTATGAAAGATATGAAGCGCTATATAAAGATGGTGCGGTTTCAAAACAAGTTTTGGAAGGCGCAAAAACCAAATATGACTCAATGAAAGCAAACAAAGTTAATGCCGAACAGGCAGTTATGTCTGAAACTCAAGACAAAGTTGCAAACGCTGAAATTGAAGCGCTTAAAGCCGAAATGGACAGGGCAAAGTTAAATCTTGAATATACTGAAATTTATGCTCCCCAATCGGGAACGATTACAAATAAAAGAATTTCAAAAGGAACATATATTCAGACAGGTTCGCCCATGTTGATTATAGTTCCCGAAGAAGTCTGGGTTGTTGCAAATTTCAAAGAAAATCAGGTTGGAAAAATGCATGTGGGACAGGATGTCGATATTAAAATAGACGCTTACCCCAATAAAACTTTTAAAGGAAAAATTGACAGCATTCAAAGGCTTTCAGGCGCACAATCAAGCCTTTTCCCGCCCGAGAATGCAGTCGGAAGTTTTGTTAAAATCGTTCAGAGAATTCCTGTAAAGATTGTTTTTTCAGAAGATTATGACAAACAAAAATATAACATTATTCCCGGAATGTCGGTTGTTCCAAAGGTCAGAGTAAGATAAAATGCAAGAAGATATAATCTGGAAACCAACCATAGACCCTTGGCATACCGCATCAGCCATAATGCTTGCCGTTTTTATTTTTGCGCTTGACGGCACAATTGCCAATGTTGCGCTTCCGCATATGGCGGGAAGCTTTTCGGCTTCACGTGATGAATCTATGTGGATATTAACAAGCTATTTAATTGCCTCGGGAATTATAATTCCTATGGTTGATTGGTTTTCAAAGGTTTTTGGCAGAAAAAACTTTTTTATAATAAGCATAATCTGTTTCACTTTGGCTTCTTTTTTGTGCGGAATTTCGCAAAACATAGAAACGATTATTTTTGCAAGAATAATTCAAGGAATTGGCGGTGGCGGTATTATTCCTATTGCTCAGGCAATTTTAATGGAAAGCTTTCCCGTAGAAAAAAGGGGACAGGCGATGAGCTTTTTCTCTCTCGGGGTAATTATTGCGCCCATTGTCGGACCTGTTCTCGGAGGGTGGATAACAGACAACTGGAGCTGGCCATGGATATTTTTTATTAACGTTCCTTTTGGAATTTTAGCCGTTTTTGCAACAAAAAAGTTTGTGGAAGACCCGCCTTACGCCAGAAAACAGGAAAACGTAAAAACCGATTTTCTGGGTTTTTTCTTTCTTTCTCTCTGGCTTATAACTCTTCAAATTGTTCTTGATAAGGGAAATAACGCCGATTGGTTTAATGCGCCATGGGTTTGTTGGACAATGACGGTAAGCGTTATAGCCGCAATTATATTCTTTTTGACCCAGCTTTTCAGAAAAGACACCCTTATTGATTTGTCTGTTTTTAAAGATAAAAACTTTATAGCCGGAACACTTATCTTGATTGTTGTACAGGCAATTTTATATGCAACTCTTGCAATTTTGCCTCAATTTTTACAAAGCCTTCTCGGGTATACTGCCTATTTAAGCGGCGCAACAATGATGCCCAGAGGTGTCGGCGCTCTGGCTTCGACGGTTATATACGGTCTTATTTCAAACAGGTTAAGCGGAAAAATTATCTCTGCCGTCGGACTTATTTGTATAGCAACGGGCGGATTTATGCTTGGCATGTTAAATTTGGATATTGCAAGTAAAAATATTGTTGTTCCGAATATAATTATGGGCTTTGGAATAGGATTTAGCATGATTCCGATAATGACTATGTCTATGGAAACGCTTTCAAACGAACAGATGACTAATTCATCCGGCATTCAAAACCTGTTAAAAAATATCGGGTCAGCAATCGGCACAAGTCTTGTTGCAACCATGCTTACAAGGTTTGCGCAAGTTCATCAATATTATATGGTAAAAGAGCTTACACCGCTTAACCCCGAATATCTTGAAAGGTTTAATTCAACGGCAGGCGCCCTTTCGGGTTATACATCTTTCGATGTTGCCCAAAATATGGCACAGTATTCTCTTTACGGGAATTTAATTAAACAGGCTAACCTTTGGGCGTTTATTGATTCATTCAGAATTTTTGCCTTTGGATGTATTATAATTTTGCCTTTGCTTCTTTTTATTAAAACTAAATCAGGAAAAACAAACAAGAACAAATAAAATATGGTAAAATGAAATAAAATTTTGTGCCTGTAGCTTAGATGGATAAAGCGTTGGTCTCCGAAGCCAAAGATCATGCGTTCAAATCGCATCAGGCACGTAAAAAAACTTTACAATCAGGCAAAAAATGACATTTTTTTGTTTTATTATAATTGTTATATAGCATTTATAAAGTGAGGTTAAAATGAATGTAAATTTTTCAGGTAATTCCCCATTCGACAATTTCAAGACAAACACGGAAGTTCAACTAAATAACCAAAATGTACCGGACCCCCCACCGGCATTGAAATCTTCACTACCTTCCGATGTTTTCAAAACAACTTCTAAAGGTAAAACCAAAGTAAATCCGCTTAGAATTTGGTTTTCAAGATTAACTCAAGAACAGATTGATGCAATTAATGAAACAAAAACATTACCCGATAATATGAAAGTCAGACCCAAAAAATTAGGAACCGGATATGATATTTTCCATAACATTTTCGGTCTTAAAAACGGAACGCATACAATTCCTGAAGGTTGGGAATTAAGAAGAAATAAACTTGGCTTTACAAGACTTGTTCCGGTTGATTCGGAAGGTTTTTGGCTTAAGAAAAAATAATTTTTATTTAAATTTTAAAAGCGGCAATATTGCCGCTTTTTTTGTTATAATTTTTTTATGTTTAAACCTTTTATACCGATAATTTTATTAACAATATCAAACGTTTTTATGACATTTGCGTGGTATGGGCACCTTAAGTTTAAAGGAGTTGCCCTTTGGGCAGTCATTCTTATAAGCTGGGGAATTGCCCTTTTTGAATATTGTTTCCAAGTTCCCGCAAACAGAATAGGTCACGATTTTTATTCTGCGGCACAATTAAAGACAATTCAAGAGATAATTACTCTTATTGTGTTCAGTGTGTTTTCGGTTTTATACCTTAAAGAAGAATTCAGATGGAATTATCTTGTAGGTTTTATTTTTATAATTTTCGCCGCATTTTTTATTTTTAAAAAGTGGTAAATTGAACCACCTTAAATTTTAAGCCGCTATCATTATTTGGAAATAATAAAATTTGTTAAAAAGAGGCGAGATTTTTCTTTTTGAATTTGAATTTTATTCCAAAAAGCCTTAAAACCCTTTTGTTTTCTTCTTCTCTTATTGAAAACAGTTTTTTTGAAAATCTCAAGTGAGTCTTTTTTCTTATAATTTCATCTGTTTTTAAACATATAGAATAAGTGTTTAAATTGTTTGTAAAATCTTTCGGGTAAAGTTCTATTGAAGGCTGAGAAACCTCATTTTGAACGGTTTCACCCATGCATAAATTTATATTGTTTTTCGATAAGAAATCTTTATAATTTTTGTATAATTTCGGATAAGCGTTATTTAATTCTTCCAAATTGAGCATATCAAACTCTTTTGTGATTGTTTCTTTGTTTTCAAAACTAAAATTTTTGTTATACGGAATTTTTAAAAATCGGCACATTTCAAACGCTCTTATATCATTGTTCGTACAGACGGCGGGAACGCCAGAATTTAGCGAAATTATTGTTCCATGGAGCCTGTTTCCCGCCCCGAAAGAATAATTTTTGATAAAATTTTTCCAATCTTCTATTTTGGAAAATATATGATATTTTTTTGAATATAAATTATTGATTTCATTTTCCCCTAAAGAAACATCCCACCTGTTATAGCAAACCGGCTTAATAAGGGAGCTTTCATAAAAATCTTGAAGAATTACGGGGCAATTAAGATTGTTAAATATTCCTGTGGAATTAAAGAAAAATTTTGAAAAATCAAGGTGCTTTTCCTTTTTAATTATTCTGTTTTCCCCCTGTTCAAAAAATGAAGGACAGCCGATTGTTCTGACATTTTTAATTTTAAGTTTGTTCAAAATTTCTTCCGTAATATGACCTCTGACGCCAATTTCAATACAGTGGTCAGACAAAAATTTTAAAAAATCAACAAGTTCTTTTTTTAGTTTTTTATAAAATCCAAAATCGTATTCGCAAAAATAGTTCGTGCCAAGCCCCGCAACTATAACAGGCTTATTAATTTTTTTAATAAAATTTTCTAATTTTTGATATGGAATTTGATTTCCATACGATTCCGTATTCCTTATTTGGTCTTGAAGAACAAGAAAACAACAATTACATTCATTGTTTATAATATCAATATCTTCATCCTGATTGTTAAAATCATAGGTATATACGCTTTTAATTTGCGGTAAATTTACGAGTTTGCCGTAAATTGTTTTTATGAGTGAATAACTTATATAAGAATTTCCGACATTTCCTGCCGTTGTATTCATAAAATCATCAAAAGTTTTTATGTCATCATCTTTCATACAAAGATTACTGTTTATAAAAAAAGGTTTTATATTTTTCATCCAACTACACATTCCCTACATTATTATATACTTTGTGTCTAATATATAAACTATAATATATCGTATTTATCTTGTCAATTAAGTAGAATTAATCATATGAAAAACGAAGAACTACTTAAGTTGGGGTGCAAAATAAAATACGAAAGAATAAAAAGAAATCTTTCGCAACTTGACGTTTCTCTTTCATCGGGCATAACAACAAGAACATTAAGCCGAATTGAAACGGGGTTAATTGATCCAAAGTATTCAACAATTTTGAAAATTTCAAAAACTTTTAATTTGGAACTAAAAGAGCTTTTGGATTTTAAACTGTAAAATTTGCTTTTTAGCGGCATAAAAATTTCAAAAAATATTTAGCTAATAAATAAAATCAACACACCCCATACAAATAAATTAAACAAAAAAACACCCGCTTTTTGTTGGCGGGTGTTTTTAAAACGTTTTTAATATTAATATCTGTAGTGGGCAAATGCTTTGTTTGCTTCAGCCATTTTGTGGGTATCTTCACGTTTTTTGCAAGAAGCACCCTGACCGTTTGAAGCGTCCAAAATTTCTGCCGTTAATTTATCAATCATTGATTTACCGTTTCTTTTTCTTGCAGATTCGATTATCCAGCAAGAGCCGAGAGCAGCGCCTCTATCGGGCTTAACTTCAACAGGAACTTGATATGTTGAACCGCCGATACGACGAGCTTTGACTTCGATTAACGGTGTAGCGTTTGTTAATGCTTTTTTGAAAACATCAATCGGATTTTCTTTTGTTTTTTCTTCAATTGTTTTCATTGATGAATAGAAAATCTTTTGTGCAATTGATTTTTTACCTCTTTTCATAAGGCGGTTGATAAACTTAGCGATATCAACGCTGTTATATATAGGATCCGGCGACGGAATTCTTTTTGCCGGTTTTGAACGTCTTGACATATTTTTGCCTTTCTTTTGTGTTTAAGTTGTAATCTTCAGCACGAATTTTTGCAACTCTTTTTGTTTAAAACTATTATTTCTTTGCGGCAGCTTTACCTTTTTTAGCGCCGTATTTTGACCTTGATTGAGTTCTGTTTGCAACACCCGCAGTGTCAAGTGTGCCTCTGATTATATGATAACGAACACCGGGAAGGTCTTTAACCCTGCCGCCTCTAATCATAACAACAGAGTGTTCCTGTAAGTTATGACCAATGCCGGGGATGTATGAAGTTACTTCAAAACCGTTTGTTAACCTTACTCTGGCAACTTTTCTTAAAGCTGAGTTAGGTTTTTTAGGTGTTGTTGTGTAAACTCTTGTGCAAACCCCACGTCTTTGAGGGCAGTTTGTAAGAGCAGGTGATTTTGTTTTATCAACTATCTTTTTTCTTTCATTTTTAACTAATTGATTAATTGTGGGCATAATTTTTCCTTCTTATCAGTTATTTGCATTTTATATTTGACAATAAACAAACTTCAAAGTCAAATGCGCTTAGAGTTTCCTGTTTAATTTAGGTTCACAATTGTTTACAAAAAGCTATTCCAAGACCGCATTTTAATGTAATATGGTCTGGATTGAAAAACGAGGTTTTATATGAAAAAATTATTTTTATCTTTTCTGATTATAATGTTCATCGCCTCTTTTTGCCCCGCTTACGCAGGCGGAACCGAAGGTCATCCGGGGAAAGTTTCGGGCAAAACCGTTGGTGCGGCGGCTGTTTCGCTTTTAATTTGGCCGGGGCTTGGTCAATTAATGTTGGACAACCCTGTTGATAAAAATGTAACACATGCAATTTTGGGCTTAACGGGGGTTTTTAGGTTCTGGTCCTGTTATGACGCCTTCGTGGACAGAACGGGCGGAGTTTGGCATAACAGAATTTAAGAAAAATATTCTATAATCGTTTCTGCGATTTTAAGTGCAGAGTTTTGATTTTGACCCGTAATAAGGTTTAAATCTTTCTCGACATGTTCTTTAAACGGGGACATTTCAATATAATTTGCGCCTTCTTCTTTAATTTTGTCTTCAAGAGAAAACGGCATAAACTCGGTCATTTTCGCTATGTTTTCTTCCTTGTTTGTAAAACTCGTCACCTTTTTACCTTTTAAAATCGAATTTCCATCTTTGTCTTTTGCGCCGAGCAAAGCGCAAACGCCGTGACAAACTGCGCTTACAACTTTGTTTTCATTATAAAATTTTTCCGTAAGTTTTTTAATTAAAGGGTTATATGCAATATCAAACATAGGACCGTGACCGCCCGAAAAAAACAGAACATCATAATTTTCAGGGTTTATATCTTCAATTTTGACGGTGTTTTTTAAATATTTTGCAGTTTCATCCCACTCATCGGGGTTTGAACAGGAAAGACTGTTTTCATCAATCGGCGAAATTCCGCCCTTTATGCTTGCAACATCAATTTTATAGCCGGTTTTTTCAAAAACAAGATAAGGAACGGCAAATTCTTCAAAATATACACCGGTTTTAAGCTCACTGTTTATTTTTTCCGTGTTTGTTACAACAAATAAAACATTCTTCATTAAATTCCCCCCTTTTTTTTGTTTTATAAACAAAAAGAAAAAGGAAATTAATTATTCCTTTGAGCTATTTTCAAAAAAGGAATTATAAAATTCGTCAAACCTTCCGCTTAAAATTGATTTTCTGATTTCTTTTGCAAAATTAATTAAAAAGTGTATGTTATGAATGCTGATAAGAGTTGCCGCCGTTGCTTCCTGAACTTTATAAAGGTGTCTTAAGTAAGCTTTTGTATGGTGAGTACAGGTATAACAGCCGCATTTTATGTCAAGCGGGGTGAAATCTTCCTCAAATTCTTTATTTTTAATAATTTTATTTCCTTTATATGTAAAAAACGCACCGTGGCGGGCATTTCTTGTCGGCAGAACGCAATCAAACATATCCACGCCTGATTTTACACCGTTTAATAAATCAACAGGAGTGCCCACGCCCATAAGATACCTAGGCTTATTAAAGGGCAAAAGGGGAGCGGTTAATTCAACAATTTTGTTTTTAATTTCAACGGGTTCGCCGACTGAAACTCCGCCTATTGCATAACCTTCGGCTTCAAACTCGGACACTTTTTTAACGGCTTCCAGCCTTAAATCTTCAAAAAATGCCCCCTGAACAATCGGAAAAAGCGCCTGCCTTTCGTTTTTATGAGCGTCAAAACATCTTTTAAGCCACCTTAAAGTTTTATCAAGTGCGGCTTTTGCCTCGTCTTTAGTACAAGGATACGGCGAACACTCGTCAAACGCCATAATTATATCAGCGCCAAGCGTGTTTTGAATTTCCATTGATTTTTCGGGGCTGATAAAGTGATATGAGCCGTTTTTCGGGTCTTGAAATTTAACCCCGTCCTCGGTTATTTTTCTTAAGTTTGAAAGCGAAAAAACCTGAAAACCGCCCGAATCTGTCAAAATGGGCTTGTGCCAATTTTGAAAGCTGTGAAGCCCGCCCGCTTTTTTGATGAGCTCTAAGCCGGCTCTTAAATACATATGATATGAATTATTTAAAATTATCTGGGCGCCTGCGTCTAAAAGTTGCTGGCATGTTAACATTTTAACCGCACTGTTTGTGCCGACAGGCATAAAGACAGGCGTTTCAATCATTCCATGCGGAGTATAAAACTCTCCCGCACGTGCGTTTGTTTTTTCGTCCTTTTTTAATACCTTAAAGTTGAAAAAGCCTTTATTTAATGACATTTATATACCCATTAAAATTTCAAGGCTTGTCTTATAGTTATCGCAAATCTCGCTTTCATTAAACCAGAGGGCAATTTCACGATTTGCGCTTTCAATTGAATCTGAAGCATGAATTGCGTTATATTCTTTTGTCATGCAGAAATCAGCCCTGATTGAGCCGACATCGGCTTCATCGGGATTAGTTTTTCCTACGATATGGCGAAGCCCCGAAATAACGTTTTCGCCTTCCAATACCATTGCAAGAACCGGACCTGAAGTTATGTATTCGATTAAACGATTATAAAAATCTTTTCCTTCATGTTCTTTGTAATGTTTTTTTGCAAGGTCTAAAGATACATTCACAAGTTTCATTCCGATAATTTTGTATCCCTTATCTTCAATTCTCTCTATAATTTTTCCCATTAAACCTCTTTTAACTGCGTCAGGTTTTAGTGCTGTGAATGTTCTTTCCATTGGCATAATTCCCCTGTTTTTGTATGTTTCCAAGAGCAATTATACACAAAAAAAATTAAAAGCTGTGTAAAATTTTTGTAAAAATGCTTTTCTTTTTCAATAAGTTTAACTACCATGGTAAATATAACAGAGCATGGAGTTTCATTTTGCCGTCCGGAGTTGTGCAAACATTTAAAAGCAGTTATCTTGACGAAATAAGTTTGTCGGGCTTATTTTTGCGCTCTAAGGTTTCTATTGAACAAAGGGCGCTTGCAAATAACTATGTAATGTTGAAAAAAATCTTTTCATACACCGTGGTTCAGCCAAAAGTTACAAACGGCGAATATAAATTTTTGGACGAAAACAATATTGCCCCGCTTGAATATACGGCTGCGAAAGAAATGCATGGTGAGCTTATGAAAATTGTTGATTTAACAAATTCAAACAACTCAAATAAAATTGAACTTGCAAATAAAATTTTTACAATAAGGGTTAAAGAATTAAAATATATCCTTGCAAACGTGCCAAAAGTCAGGCTTTTTGAAATGAAAGACGGATATATTGTTTTAGACAAATACCTTGAATTTATTGCAAGATAGCCCGCTTTATTTTTATTGTACAGAAAACACTTGCAAAAAATAAAACAATAATGTAAAATCATTCCTATGAAAAATTTAACTTTAAACAAAACACAATATACTGAACTTCGTCAAAGCCGATTTGTTTTTATATCGGCTGAATTTGGTGTATAATTTAAAGTTTAATAAAAATTTAAGATAAACGCCTTGTTCAACCAAAATTGAGCAAGGCGTTTTTGTTTAATTGAAGGAGATAAGATGTCATTAAAAAATTTAAAAGGGAAAAATTTTATTAATTTGGAAGATTTTACATCGGATGAAATTGAAGAATTAATTGAGCTTGGAATTAAATTAAAAAAGAAAACACAAAACAATAAAGATTTAAATCTTTTAAAAGGAAAAAATCTTGTTATGTATTTTGCAAAACCAAGCCTGAGAACGAGATTAAGTTTTGAAATCGGCGCAAAAAAGCTTGGGGCAAGCGCTTATGTAATTAAACAAGATGAAATTATTTTAGGAAAAAGAGAAAGCATTGAAGACACGGCAAGAGTTATTTCAAAATATGCAGACGGAATTACAATCAGGACTTTTGCGCACAGCGATGTCGAACTTTTTGCAAAATATTCTTCAATACCGGTTGTGAACGCTCTTACGGACCTTTCTCACCCATGCCAGATTATGGCTGATTTAATGACAATAAAAGAAAAATTTAAAACCTTTAAAGGCTTAAAACTTGCTTATATAGGGGACGGCAACAACGTTACAAACAGTCTTTTAAAAGGCTGTGCCCTTGTCGGAATGGATATTGCAACGGGAACGCCTGCGGGATACGAGCCAAATTCAAATCAGATTGAAATCGCAAAAAAGATTGCTCAAAAAACAAACAGCAAAGTTGAAATATTTGAAAGCCCTTATGAGGCCGTGAAAGACGCTTCCGTCATTTACGGCGACGTTTGGACAAGTATGGGTCAGGAAGCTGAAGCCGAACAAAGAAAGGCAATTTTTACAGGTTATCAAATTAATGAAAATCTGACAAAAGACGCCAATAAAGACCATATCGTGCTTCATTGTCTTCCTGCTCATAAGGGTGAGGAAATTTCTTATGACACTTTTGAAAAAAATCAAGAACACATATTTAATCAGGCGGAAAACAGAATGTACGCCCAAATGGCAATTTTGGCAACAATTATGGCATAATTTATAAGGAGAAAAGATATGAAAGAAAAAGTCGTTTTAGCATACTCGGGCGGGTTGGATACCACGGTTATCATCCCTTGGCTTAAAGAAAATTATGATTATGAGGTTATTGCAGCCTGTGTTGATGTCGGTCAGGGAATGGAAACTGACGGGCTTGAAGAAAAGGCAATAAAAACCGGCGCAAGCAAATATTATCTTGTTGAGTGCGAAGAAGAATTTATCAAAGATTACGTTTACCCGACATTAAAGGCTGATGCGGTTTATGAGGGGAAATATCTTTTGGGAACAAGTATCGCAAGACCCTTAATTGCAAAAAAACTTGTGGAAATCGCAAAAAAAGAAGGTGCGGTTGCAATCTGCCATGGCGCAACAGGAAAAGGAAACGATCAGGTAAGGTTTGAACTGGGAATTAAGGCGCTTGCGCCCGAACTTAAAATCATTGCCCCGTGGAGAATTTGGGATATGCAATCAAGGGAAGACGAGGTTAAATATCTTGAAGAAAGGGGAATTGAGGTGCCGATGAAAAAAGGCGACACCTATTCAAGAGACAGAAATCTTTGGCATTTAAGCCATGAAGGGCTTGAACTTGAAGACCCCGCTTTAGAGCCGAATTATGACAAACTTCTTCACCTTTCCGTTACTCCGGAAAAAGCGCCCGACAAGCCAACATATGTTGAAATTGAATTTGAAAAAGGAAACCCGATTTCTGTCAACGGCGAAAAAATGTCCCCTGCAAATATTGTAAAAACTTTAAATAAATTGGGCGGACAAAACGCAATCGGGATTGTTGATATTGTTGAAAACAGAGTGGTTGGCATGAAATCAAGAGGCGTTTATGAAACGCCGGGGGGAACAATTCTTTATGCGGCGCACAAAGAGCTTGAATATTTATGCCTTGACAAACAAACCCAATCTTTTAAAAGCATTGTTTCAAATAAATTTGCGGAACTTGTATATTCGGGCGAATGGTTTACGCCTTTGTTTGAAGCGTTGTGTTCCTTTGTTGAGTCCACCCAAAAAACCGTAAGCGGAACCGTAAAATTAAAACTCTATAAAGGAAACATAATTCCTTCCGGTGCAAAGTCAAAATATTCATTATATAATGAAAGCCTCGCAAGCTTTACAACAGGTGAACTTTACAACCATAAAGATGCGGAAGGTTTCATTAATCTTTTCGGGCTTCCGCTAAAGGTAAATGCACTTGTAAAGAAAATGAACGAAAAATAAAAAGGATACAAAAATGCAGCAACTCTGGGGTTCAAGATTTTCTAAAAAAGCGGAAAAAATCGTTAACGATTTTAATTCTTCACTTCCTTTCGATTATAAACTTTATAAGTATGATATTGAAGGAAGCATTGCTCATGCAAAAATGCTGGCTTTGCAGGGAATTTTAAAAGAAGACGAAGCGGATAAAATTGTTTCCGGCTTAGCGGAAATTTTAGATGAAATAAACGAAGAAAAAATTTCATTTAATCTTGAATTTGAAGACATTCACACCAACATAGAAAAGCTTCTTATTGAAAAAATCGGTGAAACGGGCAAAAAACTTCACACCGCAAGAAGCAGAAATGATCAGGTTGCGCTTGATATAAGACTTTATTTGAGAGATGAAATTAAAAACATAAAAAAACTCATATTAAAAGTGATTTCATCTCTCTTAAAGCTCCAAAATGAGCACACGGAAACAATCATGCCGGGGTATACCCACCTTCAAAGGGCACAGGCAATTACTCTTGCTCACCACCTTGGCGCTTATGTCGAAATGTTTAAAAGAGATTTTGACAGGCTGAATGATTGTAATAAAAGGGTGAATGTTTTGCCGCTGGGGTCTTGTGCGCTTGCCGGCACTCCGCATAATATCGACAGAAACAAAACGGCTGAACTTCTCGGGTTTGAAAGCGTTTCTTTAAATTCAATCGACGGAGTTTCAGACAGAGATTTTATAATCGAAACCCTTTGCGCCATTTCTACAATAATGATGCACACATCAAGAATGTCTGAAGAAATTATTCTCTGGACGAGTTTTGAATTTAAATTTGCGGAATTGGATGACGCATATTCCACGGGAAGTTCAATTATGCCCCAAAAGAAAAACCCTGATGTTTCGGAACTTATAAGGGGAAAAACGGGAAGGGTTTACGGTGATTTGATTACAATTTTGACCGTTATGAAGTCTTTGCCGCTTGCTTATAACAAAGATATGCAAGAAGATAAAGAGCCTTTATTTGACGGGGTTTCAACAGTTAAAACCTGTCTTGAAATCTTATCGCCCCTTTTGTTGAGTTTGAAATTTAACAAAGAAAACATGTTAAAAGCCGTAAATAAAGGCTTTTTGAATGCAACCGACGTTGCCGATTACCTTGTAGAAAAAGGAGTTCCGTTTAGAGAAGCACACAGAATTTGCGGAAATCTCGTAAAATATGCGGAAGAAAACGATTTAACCTTAAATGAACTTCCGCTTGAAAAATACAGAGAAGAATTTGAGGGCTTTGGCGGTGATATTTATGAAAAAATAACCCCTTATGTTTCCGTCAATTCAAAAAAATCTGCGGGCGGGTGCGCCTTTGACGCAGTAAAATCGGTAATTACAGAAAACGAAAAATGGGTATTTGAACATGAAAACAATTAAAACAGCAATAATAGGCGCAACAGGCTATGCGGGAGCCGAACTTATGAGGCTTTTATATTTTCATCCGAATGTTTCGATTGAAATTGTAACCTCAAAAACCTATGCCGGCGAAGAATATACAAATGTTTATGAAAATTTTAATCACATTTCAAACCTAAAATTAAAAGAAGAAAGCTTGCTTGAAATTTCTAAAAATGTTGACGTTATTTTTGTTGCGCTTCCTCACGGAATTGCAAGCAAAGAGATCACAAAAGAGATTTTAAACAACGCAAAAGTTATTGATTTGGGGGCAGATTTCAGATTAAAAAATAAAGAAACTTATGAAAACTGGTATAAAACGGAACATTCTTCCCCAAATCTTTTAAGCGAAGCGGTTTATGGGCTTTGCGAAATTCACAGAGAAGAAATTAAAACGGCAAGACTCGTTGCAAACCCCGGATGTTACACTACAACAAGCATTTTAAGCCTGTATCCGGTTGTTAAAGAAAAGCTTATTGAACTTGACTCAATTACAATTGATGCCAAATCAGGCGTAACCGGAGCGGGAAGGGGCGTTAATCTTAATGTCCACTATTGCGAAACGAATGAAAATATCAAAGCGTATAAAATTGCCTCTCACAGACACACTCCGGAAATTGAACAAGAACTTTCAATTGCTGCAAATGACGATATAAAACTAACTTTCACCCCCCACTTAACCCCAATGAACAGAGGAATTTTAGCAACAATTTACGCAAAGTTAAAACAAAAAGTTACATATCAGGATATAAAAAATGCCTATGATAAATATTACGGCAAAGAATTTTTTATAAGGCTTTTAGGGCAGGACAAATTTCCCGAAACAAAGTGGACAAAAGGGTCTAACTTTGTTGATATCGCCTTTAAAATTGATGAGAGATGTAACAGACTGATTATCTTAGGCGCCCTTGATAACCTTGTAAAAGGTGCGTCGGGACAGGCGGTTCAAAATATGAATTTAATGTTCGGGCTAAAAGAAACCACAGGGCTTGAATTTTCGGGAATTTTCCCCGCATAAACGAAGCAAAGGAGCAAAAATGAACACAATTGAAAAAAATGATTTTAAAATTATATCAGGCGGAATTACCGCACCAAAAGGCTTTATGGCGGCAGGCAACCACATAGGAATTAAAAAAGTTAAAAAAGACTTGGCTGTTATTTTTTCAAAAACGCCCGCAAAAGCAAGCGCCGTCTTTACAAGAAACGTGGTAAAAGCGCCTTGTCTTTTATGGTGTGAAAAGCTTATAAAAGAAGGAAACAACATTCAGGCAATCGTCATAAATTCAGGCAATGCAAACGCATGTACCGGTGACAGAGGCTACAATGACGCTGTTACCACGGCGCAAGTTTTAGCGCATAGTTTAAACATAGACCCTAACACGGTTATGGCTACATCAACGGGCGTAATTGGCGTGTATCTGCCTATGGATATTATGATAAACGGTGTAAAAGAAACCGCAAAGCTTATTTCGGAAGGTGAAAGCGCCGCAGAAGATTGCGCACAGGCTATTTTAACCACAGATACTTTTACAAAAACCATTACTCTTGAGCTTGATATAAAAGGGGTGCCTGTTAAAATTGCGGGAATAGCAAAAGGTTCAGGCATGATTCACCCGAATATGGCGACAATGCTAAACTTTATTACAACGGATGTAAACATCGAAAAAGAACTGTTAGACAAGGCTTTTAAATCTAATATCGACGAAAGCTTTAATATGATAACGGTGGACGGCGAAACAAGCACAAACGACATGGCGGTTATTCTCGCAAACGGGTGTGCAAATAATCCGATTATTGACAAAGAAGACGAAGATTATTTCAAATTTAAAAATGCTCTTGATTATTTATTGGTTTTTCTTGCAAAAAGCATTGTTAAAGACGGTGAGGGCGCTACAAAAATGCTCGAATGTAATATAAAAGGCGCAAAAAACAAACAAACCGCAAGAGTTTTGTGCAAGGCAATTTTAAATTCTAACCTTGTAAAAACGGCATTTTTCGGTAAAGACGCCAACTGGGGAAGGATAATTTCCGCAATGGGCGCAACCTGTGAAGATTTTGACCCCAAGGGGGCGAAAATTACTTTTATAAGCAAAAAGGGTAAAATTGTTCTTTTTGAAAACGGCACCCCTGTTCAATTTGATGAAGATTTGGCTTTAAAAATTTTATCGGAAGATGAAATTCAAATAATTGTCGACTTAAAAGACGGCGACGCTGAAATCACGGGCTGGGGAAGCGATTTAACCTATGATTACGTTAAAATCAATGCAGAATACAGAAGTTAGGGAAATTTTTATGCAAAACACCATTGAAAAAGCAATGCAAAAGGCGGATATTCTTGTTGAAGCTATGCCATATATAAGTAAATTTCACAACAAAACAGTCGTAATTAAATACGGCGGTTCGGCAATGACGGATGAAAAAATTAAAAGCGCCGCCATAGCTGATATTGCGTTTATGAAAATGGTAGGAATTAACCCTGTCATTGTTCATGGGGGCGGGCCGAACATAAACAATCATCTTAAACTTTTAAACATTGAGCCTGTCTTTGTAAACGGTCTCAGAGTGACCGATAAAGACACAATGGATGTTGCGGAAATGGTCTTATCCGGACAGATAAATAAATCAATAGTTTCGGAGTTTCAAAGGAATAACGTAAAAGCCGTTGGCATTTCCGGAAAAGACTCTCTTTTAATTGAAGCCGAAAAAAAAGAAAAAAACGGGGTTGACCTCGGCTATGTCGGCAATGTTAAAAACGTTAACCCCGAAATTGTTTCAACGCTTGTAAATAACGGCTTTGTTCCCGTTATATCTCCGATAGGCGGCGACAAAGACGGAAACACGTTTAACATAAACGCCGATATTGCTGCGGTTGAGGTTGCAATTAAATTAAATGCGGCAAAGCTGGTCTTTTTAACGGATATCGACGGCATAAGAGAAGAAGAAAATGACCCAAACAGCCTTATATCAAGAATTACGCCAAAAACGGCAAAAGAAATGATAAAAGAGGGCAAAATTAAAGGCGGAATGATTCCAAAGGCGGAATGCTGTATTAAAGCTGTGTCTAACGGCGTGAAAGCCGTACACATTATTAACGGCAAGATAAATCACTCAATTTTGCTTGAAATATACACAAAAGACGGTATCGGAACGGTTGTAGAGGAAGAATAATGAACACAAAAGAAAAAACAGACAAATTTATAATGAATACATATTCAAGGTTTCCCTTAACTTTGGAAAGGGGCGAAGGGGTTTGTATTTACGATGAAAAAGGGAAAAAATACCTTGATTTTACGGCGGGAATTGCCGTTAACGCCCTCGGATACGGAAATAAAAACGTTATAAATTCCGCATTAAACCAAATGAATAAGCTTTTTCACGTTTCAAATCTCTATTATACTTCTCCAATGGCAGAGCTGGCAAAAAAATTGGTTGAAAAAAGCTGTTTTGATAAGGTTTTTTTCTGTAATTCGGGCGCTGAAGCCAACGAAGCAGCATTTAAACTTGCGAGAAAATACGGCTATCTTCATAAAAACGGGGCTTCAAAGGTTATTTCAATGAAAAACTCTTTTCATGGCAGAACTCTCGCAACAATAACTTTAACGGGACAAACCAAATATCAGCAAGGGTTTTCTCCGCTTGTCGAAAATATTTTATATGCCGAATATAACAATCTTAAATCTGTTGAAAAGCTTATAGATAATGAAGTTTGCGCAATTTTTACGGAACCCGTTCAGGGGGAAGGCGGTCTTTTGCCCGCTAAAAAGGAATTTTTAGAGGGCTTAAGAAAAATTTGCGATGAAAATAATATTCTTCTTATTTTTGACGAAGTTCAAACGGGAATAGGAAGAACGGGAAAACTCTTTTGCTATGAGAATTTTAACGTCACTCCGGACATTTTAACCCTTGCAAAAGGTCTGGGCGGCGGGCTTCCGATTGGGGCAATGCTTGCAAAAGACTTTGTTGCTTCTTCATTCTCCTCCGGAGATCATGCCTCAACATTCGGCGGAAACCCCGTTTCTTGTGCGGCTGCAAATTCGGTTTTAAACGAAATCGAAACTAAAAATATTCTTCAAAACGTTCAAGAGCAAGGCGAGTATTTAATTAAAAAACTAAAAGAAATAAAATCGCCCCATATTAAAGATGTAAGAGGCTTAGGGCTTATGGTGGGCGTTGAGCTTGATATCGAGGCAAAAGAAATAACGTTAAAATGTCTTGAACACGGACTTTTGCTTATATCAGCCGGCAAAAATGTCCTTCGTTTTGTGCCGCCCCTCATTATTTCAAAAAATGAAATTGACGAAGGGGTTGAAATTTTGAAAAAAATTATGGAATAAATTTGCTTTAATACAAATATTAAAAATTTATTGTATAATTTTTACAGATTGTAATTTGAGGTGTATTTATAAAAAGGCGTGAATTCATAATTAATACTGCGCTTGCAGTTGGTGGAACCGCCCTTCTTTCAGGCTGCGGCGGTAAAAAGACAGTTAAAAATGAAGGCGAAATTGTAAAAAGAAATTTTAAAGGGGTGGATGTTCCGCTTCTTGGCTTCGGATGTATGCGCTTGCCCGTTAAAAAAGGCGAAGTTGATATGTTTGAACTTGATAAAATGGTTGAATATTGCATAAATCACGGCGCCAATTATTTTGACACAGCTTATATGTATGTTGACGGAAAGTCTGAAAACGCAATAGGCAAGGCGCTTAAAAAGTATAAAAGAGAAGAATTTATTCTTGCCGATAAAAGCCCGATTTACAAAATGAAAACCAAAGAGGATGTCGGGAAAATTTTTGAAGAACAGCTGAATAAGTGTCAGGTAGATTATTTTGACTTTTATATGTGTCATAATATAAATATCAATACCTTTGACAACTATAAAAAAGTGAATATGTATGATGAGCTTTTAAAGCTTAAAAAAGAAGGCAAAATTAAATTTCTGGGTTTTTCGTTCCATGGCACTCCGGAAATTTTAAAAGAAGTTGTTGCCGAACACGAGTGGGATTTTTGTCAGCTTTAAATAAATTATCTTGACTGGGATGTTGTTAAAGCAAAGGAACAGTACAGCATTGTTCAGGAAAAAAATATCCCCGTCATTGTTATGGAGCCTTTAAGAGGTGGCGGGCTTGTCAATTTAAGCGAAAAAGCGCTTAATAAATTAAAAGAAAATTATCCCGACGCAACACCCGCAGAATTTGGCTTGAGGTGGGCAGCTTCAAGAAAAAATGTTATAACCGTGCTTTCGGGAATGAGCAATCTGGAACAGGTTAAACAAAATATTGAAACTTTTATGAACTATAAAGATATGACACCGGAAGAAGAAAAAACGGCGGATGAAATTGCAAAAATTATCCAATCTCAAGGAGAAATTAACTGTACCGCCTGCAAATATTGTATGGAAGTCTGCCCCAGAGGAATAAACATTCCCGCCTCTTTTGCGCTTTATAATCAGTATAAAGTTACAAATAATAAAATGCTCTATTCCGTTTATTACGATACGCTTGCAGACTCTGAAAAGCCTGAAGCGTGTATAAAGTGCGGATTATGTTCAAAGAATTGTCCTCAAAACTTGCCAATTCCTGACCTTTTGGCAAAAATTGCCGAGGAACATAAGAAAATTCAGGGGTAAAATGAACAAGAAAGCTTATATAACAAGGTTTTTGCTCTCAATTTGCATATTTAGCGCAATGATTGTCTTCATTTTCGGCAAAATTCCGTATTTTGGACTTATGAATATTCAAATTTCGGCGCTATTCCAAAGAATTTTGGTCGATTTTTCCATAAGCGCACTTATTTTAGCTTTTGTAATTTTCATTATAACCATACTGTGCGGAAGATTTTATTGTTCCGTCATATGTCCTTTTGGAGTTTTTCAGGAAATTTCGTCTTTTTTAAGAGGAAAAAGAAAAAATTCTTACACCAAAAATTTCAAATTTAAATATCTTGTTTCGGCATTTGTTTTCGGCTGTTTAATCGGGGGTTCTTCCCTCTTTTTAAGGCATATTGACCCGTATTCAATTTTTGGTTCAATGTCTTCATTTTCAATATTCGGATTGATTTTTGCGGGCGCAATTTTTGTTCTTGTTTTTTTCAAAAACAGGTTTTTTTGTACCAATATCTGCCCAATCGGAGCGCTTTTAGGGCTTATATCAAAATTCTCTTTAAATAAAATTTATATTGATAAAAATTTGTGCGTTTCCTGCGGAACATGCCTTAAAAATTGCCCATCAGGCTGTATTGACGTAAAAGAAAAATCGGTTGAAAACGAAGTTTGCATTAATTGTTTGAAGTGTCTTTCAATTTGCCCGAAAAACGCCGTTAAATATGGTATCAAGCCAAAAGAAGAAATTAAATTCAATATAAAAAGACGTGAAGCCCTGTGGGGAATTTCCGCAATTTTTGTTCTTGGGGCAGGCTATTTTTCGGGGCTTCATTTTGTTCAAAACGCATTTAAAAAAGTAAAGAACATAATTCTTCCCGCCGGCGCAAGCTCAATAACAGAAATGGGAAACAGGTGTTTAAATTGTAACGTTTGTATAAATAACTGCCCGAATAAAATCTTGTCTAAAGCAAATTCCGATTTTCAGGCGGTGCATATTGACTATAATTTAGGGTTAAAACACTGCAAATTTGATTGTAACAACTGTTCAACGGTTTGTCCGTCAGGCGCAATCAAAAAACTCACGCTTGAAGAAAAACAAAACACAAGAATTGCAATGGCTTCAATAAACTCTGAAAATTGCACAGGCTGCGGGCTTTGCGCAAGTTCTTGCCCTAAAGGAGCTATAAAAATTGTTCAAAATAAGGCGCAATTAAACGGTGAAAATTGCATAGGCTGCGGACTTTGCGCAAGCGTATGCAAAACGGACTCAATAGAAATTTTTAGCGTAAATAAACAAACTTTAATATAATAATTAAAAAAGGAGCGGGAAATGTCAATCGGGCCACAAGAAATAATCTTAATTATAATTGTTATTTTGCTTTTATTTGGCGGAAAACGAATTCCTGAGCTTGCAAGAGCTTTCGGAAGGGCTTCTTATGAGTTTAAAAAGGCAAAAGAAGCCATAAAAAAAGAAGCGGATGAGATTACAAAAGAGGCAAAGCCTGAAGAATATCAAATAAAGGATGACACAAAAGAACAGCAGGTTTAAATGTCTGAGATAAAAGATAATGACGAAAGCCTTATATCTCACCTTGAGGCGCTAAGGGGCGCTTTAATAAAATGTTTTGTTTCAGTCGGAATTTTGCTTGTGCCGGCTTTTTATCTGAGCCCAAAAGCGTTGAATTTTCTTATTAAAATTTTAATATCCGACAATAAAATCACCCTTAACTATTTTGCCCCAATGGAAATTTTTATTTTACAGATGAAACTTGCGCTTTTAATGGCTTTTGCTTGTGCTTTTCCTTACATCTTAAAAACCCTGTGGAACTTCATTTTGCCCGCATTATATGAACATGAACGCAAATTTATAAGAAATATCGTAATATCTTCAAGCTGTTTTTTCATTTTAGGATTTACCTTTTGTGTGTTTTTAATTTTGCCTCTTATTATAAATTTTGGAATATCGTTTTCAAACGGGGGCATAACACCCTTATTCGGGGCGGCAAATGTTGTAAATCTTGCCCTTTGGCTGGGGTTTGTTTTTGGTTTGATGTTTCAGGTTCCCCTTATTGTAAACCTGTTAATAAAATGGAATATTTTATCGTATGAAAGTGTAAGCTCAAAGCGCCCTTATGTAGTCATTGCTTTACTTTCAATCTCCGCCCTTTTTACTCCGCCCGATATTGTAAGCCAAATTTTACTCTTTGTCCCTACATATATGCTTTTTGAATTTGGGCTTTTATTTTCTAAGAAAGGTAAAAATGTATAAAGATATTGATTTTGCAAAACTCGATATGGAAAGAAAAAAGCGAAAAGGCTATTTAGAAGCGGTTTTTTGCGAGTCAAAGACTGATGAAGAAATTATAAAAATTTTTCAAACTTTTTATGAGGCTAATCAAAACGTTCTTGGCACAAGGGCGGCAAAAAGCCAGTTTGAAGCCTTAAAAAAAGTTTTTCCCGATGTTAAATATAATGAAAGAGGAAAAGTTTTAACCCTTATTTCAAAAGAAATTGACAGGGTCGGCGAAGTTGCAATTTGTACGGGCGGAACAAGCGATATAAACGTGGCGGAAGAAGCGGCATTGACGGCAGAGTTTTACGGCAGTTATGTCAAAAAATATTATGATGTCGGAATTGCGGGCATTCAAAGGCTTTTTGATAAACTTGAAGAAATTAAAAAAGCAAATGTGATAATTGCAATTGCCGGCATGGAAGGCGCTCTCGGAAGCGTTATCACGGGGCTTGTGGATATTCCCGTCATTGCCGTTCCGACTTCTGTGGGCTATGGCTCTTCAATGAAGGGTTTATCTGCGCTTTTAACTATGTTAAATTCTTGCGCAGAAGGCATGACCGTTGTTAATATTGATAATGGTTTTGGTGCGGGATACAGCGCAAATTTAATAAACAGAAAAATTGAGGGAAAATAATGAATTTATATTTTGAATGTGAAAACGGAATTTCAGGCGATATGGCTGTTGCGGCGCTGATAGACCTTGGTGCCGATGTAAAAAAACTTGAGCGTGCCCTAAAATCAATGAATTTGGAAAATGAATTTTCTTATGAAATTAAAGAAGTTAAAATAAATTCAATAAAGGCAACCGATTTCAACGTTGTTTTAAACAATCACCCTCATAATCACTCACACCACCACCACAGAAATTTAAATGATGTTCTTTCGATAATAAACGAGGCGGACGCCACAAAAAGTGCAAAAGACCTTGCACAAAAGATTTTTACCATTGTTGCCGAGGCCGAAAGCAAGGTGCACGGGCTTTCTTTAGAGGAAGTTCATTTCCATGAAGTTGGCGCAATTGATTCCATTGCGGATATTGTTTCTTTTGCCGTTCTTTTTGACAGTCTTTGTCCGGAAAAAGTATATTTTAAAACACTCTCTGAAGGTTCAGGCACAATCACCTGTCAGCATGGAGCCATGAGCGTGCCTGTGCCTGCGGTTTTAGAAATTGCTTCAAAATATCAACTTCCTTTAAAATTTACAAAAATTGAAGGAGAGATGATTACCCCGACAGGTGCTGCAATAGCGGCTTCTTTATATACAGGTGCAAAACTTCCGGAAAGTATTATAATTGAAAAAACAGGATACGGCGCCGGAAAAAGACCTTATCCAAACCCGACTTTAAGAGTTATTCAAATAAGATAAAGGAGAAAAAATGCATTTAGGTAATTCGATTATTTGTCCCGTGACGGGAATTCCAATGATAGTCGCAATGACGGCGGCTTCATTCTATGCTTTTAAAAAGGCAAAAAAAGATTTTTCAAAAGACAAAATTTTATTGACAGTTGCAATGACTTCTTTTGTTTTTGCGCTTCAAATGGTTAATTTTTCTATCCCGACAACATCTTCAAGCGGTCATATAATAGGCGCTATCTTGCTTGCTGCCGTGCTTGGACCTTATGCGGCGTTTTTGTCAATGTCTTTGATTTTGCTTGTGCAAGCTCTTTTCTTTGCTGACGGCGGGCTTTTGGCTCTTGGCTGCAATATTTTTAATATGGGCTTTTTGTCTTGTTTTGTTGTGTATCCTCTTGTATGCAAATTTTTTGAAAATAAAAATAAACCGTATCTCGGAGCTTTTTTAGGTTCAATAGCCGCACTTGAACTCGGTTCTCTTGCCGTTGTTTCGGAAGGGTTAATTTCAGGTTCAATCGGAAATTTGGCGCTCTTTACATCGTTAATGACGGGCATTCACTTTGCAATCGGTATTGTTGAGGGTCTTTTTACAGCTCTTGTGTATGCCGTTGCTAAAAAAGCCGGCAAATCTTCCGCTTTTTCATTGTCAATAGGAGTACTTGCAATTATTACGGCAGGGGCAATTGCAAATTATGCTTCCGCAAAGCCTGACGGGCTTGAATGGTCTTTGTTGAATTTAAATGAAGGAATAATCGCAAATGCGGGCGGTCAAATATATTCTTTCTTTGAATTGGTTCAAGCAAAGACAGCCTTTCTCTGCGGAATGTCAACCACCTGTGCAAACCTCACGGGGCTTGTGGTTTTGAGCGCTGTTACATTTTGTGTCTTTTTTCTCTTTAGAGGCGGAGCGCTTCTTGAAACTTCGGAAAAGTAGCAAGCTGTATATATCATCCCGCATGTACTTAATGAAATGTTATTGCTAAGAAAGCAATCGGTAGGCTAAAGCCAACCCTACAAATTTACACCGATAAGACCCTGAAACAAGTTCAGGGTGACAAACACACAGGGCAGCACGTAGGGTGGACTTTAGTCCACCAATTATTGTTTAAATTACTATAAAAACCTTTCTCTCGTGTACTTAATGAAACGTTATTGCAAAGAAAGCAATCGGTAGGCTAAAGCCTACCCTACAAGCTGAATGCGAAGCCAGTGCAAAAGGGGCTTGCGATGAGCAAGACCCGTTGCAGTTGATAGGCGACGTAGGATAATTGAGGCTGCGAACGACAGCGTAAGCGATAGTGAGCAATGCCGAAATACCCACAGGAGCAAAAGCGAAGCCAGTGCAAAAGGGGCTTGCGATGAGCAAGACCCGTTGCAGTTGATAGGCGACAGGGTCACCCGTTCGAGA
>CANRGC010000020.1 GCA_947630045.1 Candidatus Gastranaerophilales bacterium
AACGGGCAAAATTAAACGGGTTGAAAACAAGACCCGAAAAGAATTACAGCTAAAATTTTTATGGTATAATAATTTCAGATTTAAAAAGACAAAAGGTAAAAAATGCGAAACCTGAGCGAAGGCAATCGGTAGACTAAAAGCCTACCCTACAAATCGGGTTCTTTCAATAACATTTCATTAACTGCATATGGAACTTAAAAACTTCGATTAAGTCCTGCCATTATTGTTGTTTATTTTTCTGTAATAAAATTATAATATAATGCCCAGATGTATAAAAAAGGTGAAAAATGGATAATATTTTATATTCTTTATTAACAAACATTGTTGTTCTTATATCTTTAATCGGTTTTGTTGCTATAATTACGGTTCAAATTATAAAAAGAAAAAATCTTGGCATATTTACATACATTCTATTATTTATTTTTATTTGCGGTTTATATTTATTCATACCGTTCAGATATACCTATCTTGGTTTTAGTGCGCAGCAGCCCGAATTTTTAAAAAAGGCAATAAAATTATCCGTTAACCCTTATGAAAAACGTTTATGTTATAAATATCTTTCTGAGATATATGCAAACGATGTTTTTAATCAAGGAATAAAAGACGGAAATAAAGCAATAGCATATATGGAAAAAGCTATTAGAGGCGAATATGACAAATATAAATCCGAATCTTATATGCTTGCATATTGGTATTCAATTAAGGGCGATTATAAAAAAACTCTGGAACTTTGCAATATACTCAAAATGGAAAACGGCTTGCCTTTAATAAACATATACATTTTAAACGACGAATACGATAAGGCGATAACCGCTTTTAAGAATAACAAAAGTGCAGAAAATTTTCTAAAAGCTGCACTCTTTAAAAAAATCGGAAAAGACAAAGAAGCAATAAACGCCCAAAATGTTGCAAAACAAGCTTATAATGCCCAAATGAAAACGATTAAAGAAAAATCAAAACAAATGGAATTTGAAGAACAAACAAGCAAATATATGACAATAGAAGCCTATAAAAACCGGCTTGAGGCTCAAGCAAAAGAACTGAAATTTAAATAAAACCGCAGATATCAATTTTGCTGCGAACCAAAAGTCTGATATGGTTTAGTTCCGATTAACTTTCTTGCACCATTTAATCGCACTAAGTTCTTCTCATAACATTTTATTTAAGACAATTTTTTGCCTATATTTTCGGTAACTTCATCAAAAACGTTATAAAGTTCCGCTTTTTCGCTTTCGTTTAATTCCACAAGCGGGCGCCTTACATAGTTTTCAATAATTTTCATTCTTGATAAAACTGTCTTAACCGGAACAGGGTTCGGCGCCATAAAAAGTTTTCTGAAAAGCGGATACAATTTTTGGTGCATATTTCTTGCCGCCTTAATTTGACCCGATTTAAAGTTGTGAATTATTGATTTTAACTCATCTCCGACAACATGAGAAGCAACGGAAACAACCCCGTGAGCCCCAAGCGAAAGCATTGGAAGGGTCAAACTGTCATCGCCCGAATAAATCGCAAAATCTTCAGGACAAAGCGACCTTAATTCCGTTATGGCGTCCATATCCGGAAAACTCTGTTTTATTGCAACAATGTTTGAATATTCTTTTGCAAGGTATGCTGCCGTTTGGGGCGCCATATTAACACCCGTTCTTCCGGGGATATTATACATAATAATCGGAATATCCACAGCACGTGCAATTGCGCCGAAATGTTCAATCATTCCTTGCTGATTTGGCTTGTTATAATATGGCACAACTGATAAAATAGCGTCAGCGCCAAGCTCTTGAGCTTTTTTGGAAGATTCTATTGCTGTTTTTGTAGAGTTTGAGCCCGCCCCCATAATAACTTTTCTTGCGCCTGAAACTTGACCTTTAACGGCATATAAAATTTCATATTCTTCTTCATGAGTCAAAGTGGGCGATTCACCTGTTGTTCCAGTGACCAAAATTGCGTCAGAGCTTGTATTTAAAAGGTGTCTTACCAAATTTTCAAGTGCCTTAAAGTCAATCTCCCTTTTTTCATTAAAGGGTGTAACCATTGCTGTTATAATTTCGCCTGCATCGTATCTTAATGTCATTAGTATAACCCCATTTCAATAACTTTTTGTGCCAATCTTACAGTGTTAAGTGCTGCGCCTATTCTTAAGTTATCCGCAACGCAAAACAGGTCAATAGCGTTGTCAAAAGCAATTGATTTTCTTATTCTTCCGACAAACACAGGGTCTTTTCCCGCACAGTCTTTCGGTGTCGGATAAACGTAATTTTCAGGTTCGTCAACAACTTTAACGCCGTATGCGTTTGATAAAAGTTCTCTGACTTTTTCGGGCGTGATTTCTTTTTCAAACTCAATAGTAACAGCTTCGGAATGCCCTCTGTATACGGGAACCCTTACTGCTGTGCAAGAAATCGGCACAGACTTATCAAGGTGAAGAATTTTTCTGGTTTCGTTTGTAACTTTCATTTCTTCTTTTGTATAGCCGTTTTCAGTGAAAACATCAATTTGCGGAATTAAGTTAAAACCTATTTCATATTTGAAAACCTTGTTTTCAAAAGGCATTCCGACCAAATTAACCTTTGTATTGTCCGTTAATTCGTTCATTGCGGCAAGCCCCGCACCTGAAACCGCTTGATAAGTTGAAACAATAAGTCTTTTAATTTTTGCATAATCGTTCAAAGGTTTCAAAACAAGCATTAATTGCGAAGTTGAACAGTTAGGGTTTGCTATAATTCCTTTGTGTTGTTTAAGGTCATCATCGTTAACGCCCGCAATAACAAGGGGAACGTCGGCTTCCATTCTGAAAGCGCTTGAATTATCAATAAAAACAGCCCCTCTTTTTGCGGCTTCGGGCGCAAGCGCCAAGCTGGTAGACCCGCCCGCAGACGCCAAAACAACGTTTACCCCTTCAAAAACTTCGGGCGTTGCTTCAATTACGGTATGTTCTTTATTGTTAAACATAAGTTTTGAGCCCGCAGAACGTTTTGAGGATAACAATTTTATATCGTTATATTCAACTTTTTGTTCTTCCAAAATAGATAAAATTTCTCTGCCCACAACGCCTGTAGCGCCAAGAACCGCTAAATTAGGTTTTGTCATAATATATTCTCCAATCCGAAAATAAAGTTGTTGTTTTTATACATGTGTTTAACCGCCATAATCACGCCTGACATAAAGCATTCACGGTTTGATGTATCATGTTTAATGGTTAAAATCTGACCGCCGGCGCCGAAAATAACCTCTTGAGAAGCAACAAAGCCGGGCATTCTTACGGAATGAATGTTTATATTTCCCTTTTTGTCAGAATTTTGATATAAAGCTCCTCTTGCCCCGTTAATGACTTCCGTGTCTTTGATGTTCCCGCTTTGCAGATTGGGGTTAACTTCCGCCATCATCTGAGCGGTTTTAATTGCCGTGCCTGAGGGGGCGTCTTTCTTTTGATTGTGGTGAAGTTCAATAATTTCAGCGTTATTAAAATATTTTGCCGCCGTTTGGCTGAACATCATCATTAAAACTGCGCCTATTGCAAAATTTGGAGCAATGAAACAGCCCGTGCCGGTTGATTTTGAAAGCTCTTTTAATTCGTTAATTTCACTGTCTTTCAGCCCCGTTGTCCCTATAACGGGAATAACGCCGCTTTTAAGATATAGTTTTGCATTTTCAAAAATCGTTGAAGGCTGGGTAAAATCAACGACAATATCGGGTTTATGAGCTTCAAGCGCCTGTTTTATATCACTTTCAACTTTAATATCGCCAAAAACGCTTTCGCCCGTGCCAAATTTATCAACCGCACAAACAAGCTCTGTTTCAGGGTCATTTATAACGGTTTTTACAACCTCTTTGCCCATTTTCCCCATTGCGCCGATAACACCAACTTTAATTGTCATCATTTCTCCTAAAATAATCTTTTGACAGGTTTATTATCTCATAAAATCTGTAATTAAGTTCTAAGAAATATCTCTTTTTGTAACATTTTCTTCATACTTAAATTACAGGTGATATTTGGTTTTCACCTCTTTCCAAAGGTCATCCCACTCTTTTAAAGTTAATTTTTCAAGTTCAAGATTTTTTTCTTTTGCAATTTCTTCCATTTTTCTAAATCTTGTTTCAAATTTTTTATTTGAAAGAGTAAGGGCAACTTCGGCGTCAATTCCTTTTCTTCGGGCTAAATTCACAAGCGCAAACAAAATATCCCCAAACTCCATTTCCATATCTTCTTTTGTTTTTGCGGTCAGAAATTCGTTTATTTCGGAATATACACAATCAAGAACATCTTCGTCTTTTTCCCATTCAAAACCGACTTTAACCGCTTTTTTAGAAAGTTTTTGTGCGCTCATAAGGGCGCTTTGAGATTTTGAAATGCCGTCTAAAACAGACTTTCTGTGCGGTTTTTCTTCTTTTTTTAGTTTGTCCCAGTTTGATAAAATTTCATCAACATTTTTAACTTTAATATCCCCGAAAACATGCGGATGTCTGTGAATTAATTTTTTGTTCAGTTCATCTGCAACGTCTTCAAAGTTAAAATCTCCCTCATCGTCTGCAATTTGAGAATGAAGAACCACCTGAAGCAAGACGTCCCCGAGTTCTTCTTTAAGGTGTTTCATATCATTTGAATTTATTGCGTCAACCGCCTCATAAGCTTCTTCAAGCATATTCTGGCGAATTGTTTTATGCGTTTGCGCCCTGTCCCAATCACAGCCGTTTTCGCCCCTTAGAGTTTTAACTGTTTCAAGAAGGGCTTCAATATTTTTTGTTTCCATAACTATCTTACCATTTGATCTACGGTTAAAATCAAAATTCCTTTTCCGCCGAGCGCTTTAAGGTGATTTATGCTGTCATATATTTTATCTTTGTCAACAACAACATGAATAACGACATTTTCATTGTCGCCCCAAAGGCTTGTAACTGTTGGCGAAGAAAGCCCCGGAAGAAAAGATTTAACTTCTTCAATTTTATCTTTCGGAATATGAACCATTAAATATTTCTTTTCTTTAGCGTCCAAAACAGCGTCAATGGCAAGTAAAAGAGCCTTAACCTGTTTTTTTATTTCATCGTTAAGCCCTTTTTGTTGAACGATAACGCAAGATGAGTCCATAATTTTATCAATAATTCTAAGCCTGTTTTGTTTCAGAGTTGAACCCGAGCTTGTAATGTCGACAACAACATCTGAAAGCCCAAGGCTTGGCGTAATTTCAACAGCGCCTGAAACTTCAATTATTTTTGCGGTTTTTCCCTTAGATTTAAAATATTCTCTTGCAATGTTCGGGAAAGAGGTTGCAACGTTAATCGTTTCGGGTAAGTCTTCGGGCTTTTCAATCGGGTCTTCTTCTTTGACTGCAACAACCATATCGCAATATCCGAAATCAAACCTTTTTATAACATCAAGGTCAATTCCTTCTTCTTTTACGATATCAAGCCCCGTAAAACCGATATGAGCAACTTTTGCTTCCAAAAATTTCGGAATATCCTGAGTTCTGACAAAAATCAAGGAACACTTTCCGTCATTTGTTTTGATTGAAAGGCACCTTTCGGGTTTGGCTTCAAAGTTAAGCCCCGCCTTATTTAAAAGTTCATAAATTTTTTCAGATAATCTTCCCTTGTTAGGGATAGCAATTTTAAGTTCTTCCATACCCGTTAGCTTATCATATAAATAACTAAAATCAATAAAAGGCAATTTTTGAAAATGACTTGTTTTATAAAATTGCTAAGCTGTATATTCAAAAAGATTAAACATTTTATGAAAATTTTGCCGCAAAATTTAATATCTTATACGGGGAAGGTTAACTCTGACAATAAAAAACCCTCATCTGTTCCCGTAAATTCGCTTCCATGTGATGAATTCAATTCAAAAAAAGAGAAAAAACAATCCGATTTAGAATTGTTCAGTCTTGAAGTCAGCAAAAAATATCCCGATGAACCTTTAGAAAGCGCCGTAAGAAAAATTATTTCCGATGAAAAAAATTTAATAGGACAGGGAAATCAAAAACTTGTATATAAAATTTCAAATTCAGCTGACTATGTTATTGGAAAATTCAGATATAAAGAGCCTTCAAATTCTGAAATTAAGCTTGCGGAAAACATTTTGCCCGAATATAATTTCGGACAGCCCGTTTTAACAAACGGGGACGATTTAATTGTTATGAAAAAAATTGAAGGAACTTCGCATTCGCTTCCCGACTGGCTTATAAGGTATCGTGAAGTTGTTAACGGGGAAGGCAAAACAACAAAAGAAAATGCGGAAAAATTTTTAAGTTCCATGGAAAAAATTGAAAAGTTCCCCCTTCAATCTTATGTTGATTTTGCAAACAAGCTAAAATATCTTTCAGACAGAAATATTAAGGCGGACAACATTAACCCGAACAATGTTCTTGTAGATTGCAATAAACAAGCTTTTCATTATATTGATTTAATTTTGCCCCACGAACAAAAATTCTTTGAGCCGCTTGAAAGACCTTTAAATACCGTGGATGATATGATTGCGCTTTTATGCGACCCTGTTATGCAAAGCGCTTATTTAAATGCGCTTGATAAAAATGATGCTCAAATTTTAAAGGAAAAAACCGCAAACGTCATTAAAAAGTGTGAAAAAGCGGGAAAAATTGCCGGACTTCAAAAGGGCGCAAAAAATGTTGAAAAAATGTATCTTTTAGGCGGAATGCTTGAAGAAAAGAAGGTTGGAACCAAAAACAAAATGGTTGAATATTACAATGAATTTTTAAAGCTGTATAAACCTTTATTTGAAAATTAATCTCAATGCATTAACATATATTACGAAATAAATAACGGGGAAGGCAAACTTTTTATTAAAATTGTTTTTATTTATTCATAGGAGTAATAGAAAAAGGTACAAATTATGGATATTAATTCAATAGGCTGTTATAGCGGAGTCAATTTCAATACCGAAACAAGCGGGGCTAAAGATGTTAAAGAAAAAAATGAAAATAACTCGTATGAAACAAAAGAAAACACTTCATGCCCAACGGAATCCATTAAAGCCTTTTATGCTCCAAATTTGGTTATGCCAAAAAATTGCAGAATGTATGGCGTAGACAACACGGCTAAAAAAATAAATATCGCAGAAAACGGACAAGAGGGTTTTAGGGCATTTAACAAGGCGGAAACCCTTTCAAACGATGTAATAAAGTTTGCAAACAAAGCAAGCACAAAATCGGCAACACAGAGAGATAAAGTTGAACAATTTTATAAAATGATATCAAAAGGCGATGAACATTCCGCAAACATGCCCGAATATTCAATAAATATCCCGTTTGAACAAGATGAAGACATTACTTTAAGCATTCAATCCAAAACCACGGGAAAATATGACAAAATTGCTCACCTTGACCATGACGGAAATATAAAAAGTTTAAAAGTGTTAAACAGTGCTGAAGGCACAACTGAAGAGTATTTCTATGACGGAGACGGAAAACTTAACAGATATATTACAAAACAAGAGGGCAAAGAACCCTTCATCAAGATTGTTAACTTAACAGACAGAACGCTTGATTGTAAAACTTATGCAATAGATAAAAACGGCAGACAAGAAACCTCGCCTTATGAAGCCGGTAAAATTTCGTTTTCAGACACAATGGAACCGGTTTATGCAGAATTCAGGGGAAAAACTTCGGGCGATAAGATAATTAAAAGCTCTTCTGACAGCGAAATTTATTTGTCAGAACAAAAAGACGGGCATGCGGAAAATTACACTTACGGCGTACAATAAAAAGTTATAATTTGTGTTGAAAATATTTTTATCATAGAATAATTCCATAATATTTAGTATTAAGGAATATTCGGATATGTCAGAAGATAAAAAAGAGTTTAAAGACACGCTTAATTTGCCTTCCACAACTCTTGCAATGAGAGCTAATGCAACGGTCAGAGAGCTTGAAATTCAAAAGTTTTGGGAAGAAAACAGGATATATGAAAAAATTATAAATTCAAAAGATAAATCAAATTCTTTTGTTCTTCATGACGGCCCCCCATATTTAAGTTCAGACAAAATTCACGTCGGGACGGCATTAAACAAAATTTTAAAAGACATAATAATCAAATATAAATCTCAAAACGGCTTTTATGCGCCCTATGTTCCGGGCTATGACGCCCACGGACTTCCGATTGAAAATGCGGTTGTAAAAAACATAAAAGGCGGCAGACACGCAATAACAGAAGGAGAATTAAGGCAAAAGTGCAGAGAGTATGCAAAAAACGCCCTTAAAGGACAGGAAGCCGCATTTAAACGTTTAGGCGTGCTTGGAAACTGGGAAAACCCTTATTTAACAATTGCTCCGGAATATGAAGCCGAACAAATAAGAGTTTTTGGAAAAATGTATAAAAAGGGCTATATTGAAAAAGGGCTAAAACCTGTTTATTGGTGTTCTCACTGCGAAACGGCGCTTGCCGAAGCCGAAGTTGAATATCAAGACGTTACCTCTGATTCAATTTATGTCAGGTTTGAAGTTGTCGATGAGGATAAATTTCTAAAGGCATTTAACCTTGATAAGCTTGATAATAAAGCCTATATGGTAATTTGGACAACAACCCCGTGGACTATTCCTTCCAACCTTGCAATAAGCTTGCACCCCGATTTTGAATACGGTTTGTATAAAATGGGCGGGGAATATTATGTTGTCGCAACCGCACTTTTAAGCGCATTTGTAAAGGATATAGAAAAAGAAGAAACCGATTTTGAGCTTATTTCAAAAACAAAAGGTCAAAATCTCGAATTAATTAACACAAAACATCCTATCTTAAACAAAATGTCAAAAATCATAGTCGGCGAACATGTTACACTCGATGCCGGCACGGGCGCCGTTCATACTGCTCCGGGGCATGGTCTTGAAGACTGGGAAGTTTGTCAAAAATATAATATTGAAACTTTTTCGCCTTTGGATGAACGTGGAAGGTGGACAAATCTTGTTCCGGAACTCGAAGGGGTATATTACGAAGAAGGAAACGAGATTGTTATAAATAAACTCACGGAATGCGGCGCTCTTATGAAAAAAACGCCCATAACCCACAGCTATCCTCACTGTTGGAGATGTAAAAACCCCGTTATATACAGGGCAACTCCGCAATGGTTTGTTAAAGTGGATAAATTCAGAGAAAAAGCGCTTGAAGCCATTAAAAACGTTAAGTGGATACCTTCAAGCGGTGAATACAGAATTGGCAATATGGTTGAAGGAAGAAGCGATTGGTGTATTTCACGCCAGAGAGCTTGGGGCGTTCCCATTCCGATATTTTACTGCGAAAGCTGTATGGAAGCCGTTTGCACCGATGAAACAATTGATTATCTTGCAAAAATTTATGAAAAAGAAAGCTCTGACGCTTGGGTAAACAAAGAGGCAAAAGATTTACTGCCGCCTTCATTTAAATGTCCAAAATGCGGCGGTGTTCATTTCAAAAAAGAAAAAGACATTATGGACGTTTGGTTTGACTCAGGTGTTTCATGGGATGCCGTAGTTGAAAAAAGAAGCGACGAACTCGGGCATACCCCCGTTGATATGTATCTTGAAGGCTCCGACCAGCACAGAGGCTGGTTCCAATCTTCTCTTTTGACTGCGATTGCAACGGTTGAACATGCTCCTTATAAACAAGTTTTAACTCACGGGTTTGTTTTTGGGGAAGACGGCAGAAAAATGTCAAAATCCTTGGGAAATTACATTCGTCCCGATGACATTATAAAAAATTACGGCGCCGATATATTAAGGCTCTGGGCAGCTTCCGTTGATTATAAAAACGATATCAAAATCGGAAATAACATAATAGGACAGTTGACAGAGGTCTTTAAGAAAACAAGAAACACGGCAAGATTTCTTTTGGGCAACCTTTTTGATTTTGACCCCAAAACAGATTATGTCGAATATGAAAATTTAAAATCTCTTGATAAGTTTGCGCTTTCAAAATTAAACAAACTTATTGAAAATGTTGATAAAGCTTTTGTTAACTATGAATTTTATAAATATTTTCAGTTCTTGCAAAACTTCGCAACCGTTGATTTAAGCTCTCTTTATCTGGATATTGTAAAAGACAGACTTTATACACAAGGTAAAAAATCATTGTCCAGACGGGCATGCCAGACGGTTATGTATGAAATTTTGCAGGCGCTTGTTAAAATTTTGGTTCCCGTTATGCCTCATCAGGCGGAAGATATCTGGCAAAATATTCCCGATTGTCAGAGAAACGGGCTTGAAAGCGTTCTTCTTTCAAGCTGGCCAAAGGTTAACCCGAAATGGAACAACGACAAGATAGAAGAAGAATATACGGAACTTTTAAAAGTCAGGGAAATTGTTTCAAAAGCAATTGAACCTTTGAGAAGCTCTAATGAAAAGATTATAGGAAGCTCACTTGAGGCGGATGTCTTGATTAAAGGCGGCAATGAGGCGTTATTGAAAAAATATGAAGATGAACTTGCTGATTTATTCATAGTTTCGCACGCTTTAATCGGTGAAAACCAAGCCTTCAGGGCAATAGCAAGCTTTGAGTCCGACGCTTATACGGTTGAAATTCAAAAAGCAACAGGCGAAAAGTGTCAAAGGTGCTGGAAATATCGTGAATTAAACAAAGACGGACTTTGTCACGATTGCATTGAAGCTATACAATAACTATTTTAAATAATCAAAACCAAGATCTAAAGTCGGAGCTTTTGCAATAATTGCGCTTGAACTTATGACGTCGGCGCCTGTTTTTGCAAGCTCATCAAGAGTTTCAAGCTTAACATTGCCTGAAATTTCAACAACGGCACGCTTGTTTATCAATTTTACACAATCTTTTATTTCTTCAATTTCCATATTATCAAGCATAATTATGTCTGCGCCGGCTTTTAAGGCTTGTTCAACCTGTTTTTTTGTGTCGCATTCAACTTCAATTTTGTGTGCATGAGAATTTTCTTTTTTAACTTTTAAAACGGCATTTTCTATATCGCCGCCAAGAAGCGCAATATGGTTATCTTTAAGCATAACGCAATCCGAAAGATTAAACCGATGAAGTCTTGCCCCGCCTATTTTTGCTGAATATTTTTCAAAAAGCCTGAAATTCGGGGTGTTTTTTCTTGTGTCTGCAATTGAAATGTTATAGGGCGCAAGGATATCGGCAAATTTCTTTGTATATGTTGCAATTCCCGACATTCTTTGAACAAAATTAAGCGCAAGCCTCTCCCCCGTTAAAACGTATCTCGGGTTTCCTTTAATTTTCGCTAAAATGTCCCCTTTTTTAATTATATCTCCGTCTGATACAAAAAATTCAACTTCAACTTTTGAATTTGATAACACTTCAAAAACAATTCTAAAAGGGTCACATCCGCAAAAAACCCCGTTTTCTCTTGTTTTTAAATTAACTTCAAAATCTTTCATGGAAGTAAGGTTCGCACAGACGTAATCGGTTGTAATGTCCCCGTAACCGATATCTTCCTTAAGGGCGCTAATTACATATTCTCTTACCGTAAAATCATTTAATAAATATTTTGTCACTTTCTCTATCCTCGGTTTGAAGCGTGTCGAAAGGCTTTTGCGTGTCGCTTCTGTAGTGTGCGCCGATTGAATCTTCTCTCTTTAGTGCAGCATTAACAATTATTTCGGCAACTTTTAACATGTTTCTTACTTCAAATGAAGCAAAATCGGAATAAACTTTTTTTGTATCAAAATTTTTCTCGATTTCACTAAGTTCAAAAAGCGCCTTTTTAAGAGAACTTTCAGTTCTTACAATGCCCGCATTTTCCCACATAATTTGCTTTATCTGTTTTTTAATAAGAGGGGCGCCATCATCATAACAGGGTTCTTCATTTTGATATTTTGAAAGAAGGTTTTTAATTTTTTCATCATAAGTTTTTGGAGCGTCAAGCTTTTTGTAACAAAGATTTTCGTATAATGCCAAAGCTCCCGTTACGCATTCCAAAAGTGAATTTGATGCAAGTCTGTTTGCTCCGTGAAGCCCTGTTCTTGCGGCTTCTCCGATTGCATAAAGATTTTGAATGTTTGTTTCAAAATTAAGGTCAACTTCAATTCCGCCCATTAAATAATGCGCCGAAGGCGAAACCGGAATAAGGCAATTTTCGAGATTAATTCCGTATTCTTCGCAATATGAAGTTATTGAAGGAAAGTTTTGTCTGAATTTTTTTGCGCCAATATCTGAAATATCAAGGTATACAAACTTTTCACCGGTTTTTTTCATTTCATCATATATTGCTCTTGCAACTATATCTCTCGGCGCAAGTTCTCCTCTTTTGTCGTAATTTAAAATAAATCTTTCTTTGTTTTTGTTGACAAGCTTTCCGCCTTCTCCCCTTACCGCTTCTGACACAAGCGGTTGTGATTCAACCCCTTCAACTCCGAGAGCCGTCGGATGAAACTGAATAAATTCCATATCGGAAATTTTTGCTCCGACTGAATTTGCAAGATAAATTCCGTCAGCTGTTGTGACATTTGCGCTTGTTGTGTTTGAATAAAGCTGACCCGCTCCGCCCGTTGCAATTATTACTGCGTTTGAAAGAGCGGCTTCAAACTCGCCCGTAATTTCGCTGTAAATCAAGACGCCTCTAACCGCATTTGTGCTGTCTGACAAAAGTTCAAGCGCCATGGAATTTTCATAAATTTCAATATCTTTTGCGGCTAAAACCTTTTGAATTAAAGCGCTTTCAATTGAATAGCCGGTTTTGTCTTTTGTGTGTAAAATTCTCGGAAGGCTGTGCGCTCCTTCAAGCGCAAAATCAAAAGAGCCGTCTTTTTTCTTATCAAATTTTACCCCGATTTTAATTAATTCTTTTATTGCGTTGTCAGAATTTTCAGAGATAAATTTTACGGCATTAAAATCATTTAAACCGGCGCCGGCTTTAACCGTGTCATAAACATGAGATGAAACAGTGTCTTGTTTGTTATATTCGGGCATTACGCCGACTATTCCGCCTTGAGCCAATTTTGAATTACAATTTATAAGCTCTGTTTTTGTTATAACTAAAATTCCGTCTTTAATATTCTTGCTTTTTGAAAGTTTATAAGCAAGAAGAAGCCCTGAAATGCCGGAGCCTATAATTATTGCGGAATATTTGGAATATTTCATTTTGTCTAGATGCCTTTTCTTAATTATATTTTATAACAAATAAAAGCCTTGCACCAATTTATTTATATAAAACATGTAAATTTTCTTTGTTAACACCTGCTCCAAACAATGCAAAATCATATTTCACGGGGTCAACAGGGTCAAATTCCTTTAATTTTTGAGTAAGGCTCCATGCCGAAATATAGTCGTTTTGTTTTCTGTCTAAAAGCCCCAATTGTCTTGCCGTGTTTGAAACATGAACATCAAGCGGAATGATTAAGTCTTTTGTATCTAAAAAATCCCAAATTCCAAAATCAACCGGAGGTTTTCTTGTCATCCACCTTAAAAACATATTCATTCTTTTATTTGCGCCGTTTTTACGGGGGTTAGATATCATAAAAAGAAACCCTTGTGTTTTTATAAAAAATTTTGAATTATAAATCTCGTCATAAATGTTTTGAAGAAGCTTTCTTGTGTCTTTGTCTTTATTTTCAAAGAAAAAATTCCCGAGGCTTTTTTTGGTTTTTATTATTTCGGATAAGACATAAAAAAGTGATTTAATGTCTTCATCTTTATAAAATCTATAAATAAAACCGTTTAATTTTTCTTCGTTTTTGTCAAAATTTAAAATGAAATTATACGGGTCAAATTTCATAATTTCAAGAAGAAGGTTTAATTTTGATATGAAAGCCTCTCTTTTTCCGAATGCAAAAATTGAAGCTATAAAAGCCATAAGTTCAAGATTTTTAGGGTCAGATTTAAAAAGGTGAGGAAACTGAACAGGGTCATCCTTAATAAAATCAACCGTTTCAAACTTTTCTCTTAAATTATCCAACTCTTGTTTTAAAGATAGTTTTGTCATTTTTAACCGAAATTTTTTAAAATTATACTATATATTTTTTTGAATAAAAACTCAGGTTTAAATTTTACCGCAAACCCGCATATTTTATGCCGACTTGAAATTTTATTCAAAATCAACGCTTTTAATGGAATGTCCCGAAAATGTAATGACAATTCCCATTGCACGACCGCTTGAATCATAATATTTCGGAATTTCATTAAGATATCTGCCTATAAAATTATACGCAACATCACCATTCCAACTGTCTTCTATTATTTTTATGCTGTTTGGAAAATTGACTAATGCTTTGCAATCAATGGAATAATTAGTGTTCAGGTTATTTTGCAATAAATTTTTTACATGTGATAAATATTCTTCAGGGCTGCTAAAAAAATTCTTCGGTATAGATTGCACCTGTTTTTTTACGGGAGAAGGCGTGGCTGCGGTTTGTTCAGGTTTGGTTTCCGATGTCTGTTTTTGGGCAAGTTCTTCTTTGTCTTTTTGTTCTTCGCTTAAATCAGCCTGTTTATCAATTTCTTCGATATTTTCCGAAGCTTCATTGTCTGATTTTTTTGCAGCTTCGGGCGTTTCTGACATTTCAGCTTGCGAGCCGTTGTTTTCATTATTTTTTATATCTTGATACGTGAATTTATAGGAATATATTCCTGATAAAAAAAGAAAAACCGCAATTAACACTATGGCTAAAAATGCCCCGTAATTATTTTTTCTGAAATTATTATATGTCAGTTTTTTCATTATATATCTAACTTTCTGCCGTATTTTGAACTTACAAAGGTTTCTTTTTTATCTGAACTTACAAGGGTTTCATTTTCATCTGAACTTACAAAGGTTTCATTTTCATCATATAATTGATTATCAATCTGTTGCGGCTGCGCTTGTTTGCTCATAATGATTATGTCATCAAGGTTATACACCTTGTAATTAGGCTTATTTTGAACATATTTTGCGCCCATTTCCGTTATGCCGGAAGAAGCAACCAAAATGACTTCATCTGCGCCAAAATCGTCTTTACAGCCCCACAATGCTCTGACAGGTTCGGGCGGTACGGGGTATTGATAGTGTTTGCACTGAACTATTGCACAATAACCGTTTTTCTTTAATATAATGTCAACTCCGCCGTCCCCGCTGCCTTTTGTGACAGTTGCCTTATATCCGCAGAGTCGAAATACTCTTGCAACTTCCTGTTCAAATTGCCAGCCGTTTAATGTCCACCACCATTCACGCTCCTGCCACAAGTCTATATTAAGCCTTGTGTCTGCATAAGATAATTTTTTGTGCCACCAATAACAAAAATAAATTATGCCGCCCAGTATAAATAATCCCGCCACATCTTTTGAAGCTTCCGCAATTCCGGCAGCAAATGCAAGGTATACAAACCCAATGAGCAAAGATTTGCCCAAATCGCCCCAAAGATTTAATCGTGAAACTTCTTTTAAAAATTTAGATAAAAGAAATATAAGACCGATTGTTACACTGATAATCATTTTTACTAACATGTAAAAACTTTTGTAATCGCCACGTCTTGACATTATATATCCAGCCTCCTGCCGTATTTATTTCCTTGTTTCAATGGAAAGGCAAATTTTTCTTCAATATCCGGATAGTGGTGTGGTTGAAAATCAAATGCCTTTGCAAATTCTTGATAATCATACCATATATTGCCCTCATTTCTTGCCTCAATTATTTGTTCAGCTTTTTCATTATCAATAAAATCAAGTGTCATTAAGGCGTTTTTGCTGCAAGTCATAATATCAATCTTTCCCGTTTTTACTTTTTCTAAAAGTTTTTGCCATTCTTCATTATTTGGTTTTAATTTAAGAGCTTCTTCCATAAAATAGATTGCGTCTTTAAAATTGGCATTATTTAGCGCCTCTACACCTTCATTATAGAAATCCAGCGCTTCTTTATCGTTCTTATATTCTTTGTATTCAAAGTCAAGTTTTTGTTTGAAATCAACGTAAAGCCGGTTACTTGCGCATAATTGAACCGATTTTTTTGCATAGTTTATTGCAGTCTCAAAGTTTTTATTCTCATATTCTTCTTTAGCTTTTTTATAATAATTATCCGCTTCAACGTCAGCCTTTGTTTTTTCTACCTTTTTAAGCAAATCGGAATATTTGCTGTCATAATTCTTGTTTATTGCACTATTTATTTTTTCAATAATCAAATCAAATCTTAAATCATTTGAATTATACATATCAAGAGCTTTTTCATACAGTTTTTGTGCTTCTTTTTTATCTTGAGATTGTTTTTGTAGAGTTTCTATTTCAGACTTTAATTTTTTATAACTGTCATCATTAATATAATCCAGAGCTTTATTTATATTTAAAACGGCATTATTGAAATCATTTTTGTTAAAACATTCAACCGCATTATCATAAAATTCTTTTCCAAACCGTTTTTTATCTTCAAATTCTTGTTTAATATCTTTTAAATTCTTTTTATAAGTGTTGTTTTCATTATCCAATGACACTGCGTTTTCAAGATTTTGTATTGCATTTACAAAATCTTTCTTCTTATATGCTTTCATGCCTATATTGTATTTTTCTTGCGCAAGATTAATTGAATCAATCTTACTTTGTATTTTATTTTTTAATCTTGTTAATTTTGATGTACTTATTTCTTGTTTGTTAGAAATATTTACAGCTATATTTAATTTTGCTATTGCTTTTTTGTAATCTTTAGAATCTGACAAATTAACGGCTTCATTATATAATTCTTCAATTTTTTTATTTTCTTTTTCGAGCAATTTTTGAATTTCTGACACAAGATTTTTATAATCTTCATTATCAGGCTCTAATTCAACCGCTTTTTTTATTTGTTCAAGGGCGCAGTTGTATCTGCCGTGCTCCTTATATGCCATAGCATCATTTACAAGATTTTTTATTTCTTTTTCTCTTTTTTCTTTTTCTAATTCTGCAATTCTTTCTTCTTTTTGATTTATGTAATCTTCTCTAAATTTCTCGTATTCTTTGTATTTTTCGCTCTTTTTATCAAGCTTGCCTGATAATTTATCAATATAGTCTAATCCGCTTTTATAATCGTCTAACTGTAAATATGTATCCGCTATTGCAAAATAAAATTCAGGATATGTATCATTAACCTTAATTGCTCTTTCAAATTTATACAGTGCTTGCGTGTAGTCATTTAAACCCAAATATGCCAAACCCATTGCATAAAAATAATAGGGGCTATTGCTTGTATCAAGCCCTTTTGCCTCATTATAAAATTCTATTGCTTCTTTATACTTTCCTTTATCGTATAATTTATCACCTTTTGAATACAGGTAATTTACCATAATAGTATTAAAATCAATCATTTTTGGAATTTGAAATAAAAATACGGCTATACTCGTGGATAACCAACCTAATGCAGGCGGCTCAATCAATCTTGAATAATTACCGTCATTAAAAAAGGTTAATAGAAAAACGCCTATAATGCCCATACTAATAGGAAATGCGCCAACCGTAAATAATAAAGCCGAAATTGTAATTGTGCGTGTAATTTTGTTATACAAGGTTCCTTTAGGTTTTGATAAATAATGAATATCAACCAGTGTTATAAACGCCGATATTGTTAAGATTACCACCCAAAACAGGTTATATGAACATTTTGCCCACATGCTTGTATAAAACAGAAACAGCAAAAATAAAACCACAACAGACACAATCGTATACACAGATTGAGGAAAGTTTATTTTTTCTAAACCGCTTTCTTCAACATTTTTATAAGATTTTATTTCTTTATTTATAGATGTTTTTTCTTTATCTTTTTCAGGCTTTTGTTTTTTTTCTTCTTCTTTCTTTAATTCTTCCATGCATTCTTTTATGCCAAGATAAACGCCTTCTATAATTGCGAAAATAATTACAATCGGAATTAAACAAACGAACAATAAAAAGCTGACAAAAACAGGCATTTTACTTGATCGAAGAGGAAAAAAAAGTATTTTTTCGTATAAATATTCATTTTTTTTGTTGTTTGGTTCCATAAAACTGCTATATCCTGATAGTTAATAACACGGAGTTATCTTCCAATATTTCTTCTTGTTCCAATTGCATTGAAGGACTTTTTTTGACCTTACTTTTAATATTCTCACAAATATTGTGCTGTACGATTTTGTTGTATTCGGTTTCAATTTTGCTGAAATATTTATGAATTTTCTCTAAATCGCATTTACCGACAATCTTAAATTCATAATTGCTTCCGCCTGATTTATAAATACTTGCGCTAAAACCGTCCAGTGTAAATTCAAAGTTATCCCCTTTAATTTGTGAAGATATACCGGAATTTTTAAGAGCATATTTTAATACACTTGTATCCGTAAATATTGTGGGAAATGTGTATTCAGGTTCGGGTTCAATGACTTCGCTTGAAGGTTCAGGCGGTGTTTCTTGTCCTTTTTTAGCAAGAGATTTTATATACATATTTCTTTCTTTTTCACTATCAAAGAAACATTTTTTACCAAGTGATTTTTCTACTGTTTCCACAAATTTTCTTATAAGTTTCATATCATCGCCGATATTGTAATTTGCAACGAGATATTTACCTTTTTGGAACCAAAAATAATAGTCCCATTTGCCATTTCCAAAATGAGTTTTAATATAACGGTAATTTGGAGTATTTGTAATGGTTAAGTCATAGCCTGCCTGTTTTAAAAATTTTTCTAATTCTTCCAACGATTCAAATATGGAATACAAGTATGCCTGTTGTGATTGTACCCACTCGTCATACTTTTTAGCTCCCATTCTTGCACGTTCTTGCGCCGCACTTATTTCACCATCTATTAAATCTTGTTTTAATGACATTTTCTTACCCTCGCTTTGTTTTTATTTTAAAAATCAATTTTTCTGCCCAATTTGGCACCTTGTTTTAGCGGAAATATCAAACGGTTTTGAATTTGTAATTTTTCATATCCGCTTATTTCAAAATCATCTGCAAAACTGTCTATATCGTACCACTTAGCACCTTCTTCACGTGCTATTACAAATGCGTTTGCCTTGTCTTCATTAAATCCGTCTAATGTTAATATTGCTTCTTTGCTACACTTCATTAAATCTACCATTTGTTTCTTTATTTTATTTAATAAGTCAATACATAAATTATTTTCCGGTTTTATTTCCAATGCTTCTTTAATATATTTTTCCGCAAGCTCATAATCTCCATCATAATAATATTCCATGCCCCATTTGGTTAATTGTTCAAATTTTTCAAACTTATTCTTCAAGTTTTCAATTTCTGATATAGCATTTTCGTATTGTTTATCATTTGTAAGCTCTAATGCTTCTTTAAAATAATAAATTGCCATATCAAAATTATTTTCTTTCAAATAATTTTGCCCGTTTGTATAAAATATTTTTGCACAACAGTTTTTTAGTTCTTCGCAATTAATCAATTCTCTTGCCTGTTCAATATACTGTTTTGAAATGTCTTTTAATTCAATTACACTAACATAATCCCTGCAAGCCAAATTAATATTTTCTTTAGCTTCATAGCAAAATGCCCGAAACAAAATTGCTTCTGCCGTTAATTTTATTTCAAGGGATTTCGTAAAGTCTGCAATAGCTTTTTCGTAATTTTCGTTGTAATAATAAAAAATTCCTCTTTTGCAATAAAAAGAACTATTATCAGGTTCTAATTTTATTGCATTATTATAATCATTTTCCGCATATTCTAACCAAATGCTATCACTATCTTCCGTATAAAGTATGTAAAAATAAAAATCGGCCATATCAGAATAATATTTTGAAGCCTTTGAATTTTTACTTACAAGATTTGTAAAATCAGAAATAATTTTATAATAATCAGGTTCTTTTGCATAACAACTATTTCCCCAAAAAGTGTTCGAATAAGAAGGTATTATAATAAAAGGCTTATTGACAATTTTACTGGGGATTCTCAATAGCTTTCCACCGATAGAAAAATATTCTTTCCGAATTCCTATCTCAGTACCATAGTAGTATAGTTCTGCTTCTTGCGGATTTTTTATGTAACTGTCTGTTATTTCCTGTGTCCACACTGCCTGTTGCCCCTAAAAATCAATTTTTCTGCCCAATTTGGCGCCCTGTTTCAGTGGAAATATTAATTTATCCGAAATTTCTATCATCTGATGAGGCATTAAACCAAAATTTTCCACAAGGCTTTCAATATCATAGTATACTTTGCCGTTATTTCGCTCACTAATAAATTTTTCGGCTTTTTCTTCATCAAAACAACCGAGAGTTAAAATGCCCTTCTTTGTGCAGGTCATAATATTAATTTTACCGCTTTGTGCAGCCTCAATTGCGCTTGCAATTTCTTTATCATCAGGGCTGAGCTCTGCGGCAACTTCTAAAAAATCAATCGCCTTTTCAAAATCGCAGTCTTTAAATAACTTCATCCCCTCATCGAAGCTTAATTTTAGTGCCTCTTCATTATCTTTTCGGGCAAACTCATGTTTTTTAAGCGCTTTGTAACAGCTTCCTCTGCCTAAATATCCCAAATAATATTTAGGGAATAATTCAATAACTTTTGTATAGTCTTTTATTGCAAGGTCATATTGTTCAAGTTCTTTGTGACAATCTGCTCTTGAAATATAAACGAATGAGTTTTCAGGGCTTAATTCAATAACTTTATTATAATTTTCTATTGCAAGGTTATATTGTCCCTTTTCTTTAAATGCTTCCGCTTTGGAAATATACACGGATATATCATCATCGTTTAATTCAACTTCTTTTTCCGCTTCCTGAACCGGGGGCATGTTTTTCATACTTAATTCAATCTCTTTTTTAAGTTCCAAAAACGCTTGTTCATAGGGAGCATTTTTTATCGCATACTCAATATATTCAAGCGCTTGTTCATATCTGCCTTGTTTATAATATTTTGTCGCATATTTATAATATCCGCCGTAATCATATACGCCATAGTTGTAATCATCAAGGTCATCTTCCGCATAGTTATAGCCATATAATTTGGCTTCAATCTCTTTTTTAAGTTCCAAAAACGTTTGTTCATAAGGAGAATATTTCAGAGCATATCTGATATATTCAAGCGCTTGTTCATATCTGCCTTGTTTATAATATTTTGTCGCATATTTATAATATCCGCCGTAATCATATACGCCATAGTTGTAATCATCAAGGTCATCTTCCGCATAGTTATAGCCATATAATTTGGCTTCAATCTCTTTTTTAAGTTCCAAAAACGTTTGTTCATAAGGAGAATATTTCAGAGCATATCTGATATATTCAAGCGCTTGTTCATATCTGCCTTGTTTATAATATTTTGTCGCATATTTATAATATCCGCCATAATCCCTCATTAAGCCATTCCCCCTAGATTGTGATTGTCAATAATACAGAATTATCTTCCAACACTTCTTCTTGTTCCAGTTTCATCGTGGGGCTTTTAGCTACTTTTTGTTTTACGTTTTGTATAACTTCTTGTTGAACTTCTTTGGCATATCTTGTATCAATGTCTTTATACTTTTGATATGCTTCCTTATTTGAAACGTTGCCGATTATTTTAAATTCGTATATGTTGTTTTTGTTAGTGAATATTAAAGTGTAATTGTCGCTGCTGCATGTAATTTCACCGTTTTTTTCAACACAATTCAAGCCAATAGAAGCCAACGCTTTAATTAACAAGTTTTTATCAGTAAATTTTGTTTGAAAAACCTGTTGTGTTATGGGCGGCTGAGCAACTCTTTGCGGTTGGCTTGCCCTTTGAGGTTGGCTTGACCTTTGCGGTTGGCTTGCCCTTTGAGGTTGGGCTTGTGCTTTATATTGAGAATTTGCATTTATTTCGTCAACTGAATCATAAAAACATTTTGTTCCCGCAACTTGTTCAATTGCACGAATAAAACCGTTTATATCCGAAAGATTGTCATATACGGAAAACACGGCACACACATATCCTTCCCGAATTTCCCAGATGAAATAATCTCTTGTTTTAAAGTGAGTTTTAAGCATTCCCCACTGTTCAACGAAATCGTAACCGGATCTTTGTACCATTCTTTCTATATCTTTAAGGCTTTTAAATTTAGTATATCTGACATCTTCATTTTTTCTTACAAAATCTTCAAAGCCTTTTTCGCCCATGACAACTCTCATTGCCAATGCTAACGGTATTAACGCTATATTTATTGACATAATTAATCCTTCTTTCTAAAAATCAATAGTTCTTCCGCCTCTTGCACGTTTAACTGTTTCGGTATCTTTCTTAGCTTTAGCTTTTTTCCTTGTTGTTTCTTCGGTTTCTTCGGGTATGTAATTATAGCTTTCATCATGAGCTGTTGCGGATACCGCTCTTTCGTTTGCCCATTCTCTTATTGCCAATATCTGTTCAGACTGTGTTGTGGATAGCGGCACGGTGTTTTTAATGACTTTAAATAAATCATCTTCCGTCAACTCTCTATCTTGTGAATATGCTTCAAACAAAGCGGATATTACAACCTGTTCAATTTCTGCACCGACAAAACCTTCGGTTTCTTTTGATAGTTTATCCAATAATTTGTCTGTTACTTTAAAATCTTCTGAAATACTGTCTTTTAATCTTTTTTCAAGGTGAAGTTTGAATATTACTTTACGTTCATTATACGTCGGTAAATCAGTAAAAAATATTTCGTCAAAACGCCCTTTACGCAATAATTCAGGCGGCAGACAACTGATATTGTTTGCTGTTGCAATAACAAATACGGGCTTTGTTTTCTCTTGCATCCATGTTAAAAATGTTCCAAACACCCTTGTTGCGGCGCCGCCATCCATTTCGCCTCTTGTAGTTCCAAACCCTTTTTCAATTTCATCAACCCAAAGAATTGAAGGTGCAACGGCTTCCGCTGTCTGTATAGCCTTACGCATATTTTCTTCACTGCTGCCGAGTAATCCGGAAAATATTTTACCTATATCAAGCCTTAATAACGGTAATTGCCACATTGAACTTATGGCTTTTGCCGTTAATGACTTACCGCAGCCTGCAACTCCGGTTATTAAAACACCTTTTGGCGCAGGTAAATTGTAGTCTTTTTGTGCTTTGCCAAGCCAAGAATTATTACGTTTTAAAAGCCACTGTTTAAGGTTTTCAAGCCCGCCTATATCGTCAATTTTTAGTTTTGTATTAATAAATTCGAGAATACCTGTCTTTTTTATAACCTGACATTTTTCTTCAAGAATAATGTCAATTTCATCCATTGTTAATTGTCCCCTTGTTGCCATAGCACGTGCAAAAGCATTTTCGGCTTCTTGCATTGTTAACCCTTGCGCTGCCTTGCATAAAACTTCTTTTCCGTTTTCATCAATATCAATGAGCAAATTGGGGTTGCTGCTCATATCTTCAATCATTTTTTCCAATAATTCTTTTATTTCACTTAATTCGGGCAAATCAAAATCAACAACCGTAATATCTTTTTGAAGTTCGACAGGCAAAACAAGAGTAGGCGCAATGATGACAACATTTTTTGAGTATTCGGCATTTTTCAGGGAACCTGCCACATCACGTATTTTACGAATAAAATTATAATCGGCACTTTTGCCTTGTGTGCCAAACAGTGTGTGTATATCCTTCAGGATAAGTATTGCCGGTTTATTATAATCGTCTATAAATTTTAATGCGTCATTAGGAGTGTCAACATTGCTAATTTTTTCCTGCCCTTCCGCAAGATTTTTTTTCATACCTTCCGTTGAACTCCAGATAAAGACTTCCCTTTTCACTTTTATTGCCTGACTGTTGGCAATATTAGTAATCAATTCAACAATTCTTATTTCTTCCCATGTTGGCACATATACAAAAGGAAAACGTGCCTTGAATAAATTTGTTAAGTATTGTTCGGTTTTCTTTATACCTTCTAATTGTTCAGTTGCTGTCATATTATCACCTCATTACTTCCCTATTGCATTAACAATTTCCTTAAAATCACCCATACCGGTCAAAATAACCTCATTATCAGGCGATATTCTAACTTCAATTTTGTTTTTGTTTTCATATATTACAGATTTATTGTATCTGTCAGTTAAAAAATAATAATTCTGATTGCTTGAACCAACCCATGCACGTGAATAATCGGTTTTATCCTGTTCGTATCTGCCATCTATTAAAATATCAGTATATTTGACAAGTTCTTTAAAATCAGAACTGTCTTTAAGGTCAGAATAATCGTATCCCGTAAAGACAATAACAGACAGCCCAAGCTCTTGAGCTGCCTTACTTATTTCTGTTACGGGTTTTATTTGTGCAAGCGGTTCACCGCCAAGCCAAGTTATACCTTCAATTTTATCTGCATAAGATTTTATGATACGGATAAAATCTTCAACCTTATAGGAAGTTCCGCCGTTAAAATCCCACATGCGAGAATTTGCGCAACCATTACAGCGTATAGGACACCCTTGAACCCAAATAGCAAAGCGTGTTCCGACACCTTCAACATTTGTTGTCGGAATATATGAATTTATCCTAATTTCCACTCTGTTGATATTCCTCGTTATAAGTGTTTTGTTCCGCCGTTTCGGTTTCGTAATATTCATTGGTAAATTCAGACTTAACAGTTTTTGCGCCTGTTAAGTTTTCAACTTCTTTAATATAACCCATGCAAGATTTACCTTTAATTCCAACCGTTTTAGATTCTATTCTTCCGTCAGGATACACCCTGATTTTAATTTGTTTTGCCATAATGACACTCCCGATTTTTGCACTGTTTTTAACTATACTTTTGCATATATTCCATAATTAATCATAGCATGAACACTTGTTAAAGTATATGTTGAGTAAATAACTGTAACTGTTGATAATTGCCGTAGGATAATCAGGCAAAATTTGCAATATCGTGTGCGAAGCAAATTTTTGTGAGATGCCCGCAGGCGAAAGGCGGTCTTATCTGTTAATTTTAACGTATATAATGTATCAACGCAATAAATACAATACTTTTACAAAGTGACTTTCGTTTATATCAACTAATGAAATTTGCCATATTTTACTTTTCGTTACACAAAAGTTTTATAATATATTTTCGTATTTTTCATTAAGTTGATATTTACGTTGTTTACCCTCACCTATTGAAATTAAAAAACCTGCTTTTACCCAATCTAATGCCAGTTGTCTGGCTGTACGAGGTGCAAATTTAAAGAACTCTGCTATATCTTTTGAAGTGATATACTTTTGTGTTTCAAACAGGCTAAGAATTTGACGTTGTTTTGTATCAAGTTCACGTAAAACCTTAATTTCGTCTTTTGAATTTTCTTGTTCTTTAGCCTTGTTATATACCGACTTAAAAGCTATCGCCATACCGTTAATAAAGTATTCAATCCATTTAGTAATAGGTGCTTCAGCTCTACCCATATAATAATTATGAGAATCACCTATGGTTATTGCTTCATAGTATCCTTGCAGGTCTTTAGCATAGTATTCTTCAAGCGAATAAATACCTTTTAAATCATATCCGTTTTTGTGTAGTGCAAGAGTAGTAAGAAGTCTTGCAGTTCTGCCGTTTCCGTCAAAATAAGGGTGAATAGTTACAAACTGATAGTGAATTATACTTGCAATAATAGGAATTGGAATATCATTTGGTGTATTTATCCAACTAACAAATTCTTTCATTAAACTAGCCACATCACAAGCTTCCGGGGGCATATAAACAATACCGCCCGTTACAGAATCAGTTATAACATTTTGCCCTTCTCTATATTCTGTACCTTTAACTTTTGTGCTACCACCGCCGGTTACTAATGCATGGATATATTTAATATTATTTTCTGTAATAGGTGATTTGTTTTTGGCAAGTTTTTCTATGTAATCAAAAGCTGCATAATAACCCTTAATCTCTTTTTCATCACGTACCCTGCCGGTATTTGAAACAACCTTTTTGGTGGCGATAAGGTCTTTAACTTCTTCTTTTGTAAGCCTGTTACCTTCAATTTGAGTTGAATAATGAATGGTAGAAACTTTTGCAGTTTCTCTAAGAGAATTTAATAATTTAGGGTTAATTGGCAAGCTCTTAATGCCCTCTTTAACTCGTTCTATCTCTAAAAGGTTATTTGCTATTGTATTAGTTATTAAAAACTTGGGTTCGAATTTTGCCATAAACCAACCTCTTTTATGCCACTATTTTGCCACAATTCTGCCGGAAAGTCAAATACATTTCAGTTGGCAACAATTTATAACCAACTAAATTTTATAAAATATTAATCAAACAATGCGATTACACAAAAACAAAAATAAAGGGTTTTAGCTCATCAACTAAAACCCTTTAAAATAAAGTATCGGGATGACAAGATTCGAACTTGCGACCCCCGCGACCCGAACACGGTGCGCTACCAAGCTGCGCCACATCCCGATATTATTCAGTTTTCAATTTTTTTGGAAATGCAGCTTGGGTATTCTTTGCGAAACGGCTCAGTCAAGCTTTCGCTTTCCATTCGCCTGCCCCATTTTCGAAAGTTATCAACTTTCTCAAACGGGCGACCCTGCTACGTCCCGATATTATTCAGTTTTCAATTTTTTTGGAAATGCAGCTTGGGTATTCTTTGCGAAACGGCTCATATCAAGCTTTCGCTTTCCATTCGCCTGCCCCATTTTCGAAAGTTATCAACTTTCTCAAACGGGCGACCCTGCCACAT
>CANRGC010000021.1 GCA_947630045.1 Candidatus Gastranaerophilales bacterium
CTCAATTATCCTACGTCGCCTATCAACTGCAACGGGTCTTGCTCATCGCAAGCCCCTTTTGCACTGGCTTCGCATTCTTCTTGGAAATTCTTAATTGCTCATTCCTTGGACTTCGTTTCAGAATTGTTTTTTTTTAAAACAATTCTTCCACTTCGCTCGTCATTCGCTTTACGGAGCTTCGCTCACTTCGTTCGCTTCGTCCGTCAGAATTTCCGCTCCGCCTGTCAAATCATAGATTTGTTCATTCCCTTCATTCGCTTACGCTCATTACGGTCATAACGGCGGCTATCGACAGTTTCGGGCGGGTCTCAACGACACCGCCCTACACTCCGGCTATCGCATTATTTTTTAACAATTTGCAAAAGCGGGGGTTTTTATAGTACAATATTACCTACAGAGGTGATAAAGTCATCTTTTATCAGACTTTTTGAGGAGTTATATTTTGAATCAGACCAATTTATTTGACCATGGAAAAATTGTTCCTGTTTATATAAGGGAAGAAATGAAACGCTCATATATTGATTATGCGATGAGTGTTATTATCGGGCGTGCGCTTCCTGACGTTCGTGACGGGCTTAAACCCGTTCACAGAAGAATTTTATTTGCTATGAACGAACTTGGAATGTCACCCGACAAGCCTTTTAAAAAGTGCGCAAGAATAGTCGGTGAAGTTCTCGGTAAATATCACCCGCACGGCGATTCTTCCGTTTATGAAGCCCTTGTAAGAATGGCTCAAGATTTTGCCACAAGATATCTTACCGTTGACGGACACGGTAATTTCGGAAGCGTAGACGGCGATTCAGCCGCCGCTATGAGGTATACCGAAGCAAGAATGCATAAAATTACAACGTCCATGCTTGCGGATATTGATTGCGAAACGGTTGAATTTGTACCGAACTTTGACGGTTCCTTGCAAGAGCCTGCCGTTCTTCCGGTGCGTTTACCCATGCTTTTGTTAAACGGTGTTTCCGGAATTGCAGTCGGCATGGCAACGAATATTCCCCCTCACAACCTTTGTGAAATCGTAGACGGAACAAAAGCTTTAATTGACAATCCGGAAATTACAAATGCCGAACTTATGGAATATATAAAAGGTCCGGACTTCCCAACGGCAGCAACGATTGTCGGCACTTCAGAAATTAAAAAAGCTTATGAAACGGGCAGAGGCTCAATTAAAATGTCCGCCGTTTCTACCATTGAAGAAATACAGGGCGGTGCGGGAAGACAATCAAAAACTGCGATTGTTGTAACCGAACTTCCTTATCAGGTTAACAAGGCTCAGTTAATTATGAAAATAGCAGAGCTTGTTAAAGATGAAAAAATTAAGGGAATTTCAGACATAAGAGATGAATCTGACCGTGAGGGAATCAGAATTGTTATCGAATTAAAGCGTGACGCTAAACCCGAAGTCGTAAGAAATAACCTTTATAAACAAACGCCTTTATTGTCGGCTTTCGGGGTTAATATGGTTGCTCTCGTGGGTCAACAGCCAAGACTTTTAAATCTTTATGAAGTGTTAAACGAATTTGTTGAGCACAGGGTGGAAGTCATTACGAGAAGAACCATTTTCTTCTTGAAAAAGGCAAAAGCAAGAGCTCATATATTAGAAGGCTTGATGATTGCTTTAAATGCGCTTGATGAAGTAATTGAGCTCATTAAATCTTCCAAAACAACCGAAGCCGCAAGAGACGGGCTTATGAGCCGCTTCGGGCTTGACGTTGATCAGGCTAACGCAATCTTAGAAATGCAGTTAAGAAGATTAACGGGGTTAGAACAAGATAAGATTAGAGCCGAATATAACGATTTATTAGAAAAAATCAAAGAATATGAAGCGATTTTGGCTGACAGAAACAAAATTTTGGCAATAATTAAACAAGAACTCGATGAGGATAAAGAAAAATACGGAGATGAAAGAAAAACAAGAATTCTTCCCGAACAGGGCGAATTAAACATAGAAGACTTAACTCCGAACACCTCTATGGCGGTTTTCATCACAAGACAAGGATATATTAAAAGAATTTCTCTTGACACCTTTGAAAGACAAAATCGTGCCACAAGAGGAAAAGGCGGAATGAAAACAAAAGAAGACGATGATGTTGAACACTTCTTTACGGCAAAAATGCACGATAAGGTTCTTTTCTTCTCATCAAAAGGGGTTGTTTACAGCTTAAACGTTTATGATTTCCCTGAAGGTTCAAGACAATCAAAGGGCTTGCCGATAATAAACGTTCTTCCGATTGAACAAAATGAACAAATAACTGCGGTTGTGCCGGTTTCAAAATTTGATTCTTCGACAAATCTTATAATGCTCACAAAAGAAGGATATATCAAGCGTATCAGCCTTGATAACTTCTCAAGCATAAGAAAATCAGGCATTATAGCAATAACTCTTGAAGAAAACGACACTCTAAACTGGGTTAAACTTGCAAAAGACAACGATGAAGTCATAATCGGAACAGCTTGCGGTATGGCAATCAGGTTTGCAATTTCCGATTTAAGACCGTTAGGAAGGTCTGCAAGAGGCGTTAACTCAATGAAATTAAGAACCGGTGACACAATAATCGGCTGTGATATAGTTCCCAAGGATTATGATGCCGATCTTCTTGTTTTAACCTCGGACGGTTTTGGAAAACGTTCAAAACTCTCTGAGTTCAGACCTCAAAACAGAGGGGGGCTTGGCTTAATTGCCACCAAATTTAAAACATCCGCTTCAAGACTTGTAGCCCTCACCATTGTTGAAGAAAAAGATGAAATTATGGTAGTTTCCGCAAATGGTGTTGTAACAAGGGTTGCATCTTCAGGAATTTCCAGACAGGGCAGACCCGCAACGGGCGTTAAGGTTCAAAGCCTTCAAGAAGGTGACACCGTTGTTTCGGTTAACAAGATTATTGACCCCGATGAAAGCACTGACGAAACAGGCGGAACAGGCGGACAAGACAATGTTGAAACCGCTCAGACAAACCTTGAATTAGAATAAATCAAAAACCCGCTTACGCAAACAAGCGGGTTTTAATTTTGTTTTAAAACGGCAAAAGCTCATTTCAAAAAGTTTAATTTTTTGAAATAATATCTTTTATAACTTCGCTTGAAATTATAAGCCCCATAACAGAAGGGCAAAAGGCCACAGACCCCGCTATTTGACGTTTTTTATCAGTAGCTTCCAAGCTTGGTTCGGGTTTTATAGGGTTTTCTTTTGAATAACAAACCTTGAGAGATTTTATCTTTCTTTTCTTAAGTTCAACCCTCATAACTCTTGCAAGCGGACAAACCGAAGTTTTATAAATATCGGCTATTTCAAATTTTGAAGGGTCAAGTTTGTTTCCTGCCCCCATTGCAGAAATTATGGGTATATTATCGTTATTCGCTTTAACAACAAGCTCAATTTTTCCCTTCACAGTGTCAATAGCGTCAACAACATAATCATATTTTTTAAAATCAAATTCAAAAGAGTTTTCGGGAAGAAAAAAAGTTTTATATGTTTCAACCTTAACGTCAGGGTTAATTTCAAGAATTCTGTCTTTCATAATATCAACTTTATATTCGCCCAAAGTTTTGGTCGTTGCAATAATTTGACGGTTTATGTTTGTTATTGAAACTTTATCGTTATCAATCAGGTCAATTGCGCCAAGCCCGCTTCTTATAAGGCTTTCAACAACATATCCGCCCACACCGCCAACGCCAAAAACGGCAACACGGGATTTTTGAAGCTTTTGTAGCGCATCTTTGCCGATTAAAATTTCACATCTTGAAAATTTGTTTAACATATAAAAAATGATAACATAAAGCAATCGTGTTAATAAAAAGGCATTTTTAAATTTAATATTTTGCAAAGTTCAAATTCAAGCCATAAAACAAAAATAATGATATACTCTAAAATTGAAACAAATGGAGAGTAATTTTTATGGCAACCTTTATAATCGGACTTTTAATACTATTATTCGGATATATTTTCTATTCAAAATATACGGAATCTCAGTTTGGAATTGAAGATAAAAAAACGCCGGCATACGAAATTAATGACGGTGTTGATTTTGTTCCGCTTTCAAAAAACAAAAATTTGCTCATTCACCTTTTAAATATTGCGGGGCTTGGACCGATTTTAGGCGCAATTCAAGGAATTATGTTCGGCCCGATTGCTTTTATTTTAATTCCGCTTGGATGTATATTTATGGGCGGTGTGCATGATTATTTCAGCGGAATGCTTTCCGTTAAAAACCAAGGTGCGCAAATAACAGAGCTTATAAAAAAATATTTGGGAAAAACTTCTTACCTGTTTTTTATAGTTGTTGTATCAATAATGCTTCTTTTGCTTGCTTCCGTTTTTGTTTATACGGCAGGCGATTTAATTGCCCAGAGATTTTTTAACCAAAGTGACTTTTCGCTTACAAACCCGACTATTTTATTAATTTATTTTGCAATTGCACTATATTACATCTTGGCAACTCTTTTTCCCATTGATAAAATAATCGGAAAATTATATCCGATATTTGGATTTTTGCTTTTATTCGGCAGTATTCTCGTTGTCACGGGCTTTTTTACAAAAGGAATACACCTTGATAACATTGATTTTTCAAACATTAACATCCACCCGAAAAATCTGCCTTTAATTCCGATGTTCTTTATGACGGTTAGCTGCGGACTTTTATCGGGTTTTCATTCAACTCAATCAACAATAATTTCAAGAACTCTGGCAAGCCAAAAGGAAGGCAGACAAGTCTTTTACGGCATGATGGTAATAGAATCTTTCATTGCAATGATTTGGGCAGCTGCCGCATATCATGTTTATTCTTTAAATATTGTAAGTGAGCCTTTAAGAGGCACTGTTGGCGTTATAAACAGCATTGCGGACATTTTTGTTGTTCCGTGGCTTGTTTTTGTTGTTACAATTGCCGTTGTAATTTTGCCCGTAACATCGGGCGATACGGCGCTTAGAGGGCTTAGAATGATTTTAGGCGAAGCTTTTAAACTGAGCCAGAATAAAATCAAAAACCGGCTTATTATCATTTTGCCCATCGCTTTTGTAATAATTTCCGTTATATTCTGGGCAAAATCAAATGAAGGAAGCTTTGGCGCAGTTTGGAGATATTTTAATTTTGTAAACCAATTAATTTCAATTCCGACTTTTTTATATGCAACCGTTTATCTTTATAAAAAACGCAAAAATTGGTTTATGACTTTAATTCCGGCAATTTTTTATACCTTTATAACATCGTTTTTTATCCTAAACTCAGATACGGGCTTTGGCATAAAATATAATATTTCATGCTATATAGCGACCATAATCAGTGTTTTTGGCACAATTTGGTTTTATAAAACAAAACTTAAATCATAAAACAATAAAAATGAGAAATAACGGCGGTAACGGGATTTGAACCCGTGTCAACAGAATGAGAATCTGCTATCCTGACCCCTAGACGATACCGCTATAAAATAATTCTATCACAAGATATAAAAAGGTAAATGTTTTATTGAATGCAGGCGTTTTTATTATAAAAACTTTTCGGTTGACGGTAAAAAAGTGACTAAAGATAAAACTAATTTTTGTCGACTTTGAGATAAAAAGAAAGAGGAATAACAACAAAGCCAATTAACGCAATGAGCGCAAAAACGTCAACGTATGCCATTAATTTCGATTGAACGATTAGAGATTTATAAACGTAAGAATTTGCCTTTATTTGAGCCGTATAATGCGCCGTTGAACCCGAAAAGGAATTTATAAGCCCAGACATTTTGTGTTGAAAAACAAGGCTAAAATCAGACAAATTTTTAACAAGATGAAACTGGTGACACTGTGTAAGTCTTGAAACAAGCGTGTTTGCAATTGATGCAGAAACTGCCATGCAAACCGTTTTACAAAGGTTGTGCAAACTTGCCCCGTTTGAAAGCTCCTGTTTCGGAAGGGTTCCCAAAACAAGGGACGAAACGGGAATAAACACAAGAATAATGCCGACTCCGAGAAGAATGTTGGGAAGGGTTAAATATAAAAACGAGATTTCAAGATTTAAATTTATGAACATTAAAATTGAAATACCCAAAATAAAAAAACCGATTGCAATAAGCTTTCTGTTATCAAAAATCTTCATCATATAATTAATCAAAACAACCATAATAAGCGAAGAAATAATTCTCGGCGCAAGCGCCATGCCGCTCAACATTGCGGTATAGCCGATAACATTTTGCATAAACTGGGGCAAAAGCACTATGCTTGAAAAAACAATCACGTTAACCGAAGCGGATAAAATTGTTCCTATTAAAAAGTTTGCGTCTTTAAAAATTCTTAAATTAACAATCGGATTTTTATATTCAAGCTCCCAAACAATAAGAAAAGTGAGAGATATAACCGAAACAGCCGTTAGGGCGCATATCCAGTTACAGTCAAACCAATTATACTGCTGATCTTTATCAAGAACGATTTGCATTGTTAAAAGCCATACCACAAGGGCAATCATGCCTGCAAAATCAATATGTTTAATTTCTTTTCTGAAATCAAGCTCTTTTATGTTGGCATGAACCATGGCAACAGAGATAATTCCAATAGGAATGTTAACAAAATATATCCACTGCCAATCGGCATTATCGACAATAAAGCCGCCAAAAGTAGGCCCCAAAATTGCAAAAATCATAACGGCAATTCCAAAAAGGCTCATGGCAATACTTCGTTTTTCTTTCGGAAATGCGCCCAATAAAACTGATTGAGCAATAGGTGTCATCGGGCCGCCCCCTATTCCTTGAATAAGTCTGCCCAAAACCATAATATTTAATGACGGCGCAAGGGCGCATATAAGAGAACCGATTGTGAAAATTGAAATAAAAACCTTTAAAAAGAGTTTTCTTCCCATTAAATTTTCAAGCCAGCCCGTCATAAGAATAAGACAGGCATTTGCAATCATATAGGAAGTTATTATCCAGTTTGCCTCATCAACCGTAGCGCCAAAATAGCCTGAAATATGCGGAATTGCAACATTTGTGGCAGAAGTTGCAAGACACGAAAATGCCGCAGGCAAAAGAATTGACAAGGAAACAAGCCAAAGGGGTTTTTCTTTCTGAATACAGTTAGCCACTATCTGACTTTAACCTCCGGCACGGCTGACATTCCGGGGACGATATTATAATCGGAAACGTCTTCCGTAAAAATTATTTTGATGGGAACTCTTTGAACAATTTTAACATAGCTTCCCACGGCGTTCTCCGGCGGGAAAAGACTTGCTTTTGCACCTGTGGAACGCTGAATGCTGTCTATTTCGCCCTTAAACTTTTTAGAGCCGAATGTATCAATTTTAATTGAAACTTTTTGACCCTTTTTCATGTTTGCAATTTGTGTTTCCTTAAAGTTGGCAACTACCCACATCTTGTTTGGAACTATTGCAAACAAAGGCTGTGCGGTTTGGACATAGTTTCCTTCTTCGACATTTCTGTTTGTAATTAAGCCGTCTTTTTCCGCATAAATTTTTGTATATGAAAGATTTAACCCGCTCTCTTCGGCTTCGGCTTCAAGGCGCTTTATGCTTGAGGTTATTTCTTCCTGTTTGGCTATTGCCGAGTCAAAATTTGATTTTGCCGTTGAATATTTTGTTTTACTTAACTCATATTCCTGTTTGGAAGAAATTCCTTTATTATACATTTTTGAATATCTTTCAAATTCGTTTTTTGCAAAATCAAGCTCGGACGTTGTCTTTATAACTTCGTTGTCCGCAACTTTTAAGGTCGCCTTCGCTTCGTCAAGTTTTGCCTTGGAGCGGTCAAGTTTAACCTTATAATCCATAGGGTCAATTTCCAAAAGCAAATCGCCTTTTTTAACTTCCATATTGTCTTCTATATATAAATTTGTGACTATTCCCGATATTCTTGGCGAAACGGTAATTATATGTCCTTCCACAAAGGCGTCGTCGGTTGATTTATAAAAATAGTTATGAATTGAATAAAAAACTGCACAGATAATAAACAATATAAAAACTATAATCGGCACAAACACACGCTTTTTTTGAAGCTCGGGGCGTGTATCCGCTTTTAATTCCTCTTTTATTTCTTCACTCATTTTTTTACTTCCTTTTTAAATTTGAATATTTATTTTATCTATCACGTTATAAAACATTTTATCAAGCGTGGTTAAAAAGCCTTCAAGCTCCTCATCCGTAATTCCTTTTGTAATTTTTTGCCTTATATTTTTTGTAACGGAAAGAATTTTTTTTCTTAGCTCAAGACCCTTTTCTGTAGGTTTAACTTTAAAAATTTTTCTTCCGTTTGAATCTTTTGTTTTTATAATTAAAGCCTTTTCTTCCAAAATTTTTATAATTCGGCTTATGTTTGCTCTGTCTTTCAAGAGAATTTCCGACAGTTGTCTTTGATAGAGTTCATTATTGTCAACAATCAAAGACAAAACACCATATTGCTCCGGCGTTATATCAAATTTTTCCTGATTAAATCTGTTAATTGAATATATTCTGAGTGCAATAGCCGTAGTATTAAGCCTTGCGCTTATTCTTTTTCTTAATATGCTTCGTTGCATGCCAAATTCTTTTGTTATAATATGCTTCTTGTGTTGTAATTATAACACAAAGATTTTTTTAAAGGAAAGTTTTTATGAAAAAAATTTTAATATTTTTATTTTTGTTCTTACTGTTATCGGGCTCATCTTACGCAAAACAGACAGAAATACAAGAAAGAGAACAAAATAAAGCCGCATATTTAAACCTTGAATGGTGGGAAAATTATAAGGACGACATTTTAATTGAACATTTAAAAAATCTTTATGCAAACAATTATGACCTTAAAAATGCGGAATTAAAAATCTACGAAACTCAAAAGCTTGTAAAGCTTGAGTTTGCAAACGAACTTCCGCAAATTTCTTTTGACGGTTCAATTTCAAGAGATTTCAGGTCATCCGTCTTAAAATACGGTTCAATGTCTATTCCAAGCTTTGCCCAAAATAATTTCCAATTGCCGCTCAGCGCTTCGTATGAAATTGATATCTGGGGGAAAAACAGACTTAAAACAAAAAGAGAAGAACAAAAACTTGAAATGGTAAAGCAATTGGAGCGTGCAACATATATTTCGCTGACTTCCGCTTTCGCAAGCGACTATTTTAATCTCATAAAAACGGATGAATTTCTTAAAATTCAGGACGAAATAATTAAAACTCAAGAGGACATTCTTTCAAAAATCAAATATAAGCACGAAAACGGTTTGTGTTCCGTTAATGAAGTTTTAGCCGAAGAAAAATATCTTTCCCTGTTAAAAGAAGAAAAAAGCAATCTCGAAAACAAAAAGGAAATCTTGATAAATGCGCTTAAAGCTTATCTTTCGGAAAATAACGCCGATATTAAAAGACCGGATTTTTCCGATGTTTATATAATATCAAACATGCCTGAAAAGCTAAATTCTAAAGTAATTGAAAATCGCCCCGATTATCTTCAAAGTGAAGCCGGAATAAAAATGGCGGGTTTTGATGTCAGAATTGCAAGAAAAGAATTTTTACCGAGTTTTGTAATTTTCGGGCAAATCGGTTTAAATGCTTACAGCTTTTCAGACCTTTTTAAAACTTCAACTCAGCTTGCAAATGCAGGAATAGCCCCCATATTTGACATTTTTTCGGGCGGAAGAAAAGTTGCATTTTTAAAATTAAAAAAATATAAGTACGACGAAGCGGTCAACAACTATCAAAAAACAACTCTGGAAGGAATAAAAGAGGTTAATTCCGCACTGTCAGAGCTTAACAGCGCAAAGAAAAACATGAAAGAAGCAAATAACAGGCTTTTATTGGAAGATAAAACTTTTTCACTCTTGAGAGATAAGAAAGAAATAGGCTCAGCTTCCGCACTGGAAGTTTTATACGGATACGAGGCGGAACTTGCCGCAAAAAAAGAAAATGTTTCAAATTCAATAAATTATCTCATTTCCACAATTTCCCTATACAAGGCAACAGGCGGGGAAAATTTGCTTAAAACAGAAAACCAAAACTTATAAACATAAAAAAAGACCCTTAAATTGGAAAGGGTCTTTTTTTAAACGGTATATAAATTAATTAACAAACACCCGCTTTGGAACACTTTTTAACGCATTCAATAACGGTCTTTGCAACGGTTTTTTGTTCTTCCTCGGTGATTTCCGCAAACATTGGAAGCGAAAGAACCAGTTTTGTATTTTTCTCGGTTTTTGGAAGATAGCCTTCCTTTAAGCCAAGATGAGCATGAACCTTTTGGAGATGAAGCGGAACGGGATAATAAATCATTGCGCCAATTCCGTTTTCTTGAAGCATTTTATGAACCTCATCTCTGTTTTCAACTTTTATTGTGTACTGGTGATAAACACAGTAAGTGCCGTCAAGTTCTTTCGGCGTTTCAATACCTTCCGCACCTTCAAAAAGCTTGTTATAAAAAGCGGCATGCTCCCTTCTTTGTTTGTTCCAACCGTCAATATAAGGAAGTTTTACCCTTAAAATTGCCGCCTGTATTTCATCAAGTCTGGAATTTACGCCGATTTCATCATGATAATATCTGATAGCGCCGCCATGGTTTCTGAGCGCAACAATTCTGTTTTTGATTTCTTCGCTGTTTGTAATTGCAAGCCCGCCGTCGCCCATGGTGCCGAGGTTTTTGGTAGGATAAAAACTGTAACAACCGATGTCGCCGAATGTTCCGACTTTTTGCCCTTTATATTCAGCACCGATTGCCTGACAACAATCTTCTATAACGTATAAATTATGTTTTTTTGCAATTTCCATAATTTTATCCATTTCGCAAGGCTGACCGTAAAGGTGGACAGGAAGAATTGCCTTTGTTTTCGGTGTAATTTTTTCTTCAATCTTTGAAGCGTCCATATTAAAGGTGTTTTCGTCAATATCGACAAAAACGGGTGTTGCGCCGACAATTTCAACAGATTCCGTTGTTGCAACAAAAGTAAATGCTACGGTAATAACTTCATCGCCCTTGCCGATATTCAAAGCACGAAGCGCAAGATGAAGGGCATCGGTGCCGGAATTAAGACACACGGCATGCTTAACCCCGATATATTTTGAAATTTCTTCTTCAAAAGCTTTATTGTTTTTGCCTAAAATATACTGTCCCGAACGCATAACTTCAAGAACTTCTTTTTCGGCTTTTTCACCGATTGTGGCATATTGTCTTTTTGAATCAAGAATCGGTATCATTTTCTCCCCCTTAATCTAATATCCGGTTTCTTATATTCTAACACAGTTTTTTCAATGTTTATATATTCTTAATTTGGTGATAAAATCTGACCTATGAGAATAAATAAATATATTGCACAATCAGGAATAATCTCAAGAAGAAAGGCTGATGAGCTCGTTTTATCCGGCAGGATAAAAGTTAACGGAAAAGTTGTAACCATGCTCGGTTTTGAAATAAGAACCAAAGACAAGGTAACGCTGGATGACAAACTTATTTCGGTCAAAAAATATGATTATTACAGGTTTTATAAGCCAACTGGGTGTATCACCACAAAAGATGATGAAAAGTCAAGAAAAACAATCTATGATTACCTTCCGAATGAACTTCACCATTTAAAACCTGTCGGAAGGCTTGATAAAGACTCATCCGGCTTAATTATTCTCACAAATGACGGCGACTTGATTTATGACCTGACACACCCTTCAATTAAGGTTTCAAAGGTTTATAAAGTTGCCGTTGACAGCAAAATAACCTATGAAGAACTTGAAACCCTTGCAAAAGGGGTTGAAATCGAAAAAGGGAAAATTGCATACTGTGACAGCCAAATTCTGGAACAAAACTCAAAGTCTACCCTTCTTGAAATAACGCTATATCAAGGCTTGAACCGACAAATAAGAAAAATGTTTGAATTTTTGGGACACAGAGTCACTTCCCTAAAAAGAATTAGACATGCAACCGTTGATGTGGTAGGCTTAAAGCGTGGCGAAGTGAAAATTTTAAAGCCAAAACAGGTTAAAGAATTAAAAAACTATATACAAAAAATTAAGGAAGAAAATCATGTTGGATATTAAAGTTATTCGTGAAAATCCTGAAAAAGTAAATGAGCTTTTAAAAAGAAGAAACCCTGATTTATCGGTAGACAAAGTTCTTGAGATTGACTCACAGAGAAGAAAAATTCAGTTTGAAGCCGATGAATTAAGACAAAAAAGAAAAAATATTTCAAACCAAATAGGCGCAATGAAAAAAGCGGGTGAGAATACGGATGAAATTCAAGCCGAAGTTAAAAAAATGGGTGAAGAAATAAAAGTTTTGGAAGAAAAACAAATTGAACTTGATAACACCCAAAAAGAGCTTCTTTTGAATATTCCGAACACTCCGGCGGAAGAAGTTCCCACAGGGAAGGACGATTCGGCAAATCCGGTTTTAAAAGTCTGGGGAGAACCCACAAAAGCCGACTTTGAGCTCAAACCCCACTGGGATCTTGCAACCGAACTCGGGCTTCTTGACTTTGAAAGGGGAGTTAAGCTTGCCCACACAAGATTTACGCTTTACAGAAACCTTGGTTCTAAACTTGAACGTGCAATTATAAACTTCTTTTTGGATGTTCATACAAACGAACACGGATATGAAGAAATTATGCCTCCCGTTCTTGTTAACTCAAACGCAATGACGGGAACCGGTCAGCTTCCGAAATTTAAAGAGGATATGTTTAAATGCGTGGATGAAGATTTATACTTAATTCCGACGGCGGAAGTGCCCGTTACAAATATTTATAACGGAGAAATTTTATCTGAAGACGATCTTCCTAAATATATGACTGCATACACTCCATGTTTCAGACGTGAAGCGGGTTCTGCGGGAAAAGACACAAGAGGTCTTATAAGACAACATCAATTTAATAAAGTTGAGCTTGTTAAGTTAACCACGCCCGAAACAAGCGAAGAAGAACATGAAAAGCTTACAAGAAACGCCGAAAGAGTTCTTGAGCTGTTAAAACTTCCCTACAGGCGTGTTATGCTCTGTACGGGCGATTTGGGCTTTTCCGCAAGAAAATGTTATGACCTTGAAGTTTGGCTTCCAAGCTATAACAACTATAAAGAAATTTCAAGCTGTTCAAATTTCGGCGATTTTCAGGCAAGAAGAGCGAATATAAAATATCGCTCCAAAACAACGGGCAAAGTCGAATATGTTCACACCTTAAACGGCTCAGGGCTTGCAGTTGGCAGAACATGGGCAGCAATTGTCGAAAATTATCAAACAAAAGACGGACATATTATCATTCCCGAAGTTTTAAGAAAATATACGGGCTTTGATATTATATAATTCTATTAAAGGCGCAATTTTCTTCAGTTGCGCCTTTAATTTTAAGGCAAAGGGTCATTTAAGTCGCCTTTATAGTAAGGGTGACATTTTGAAATTCTTTTAATGCCCAGCCATAAGCCTTTTATTGCGCCGTATTTTTCAATTGCCTGATAAGTATACTCTGAACATGTCGGAGTGAAACGACATACGGGCGGGGTAAATTTTGAAAAAAACCTGTATATTTTAATCAAGCAAAGTAAAAACTTTTGAACAACGTTTTTTGATTTCAACTTCTCCAATGTTCAAGCGCCTCGTTAATATCAGCCCCTTCAAATTCCATAAGCCTCAATGCTCCCGCCATAGACTTAGATTGAGCCGCAATAAATTCTCCGTCCTTATCGGCACAGATGACTATTTCATTATTTTTTTCAATTTCATTTTCATTTTGAAAAATTTCTCCGCTTGCCGTTTTGTAGAGAATGTCGGAAAAATTTACCAATGTTTTCAAAATTATATCCAAATCAATATCAGAGATAAAAGTTTTAAATCTTGAAAAATAAATTTCATCTCTTTTAATTATAAATTTTAAACCTAAAATCCCTGTGTAATCTGAGCTTTCTTCCATAAAAGAATTGAAAAAAAGCGGAATATATTCATTAAAAATTTTGTCTTTTGCTTCTTTTGAAACGTAATTTGTATAGTTGGTTGAAACCTCGTCAAAATAAGATATTGTATCAGAAAGAAAAATGCGGTTTGTTCCTTCGGTTAAAAAATATACCGTATATTCTTTTCCGTGAATATATTCTTCCGTAAAGACCTTTTTATTTCCCGTTTCAAAAAGAAATTCGGCTTTTTGTCTTGCTTTTTCTCTGGTTTCTGCGATATATGAAGTTTCCATGTCGCTTATTGTTTCCGGCGAAACGACAACAGGAAACTTTGCCGTTTTTATATAGTCTGAAAAAGGCTGAAATTTTTCAAAAACAGAAAATTTTGAAGTCAAAAGCCCGCTTTTATATGCGAATTTCTTTCCGAAGGGAAGATTTGAAGCGAGTTTTGCACCAAAATAGTCGGGGCTGAAAACACAACATTCAGTGTCAGACAAAATTTCGCCCCACTCTATATTTGAATATTCTATATCCGCCACAATTAAAAGTGAAATCTCGTTTGCGGAAATAAAATCTTTAATTTCCTGAATATTATTGGGCAAAATGTCCGTATAGTTGGCATAATTGCATTTAACCGTTGAAAAAACGATGTTTTCTTTGTTTATGGCAAGATAATCAGCCAGTTTCCTTGCGCAAGATGATTTTCCGATAACAATAATTTGCATTCAAAAATTATAATATAATATAACTTTTGTTACAATACGTTTCAGCCGCCGCCATAAAGTTTAAAATATGTTAAAATGGAAATATGTTGTGTATTTTAGGAGAATAGTTTATGGGTTTTACAAGAAAGTCCGACGCTGTTTTGCGTGGCTTTACTCTTGCCGAAGTGCTGATAACTCTTGCCGTTATAGGTATAGTTGCAGCGATATCTTTACCCAGTTTGATTGCAAACTATAATGAAAAAGCTTGGGAAACAGAAAGGCTTGCATTTCAGGCAAGAATGTTCCAAGCTATATCTGAGATAAGAAATTTAGGCGGTTTTGGCGAATATAAAGCCGCAAATCAAGATTCGGAAGGAAAAGATACTGCTGCCGAAACTTTTATTTTGGAAGGTTTGTCAAAATATTATAAAATTCCAACCGTGTGTAATAAAGATAATTTAACCCACTGCGGAATTCCGGATACTATACTCACCCTTGACAATTCAAGTTCCGTATCAATTCCGAGAAATTTTCATGAACTGAATTCCTCTTTGGTTCAAGAGGCGTCTTCTTCGGAAGAAGACACAAAAGTTTCAATTGCAAATACTGATGTCATTTCATTTATGACGGCAAACGGCGAAAGTGTTTTGCTTTATTATAACCCCTATTGTGAAGATTTGAACGAAGATAACTATAATTCAGCACTGTGTTTGAATATGGTTTTTGATGTGAACGGAAATAAAGGTCCAAACCAAATAGGGAAAGACGTCGGCTTTTTGACCGCTTTTGGAAGACATGAAACAAGGGGGGCGGCTCCGCTTGCATATAAAAACGATGCGGGAACTTCCACTTTTGAAAATGCGCCTTCTTTATGTACTCAAGTCGATAATTTTGCCCGTGTGCCAAGCAAAGACGAACTTATGTCTTTATATGTAAATAAGATTTTTATAGACGCAAATGCGTTTATAAACTCTTATTGGACAGGAGAAGCATACACGGCAGGCAATTCCGGATATGCCTATGCGCTTGAACCCGGCAAAACTTCATCTTCCATTGAAAAGAAGTTAAGAGGGGCACAGGCATTCGTGCGCTGTGTACACAAATAATTTAAGGAGATTAACCAATGTTTTTAAATAAAAGAAAAAAAATCGGTTTCACACTTGCCGAAGTTCTGATTACGCTTACGGTTGTCGGCATTGTTGCGGCAATTTCACTTCCGAGCCTTGTAACATCTATTCAAGATAGGGCTTGGGCTTCTCAAAAAAAATCTTTACACACAAGATTTTCACAAGCTTTGTCAGAGTTGCCTTCATTGTCTGCGGGAATGTTGACGGACGAAAACGGGTTGGATAACGGAACATCGGAACAGTTTCTTGTAAATAAACTTGCAACCGTATATAAGGTTAGTAGCGTTTGCAGCTTTGAAAAAATAACAGACTGCGGGTTTACACCTCAAATAACGCCGGCTCTTTCTTCGGAAACAATTGATTTCCCAAAATGGTTAAGCGACACAAGAATATCGTCAAATTCAGATAAAGGTTCGTCAAAAAACACAAAAGGTGCGGCATTTAATTCGGCAAACGGTGAAAGTATCGCAATCTTTGTTCAACCCGAATGTGACAGAGATGAACTTTCAGCCTCGGGAGTGTCTTCCTCAATGGCTTGCATTAACTTTGTTTACGACTTAAACGGAACAAAAGCGCCAAACAAAGTCGGTGATGACATAGGCTTTATCACTGCCTTCTACAGCAACTATCCAAGTGTTGTTTCCCCTGTAATTTTAAAGAACGTTGCCGCAAAAACAGATAATTACAGAAACTCGGCAAAATATTGTGCCGATAACGACGGCAGACTTCCTTCAAGAGAAGAGGCTGCGGCAATGAGCGTTAATTCAAAGCTTGTGTTTGGAAACAGCGCACCGTCTACTGCGATTTGGACTTCTACTCCGTATGATGCAGACTTTTATTACTCTCAAAAAATCGGAGGCGCTATGTCGGCGGTTGACAGCAGCTATGAAGTGGGAACATCTTCCGCTGCGGCATACTGTTTAATCAACAACGGTAATTAATAATTTAAAAAATAAAAAAACACGCCCTTAATTCAAAGAGCGTGTTTTTATATTAAAAAATCAGCTTTAATCATCGTCATGGAAAATGTTTTGACCGAGTTCACCATAGGGAAAAGCGCTATGGTCAGTAACAACAATTAAAAACATATCGTTAATACTGCTCTCGCTTGTTGTAAGCTTGTTCGGGCCGCTACTGCCGTTAACATCGACAAGAATAACACAAGGAGTTTGTTCTTTTGCTCTTTCCGAAGATTCAATGTCATAACCCTTTGTGCCGCAATTACCCTTTTTAATCTCCAACTTTGTGCCGTCATCGGCAACAAGATTTTTAAATTCCGAACTGCCGCTGTTTGGAACTTCAATTCTCATATGGTCATTTGTAAAAAATTCCGAATTGGCGTCATCTCTTGTGCCGACTTTAGAAAACGCCTCGCTTCTTATATTCTTTTGAAGATATTCGGCAAGATCATCCGTATCAAGGGCGGTTCCTTCACCTTTTGAAATGTTAGTGTGAATCATACCGTTAACGGAGTTAACGGCTTTTTTTAATCCGGTTGAAAAGTTCATGCTGTTTTGGTTGCTTATAACAGCAGGCAAAAGTAAGGCAGCAATTACACCGACGATTGTCATTGCAACCAACATTTCAACCGCAGTAAACCCTTTTTTAAACATAATCTATCCTTTATTTTTTTTCGTAATCGTCAACAAGATGACCTAAGTTTTTCTTACTCTTTTTTTTGGAAGATTTAGACTTGTTGTTTTTGTCATCTACTTTCATTTTAACACGATTTACATTTGCTGCATTAAGTAATGCAAGAGAATCCAGAGAACCTCTCAGTTGGGCGCTTCTGTCTACAAATTCACTTTTGTTGAACTTTTCTTCTTCTTCGGAGTCTTCCTGTGCAAAATACTCGCCGCCCTGACCGTTTTTCTCATCCGTCATTGCATTCGCCATGCCGGACGCATCGCCTGACTTAAAGTTGAACGCACCGCCAATTCCAAAGAAGCCTGCCGAACGGTTATCGACCATTTTGCTCCTTTATCCTAACCTCGTTTTTTGGAATTGTATCACTTTTTTCAAAGTGGTGCAATCTTTTAAACTATGGACATATAAAACATGAAAAGAAAGTTTTTTGCGTTTAATTATTTTTAAATATTGTAAACTTTTTCGCCTCATGTTATATCTTTTTTATGAAGAAATTTTTATTTTTATTTACCGTTTTATTTTTTATAAATTTTAGCGTTTGCACAAATAAATCGTTTGGATATGAAAACGAGGATATAAATTTCAATAAAGATGAAGAAATTTTAACTGAAGAAAAAGACAATTCAAGCGAAGAAAAAGAAGCGGAACCTGAAAATAAGCCTGTTTACAGAAAGTTGGTAAACAGGGCGCAAACTTCCCCCAAAAGGGAACAAAAAAAGACTCTTGATGTCACGCTTAAAAGCTTGGAAAAACAAAAAGAAGACTTTGAAAAGTTAAAAAACAGAGAACTGTGGCTTTTAAAAAACGAATCTGAAATTTTAGATTATCACCCTTAATTCATTGCAAACCTTCAAAAACTGTATTATAATTATTGTATAGTTACTTATAGGGGTTTATAAAATGACTGCAAAAAAGAATGGATTTACACTTGCAGAATTAATGCTTGTATTTACCGTAATCGGTATTTTAACTGCCATATTGGTTCCCGCTTTATTTTCGGCAATGCCTGATATTCCAAAACTTAAAGCAAAAAAAGCTTATAACACTTTTTCAAGAGCGGTTGAACAGTTAATAAATACGGCACCTTATGCTGAGGCTGGAAGTTTTGCTGCGGTAAATGTCATAAAGTATACAGGCACAAAAAGTGATGATGATTCTAAGGCAAGAAATCTTCTGTTCTGCAACAGCATGGTAAGCGCCCTAAACGCAACCCATGTAGATTGCAAAAAAGATTTAGTTGACACTTGTGTAAATGGCTCATGCGGCAGCGTATCAAACTGTAATGCTCCAAATTTTACGGTACAAGATGATTATCCGGATGTCAGGGGAGCACTTTGCATTACAGGAGTTGAGGACAAAACAAGCAAGAACAGCACTTTTGGAGAGTCTGAAGCACTTGACTATAGTGGACTTGCAACAAAGATAGACACCGTTTGTAATAATTTTGCGGCAAAATATAACAACTCAAGTGACCGGTTTGCAAATTATAACTTCCAAACACAAGACGGCACCCTTTGGGCAATACAGCTTAATAACTTTTCACACAAATCTAAATTTGACGTTCTTGGAGTTACCGAACGTTCGTTATATGTTCCCGTTTGCTTTAACACAGACAAAAACAAAAGCGCTGAAAACACTTTTGGCTTAGCGGTTAACGCTGACGGAAAAATTGTTCTTGGCGACAAGCTTCAAACTCTTCTTGACGAAGAAGATTAAAGCTTATTATATGAGGAGAAAATGGAGAGAAATTTAGCAACAATAGGTATATTTGGCGGTTCAGGATTTTATTCCTTTTTGGAAGACTTTAAGGAATATGCGATTGAAACGCCATACGGCAAAACAAGCGATAAAATTGCAGTCGGTAAAGTTGCGGGCAAAAATGTTGCTTTTATGCCAAGACACGGCAAAGAACACACAATAACCCCCGAACAAGTTAATTACAGAGCAAACATCTGGGCAATGAAGCATATCGGATGTAAACATATAATTTCCCCTTGTGCGGCAGGAAGCCTTCAAAAGGAAATTAAGCCTGGGGATATCGTTTTTTGTGACCAATTTGTTGACTGGACTTTCGGAAAAAGAAAAGACACTTTTTATGAAGGACCCATTGTAACTCACGTTAGCGGTGCGGAAGTTTATTGCCCGAAAATGAGAGAGTTGGCAATTAATGCGGCTGAAAAACTCGGACTTTCATATCATAAAAACGGCACGGTTGTTGTAATTAACGGTCCAAGATTTTCCTCAAAAGCGGAAAGCAAGTTTTTTACTTCTCAAGGCTGGCATGTTATTAATATGACACAATATCCCGAATCATATCTTGCAAAAGAACTTGATATGTGTCCTTTAAATATTTCTTTAATAACAGACTATGATGCAGGGCTTGTTTCGGATGTAGAACCTGTGAGCCACGCTGCCGTCATTGAAGTTTTTAAATCGAACATAGAAAACCTGAAAAAACTTTTGGTTCAAATTGTGGTTGACTTTAATGAATATGATTGTGCTTGCCATACGACAAGCCAAAACTCGAGGGCATAAGGGCATATGGGGTTTATTTCTTATTTAGTTTATCAATTATTTAGTTTAATCACCATTGTTATGTTGATTTCGGTTTTATTGTCATGGATACCGAATTTGAACAGGTTAAACCCCGTTGTAAGGTCAATCAATCAGTTTGCGGAGTTTTTCTTTGCGCCATTCAGAAGGATAATTCCGCCGATTGGAATAATTGATATATCACCGATTTTTGCGTTTTTAGCAATATATTTTGTTGAAAGCATTCTTTTAAGAATTTTAGACATTTTGGGACTTTAAATAAAGGCTTGAAAAAAAAGTTTGTTGAATGTATTATTGTGAATAAATAAGCCATTTTTTACTTTAGCGCAAATAAAGCCGGACTTTAATAAGGCGACAAACATAAATAAAATTTGGCAATAAGAAAACGATTTTACAATTGAATAACAAAAAATTATGCGTCTGTAGCTCAGCTGGATAGAGCATCTGCCTTCTAAGCAGAGGGTCGAGGGTTCGAATCCCCCCAGGCGTATTTTTTTGCGTCGGCATAGATATTTTTTGAAAATTATTCAAATTGAAAAAATAAGAGAAATTAAAAAACTATAACAGCAAAATGTTGATATGTGGCTGAAAATTGACTTATCTTGGTTTGACAAGCTTTTGTTCATAATGTTAGAATGCGGTTTAGGGGAATTTGTTTATGAGTGAGTATAAATTTGAAAAATATTTTAGTGATAAGTTGATTGACAACTTAAAAAGCAATGAGCTTTTTAAGTTGTTGGTTTGTGATATAAAATCGAAAAAGATAAAGATTTTTCCTGCAATAAGAAAAAATGAAATGCACTTTTATTACAAGGGAAGAAGACTTGTAAAATTTACAAAAGACGGCTTTATTGCTAATGCAAAATATTTAGGTGTTGAAAATAAAAAAGGCGACATGAATATTGAAACAGCAATAAAAAATTATAATAACAATTATTCTGATTTGTATAAAAGCTTGAAACGAAATGCAGAAGTATATTCTGAAGACGAGTCTAAAAACGTGTCTAACCTTTATAGATTTTCTTACTTTTTAAATAATGATGAAATAGTGTTGTTAGATATAGAAATGTCGATAAAATCTCTGCAAGCCGGCAAAAAGTCAGACAGATTTGACGTTATATTATACAATAGAACAACAAAAACAATTCAGGTAATAGAAACAAAAACACTTAAAAACAAAGAAATTAAATTACACGGAAATAAAAAGTGTCCCGATGTTGTAAATCAAATTTGCCGCTATAACCAAAATATCAAAGAAAGAAAAGATGAAATTTTACAAGCATATTCAAAGTGTATAGATTTAATGAAAAAAACATTCGGCTCTCATATTAAAATTGATTTAGATAAACCAGAAAAAATAAATGAAAGTGTCACACTTTTGATATTTGATTACAAAAACAATGATAGAGAAAAATTGAACAAGATAACAGATATTATAAACAAGTGTCTGCGAGAAAAAAATATTAAATCGAAAGTATGCAATAAAGGGGACATGAAAACAAAAATCAACCAACGAACTCTGGAAACTTGGTTTTTAAAATAATATGACACCATTTGACGTATATATCCTCTAAAATAAAAATAAGAAAACCAAAAGGAGGTTTAAATGTCAAATTATAAGTTCAGCATTTTAAAAATCAACAATGAAATAAGGTTTATGAGAGACTATCTCTTGACAGGTCTTTTGATTGAAAAAAACAAAGGAGAATTTTATCAACCCCAAAAAAGTATCACAAGCCCCAATTTTTATATCAAAGACAATTTTCTATATTTTGTTGTAACAGACAGCTATAATATTTTAAACGGTTCAACAAACGGTGACAATGACATTAAGCCTTTGGAAAAATTGATTGACGCAATTATTGCATATTTTAGCTCAAGCTACAATGGCAGGGCAATATCTGAAGTTATTCTTCTTTTTACAAATGACTATTGGCAAAAACATTTTAAAGCCATAAACGATATTGAATATATGAAAAATATAATTCAAAGGCTAAATCAAGCTCGAGGTTCGTTTGGGGAAATGATATGCTACAAGAGGCTTGATATATGGGAAAAAGAAGTTGATGAGTGCATTTTTAATTTGATTAAAAATGAGGAATTAAAATGGCAAAATTTAACTTTAAAAAATGATAAAATTGAAAGGTTTAAAGCCAATATTAATTTAGAAAAATATTTTAATTATTTTAAAAATATTGAAGATAAGCTTTTTATTGATGATAAAACTTTTACCATAAAAATTTATGGCGGACATAATCAAATAGGCGGAAATTGTGTTGTAATCGAAAATGAAAAAGACAGGCTTATTTTGGATATGGGGCTTGCTTTAACCGATGAATTTAATAACAGCTTAAATATTGATTTAAAAAATGACGATTTAAAAAAATATTTGCCTGATATCAAAGATTTATACCGTGATAACCCTGAAAAAAATACTGCAATCTGTTTAAGCCACGCTCACCCTGACCATTTTGGATTGCTCAGATTGATAAATAAAAATATTCCGATACTTGCAACAAAAGAAACTGTTGAAATTATAAAAAAGGGTTCAAAACTATTGTGGGACAACTTATATGACGATATTAATTTAATACCCGTTAGAAAATTTGTTAAAATTGGGGCATTTAATGTTGAACTATGCCCTGTAAACCATTCTGTTGCAGGTTCTTGTGCCTTTAAGATTGAAGATAAAAAAAGTTACAGAAAAATTTTCTATACAGGCGATTTAAGGCTACATGGCAGAGATAGCGAATTTTTAAAGTCAAAGATGAGTTTTAGAAATTGCGATTATTTAATAATCGAAGGAACAAACCTTTCTCGTGGGGGTCATAAATACAATACCGAAAATGATATTGAGCAAAAATTAACCGAATTATTCAAAGAAGAAAAGATGAATGTAATTGCATGTTCTCCCCTAAACATAGATAGAATTATTTCAATTTATAATGCTTGTTTAGCTGCTGATAAAACATTTGTTATAGACCCATATACGGCGTTTATTTTAGATAGTTTTAAAGAAAGAAAAGATATTCCGAAATATAACTCAAAAAATGTCAAAGTTTATTTTGCTTGGAATAGCCAGTCTGAAAAATTAATGAAAGATGACATCCTGTTTAAATTTGCAAGCTCGAAAATACGTTTTGAAGAAATTATGGAAAATTCTCAAAAATATGTCGTGAAAAATAATTCAAGAATATTTAATGCAATCATAAAAAGAATAAGTTTTGAAAAATTAAATTTGATTTATTCATATTGGAGCGGATATTTGGATAATGAAAATTGCCAATGGGCAAAATATAAAGAACAATTAAAAATCATCCACACATCAGGACATATAGTTGAAGATGATTTGGTTGAGTTTGTTGATAAAATAAAACCTAAAAATATAATACCGATTCACGCAACATCAACAAACAGATTTTTAGAATTGTTTAAAGATAAATATAATATTGTTTTAGATACCGTCATTTAACAGGCGGAAAAATGAGGCATGTTGATTTATATTTTGGGGCTTGTTCTAAAAATTGAAACATAAAAAATAGCTGATACCGCCAAGGTTAGCAGTTCAAGAAGGCTGATAAGCTTCAAGAAGCTGCGCCAAGGCGAGAACCTAATGCGTATCTCAGCACGTAGGGTAGATTTTAGTCTACCAATTATTGTTTAAACATGGTGGACTGAAGTCCACCCTACAACTATGATTTGACAGGCGGCGGAAATTCCGTAGCACGGAGTGAAGCGAAGCGAAACGAAGCTGCGCCAAGGCGAACATTTGGCGGAGCGACTTGAAACCGATTAGGTTTCAATTGAGCGAAGTCCAAAAAAGTGAGCCGCTAGGAATTTCCAAGAAGCGGAAATTCTGACGGACGAAGCGAACGCAGTGAGCACGTAGGGTAGACTTTAGTCTACCAATTATTGTTTAAACATGGTGGACTGAAGTCCACCCTACAAACTTTTCT
>CANRGC010000022.1 GCA_947630045.1 Candidatus Gastranaerophilales bacterium
GCAAGCATATGTTCGAGTGATAAGATAGCTTCTTGCGGTTTTCCTTCCACAATTACAACATCAGACGGGGAAAAATCTTTGGCTTTGCCAACTGATTTAACAACCCTGAATAAATCTTTGACAACAACAAACGCCAACCCTACCGCTAAATATGAAAACACCGAAGCTAACGGCGGAATTATTCAAAACACAAAAGCCGCAGCCTTTGAAACCTTAAACGGAGAATCGGTGCTTTTATTTTACAACCCGAATTGCAGAGCCAATATTCAAAGCAACGACTTTTTTACTCAACAGTTTATGTGTGTTAATCTGGTTTTTGATGTAAACGGTGAAAAAGCTCCAAACCAAATGGGCAAAGACATTGGAATTGTTACCGTTTTTGGCTCATCTGACCCTATTGTTGGAGCGCCTGTTCCTGTTGAACCGGAATTTCAAACTACCGGTGCGCAGGTTTCAAGCGTTTGTAAAAACAACGATTCCGCTTCAAGACCACCTGAAAAATATGAGCTTGCTTCAATGTTTGTAAACAAAACGCTTCTAAATATGCACCAGTCAGACTATTGGACAAATGTGCCATACTTTAGCAACGGCAAACTTCAAACTCATTACAGAATGCGAATATATGGTGGTGAGCTTTTTGCCGAGGGAAATGATACGTATAATTTTTATGTGCGTTGCGTAAAAAAATAATCTTATTAGTCTTCAAGATGTTTTAATTTTGCAATTTTCGGGTCAAGAAGTCTTTTTCCGACTTTTGGGAACTCGATTTGCAATAAACATCTTGTTCCGTATTGAATTGATTTTATAATTTCGCCTTCGCCGTAAGTTTCGTGAGAAACCTTGTCGCCCTCTTTAAATTCGGAAGGTGGAACGGTGTTTTCATTTTCATCATCAAAAACAGGAAGCTTATTTTCGGGCTTTTTGGCTTCGTTTTTAATTTTGTCTAAATCAATTGTGACGCTGTCGTTAATTTTTAATATGCTGCTTGAATTTTCTTGTTCTTCAGTTTCTTCCATAATTTCATTGAACTGTTTATCAAGCTCATCATCTTCTTTTTTCGCCATTTCATCCAGCTTTTCAATGGCTTCATCTTTTTTATTTTCAATATCGTCTTCAAAAGCCTTGTCAATTATATTTGAAACGCTTTTATCCGCTTTTTCAATTTCATCTTCAAGTTTTTCGGCTTCCGTGGTTTCTTTTTGAATTATTTCTTCATCCGACTTATTTTCAGGTGTTTTTTCTTCCGCTTCTTCGATTAATTCTTCGGCGGAATCATCTTTTGCATCAGATTCGGTTTCTTCTTCATCCGCCTCGTCATCAGATTGTGTCATCGCAAAAGCTTCAAGCTCATTTTTTGGCTCTTTATTTTCAATTTCTTCTTCTTCGGCAATTTTTTCTTCCGTTTTTATTTTTGGCAGGTCATTTTTTAAAGAAGGTTTTTCTTCCTCGATTTTTTCTTCAACATTTTCTTCAATTTCTTCAACTTCATCAATTTCGGCATTATCGGGGTTTGGTTCTTCTTCTTTTTCTTCTTTGCTTTCGGCAATTTCTTCCTGTTCAAAATAATCAAGCTCGTCTTCCCCGAGAATATTATTTTCATCCTTTTGAGTTTCCTCTGCCGTTTCCTTGTTTTCAGGCTCAATTTCGGCGGGGGCTTCTTCTTTGTTTTCAACAGGCTCTGTCGTTGCCGTTTGGGTTATATCTTCAGGCTTTTCATCGGGAATATTTTCTTCTTCCTTTTTGGGCTCTTTTTCTTTTATGTCTTCAATCTTATTTGTGTCCTCTTTAAGGCTCAAAACGTCAGACAGTTTAATTTCTTCATGAAGTCTTTTTTTCTTCGGCTCAACATGCTTAATTTCAAAATTATTAGGTCTTAACTCGAGAGGGGTCATGTCTTCAAGCTGCAAATTCAAAGAAATAAAGGCTTTTGTTCCTTCGTTTTCGTTTTCGTTTTTCTTTTTGACAGGGGTTTCATTTTCAAGAGTAAAAATAAAATCTTTTGTGTCTTCTCCAAAAATCATATAGCTTTCTTTATTCAAAGATTGAATTTGGAAATTAGCATGAGAAAAGTCACGTTTTGGGTTTAAAGTTGGCATTAAAAGATAGTTTTGAGCAAAATCTAAAACGCCCGAAACTTTTTTATAGCCGTACGAAAAGCTTGGAATAAAGCTTATATTTGGCTTTTTCAAGTATATTAAGTTTATAAGATCGTTATTAATGTTGTTGTCGTTAAGTCTGATTAAAACAAAAACGTCGTTTTCAATGTTGTTTATAATATATTCAATGTGTTCTTTTTGCCACTCTGTCTTGATGTTTGAAAGGTCAACAGAGGTTATTTTATTTTTCAATAAAGATTTTTTAACCCCTTCAAATTCACGTTTATTTTTTGCAAAAATACCTTCTCTTGAATATTTTTTAAGCCAGCTTATCAAGACAAGAAGCTCAATTGAGGGGGTTTGTTTGCATTGGCTTTGAACAACTTTTATAAATTTTTGAAAAGGAACGTAATCTTCTTCGCTTGTTTCCAGAAATTTTTTAACTTCTTCAAAGACATCCCCCAAAACAACCTGTGTTTCAAGCTTTGCACGAATTAAGGTTTTTTGTTGAATGTAATCTATTGTTTTTGAGCTGAGAGGAAGCCTGAAATTTTCGCTTGCAACAAAGGGTGTTACCCCTTCAAACTTGCAGCTTCCCGAAAAATCGAGAACCAAAACGGGCTTAATTTCAGAAAGTCTGGGGGCTAAATTTTCAAAAATCTGGTTTGTTTGTTCAAATTTATCCGCAAAAATTACACAGTTATTTGTAAAGAAATCTGTATTTATGTTCATTTTTTCTTTAGAAAGATAACTTGTGCCGAGGGTTATTGTTTTTTTATTGAGGTTAATACATTTTTCAATTTCCGATTGTTTAATTTTGGCGACTTCACACTCTCTTGACGGCGTATAGTTATCAAACGGGGCTATTTCATTGCCGTTCACAATTCTGTAAATTAATTTTATTTTTGCAACATTTGATTCTTGGTCAAATTTGTCATCATAAACCTCGACAACTTGCGCCAAAAAGTTTTCTTCCATATCTCTTACAAGCAAAAAATCACTCAGCCTGAAAACCTCTGTTTTCGGGTTAAATAAAAGCCTTATTGTGTCATTTACTGTTTGAATTATACGCATTAAAACATCTCAAGTTTTTGAAAATATACTTCCCTTGAATTTATTATACTATAGACAAACATGTTGTAAAATAATAAAATTTAACGTAATTATATCCCCTGAAAAAATGGTAAATACTTGACACTTCCTTTTGTCTTTCGTAGTATATAAACTGGAATGAGTGAATGCCGATGTAGCTCAATGGCAGAGCAACGGTTTTGTAAACCGTAGGTTGCGGGTTCGAGTCCCATCATCGGCTAATCTCGTCTTTAAGAACTGTACATTGATAAAACATATGGTTGCGCCGAAAATGCGGCAAAGTTGCAAAATTAAACTTTTGCGGCAAAGCTACGGTCGTCATGCCCATGTGGCAGGGACCCGAAAAAAGTTGACTAACGTCAAGTTTTTTTGGGGGGATAAAGCTTTAAATTGTCGAAATTTGTGTTTTACTCCCGTAGGGAGTGCGCATGCGGCAAAGCTACGGTCGTCATGCCCATGTGGCAGGGACCCGAAAAAAGTTGACTAACGTCAAGTTTTTTTGGGGGGATAAAGCTTTAAATTGTCGAAATTTGTGTTTTACTCCCGTAGGGAGTGCGCATGCGGCAAAGCTACGGTCGTCATGCCCATGTGGCGTAGGGGTAGCGCACTCCCTTGGTAAGGGAGAGGTCACGAGTTCAAATCTCGTCATGGGCAATTTATTAAAAAACAGGTATAGTGTTATTTTAAATAATGAGCCTGATTGTTTAAAATAATTTAAGATTGAGGGTAGATGCCCGAGTGGCTAAAGGGGGCAGACTGTAAATCTGTTGACGTGAGTCTACGGTGGTTCGAATCCACCTCTGCCCAATTTTTTTCAAGTAAGTCTAATTCAAAGACACTTGACAACTAAGGTAAAATTAACAATTATCAAAACTTAACAATAATTATAAAATCAATCAAACAAACAAAATAGGTACAAAGGAGAAAAAATCTTATGGCTAGAGAAAAATTTGAAAGAACCAAGCCGCACGTTAACATCGGTACCATTGGTCACGTTGACCACGGTAAAACAACGTTAACAGCTGCTATTACAGGTACAATGGCTGCAGCCGGCCAAGCAGAAGCTAAAAAGTTCGATGAAATCGACGCAGCTCCTGAAGAAAAAGCACGTGGTATTACGATTTCAACTGCACACGTTGAATATGAAACAACAGCAAGACACTATGCACACGTTGACTGCCCGGGCCACGCAGATTATGTTAAAAACATGATTACAGGTGCAGCTCAAATGGACGGAGCTATCCTTGTTGTTGCAGCAACAGACGGTGCAATGCCTCAAACAAGAGAACATATCCTTCTTGCTCGTCAAGTTGGTGTTCCTAAACTTGTTGTATTCTTAAATAAATGCGATATGGTTGATGACGAAGAATTATTGGAACTCGTTGAAATGGAAGTTAGAGAAATGTTAACTTCTTATGAATTTGACGGCGACAACATTCCTTTCATCAAAGGTTCAGCATTAAAAGCTTTGGAAGCTGTTCAAGCTAACCCGACAATTGCTCGTGGAGCTGACAAATGGGTTGATAAAATTTGGGAATTAATGGATGCAATTGATTCTTACATCCCGACTCCCGAACGTGACTTAGACAAACCGTTCTTAATGCCTGTTGAAGACGTTTTCTCAATCACAGGTCGTGGTACTGTTGCTACAGGCAGAGTTGAACGTGGCGTTGTTAAAGTTGGTGACGAAGTTGAAATTGTCGGCTTCGGCGAAACAAAGAAAACAACAGTTACGGGTGTTGAAATGTTCAGAAAACTTCTTGACCAAGGTCAAGCAGGTGACAACATCGGTACATTGCTCCGTGGCGTTGATAAAACAGACGTACAACGTGGTCAAGTTTTGGCTAAACCGGGTTCAATCAAACCCCACACAAAATTCACGGCTAACGTTTACGTTTTAACAAAAGAAGAAGGCGGACGTCATACTCCTTTCTTCCCAGGATACAGACCTCAATTCTACATCAGAACAACTGACGTAACCGGTTCAATTAAATTTGACGGCGAAATGGTTATGCCGGGTGATAACGTTGTAATGGAAGTTGAACTTATCGCTCCCGTTGCTATTGAAGAAGGTATGAGATTTGCTATCAGAGAAGGCGGCAGAACAGTTGGCGCCGGCGTTGTTGACAAAATCTTAGGATAATTCAATATAACGTAAAATTTAAAAAAGCTCCTCTTTTATAAGGGGGGCTTTTTTGTATGCCTTGCTTAAAAAAACATGCAAAAAAGGTTATAACAAAAGAAACTGACTATATGACATTGAAGGTAATAATATTGAAAAAGCCGCATGATGCAAAAAAATAATTAAGTTTTATTTTACATCTACCACGCAAACGCCGTCCCCGCCTTCTTCCTGTATGCCCGCTCTGTATTTTAAAACGTAAGGCGAGTCGTTAAGATAATCTCTGATAGCCTTTTTTAGCGCCCCTGTTCCATGCCCGTGGATAATTATAAACTGGCTTATATTCCTTCTCATTGCCAAATCAAGGTGGTGTTCAACCTCATCAAGCGCCTCATCCACTCTCATTCCCCTCAAATCAAGACGGGGGTTAAAAGAAGCCGAGGCATGAAAATCGTCAAACGACACGTTTAATTTTTTTAGCCCTTTGTTAACCTTTTTGTCGGTTTTGGCAAGTTTTGAGATATGAATTTTTGATTTTATAAGCCCGATTTGAATTTCAACTATTCCTTTTTCATCAGGAAGGGTTTTTAAAATTGCCGGCTGGTTAATGCCCACAACAAGAACATTCTCACCCGTTTTAATTTCTTTCCAATCAATTTTTGGATATTTTTCCGCAAGTTCATCTTCATCTTTTGTAAATTCAAGTCTGGCTTGGGTTTCAAGTCTTGCAAGTTTTGAATATGCCCTTCTTGCAATTTTTTCAGATTTTTCTTTTCTTAATTCATCAAGAGTTTCTTTGATTTCAGCTCTTGCGGCTTCTAAATTCGACTGATATTTTTTCTTGAAAGAGTCAAGTGTTTTCTTCTTTTTTTCTTTAATTTCTTTAAGTTTTTCTTTTAATTCTTCTTCTTTTTGTTCGGTTTGAATTTTTGTCTGTTCAATCGTTTTGGTATGGTTGAGAAGTTCCTGATGAGTTTTTTGAATTTTTTTGAAAATTTTGGTGTCGGGGTTTGAATTTTGATTTAAATATTTCCTTGCGGAATTTATTATTTCTTCTTTCATTCCGTAATTTTGCGCAATATCAATTGCATAAGAACTTCCCGCAAGCCCGATTATAAGTTTATATGAGGGTTTTAGGGTTTTTCTGTCAAATTCAACGGAAGCATTTTTATAATAATCGTTTTGATATTCTAAAATTTTCAATTCGCCCAAATGGGTTGTAGAAATTGAAATAACACCCTTTTTTTCAAGAAAATCTAAAATGCCTCTTGCTAAACATGCCCCTTCTGTCGGGTCTGTTCCTGCACCGAGTTCGTCAAAAAGAACAAGGTCATTTTCAGAAACATTGTCTAAAATATATGAAATATTTTTTATATGCGCCGAAAAAGTGGATAAAGACTGGGTGATATCCTGTCTTTCTTCAATATCGGAATATACATTTTGAAAAGGGAAAATTTCTGCATGAACACAAGGAACGTGCATTCCCGCTTTTGCCATTAAGACGCATAGCCCGACTGTTTTCATTGAAACCGTCTTGCCGCCAGTGTTTGAACCGGTTATTAACAGCGCCTTATAAGTTTCTCCGATTTCAAAATCATTTCTTTTAGGGTCATCTTCGGGGTTTAAAAGCGGGTGGACCATTGAATAAAGCTTGATTGCTTTTTCATCCGAAATAATTGCCGGTGTTGAATTTGTTTGAATTGAATATTTTGCTTTCGCAAAAATGACATCAAGGCAAACAATTCCTTTATATGCCTCGGTTAATTCGTTTTTAATTTTCAAAAAGTCTAAAGACAAAAGGTGTAAAATTCTCTCAATTTCAGCTTCAATTTCGCATTCTTGCTGCCTGATTTTATTATTTATATTCACCAAAACTTCAGGCTCTATAAAAAACGTCTGGTTTGTCGCAGAAACATCGTGGACAATTCCCTTAACTTTTGATTTGTCGGAAGCCTTGACCTGAAAAACCGTTCTTCCCATTCTTTCGGTACAGATTGTGTCTTGAAGGTGAGATGTAAAATTTGAGTCTTTTAAAAGGTTATTAATCGCAGATTTTAAATTGTCATAAAGAGAATTGACGGAGCTTTTAAGGCGCTTTAATTCAGGCGTTGCGGTTTCTTTTATATTAAAATTTTCATCAAAAACGGAATAAACCTTGTCTTCAAGCTCTTTGTCGTTTATTAAACATGCCTGAAAGGTTTCGTTTAATAAAACAGCCTCTTTTTCTTTTAAAAGATAGTTTTTAAGCCTTCTTGACGTGGAAAGTGTTTTTGTAAGAGAAATAATATCATCAACGGAAAGCCTTGAGGTTGTTAAAATTTTATTAGGGTCTGACGCAAATGCAATCGGGGGCGAATTTATTCCCTCGTTATCAAGAATATTTTTTGCTTCCGTTGTTAAATTAATTGAAAATTCAATCTCTTTTTTATCGGAAAAGGGCAAAATGTTTTTAACGGCGTCTTTCCCGTCGCTTGTTTTAGCGCAATTTGAAACAAGGTCTAAAACTTTGTCAAATTCAAGAGAGTTTAAATATTTGCTGTCTTCATTCATAAAAAACATTTTAACAATAAAAAAGCGCTATTGAAAGCGCCCGAGTTTTTATGAAAGATATTCCTTAAACTCTTCGATGTTTTTTGTTTTTCTTAGTTTTCTTATCGCCTCTCCTTCTATTTGTCTTATTCTTTCTTTTGAAAAACCTAAAATTTTCCCCAGCTCTTCAAGCGTTTTTTGACATCTCCCGTCTATTCCGAAACGGTTTAAAATAATAAACCTTTCTCTGTTGGTTAAAATATCAAGCATTCCTTTAATTTGTTCCCTCAAAAGCTCGCTTTCCGTTTTTTTATCAGGCGTTTTAATATCATCATCTTTTATGTAATCTTCAATGCACAAATCTTGTGCAACGGGCGTAAAAAGGCTTATAGGTTCTTTTATCATTGAAGATTTTATTTGTTTTATCTTTTTTTCGCTTGTTTTGAGATAATCTGCAAGCTCAAAATCTTCAGGCTCCCTTCCGAGTGTAACGCTCAATCTTAAAATCGCTTTTTTCAAATTCCTTATTTTATCGCTCATATGAACGGGAATTCTGATTGCTCTTGAACTGTTTGCGATTGCTCTTATTATTGTTTGTTTTATCCACCATGTTGCATAAGTTGAAAATTTAAAGCCTTTTGTGTAATCAAACTTTTCAGCTGCCTTAATAAGCCCCAAAGACCCTTCTTGCACAAGATCCATAAACAAAACTCCCTGCCCCGTATATCTTTTCGCAATTGATACCACAAGCCTTAAGTTCGCCTGAATGAGCTTCTTTTTTGCAATTATCGCCTCTTTTTTGCTTCCTTCCTTAATTGCTTTTCCCGTCATTTTTTCCGCTTTTTTATTTAAAAGCTTAATTTTTCCTATCTCTTTTAAATATGTTTGAAGAATTTCATCCTTATTCATAACGTTGTTAAAGGTTTTTATTTCTTCGTCTTCTTCATATTCATCCAAAAACTCTAAATCTAAATCTTTTTCAATTTCCTTTTCCATAATTCTTCCTTTTTGCTTTTTTCAAAAACAAAGACGAAATAAAAAAGTGAAAGTTCCAAAAAGCTTAGAAATTAATTTTTATAACCCCGATTAAACGTGTGTTATATTTTTCCCAAATTACCGTGTATGCGTCGGTTTCCGTATTATATTCCATATAAACTTTTGAATGAAAATAAGTCATCGGGTCTTGCCCTTTTTTATATTTTTGTTTTCTTTTTTTCAGTTCTTTGTCGGTAAACGGGGGCTTATAAGTCTTTCTTGATGAAACTTTAATTCCCATATCCAAGTTTTGAGAAGAAGTGTTCGGGGAATTTTTGCTTTTATCTTCCAACCATTCAAAGTCGCTTCCTGATTGGTTAATAACTTCTTTTTTAATAACGGGAACTTTTGCCTTGATTTTTCCCGATTCGACAAAATAAAGACAGGAAAAATTTTCATCGGTGCCGACTTCGTAATATCCCCTTTTAAGACCAAAGCCGTCTTTGTTTAAAATATCATATTCAAGCGCCAAAATCGGATTTGAGGTTGATTCTTCAGAATATTTATATGCGGGGTTATCATTATCATAAGCACCCGATTTATACTGAGTATAAGGCAAAACCTCATCTAACGTGCGCCATTCGGCTATTTGTACATGGTTAAAATCAATAGGCATAAATACATTATAATATTTTTTTAAAAAAGCCACGGTAAAATTATAAAAAATGCGTTTCCATGCCCCAATTGGCATGGAAAAATTGTTTTATTTACAATTCTTTACCAAACGGAAGCAAAATCAAAACCATGGAAACATGCAACTGGCATGGCTTTCCCATGGGTCAATCATGCAAAACCCATGCACAGTGCATGATACCGAGGGCGCCAAACCCTGATAGTTACGCCTTATAAGGCTCACAGAGTTTGTTACATGATGTTAATTATTGGCTAAAATACACTTGCACCAACCACCTTAGCGGTTATAATAGTAATAAATTCAACTGTTGCAAGGTTTGCAGGTTGATATGAAAATTTATCGGGGAGTAGTAATAAGTGTTAAAAAGCAGAGATTTTGGTCGTGCCGTTGCTGTCAGAAGATGGACAACCACAGCCATTGAATGTTATAAAAGAGGCTGCAATTGTGAAGGTTGCTATTATACGGACTTTTTTAATAAATCATCACAAAAATGCCAGATGAAGGCTTCTGTATTAGAACTGGTCAGGGTTTTGGGAAAACCTGACATCGAAATTCAACAAGTTTTAACTGAAGAATAATTAATCAAACTTGAAGGTGTGCGGAAGGAAATCTTTTAAAGTATACTCTTTAATTTTTCCGTCATAATCTTCCAGAATAATTTTAACATCGGTGCTTTTGCTTCTGAATTCTGCCATCCACTGTAAGCAAGCGCCGCATGGTATGCACATTTTTTGCTTCGGGGAATAAACGGCAATTGCAATGAGCCCTTCCTTTTTGCCTTCTGTTGCGGCGGTTGAAAGAGCGTTTCTTTCTGCACAAAGTGTAAGCCCGTAGCTTACGTTTTCGACATTTACACCCTCGTAAATTTTTCCGTCATCAAAAAGACAACAAGCGCCGACAGGAAAATTTGAATAAGGGGCATAAGAATTTTCACTTATTTTTTTTGCTTTTAAAAAAAGTTCTTCAGACTTAATCACAGCTAAACTCCCTTAATATATTGCTTTTTCACCAAAATAGGCATTGTGGGTTTTTTCATGCCCTATAGTAGTATTATCGCCATGTCCCGTAAAAACTTTAACATTGTCGGAAAGATGAAAAAGTTTTCCTTTAATTGAATGAGTTATGTCGGAAAACGAACCTGTCGGAAGGTCACACCTTCCTATTTCTTCATAAAAAAGAGTATCGCCCGCAATAAGAACATCGCCGATTAAATAACAGGTTGAGCCTTTTGAATGCCCCGGAGTTTCAATAACTTGAATTTTAACATCATCAAGATAAATTTCAGAGGTTTCATCTATAAATTCGTCAACTTTGAAATCTTCCACCCTTCTTACCCCAAACATGTCACATTGTGTTTTTAAATTTTCATATAAAACCTTGTCATTTTTTGGAATAAGAGTTTTTATGTTTTTATAGTTTTCCTGAAATTTTTTAATATCGCCCAAATGGTCAAAATGAAGATGAGTGACAATTATATATTTTAAATTTAAGTTATTTTCTTTTATAAATTTGTCTGTTTGATTAAAACATAAAGAGGGGTCAAAGATTATGGCATTTTTTGTATTTTCGTCAAATAAAATATAGTTGTTGGAAGCAAATTCCTCGGGTATAAATTTTTCGATTTTCATTTTTTATCCTTAAAGTATTTATTGAATTTTTTGGCTATTTTGTATAAATAAGTTTGAGAATAGTATACATCTCTCATTATTTCTTTTATTTTATCATCAGATAAGTCAAAATGAACCTTTAATTCCTTAATATACTTTAAAAGGTATCTTTTTGCATGTTCTTTTTTAGGGTCTAGTTCTTTATTATCAGTTGTCATTTTCATAAAAAAACCTTGCCTTTAATATAAGAATAAATTAATTCGGGCATTAATTTCATTGCCTGAAATATTATAATTAAAAATGTTTTATTTTATGATATTATTAGACTTGTAAAGAAGCTTATTTTTTATTTTTAAATTTAATATTAAGGAGAGGTGTCCGAGCGGTTTAAGGTGCAAACCTCGAAAGTTTGTGTAGGGGAAACTCTACCGTGGGTTCGAATCCCACCCTCTCCGTTTTTATTTTCGCTTCGCTTTACTTCACTCCGGCTACCGCATTCTTCTTGGAAATTCCTAGCGGCTCTCTTTTTTGGACTTCGCTCAATTGAAACCTAATCGGTTTCAAGCTTGTAGGGTAGGCTTTAGCCTACCGATTGCTTTCTTTGCGATAACATTTCATTAAGTACACGAGAGAAAAGTTTTTATTATAGTAGTTTAACAATAATTGGTGGACTAAAGTCCACCCTACATTCTTCGCATTGAAGTCCACCCTACGTGCTGCCTTGCGTTTCATTTTTTGCTAAACGGCACGCAGAAACTTCGTTTCTGACTTTGCCTGCCCCATTCTCGAAGGTTATCAACCTTCTCGAACGGGTGACCCTGTCGCCTATCAACTGTTTCGTTAAGCCAAGCTCATCGCTTGTCTTAACTTCACTCTGGCTTCGCATTGAAGTCCACCCTACATGCTGCCCTGTGTGTTTGTCACCCTGAGCTTGTTTCAGGGTCTTACCGGTGCAAGCTTGTAACTTGTAGGGTAGGCTTTAGCCTACCGGTTATTGTTTAAGATTTTTCAATTTAAAAGATAAAATAATTTTCTACACGTGCACTTAATGAAATGTTATTGCGAAGGACTGTTTGAGTGGCAAAGCCACGAGTTGTCCGAAGCAATGATATTGAATTTAGTGCACGTTTTTAAAGTTCCCCGCAATGGTTCAAGCCCTCTTTCTTTTCTTTACCTTCGCTTTCTTTTCTTTGATGGGCGCTTGAACAAAGAAAAGAAAGCGAAATAAATAAAAGCAAAAATTCCTAGCGGCTCTCTTTTTTGGACTTCGCTCAATTGAAACCTAATCGGTTTCAAGCTTGTAGGGTAGGCTTTAGCCTACCGATTGCTTTCTATGCAACAAGATTTCATTAAGTGCACGAAAGAAAAGTTTTTATAGTAGTTTAAACAATAATTGGTGGACTAAAGTCCACCCTACGTGCTGTCGTTTTGTTTTTTGCTAAACGGCACGCAGAAACTTCGTTTCTGACTTTGCCTGCCCCATTCTCGAAGGTTATCAACCTTCTCGAACGGGCGACCCTGTCGCCTATCAACTGCAACGGGTCTTGCTCATCGCAAGCCCCTTTTGCACTGGCTTCGCATTCCGCCTGTGCAATCAAAGATTGCTTCGCTGCGTTGCGCCTAAAGGCTCCACTTCGCAACGGCGGCTATCGACAGTTACGTTAAGCCAAGCTCATCGCTTGTCTTAACTTCACTCCGGCTACCGCATTCTTCTTAACAAATATGAATTAATGTAAAAATTAATCAAGTATATTTTAAAAATGTCGACATTGCACTTTAGGAAGGCAGGCATCTTATGGACTTTAGTATAATTAATTCAATTATAAAACCCATTATTTCAAATTTTTTCAACGGATCGGAAAATGTAAAAGATAAACCGGCAGCAAATCAGTCTGTAAAAAGCGGAACCTCAGAAGATGCGCTTTGCGAGTTTGACGAGAGCAACTGTGAAGAAGCGATTTCAAATTCAGGCGTTTTAGCCCCGTTTGAAAAGCCTAAAGAACAATCTATGGATGAGCTTAAGGAGCAACAATCTCAAAAACAAAAAGAAGTTGGAGAAGCAAGAGAAGAAGTTTCAAACATACAAAACGGTTCAAATGAGAAAATACAATCTTTACAACAAAAGACAGATTCTCTTAAAGAAGAATATGACAAAGCACTTGAAAACGATAAAAAAGTTTCTAAAGAACTTAAAGAAAAACAGGCGAAAAATTCTAAAGAAATAGAAACAAAAGAAGACAACAAAACAAAAAAAGAAAAAGATATAACAAATTTTGAAAATAAAATAACTGATTGCAACGCCAAAATTGATAATATAAATGCGCAAATTTCATCTCTTAACGGTTCATTATCTTCCGTTGAAAAAAAGACGGATGATAATAAAGACAGGTGGGGCGAAATTGATAAACAAACAGCATCTTTAAAAAATAAAATTGCAAACGCAAAAAGTGAACTGGCAAAACAAAAAGAAGCGCTTAGCAACTATAAAGAAAAGAAAAATCAGGCAAAACAAGAGCTTGATAAAATAAATGACGAGCTTGAAAAACTTAATAAAGAAAAAGAAAAAATTGAACAAGAAATTTTAAAAAATTGTTCGGATGAAACAAAAGCCAAACTTGAAGCTTATAACAATTCAAAACAACAGCTGGAACAAACAAAAACTCAGCTTTTGTCTCAGGCTCAATCCAGCCTTCAACAAGCTCAAACGGAACTTGACAGAATAAATGAAGCAATTAACAACCATAAAGATGTTGAAATTACTTTTGATGATAAAATTCCAACTTCTAAAATTGCGGAAGTTGCCAAAAAATATTTGGGCGATAACGACTATGTAACTTCCGACAAAATGCAAGAAATCATGGAAAAAGAAGGATACGCCTTCCATGAAGGGCAGTGGTGCGCCGACTTTGCTTCTTTTGCAATTGGACAAGCCTTTAAAGACAGTGAACTTCCGGGCAACTTTGAGTCTTCGTCAACTTGCTATAAAATTGGTAACTGGGCAAGAGATAAAGGCATTCTTATGGACGGAAGGGAAGATTCCGAATCATATGATATGAAAAATGTAAAACCCGGAGACTTTGTTTTATATAACGCCATGGAAGACAATGAGTGGTCACATATAGGCATAGTAACAGAAGTACATGCTGACGGAACTTTTGACACGATTGAAGGCAACACAAGCGATGACGACGGAAGCGACATTTACAATCAGGGATATTTAAATAACCATGATAACCTTGGCTCTGGAAATAACCACGGCAGAGGCTTTTCGTTTGTATTGTTTAATAAAATCCAAAGCTAAAATTAAAAACAGCCGTATTTTAGTATAAATTAATTTGATTATTTTTTAATTTTATTTTAATTTTAAAATATAGAGCAAAATTAATTTTTCTCATGTTTTATAAATTCAGGTACTAAAAGAAACGGTGCTAATATGGTTTTTGGAATTTCATTTGGAAGTACGTATAAAGTAAATAACAGATTAAACAATCAAGATGAGCTTAAAAAGTTTCAAAGATTTGCTTTAAATATTGAAGATTCGGATAAAACTTCTCTCAAAACACGACAAACATATCAGCTTAAACCCTTGAAAATAAGAACTGTTGAACACACTTTAATGATTCCCGATTCAAAAGACAGTATGGTTGAAACATACTGTGCAAACAGGGGCATTAAATTTGATAAGCTCACAAACGATAAAATATTAAGACAGGAAGCTATAGAAAAAAGAATTAAAGAACCTAAAGCCGATATGAAAAAGGTTTATATTAATTCAGACAAGCTTGAATTGTTAATGGCAAGACAAGAATCAAACATTCCTCATTGCGAAAACGATTATTATGAATATTATGCTCCCAAAGTTGATTTTATGTTAAAAAGCGGAGATAAAATTCCTGCCACAACACTTGAAATTTACAGCTTAACTTCAACAAATGAGCAAGCTTTAGACTATATCAATAAATTTGGAAAGAAAAACTTAAACCCTGAACAAATCTCGGTTGACTTTTTGCAAAAAACGGATGAACCCGACCATTGCTTATATTTTGCGCTGAGAGATATGGGAATTAAAGATATTCCGTTTTATGTAAATCAAAGCACATACAAAATCGCTGATGCGCTTGGTATTATTTCAAAAAATAAAGGTGAGTTGATTTAAAAACTGTGATATGAGCCCAAAACTCTGTTAAAAGTGCAAAAAGATTTTATCTCATCAAGGGCTTCTTTAATTTCATCAATTCCTTTATCAATGTCCGCATAAAAGATATATTCGCCAAAAACTTTTTTAGACGGTCTTGATTCAAGATAAATGCAATTCAGGTTATATTTTTTGAAAACCTCTAAAACTGATAAAAGCGCCCCCGGCTTATTTTCAACCGCAAAAGCAATTGATGTTCTCTGTTTTGTCAAATCTTTAAAATTTTTCTTGGATAAGAAAATAAACCTTGTTTGATTATCTTTTATGTCGTTAATTCCCTTTTCCAAAATATTAAGCCCGTAAAGGTGAGCGCAAAGTTCGCTTGCGATTGCCGCATAAGAATTATCTTGCCCTGAAACAAACTGTGCCGCAGCAGATGTCGATGTATATAAAAGAATTTCGACATCTTTATTAAAATTTGCCGCTATATATTTTTTACATTGAGCAATTGCCTGAGTTATCGAAACAATCTTTTTAATTTCTTCTTTTTTGCCCTTAGACATTAAACAGTGACAAATAGGAAGGGAAATTTCAGCTTGAATAAAAATATCCGATTTTGTTTTAACAAGATTGTCGATTGTTTCTCTGACAATGCCTTCTATTGAGTTTTCAACCGGCAAAATTGCCGCCGTGGAACTGTCCGCTTCATCTAAAATTTCTATTGTTTTTGTAATCGTCGAAATAGGGACATATTCAACGTCTAAGCCCATTTTTTGTGAAAACATTCCGCATGCAAATTGTGTATTTGAGCCGTTTGGTCCTAAATATAATATTTTTTTAATATAATTATTCATATAGAATATTTTAATTTAAACAGGTAAAAAATGAACAAAAAAATTAAATTTGGAACAGACGGCTTTCGTGGAATAATCGGAAAAGATTTTACAAAAGAAACGGTTAAAAAAATTGTCAGTGCAATTGCGGAGTATATGCGTTTTGGAACCGTTATAATAGGCTATGACCCAAGGCTTGACGCTGACAAATATGCAAAATTTGCCTCTGAAATTTTATATGAACTCGGGTTTGACGTTATTTTATCAAACAGAGTTGTTCCGACCCCCGTTGTGGCTTATATGGCAAAAAATACCGAAAATTCAGCGGGCGCAATAATGTTCACCGCTTCTCACAACCCGAAAGAATATCTCGGAATTAAATTTATTCCAAACTATGGCGGGCCCGCAACATCTGAAATTACAAACGAAATAGAGAATATAATTGAAAATAAAGAAAATACTCTTGAGAAAAAAGAAGGCTCAATCATAAAAAAAGACTTTTTTGAAAATTATTATGAAGGAATAAAAAAACTTATTAATTTTGATATAATAAGAAAAAACCAGCCAAAAATCATTTATGACGGGCTTTTTAGCGCTTCTATCGGATATTTTGACGAAATTTTGAAACGTGAAAATATAGATTTTGAAATTTATAATAATAAACATGACCCCAATTTTGGCGGTTTTTTGCCGGAACCTAAAAAAGAATTTATTAAAAATATAAAAGAAGGATATATAACGCTTGCAAATGACGGAGACGCAGACAGGTTCGGCGTTATAGACGAAAATGGAGAATATGTTTCTCCGAATATTATTCTTGCTTCTTTGCTGAAATATCTTAAAGAAAAAGGGGAAGAAGGCTGTGTAATTAAAACGGTTGGCGTAAGCCAGCTTGTAGATGAGGTTGCAAAAAAACTCAACGTTAATGTTATTGAAACACCCGTCGGCTTTAAATGGATAGGCGAAGAAATGAGAATGAATAAAACTATAATCGGCGGAGAAGACTCCGGCGGGCTTTCCGTGGGTTCTCACATTTCGGAAAAAGACGGAATTTTTGCAAATCTTTTAATTTTAGAGATGATTTCATCAAAAAACACTCCTCTTTACAAGATAAAAGAAGAAATAACCGACTTTGCGGGAGTTAAATTTTATCAAGACAGAGTCGATATTAAACTTTCTGATGAAAACAAAAAAGAAGAAATAATTCAAAAAATTAACCATGAGGAAACTTTTGCTTCACAAAAAATTGTTCAAAAATCTTCAACAGACGGAATTAAACTCTATCTTGAAGACAATGTTTCAAAAGTTTTAATAAGAAAATCAGGCACAGAACCGCTTTTAAGGTTTTATGCGGAGTCTTCTTCAAAAGAAAAGTTGAACGGAATTATAGAATTCATAAAGGGGTATATGTTTATTTTCGAATAATCGCCCGAGTTTAGAATTGTTTTTTTGAACGTCGTCATTAAAATAAAATTGTTATGGTTGTTTGTTCAAAAAATTTATATGAACTTCTGGGGGTGTCTTTTGGCGCAACAAAAGATGAAATCAAACTTGCATACAAAAAAATGGTCAGAATTTATCACCCCGACTTAAACAAAGAAAAAGACGCCGAAGTGAAATTTAAGCTTTTAAATAACGCATATGACGTTTTATCCGATGACGAAAAAAGAAAAAACTATGATGAACTTTTAAAAATTACAAAGGGTAAAAATTTTTTTAAAAATAAAAGATTAGACAAAAACGCCATTATAAAAGAGGTCAAAATAACCGAAATTGAAGCAAAAGAAGGCGCCATAAGAACGGTTAATATTTTAAACACTCAAACTTGCCCGAAATGTATGGGCAAAAAACTTTTTTACGGTCTTGAATGTTCTTTTTGTAAAGGCGAAGGCGAAAAAAAGGAACTTAAAAAAGTTGAGGTTGAAATTCATAAAAATGTTCAAAATAATGAACTTATTTATGTCGGCAAGGTTAATTCAAGCGCACTTTATGACAAAAATCTTTTTTTAAAAATTTTAATTGAACCTGTAAAGAAACTTTGTTTTTCGGGGGAAGAAGTTTTTATACAAGTTGAAATTCCTTTATATGACGCTATTTTAGGAACGGTTGAGGAGATTAACATTGAAAATTACGGGCTTTATAAAATGAAAATTCCGCCTTTGACCCAAAATGGCGCTAAAATTAAGTTAGATTTAGGCAAAAGTGAATGTTTTGCAAAAATTGAAGTTGTTTTCCCGAAAGAACTTTCAAAAGAAGAAATCAAACTTTTCAGAAACTTAAAAAACCTTAGTCAACCCCGAGAAAAGGGTGAATTTGGGGAATAAGCCTTGTATTTTGATATTTTTCAAAAAATTTATTATAAATTTTTAAAAACGGAATATCTTTTGAAATCGGGCTTTTTGGCTGTATAACCAAGGGTGAGGAGTGTTTTTTTGCAAGGGCGCATATTTCATTAATTTCTTCATCTTTGATATTGTTATCAAAAACAACCTTTATAAAGGCTTTTTTGCCCGCAACTTTTAAAAATTCATCATTGATATCAAATTTGTTTTCTTCAAAAGTCGAAGATTTAATTTTAATATCCATGGAAACAACGTCAACAAGGTCAATAATTTCTTTTAATCTTAAAGGCATTGTTCCGTTTGTTTCAAGGTGAATTTTTTTATTTAAATCATTTTTATATTTCAAAAGAAAAGACTTGATAAATTGAACATCTGCCAAGGGTTCGCCGCCCGTGAAACTTATTTGGTTTGCGGTATATTTTTTTATTTCATAAAAAAGTTCATCGACTAAAAATTCTTTTTTGTCGGTTTTAAAATCGGTGTCGCAATATGCGCAATTTAAGTTACATGAACAAAAGCGCACAAATATTTGTTTTTCGCCGATATAAAGCCCTTCGCCCTGAATTGATTCAAAAATTTCTTTTATATATGCCATAACTTTTATTCTATCAAAAACTTTTCATACGGGATAATATTAAATTTCTTGCCTTAAGCGCTTCTTCTTTTGTAAGAGGAGGTAAATTTTTTATGGGGTAATCAATTTTTAACGCCTCATATTTTGAAACCCCCATGGTGTGGTAAGGCAAGATATCTAACGCTTTTACATTTTTTAAAGTTGATAAAAATTCGCCAAGCTCTGATAAATATTTTTCATTATAAGTAATTTCAGGAACAACAACATGCCTTATCCAAACCGGAATATTTCTCTCTGACAAAAACTTTGCAAATTTAATGGGGTTTTTGTTTGAATGCCCCGTTAATTTTTTATGTTCAAATTCATTTATATGTTTAATATCAAGTAAAACAAGGTCTGTATATTTAATTAATTCTTCCGCTTTTTTCGGGTCAAATATAATTCCTGACGTGTCAAGAGCGGTGTGAATGTTATTTGATTTAAACTTTTTAAAAAGCTCAATTAAAAAATCAATCTGCAACAAAGGTTCACCGCCGCTTGCGGTTATTCCGCCTTTTGTAAATTCTTTTGTTCTTTCAAATTTTTCAAAAATTTCATCAACCGTCATTTTTTTGTTTTCATTCAGGCTCCAAGTGTCAGGGTTATGGCAATAAAGACACCTTAGGGGACACCCTTGAAAAAAAATGACAAACCTGATTTTAGGACCGTCAACCGTTCCCATGGTTTCAATTGAATGAATATTCCCGAAAAGTTCCATAATTAAGACTTAGAAAATTGTGTGTAAAAAATTAATTTGAAAGTTTTGAATGAAACGTTCTTGAAATAACGTCATCTTGTTGTTCTTTTGTAAGTTTATTGAAATTAACGGCATAGCCCGAAACTCTCACGGTTAATTGCGGATATTTTTCAGGGTGTTTTTGCGCTTCAATAAGGGTTTCACGATTAAAAACGTTAACATTTAAGTGGTGTCCGCCTTTTTCAACATAGCCGTCTAACAAATTGATTAAATTTTCTTCTTGCATTGTTGCCATAATTTCTTCTCCCCTAATTTATATTTCCGCTTGAACAGCCGCAATCAAGGCTGCATACCAAATCTCCCATAAAAACTTCGTCTTTCCCGAGAGCGTTTGGAATAATGGAAAATGTATTTGAAATGCCGTCTTGTGCGTCTTTAAAGGGCAGTTTTGCAACCGAAGCCAAAGAAGCAACGGCACCGTTTTTATCCCTTCCATGCATCGGGTTTGCCCCCGGAGCTAAGGGTTGACCGCCCTTTCTTCCGTCAGGAGTATTTCCCGTTTTTTTGCCGTAAACGACATTTGAAGTTATTGTTAAAATTGACATGGTTGGAATTGAATTTCTGTAGGTGTGATGTTTTCTTATCATATTCATAAATTTAGAAACAAGCTCAACCGCAATTTTATCCACCCTGTCATCATCATTGCCATATTTCGGATAATCGCCTTCAACTTCATAATCTACGACGATATTGTTTTCATCTCTTATTGTTTTTACTTTTGCATACTTTATGGCAGAAAGCGAATCTGCAACAACCGAAAGCCCCGCAATGCCCGTCGCAAAATATCTTTTGACATCTTTATCCAAAAGCGCCATTTGAGAACGTTCATAGCAATATTTATCATGCATATAGTGAATTATGTTTAAAGTGTTAACATAAAGCCCCGCAAGCCATTCAAGCATATCATCATATTTCGCCACAACTTCATCATAGTCCAGATATTCGCTTGTTATCGGTGCAAATTTCGGCCCGACCTGTTCTTTTAATTTTTCGTCCACACCGCCGTTTATTGCGTATAAAAGACATTTTGCAAGGTTTGCTCTTGCGCCGAAAAATTGCATATCTTTCCCAACCCTCATTGAAGAAACACAGCAAGCTATGGCATAATCATCACCGTGATACGGGCGCATAAGGTCATCATTTTCATATTGCACCGATGAAGTTTTAATTGAAATTTTTGCGCAATATTCCTTAAACCCGACAGGCAAATTAACAGACCACAAAATTGTTAAATTTGGTTCAGGCGCCGCACCAAGATTTTCAAGCGTGTGAAGATATCTGAAAGAATTTTTTGTAACAAGACTTCTGCCGTCAGTTCCCATGCCGCCTAAAGACTCTGTAACCCAAGTCGGATCGCCCGAAAACAGAGAGTTATATTCGGGTGTTCTTGCAAATTTTACAAGCCTTAATTTCATAATGAATTGGTCAATAATCTCTTGGGCTTCTTTTTCGGTTATAACGCCATTTTTTAAATCTCTTTCAATGTAAATGTCAAGGAAGGTTGAGGTTCTTCCGATTGACATTGCAGCGCCGTTTTGCTCTTTAATTGCGGATAAATAACCGAAATAAAGCCATTGAACAGCTTCTCTTGCAGACTTTGCGGGTTTTCTTATGTCAAAACCGTACATATCGCCAAGCTCTGCCATTTCGCCGAGAGCTTTTATTTGTTCGGCAATTTCTTCTTTAAGTTGAATTTTATCATCGGTCATTTCACCGTCTATTGAAGCATGCTGTAATTTTTTATCTTCAATGAGCCTGTCTGTTCCGTAAAGAGCAACACGCCTGTAGTCGCCTATAATTCTGCCTCTGCCGTAAGCGTCGGGAAGTCCGGTTAAAATAGCGGCATGACGTGCCTTTTTCATCTCGGGAGTGTATGCGTCGAAAACTCCCTGATTGTGAGTTTTTCTATATTTTGTAAAAACTTCCGTTACATAAGGGTCTATTTCATATCCATAGCTTTGAAGGGAAGCCTGAGCCATTCTTATTCCGCCAAAAGGCTGCAGCGAGCGTTTTAAAGGCACATCTGTTTGAAGCCCGACTATAACTTCAAGGTTTTTATCAATATAACCCGCATTGTGTGAAGTTATTTGAGAAATAATTCTTGTATCCATATCGAGAACGCCGCCGTTTTTGCGTTCTTCTTCAAATAAGATAAGACATTTTCTCCAAAGTTCTTCCGTATTTTCGCTAATGCCTTCCAAAAAGGAGTCATCTCCCTTATATTCGGTATAATTGTTTTGGATAAAATCTCTTACGTTAATTTCATTTTCCCATACGCCTTTGTTAAAACCGGCGTAATAACTATCTCTGTCAGGCAATACTTCCATTTTTCCTCTAAAAGTCTAATCATATCAAGACTATCACGTATGAAAATCAAAGTAAAATTTTTTATTGTTTTTTAATGAAGTTTAATTAAGAATGTTTAAATATTTTAAGCAATTTTTAATTGTAAAAATCCATATTTTTGTTTTTAAAAAATATTAAGAAGAAATTTACGCTCTTTTTTTACAAGCTTCTTGATATAATAGAGAAATGAAAAATATAAAAGAAAAATATGATTTGGTTATAAGCATTGGCGAAAGCTGTGCGTGTTCAATGTCATTAAGAGGGGCAAGGCTTCAATTTGCTTCATTTCCGCTTGATTGGGTAAAAGGCGGCAAAATTGTCGAAAGAGCAAGGCTTATAGAGGCTGATTTCAGCTATTTTTTTAACAGAGAAGATTTGGAATTTGCGGGCGATTTCGATTTAAAGAAAGGGTCTAAACTTTATTTAAATAAATTAACCAATATTTATTTTCCGCATGAATTTTATAATGACAGACCCATAGAAAAATTTTATAATGAAGTTTTGGAAAAATATAAAAGAAGAACAAGACGCTTGAATGAAAGAGTTACACAATCAAAAAGAGTGCTTTTTGTTTATCTTTCATTGCCTGAAAGTGAAGCCCTTTCGGATATTGAATTAATTGAAACAAGAAATATTATTCAAAAAAAGTATAAAGATACGGAAATTGATTTATTATATTTAAAAAATGATGAAAATATTAATTATAAGTCTGCAGAAATTGTTAAACTTGACGAAAATATTTCTAAAACATCATTTTTATACAAAATGGATAACAATAACCCCGAATTAATAGAAACAAGAAAAGTCAGATTTGTGTTAAACAAAAATTATGATATAACAAATAAATTTTTAACCCCGAAAAATATATTTATGAAAAATCTGAATAAAATCAAAATGCTCATAAGAAAATATGCGAAGCCAGAGTGAAGTTAAGACAAGCGATGAGCTTGGCTTAACGCAACTGTTGATAGCCGCCGTTGCGAAGTGGAGCCTTTAGGCGCAACGCAGCGTAGCAATCTTTGATTGCACAGGC
>CANRGC010000023.1 GCA_947630045.1 Candidatus Gastranaerophilales bacterium
TCGAAATGAAGTTACTAAGGTTCGAACCGCTAGGAATTTCTGAAAAGAAGAAATTCTGACGGACGAAGCGAACGAAGCTGCGCCAAGGTGAGCATTTGGCAAAGCGACTTGAAACCGATTATGTTTCAATTGAGCGAAGCTTAGATAAAAGACAAGATGTTAACAAAAAACAAAATAAAAATGGGTTAATTTGAGTGAAAACTCGAAGCGTTCCCGCTAAAATTCAAGAAAAAAGCAAAAGGAGAAAAAAATGTCCAGAATCGGAAAAATGCCGATTGAAATTCCTCAAGGCGTTGATGTAAAGGTTAACGATAACCTTGTTACCGCAAAAGGTCCAAAAGGAGAAGAATCGGTTCAAATCAGAGAAGAAATCAAGGTTGAACTTAAAGACAACCACGTTATTTTAACAAGAGTTAATGACGACAGAAAATCACGTTCACTTCACGGTTTGTCAAGAACTCTCGTTAGCAATGTAATCAAAGGTGTTAAAGACGGTTTTGAAAAGAAACTTGAAATTCAAGGCGTCGGCTACAGAGCAAGTATGCAAGGAAGCGCAATCAATCTTCAATTGGGTTATTCTCACCCGATTATTATTGAGCCGCCCAAAGGCATTCAAATTGCAGTTGAAGCAAACACAAAAATTACCGTTACAGGCTCAAACAAACAAACAGTAGGCGATATTGCAGCCTTAATCAGATCGAAACGTCCGCCTGAAGTATACAAAGGAAAAGGTATCAGATATGAAGGCGAATATGTAAGACGTAAAGCCGGAAAAACAGGTAAGAAGTAATAATTAAGCCTAAATAAACCCTTGCAAAAGGCAAGTTAGGTTAAGGTGAAAGGAAAAGAAATGATTAAAACAATAAATAAAAAGGAACAAACTCAAAAAAGACACAGAAGAGTCAGAGTTAAAATTCAAGGAACATCTGATTGCCCCCGTTTAGCGGTTTACAGAAGCTTGAAACATATATATGTTCAAGTTATTGACGACACTAAAGGCGTTACGCTTGTTTCTTCAAGCACAAAGGCAAAAGACTTGAAAGAAAAATTGGCTCACGGCGGAAACATTGACGCTGCAAAAATTGTCGGCGAAGACATTGCAAAAAAAGCCCTTGCAAAAGGTGTTAAAGATGTTGTTTTTGACCGTGGCGGTTTCTTGTTCCACGGAAGAGTTGAAGCCCTTGCGGAAGCTGCAAGAGAAGCCGGCTTAAACTTCTAATTTTTAAACGCTTAAACAAAATAAACCTGTCTTTTAATTTGTAAAGGCAGGTTTATTGTTTGCTTAAATTTAAATAGCCGGATAGAGTATATAAAAATCAACATTTAAAAAATATAATATAAAAAAGGCAAAACCATGAAAACTTTCGCTTTCATGGTGACATAAATGTTGTGTGTAAAAAGAGAAAATATGTCGTTTTTGCCTTTTATTTTTTAATACACAATGCACATTTCATTACTTTGGTTGCATAATTCCCCCAAATGGGGCTGTTTTCATTTTCCCATGTCAACCTGTTTGCCAAAAAAAGAAATTATATGAAGTTAAAGCGCTTGAATTAACGCCTTTAAAAGGAGTTAGAGTAACAACACCTGTAACAGAAGGAGTTATTAAAACTTCTGCAAGTGCAAACGCCCTTTTCATATACTTTTCATCCCTTAGCTAAATTTTTTAAAATTTAATATTACTTTTAATAAGATTATATCTTATATAGAATAAAAAATCAAGGAAAAATTAGCCAATACCTTATTAAGTTTGCCTAAAATTAAGTTTAAATTATTAAACGAAGGGCACAATTTATGAGAAATATTAAAATATTACTGGGAAAAAAAATTAAAGAAACCAGAAAGAAAAAATTATTGACTCAGGAAAAATTGGCAGAACTTGCCAAAATTGAAACACCAAGCTTGTCTAATATTGAAAACGGAAAAAACTATCCGGGACATGAAACGCTTGAAAAAATTTCAAATGCGCTGGGTGTAAATCCGTATGAACTTTTCATTTTCGATTATTTTAAATCAAAACATGAATTAATTGAAGAAATGATTGAAGAAATGAAAAAAGATGAAACGCTTGTTCAAAGAATGTATCAATATTTTATAATGATAAAATAATTTTACATGTCTTTTAGTTCTTTTGTCGTATCCAAGAGTTTTGCAAGGGTTTTGGCGTCGCCTTTTAACTTAAAATATTCCGCAAACTTTGGGGTTGTTTTAAGGTTATAAGAGCGCCCGTTTTTATCTTTTGTTCTTGAAATAAGACCTTTTTCAAGCAACTCTTGAATATGTTCGTATGCATTTGACCTTATTTCTTTCAATTCCGTTTGTCTGATAGGTTCTTTCAGGGCGATAACGGTTAAAGTTTTAACAACCGCCGGTTTTAATTCAACGGGGCAAAGTTTTTCAACAATATCAAGGTGTTCTGCCTTAACTTGAATAATATACCCGTCTTCATCGTCAATTTCAAGTGCACCTTCTCTTGAAGAATAATCAAACATTAAATCTAAAAGCGCAGATTCAACATCACTTTCTTCAACATTTAAAATTTCCGCAATTTCAGCGGGCTGCATAGCTTTTGCGGTAACAAACAAGACGGCTTCAACTTTTGATTTTAAATTTTCGTTTGTCATTAAATTTCAGCCTCGCTTTTTTTGGGAAGTTTTACAAAAAGGTCTCCGTAAAATTCTTTTTGTTCGATATCATATTTTCCCCTTGAGCATAAATATAAAATTGCAATGTATGCTGCGGGTTTTGAAAAACCTATGACTTTAAGGTCCGTAAGTTCGATTTTTTCTTCACGTTCTAATATTTTTGTTAAATTTTGATCCATTTTATCGACAAGTTCTTCAATATACTCATCTTGGGTCATATCCAAAATATCGGTGGTTGTAAGCTTTGAATAGTTTCCTATTCTTCTTGTGTTTCTTTCTATTTTGTTTTTAAGCGCCCTTTTCTTTTCAATTTGCTCATAAAATTTTAAGTGGCGGATAAGGTCGTTTAAGGTGATTGCCCTTGTGCGATTTAATTTTGTGCTTGTCCTTCTTTGAAGAACTTCATCAAAAGAAATAACATTTGAAGACGGAAGCTTTAACTGTTCCGTTTCATAATCGCCTTCCATAAAATCGTCTATTAAATCGTCCGTATCATCAACCGGCTCAAAATCACTCAAACTCAAGCCGTTTAATACTTTAGATTTTAAATTTAAAAGAGCGGAAGCAAAGATAAACGCCCTGCCGACAAATTTTAAGTTATTTTGGGCGTTTAATTCCGCCAATTTTTTCATATATTCATCATAAACTTTAACAATATCAATATTCCAAGGGTCTATTTTTCCGGTTTTTGCCATATCAACAATAATTTCAATCGCATCGACAGGGTTTTTTGTTGTGTTTGAAAATGTTGAAATCATTTCAAATTCATAATTTGAACCGTAAACCCCCGTTTGGCTCATCATGTCTTGTTTGTTTGTTGTTGTGTAAAAGTTTACTGCGTTATTCATACGGCAAGAGCTTCCTGTCTTCTTTCTGCGTTTTGGAGCTTAACTCCGCTAATTTTTGTAACCCCTTTATCTTTCTGGGTTACGCCTATCATTCTGTCAGCGGACTCAATCATCTGAGACCTTTGACTTATAACAATAAATTGGGTCTTTTCAGACTGTTTTGTAATCATTTTTGCTATACGCTCAACATTAAAGCCGTCAAGCGCTGCGTCGACTTCATCAAGCGCATAAAACGGGGCGGGCAGATATCTTTGAACGGCAAAAACCAAAGATAACGCCATTAAGGTCTTTTCGCCGCCTGACATGCCTGCAAGCTTTTGTTTTTTCTTGTCTTTTTGTTGCCCTTCGACGGTAAGCCCGCCAACAAATGGGTTTTCAGGATTTTCAAGAACAAGTTTGCCGCTTCCGTCGGTTAAGTCTGTAAAAATTTCGCTGAAATGAGTGTTAACGGCGTTGAAAGTTTCAATAAACGTTTCTTTTTTAAGGCTTTCATAACCCGTCATTCTGTTTTGAATTTCAACTCTTTCTTTTTCCAAAGTATTAAGTTTTTCTTCAAGCTCGTTTTGCCTTGTCATAACTTCTTCATATGAGTCAATTGCCCTCATGTTAACAAGCCCGAGTTCATCCATTTTCTTTTGATAGCGTGCAATTTTAGATGTAATTTCTTCAATTGTTGTTTCCGTTGGCTCAATTGAATTAATATCTACATTTTTTTCTTTTAATTCATCGCTGATTTGTTTAAATTGCGGCTCAATCTCGTTTCTTCTCGCTTTTGCGCTTTCAATCTGTTCTTTAATTCTTTCAATTTCGTTTTCAAGAATATTTTTATCATTTTGCGATTTTAAAAGACCGTCTTGAATGTTTTGTCTTAAATTTTGCAATTCAACCAAATTTTTGCCGAGTTCAACAATCTGAATTTCAAGTTCGCCAAGAACTTCTTCTAAAACTTTAATTTCAGCCTCAAATTTTTCTCTATCCGCCTTCAGACCGATATTATCGCCCTGAAGTTTATTAATGTCAGATTCTTTTTGGGCAATCATTGTGTCATAAAACGTTATATTTTGGTTATCTCTTAAAATTTCGTTTTCAACATTTAAAATATCTTTTTCGATTTTTTTAATGTTGTCTTCGCTGTCTTTCGTTAAGTCTTTGAGCTTGTTTAATTCGCCTTCATCAATAAATTTTTCAACTTCTTTAATATCGTCTTTGGTTTTGGTGATTTTATCAAGCAAAAGAACATGTTTTTCTTCCAGTTTGTCCAGTTTGGAATTTAGGCTTTTGATTTCAGGCTCAACCTCTTTAACTTTCGCTTTGTATGAAGCAAGAAGTTCTTCCGATTTTGAATTGCTTGTAATAAGGGCGTTAAGTTCAATTTTTGCCCCGTTATAAGAGTTTGAAGCGTTTGAAAAGTCTTCTCTGATTTTGTTTAATTTGCGGTCTAATTCAACCTTTTTGTTTTCAAGTTCTCTGTATGTATTTTCAAAATCTTTAAGACGTTTTTTATAGTTTTCAAGCTCTTTATCGTCAAGCTTTCCAAAAACCGTTGCGTTTCTTCTCTTTGCACCGCCCGTTATTGCGCCTGATTTTTCAAAAAGCTCCCCGTCAAGCGTAACTATTCTGTATTTGCCCATCAGCTTTTTAGCGGTTTCCATGTTGTCAACAACAAGGGTATCTCCGAGTGCAAAATAAAAAGCGTTAATGTAAATGTCGTCAAAGTCCATAAGGTTTATTGCATAATCAATAACCCCTTTTTCTTTCGGAAGATTAAGCCTGTTTGGCGCTTCTTTAAGCTTATTTAACGGCAAAAACGTTGCCCTGTCCCTTCCTTGAGATTTTAAAATTTCAATTGCCTGAGAAGCAACATGTTCGTTTTCAACCACAACAAATCTTGACCTTCCGCCGAGAGCTTCATTTACGGCATCAGAATATTCCATATCTACATCGGCAAGCTGGGACAGGGGCGCATGCACCCCTTTCAGGTTGCTTTGCATAATGGTTTCAACGCCTGCGCCAAGCCCGAAAGTCTTAAATGCTCTTTTGTTTGCCTCAAGTTCAGAGATTTTTTTGTTTGACAGCTGAATGTTATACATAACATCTGATGAGTCGTTTTTTGCTTTATCAAGACTTTCAAAAGTTAGTTTTTGTAAGGTCTTAAGGTCTTCCATTTCTTTTGAAAGTTTTTCTATCAAAAATTCGTGTTTAGATTTGTTTTCTTCAAAAGTTTTTTGCCCCTCTAAAATGTTTTCTATGGAAGTTTTTGCAGTGTTAAGCTCGTTATTTAAAAGTTCAAGCCTTGATTCAAAACCGAGTTTATCTTTTACAATAACGGTTTCTTCTTCCTTTAAGCCGTCCAAACTTTTTCTTAATTCGGCTCTTTTTTCAATATAAGTGTCTGCCGTTTTGTTTAACCCCGTAACTTCTTCAAGAATTTTATCGAGTTTTTTCTTTTCTTCTTTTAGGTCTTTTTCAAGTTCCGCTTTTTTTGCTTCTTTATCTTTAATTGCTTGAAAACAGCCTTCTTTTTTGGAATTAAAATCACTAATTCCGTTTTTGGAATTTTCTATCGTTTTGTTGTTTTGAAAAATAACCTTTTCCGTATGAATAATTGAATCTTTTTTGCGCTGAATTTCGCCTTTCTTTTCTTCAGCCTGCCTTTTGACTTCAAGTTGTTTATCTTCACCTTGAGCCTTCACTTTTGCGCAAATTTCATCGTATTCCGATTTTTTTTGAGCCAAAACCTTGTCGATTTCAGATATTTCTTTTTCTTTTGACTTTTGATTTTTTTGAGATTCCAAAATGTTTTGGTGAACCATTTCTAAAATTCTTTTGAAGTCAAAATATTTAACCACCCCGATTTGATTTTCGAGTTTTTCTTTGTTTTCTTTTAATTCTCTGTATTTAAGGGCAACTTCTCTTTCTTCTTTTAACTGTTCCACCCTTGATTTAATTTCGTTTAAAATAAGGTTAGAATTTTGAACCCTTTCTTCAACCGTATTAAGTTCATTTGTTGCGGTTTCTATTTTGCGGTCAAAATCTGCCGTTCCGGCAATTTCATCGATAAATTTTCTTCTTTCAAGAGAAGAACAGTTTACAAGGCTGATAACATCCCCTTGCATGATTATATTGTAGCTGTTTGGGGTAATTTGATATTTTTCAAGCTCAGAGTGAACCTGTGACAGTGTTTGGGGTCTGTCATCAATGTAATATGTGCTTACATAACCCGAGTTTGTTTTTTTAACCTTTCTTGCAAAAGAAATTTCACTTCCCTCTTCATCATCAAGACCGAAAACAACCTTGACCGAAGCTTCGTTTCTTTGATTGTGGGTAGAAATTAAGTCCGCAACACCTTTTTCAGACCTCAAAGCACGTGCGGAAGTAAGCCCGAGAGCAAACAAGACACTGTCTATTATGTTGCTTTTGCCCGAACCGTTCATGCCCGCAATGGCAGTAAAACCCGTCAAAAAGGGAATTTCTGTCTTTCCGGAGAAAGATTTAAAGTTGTCTATCTCTAACCTCTTTATGTGCATGCATTTATATCCTAAGGACAGCCTTATATTAATAATTGAACAATATCTTTTTATTGTTTGTCAAATTCTTAATAAAAACAAGCAAAATGTTAACAAAGGTACTATTAATAAAACTTGTAATTTAACTATCTTTTGAGTAAATTGTTATCAGAATAGTTGTAATTATTATATGGAGGATATTTAATGTCAAAGAAAACAATTACGGTTGACGGAAACTACGCCGCAGCGCATGTAGCTTATGCACTAAGCGAAGTATCCGCAATTTACCCTATCACTCCGTCATCAACAATGGGTGAATGGATTGATGAATGGGCTTCACAACACAAACAAAATATATGGGGAAAAGAAGTTAGAGTTGCTGAAATGCAATCAGAAGCAGGCGCAGCAGGCGCCGTTCACGGTTCACTCGCAGCAGGCGCTTTAACTTCAACTTATACCGCATCCCAAGGGTTATTATTAATGATTCCCGTTATGCACAAAGTTGCAGGGGAAATGTTACCTTCCGTAATTCACGTTGCGGCTCGTGCGTTAGCGGCTCAATCACTCGCAATATTCGGCGATCACACAGACGTTATGGGCTGCCGTAACACAGGTTATGCAATGCTCGCTGCAAACTCGGTTCAGGAAGAAATGGATTTAGCTTTAGTTGCTCACTTATCAACTTATAAAGCAAAAGTTCCTTTCTTACAGTTCTTTGACGGGTTCAGAACTTCTCATGAAGTTCACAAGATTGAAGAAATCTCTTATGAAGAAATTGCTTCACTTGTTGAACCCAAATATATTGAAGAATTCAGACAAAGAGCTTTAAGGCCTGAAGCTCCGGTTTGTAAGGTTGGCGCACAAAATACGGACGTTTACTTCCAAGGCAGAGAAACAGTTAATAAATACTATAACGCAGTTCCCGATATCGTTCAGGAATATATGGACAAAGTTGCAAAAGTAACGGGCAGACAATATCATCCGTTTGATTATGTCGGAGCACCTGACGCTACTGATGTTATCGTTGCAATGGGTTCAGGTTGTGAAACAATTGAAGAAACAATTGAATACTTAAACGCTCAAAGAGGCAAAAAATACGGTTTGGTTAAAGTAAGACTGTATAGACCATTCGACGTTAAACGCTTCAACGAAGCATTGCCTAAGACAGTTAAACGTATAACAGTATTAGACAGAACAAAAGAACCGGGTTCAATCGGTGAACCTTTATACTTAGATGTTGTTGCAGCATTAGAAAACAAAGATATCAGAGTTATCGGCGGAAGATACGGCTTGTCAAGTAAAGAATTTACACCTTCTATGGTCTTTGCAATTTATAAACACGCTGAAAATAACGGCTTCCACGGATTTACGGTTGGTATTGAAGATGATGTTACAAATAAATCTTTAAAAGTCGAAGAACAAATTGTAACGGAACCCGAAGGCACAACAAACTGTATGTTCTGGGGCTTGGGCTCGGACGGTACGGTTGGTGCTAACAAAAACTCAATTAAAATCATAGGTCAATATACAAATAAAGACGCACAGGCATACTTTGCTTATGACTCTAAAAAATCATTCGGCGTAACCGTTTCTCACTTAAGATTTGGCGACAAACCGATTAAATCAACATATTTAATCACTGCGCCCGATTTTGTATCATGCTCGGCTCACGCTTATATCGGCAGATATGACTTGTTAAAAGGCATTAAAGAAGGCGGAACTTTCTTATTAAACAGCCCTTATACAAAAGATGAAGCTTTTGCTCACTTAACAAGAGATATGCAAAAAACTATCATTGATAAGAAAATCAAATTCTACAATGTAGACGCTGAAAAATTAATCAAAGAACAACCCGGTTTAAGAGGAAAAGGCGCAAACACCGTTATGATGGTTGCATACTTCAAAGTATCAGGCATTATTCCTTTTGAACAAGCTTTAGAAGGTATGAGAGAAATGACAAAGAAAACCTTCAAGAAAAAAGGCGACGATGTTGTTAATATGAACTTGGCATTAATTGACGCAGCCGTTAACGCAACCGAAGAAGTTGTAATTCCTTCTTCATTAGACGGAGTTTGCGCAGCTGACGACGTTAAATTAATTGACGATAACGCTGATGATTTTGCTAAGAAAATTATTGAACCTTCAATGAGACAAAAGGGCGACGATATCCCTGTCAGCGCAATGAGCGTGGATGGTGTTATCCCGACAGGAACGGCATGTTTAGAAAAACGTGGCATTGCCCCCAGAGTTCCTCATTGGAATTCCGCAAACTGTATTCAATGCGGTATATGCGCATCAGCTTGTCCGCATGCTGCAATCAGAACAAAATTAATTGAAGCAAAAGATTTAAATAATGCGCCAAAATCATTTAACGCAATTGACGCAAGACCGGCTTTGGCTGATGAAAAATTCAAAGTTCAAGTATATTGCAAAGACTGCACGGGCTGCGGAGTTTGCGTTGACCAGTGTCCCGCAAACAAAAACCCAGAAAAACAAGCTCTTACTTGGTCAACTATTGAAAAAGAAGAAGAAGCATGTGAATTTGTAAATGAAAAATTCTTTGATGAACTTCCTGACAATGTAATGGGCAAAAATACAACCAAGACAATTAAAGGCGCAATGTTAAGAAAGCCTTTATTTGAATTCTCGGGAGCTTGCGCAGGCTGCGGAGAAACTCCTTACGTTAAATTGGTTTCACAATTGTTCGGCGAAAATATGATAATCGCAAACGCTACAGGATGTTCTTCAATATATTCGGGAACCTTCCCCACCATTCCTTACACAAAAACAAAAGAAGGAAGAGGACCGGCTTGGGCAAATTCATTGTTTGAAGATAACGCTGAATTCGGCTTCGGTATGAGGCTTGCGGTTGATCAAAACAGAGACACTTTAAAAACTTATGTTGAAAAAGTTGTAGCTGATGAAAAAGCGCCCGCTGACTTAAAAGAAGCTCTCTCAAACGCTATTTCATACTTTGACAACTCAAAGACACCTGAAGCAATTGAAGCTCAAAATAAAGCAAAAGAAATGATTAAAAAATATGCTGACGCTCCTTGCCCGAACTTGGCAAAGGTAAGAGAACTTCAAGACTACTTTACCGATAAATCAGTTTGGATAATAGGCGGCGACGGCTGGGCAAACGATATCGGATACGGCGGTATTGACCATGTACTCGCTCAAAACAAAAACGTTAATATATTGGTTCTTGATACCGAAGTTTATTCAAACACCGGCGGTCAAGCTTCTAAATCAACTCCGACAGGTGCTGTTGCCAAATTTGCTACGGGCGGAAAGAGAACATATAAAAAGAATATGGGCTTAATGAGCATGTCATACGGCTATGTTTATGTTGCTTCCGTTGCTCTGGGCGCTGACAGAGGTCAAACTCTTAAAGCTATCCAAGAAGCTGAAGCATATAACGGACCTTCCATAATCTTTGCTTATGCTCCTTGTATCGCTCACGGTATCGATATGAGCAAAACTCAAACCGAACAAAAACGTGCCGTTGAAGCGGGATATTATCCTTTATACAGATATAACCCCGATAACGAAGTTCCGTTCACTTGGGACGCTAAAGAGCCTAAGGAAAGTTATCAAGACTTTATCAGAAGCGAAGGCAGATATAAATCACTTCTTAAAACAAACCCTGAAGCTGCCGAAGAACTTTATACTCAGGCTGAAAAAGACGCTCAGGCAAGAATGGGCGTTTACAAAGCAGTTGGCGAATTAATGAAATAATTTGTTTTGACTGATAAACAAAAAAGCGCAAGAACCAAAAGTTTTTGCGCTTTTTAATTTTCAGCACCGTCTGCCATATTTTTCATGTGTGCAATTCTGTTAAAATCAAGACTTTCGGGAATTGATAAATCGTCCGGCACGGGCAAAAATTCTAAATTTTTATTTGAAGGAAAATCGTCTTTTCCTCTTTCTTTGGCATAAGCTCTTTTTGTATATTCAAGATAATCTTCCGCAATTTTGGGGTCTTCTTTTAAAACCTTGAAATCTTCGGCGAATTCTTTATATTTTGGCGGAATATTTTTCCCCGCAGAACACTTATAACAAAGGTCTTCGATTTCTTTAAACCTGACAACATCAAGCCCCATGATTTGAATTTCCGCATTATATCCGTCTATAATATTGTCCGTAATTAAATGGACGGCGAGATAGCCGGAATCTCTCGGCTGGTCTTTAAATTCACAGTTTTTTGCGGTCTTTAGAAATTTTTTCAGTGCTTTATCGGAAACATAATCAAGTCGTTTATCTTCCTGACCATGCTTTTTAACTTCAATAACTTTTAATTTGCCTTTTTTTATTAAATTTTGAATTTTTTGAAGAACAAAATCGCCCTCTTTTGTAGAGTTTCCCGAAACGATTATTCTTGCACCGATAATATCATTCATGGCGGCTTTTGCTTCACTGGCGTTTTTTACTTTTAATGTTGCCATTTTTTCGGCTATTGAGTTTGCGGTTTTTTGTCTTGTCGTTATCGCAATAACAGGAACATTTTTGTTTGAAGTGGTTGAGTTCAACATGTTTTCTTCATAAAATTTCGAGTTTGTATCAATAACGGGGGCATCAAACTCTTGCTTTAAAAAATATTGCAAAAGTGAATATGCAAAATTTGATTCCTCACGAAGCTTTGTGGCGGTTTGCAAATTTGGTCTGTAAATATGTTCAATTTTTTTAGACGAACTGTCAATTTTTTCCTGTTTTATATTGCCCGAAAAAGAAACGGTGTCTTTCGGAAGCGGTTTTAAATTAGGATAACAGCCAAAAGAAGCACAAGATTTTGTGCTTTTTATCTTAGGAATATTTAAAAAGTTATTTATTGAATTTATTTGCATTAAAAAAAATTCCGCACTAAATTATTAAAAACATGTGAATTTCCTAAATTGCTCTAAAATTCAATATTTTTAATATGCTTAACAATTGGTGATTTTCCTGTTAATTCAATAGAAATGGCGTCCACTCTGCATTTTTGATATTTCAAACCTGATTGTTGTTTATACGCCTGCATAGTCGAATATATTTTAGACAATTTATCTTTTGTAATTGCTTCAAACGGAATGCCGTATTTTAGTGAGCTTCTCGTCTTGACTTCTATAAAACAAAGTTCATCTTTATCAAGAGCAATTATGTCAACTTCGCCGTATCTGGAGTATTTATAATTGGTTTCAATAATTTTATATCCTTTTTCAGATAAAAATTTACACGCCAATTCTTCCCCGTATTTACCTTTTTGAATGTTTGACATAAAATAATTTTAACAAAAAAATATGGAGTTTTAAACATGGAATTATTAAAAAAGACAGCGGCTCAAATTAAGGAAGCACTTCTCAAAAAGGAAGTTTCCGCCGTTGAGCTGGTTGAAGAAACTTATAAAAGAATAGACACCGTTGAAGATAAAATCGGCGCTTTTAATTCTTTTACAAAAGATTTTGCGCTTGAAACAGCAAAAAAAGTTGATGAAAAAATTAAAAACAATGAAGAACTTCCGCCGCTTGCGGGAATTCCTCTTGCGCTTAAAGACAACATAAATTTAAAAGGCTCAAAAACAACCGCCTCAAGTAAAATTCTAGAAAATTTCGTTTCGCCTTATGACGCTACAGTTGCGCTTAAGTTGAAAGAAAATTTCATTCCCGTAATCGGAAAAACCAACCTTGATGAATTTGCAATGGGTTCAAGTAATGAAAATTCGGCATTTAAAAAGGTTCATAACCCGTTCGACACAAATAAAGTTCCGGGGGGTTCATCCGGCGGCTCCGCAGCAAGCGTTGCAGCGCTTGAATCATATATTTCTCTCGGTTCTGATACCGGCGGCTCAATAAGGCTTCCCGCAAGTTTTTGCGGAATAACGGGCTTTAAACCGACTTACGGAAGAACTTCAAGATACGGTTTAATTGCTTTTGCTTCATCACTTGACCAAATAGGTCCTTTCGGAAGATGTGTCGAAGATGTTGCAAACCTTTATTATGCAATTGCAGGCTATGACACAAAAGATTCGACTTCATTAAATTTAAAAGTTGAAAACCCGCTTTTAACTTTAAAAAATGATATTAAAGGGTTTAGAGTAGGCGTTATTAAAGAGCTTTTAACGGATGACGTTGATGAAGACGTTAGAAACGCCGTTTTAAATGCGGTTAAAGTTTATGAAAAATTAGGCTGCACAATTAAAGAAGTTTCGCTTCCTTTGCTGAAACATTCAATCGGAATTTACTATATTGTTGCAACGGCCGAAGCAAGCTCAAACCTTGCAAGGTTTGACGGGGTTAAATACGGATACAGAACGGAAAACGCTCAAAACTTGCTTGAAATGTATACAAAAACAAGACAAGAAGGCTTTGGTGATGAAGTTAAAAGACGTATAATGCTGGGAACTTACGCACTTTCAAGCGGATATTACGACGCTTATTACAAAAAAGCTCAACAAATGCGCCGTCTTGTTAAAGAAGATTTTGAAAAAGCTTTCAAAGATGTCGACTTCCTGATTTCGCCGACATGCCCGAATACGGCTTTTGAAATCGGGTCAAGAAATGATGATCCTATCAAGATGTATTTGACAGATGTCGGAACGATTAGTGCAAACTTAATCGGAGCGCCCGCAATGAGCATTCCATGCGGCTTTGACAAAACAAATATGCCTATAGGGCTTCATTTAATGGCAAATTGCATGAATGACAACCTTCTTTTACAAGCTGCATACAACTATGAAAGAGAAACAGGCTTTAATAAAACTCTTGCGAATTTATAAAAATTATCTTTGAAGCGCATAGGCAAATAACTCGCCGACTTCTTTGTTATAACGTTTTCCGTCGTCTCCCGCAAAGGCATTTAAATAGTGGCTGTTTGGGGTGCCGTCGGTTGAATATGACGGATTGGTCATCATAATATGGTGAGTATTTGTGTCATATCTCAAAGGAAAAATGTCGTTTGTCTGCATAAATAAAGGCAGCTTATCCGAAGCGAGATAATATCCGAAAAGCCCTGTTCTTATTCGATTTAGGCGCTGTTCATAGGTTATTCCGCCTTCCGTGTTATCGTTTTCGACTTCAACACCGGGGGCATATTCCCTTGAATATTTAAACTTTTCGGATAAATCTCTTACTTTGTAAAAGTCGTCCCCCGTTATAAAATCGGTTCCCGTTGTAAGACCCATGTTTTTATATCTGTCAAAATCGTCAGTGCTTTTTTCGCCCGCAAAGCTGACTGCGGGGTTTCCGCTTCTTCTCCTTATTTCGTTTAAAATATATTGCATGGTGTGATATTCGGGCAAATCACCCACTCCGGTGTAATTTCCGCAATCATACCCGCCTATGTGCTTTGCCGAATCAATAAACATGGCTTCAAAGCCAAGGTTTACAAGCTTTGTACACTCTTGAATAAAAAGTTCAAGGTGTTTGTCATTGCACCAGTCAAAGCCTTCCTCGCAAACTTGCATTTGACCTTGAGAGATAACTATTCTAAAGCCCGCTTTAATTCCTCTGAACCAGCAAAGTTCGCAAAATGCTCTAAGCTGTTCTTCCGGTGTCAAATCAAGCTCATAGGAAATAATGTTTTCCGAATATCCGCAGCCCAATTTCATTCCGTAAACGGAATTTTCTTCAAAAGGACCTTTGTTCCAACCGTCCCCGAAAATGTTTGGAAAAATTTGAGAAATTATTATACAGTTGGCAAAACTGAAAGCAGAAGGCGGAATTGCGGGAAGAATTTTTATCATTCCGAAAATTCCGTTTTTAGTTCTGTTTCCTTCCATTTCAGCCATATATCGATTATTTATCTCGATATAATTGGCTAACCTTCCCCACAAGTTGCCATAATTTGGAGAATGCATGTCTTTGGGGAAGGTTTTATGGAAAATTCCGCCTTCTGACAGACTTACGGTTTTATTTATACTCGCCTTTACACTGTCTGATAATACTTCGTAAGGCACAATTTCCCCAAGCCATTTTTTTTCATATGCTCTGTTTATTCCTCTAAACGCCTTGTTAACGGTTTCTTCGTCATATTCAAAGGTATTATTTTCGCCGAGAGCACAGAGCAATTTATCTATAACGCTTACGTTTTTCATATTTTAAAGTTTAAATGTTTATTTTTGTTTTCTCATTCGCCGAAAATACAACCGAAAATATTGTCAGTTCGGCTTATATTTTAAATTTTGTAACAATATCATTTTGATTGACTGAATATTTGCAAAATTTTTTTATCAGATGTGTTTTCCGTATAAATATTTTTTTAAAGAGGGAGAATATGAGAATATCACCTGTTACCATACAAAGGCCGTTTTCAAACTATTATCATAAAAATCAAAACAATAACGGTCAAACCAAAGCAAATAAAAGTGATTATAAAACTTTAAGCTATGGAAATATTCCGTTTTGCGGGTTTTTTGACGAGATAACAAATCAAAATTTAAAAAGAATAAAAAGCAGTTTTAACCCCGAAGGCGATGAAATTTATAATCTTGCACAGGCTTATGCCAGAAGAACCGGTGCGCAAAGTCTTTCAAGCTGGCATTTATATGCAGCCTCACTTTTGGTAATAAGAAATTACATAAAAGAGTTGGAAGAAGAAAAATCGGAATACGGAAAAGATTTCAAAAATCAGGTTCCTTTTGCACTTGAAGATATGATTTCCGTAAATGACAGCATTCCGCAGTTAAGAGAAACGGATGTAAGGAAAAAATATCTTGAAGTTATAGATAAACATATAAAAGAGCTTCCTTACAAATTTAAAACAAATTCAGACCCGTCAAATATATCAAAAAGTAAATATTATCTCACACCTTCCAAAAAAACACTTAATGATATGGCTACAATTTGGGATATAACTTCAGGAAGCAAGGAACTTGACCCTGATACATATTACGGGCTTTATCTTTTTACGCTTGCAACTTGTACTTCGGATAAAACTCTCTCCAGAGAATTTGCAAGCCTCATATTTGACTTAAGAGAAGCCTTAATGGTTGATAAAACAGATAAAAAAGCGAAAAATCACCTGAGTGTATATGATGAAAAAGCTGATATTGTTTGGAAAAATATAAGTCTGGATAAAGACACAATTTCAATTTATGAGCTTTCAAACCCAAAATCGGCGGAACACTTTGTTTCAAGTTTTGTTAATCTGATAAACAAACCAAATCAAACATATAAAAATATTGACCCTGAAAAAACCGATATTGTGCTTACAAACAAAAATGTAAGTTTTGATTTCTTGCACAACTATATAAGCAATATTGATAAAAACCCCGCAAAAAACGGCAGAAGAACGGTTATTGTTTCCAATTTAGGAAACCTTATCGCAAACAACAATGGGCAAATAACCATTGATGACGTCAGCCTTATAAACGGCAAAAACAAAGTTCTTTCAAACGGCAAAAAGGTAAATTTGGTCTTTACCATTCCTGATGAAGCCTATTATGCAAACACTGCAAAAGGAGCATTTCTGGCAAACAGTCTTTCAAAACTGGCAACCCAGACCATTCCTTCTTTAAATGCGGGAGACACTTTCAAACATTTAACCAATAAAAGGGGAAGCAAATATCTTACATCGGCAATCGGAAAAGAAGTTAAGCCGGATGTTGTTCAAAAAGCAATTGAATATTCTTCTTCGCTTGACGGGAATTATCCCGACAAAACAATATCTTTGCTTCAAAGCATAGTTAACTATTATGGCGACAAAGAAGAAATTACCATCGAAGATGTTGATAATTACATTGCCGCAGCAAAAGGGTTAAACGAATTTTCACAAACTGATAAAAACATTGAAATTACTTATGACACGGGAAAAACTCTCAAAGACATTGTGGGAAGCAAAATGGCTTATGCTGACGCCGAATCAATTGTAAAGCTTATAAAAAACGGCATTGGCGTTAGAGGATACAGAACATTTATTGAAGACCCCTATGATTTGGGCGGCGGCGGAAGAAAACACGTTGCCGAAGCAATTGCGGGCGAAGCAAAAATTCCCATGCTTACAATAAATGCTCAAGACTTTGCGCTTAAAGATATCGACACTCTTTCGCAAAATGCAGATTTTTCAGAAATCAAAATGAAACAAATTGTTGATTCCGCAAGGGCTCAAGCACTGGCAAACAAAAACAAAACGGCAATGATTTACATTGAAAATTTTGATAATTTTGCTTCAGACCCTGTTTATGGAATTTCTTCCATTTATGAACAAAAAGCTTTCTCTCAACTTTTGTCGGAAATGAAAAAAATCAAAAAGGCGGGAGATATTAACCTTATTATTATAGGTTCTTTAAACAGACCCGAACTTGTGGACAAAAATATTTTAAAACCGAATAAATTTTTAGATTCCATAATGATTTTTCCGCCCCAAACAAATGAAGACAGAAAAGACCTTATAAATTATTACATCAATAAAATGGATATAAAGCTCAGCGGGAGCGAAAAAGAACAAGAAGAAAACATTCTCTATCTTTCAGAAACCACACACGGTTTCAGCGTTGTTGATTTAATTTCACTTTTAGAAACAATTAAAAATATCGGAATTGAAAAGGGAAAAGATTTTATTGATAAATCTGACATGACTGAATCTTATCTGAGAACGGTAACGGGGAGAGTTAATTCCTATATCGAAAACGACTCGTCTAAAAAAATAATCGCCGCTCATGAAGCCGGTCATGCCATAACTGGAATATTAATGTATGAGCTTGCAAAAAAAGAAGGTAAACCTTGGACTCTTCCATACAAAGTAAACTTCATAACACTTGACCCGAGAGCAAATTACGGCGGCGCCGTTTATTATAAAGGCGTAGGAAACTTTGAAACAAACTATGAAACCATAATGGCAGACATTGTCTCAAGTTATGGCGGCAATTCCGCCGAAAATATTCTTTACGGAATGAACGGTTCATCCGGAATTTTTGCCGATATTGAAGGGGCTCAAAGAGTTGCGGAATTTGGTGTCAGATATATGGGGATAGGTCCGAATGTCGGAGTAAGACATATTTCATCAGGATATGACGGCAAAATAAATGCCTCTTTAGCAAAACAGGCAATGATTGAAAAAGACGTAGATATGCTTTTAGACACGGGAAAAGCGATTTCCGACAAAATAGTTTCCGCTTATAAAGAGTTTATTCAAGAATTTTCAGAAAAGTATTATTCAAAAGTCGGAACGGGAGATTGTATTATTCCGTCCGAAACCTTTGAAAAAGAACTCAAGGAATGGATTTCAAAACAGAGTAAATCAAAGAAAGAAAGTCTTGAAAACCTTAATTCCCAAATTGTTGGAATTATGAAAGGCGCAAAAACAAAAAAAGACTAGAAATTATTTTTTCTTTTGCTAAAATAAACTTGTAAGGCACTCCTGTATGGTAAAGCCTAAGGCATAGTGCTTGCGGTTTATTAAGACGTTTGAGAAATGTCAAAATGGGACAGGCGAATGGAAAGCGAGAGCTTGATGTGAGCCGTTTCGCAAAGAATACCCAAGCTGCATTTCCAAAAAAAATTGAAAACTGAATAATATCGGGATGTGGCAGGGTCGCCCGTTTGAGAAAGTTGATAACTTTCGAAAATGGGGCAGGCGAATGGAAAGCGAAAGCTTGATGTGAG
>CANRGC010000024.1 GCA_947630045.1 Candidatus Gastranaerophilales bacterium
CATTTTCGAAAGTTATCAACTTTCTCAAACGGGCGACCCTGCTACATCCCGATATTATTCAGTTTTCAATTTTTTTGAGAATGCAGCTTGGGTATTCTTTGCGAAACGGCTCACATCAAGCTCTCGCTTTCCATTCGCCTGCCCCATTTTCGAAAGTTATCAACTTTCTCAAACGGGCGACCCTGCTACATCCCGATATTATTCAGTTTTCAATTTTTTTGAGAATGCAGCTTGGGTATTCTTTGCGAAACGGCTCACATCAAGCTTTCGCTTTCCATTCGCCTGCCCCATTTTCGAAAGTTATCAACTTTCTCAAACGGGCGACCCTGCTACGTCCCAACACAACCATAATATCACATCATAAATAACATTCAAGCCCTTAAAGATTTTTAAGACTGTTATCAATGTCATCTATAATATCATCGACATTTTCAAGACCGACGGAAAATCTTACCATTGCGGGGTTAATTCCGCAATTAACAAGCTGTTCTTCCGTCAACTGTCTGTGGGTAGAGCTTGCAGGGTGCAAAACGCAAGTTCTTATATCTGCAACATGGACTTCGTTTGAAGCCAACTTCAAGCCGTCTATAAATTTGACGGCAGTTTGTTTGTTTCCCTTCAAAGTGAGCGCTATAACGCCCGATTGACCGTCAGGCATATATTTTTGAGCAAGATTATAATATTTGTTGCTTTTCAAACCGGGGTAATTAACATTTACAAATTTGCCTGTCTTTTCAAGATGTTCGGCAACGGTTTGCGCATTTTTACAATATCTTTCCATACGCAAAGCAAGCGTTTCTAAGCCCAAATTTAACAAAAAGCCCGAATGACCCGAAGGATAAGCCCCAAAATCACGCATTAGCTGCATTCTTGCCTTTATAATATATGGCGCAAAAGAGTAATCTCTTGTATAGACCGTTCCATGGTAAGACTCGTCAGGTTCGGTAAATTCGGGGAATTTGCCGTTTGTGAAATCAAATTTTCCGCTATCTACGATAACGCCGCCAACCTGAAGCGCATGCCCGTCCATATATTTAGAAGTTGAGTGGATAACGATATCAGCCCCCCATTCAATCGGTCTGCAAAGTATTGGGGTTGGGAAGGTGTTATCGACAATTAAAGGAATATTGTTTTTATGAGCAACTTTTGCAAACTTTTCAATATCCAAAACCTGTAAGGAAGGGTTTGTTAAAGTTTCGCCGAATATCGCCTTTGTATTAGGCTTTATAGCCGCTGAAATTTCTTCTTCCGTTGAATCAACATCGACAAAAATACATTCTATATTTAATTTTTTTAAAGTATACGCAAATAAATTAACCGTGCCCCCATAAATTGAAGATGAAGAAACAAAACTGTCGCCTGATGAACATAAATTCAAAATAGCCATTAAGGAAGCCATTTGCCCCGAAGACGTGCACATTGCGGCAACGCCGCCTTCAAGCTCTGCTATCTTTTTTTCAACAACATCAACTGTCGGGTTTGTAAATCTGGTATAAATATGCGCCTTTGTGGGGTCATTAAAAACTTCACCTATTTCATCCGATGAATTAAATTTAAAAGTCGTGCTTTGATAAATCGGCATAACCCTCGGACCGCCATTTTCAGGTGTATATCCCGAATGTAAGCATTTTGTTTCGTTTTTCATTGTTTTATATCCTTATCCTTGCCCCGGAAGCGGAACTGCGTTTTCTTTAACATTTTTCTTTTCCGCACTGAAAGGCTTCTCGGGTTTTTGTTTTTGAACTTGCGCTTCGGCGTTTTCTTGAATAATTATCGGTGTTTTTTGGGTTCCGTTATCTTTTGCGGGTGTATTATTGCCGCCGTCATTAAATATATTTTCTCCTTCCGAAAAACCTTCGATAGCCTCATCGTCTTCGGCGTTTTCTTGCGTTGCATTAACCGTTGTATCAGCATAAGTTGCTTCGCTGTAATTTGATTGTGATTTTGTTGAAAAGTCAGGATAATCAAACACGGATTCCGGATAATCTTGAAGGGCGGTTTTCATGTAACTTGTCCAAACTCTTGCGGGCAAGCCGCCGCCTGTTATTCCCGGAAGCTTTGAGTTATCGTCGTTGCCAAGCCAAACCCCCGCAACAATATCGGGGCTGAAACCGACAAACCATGCGTCCCTGTAATCGTCTGTTGTTCCTGTCTTTCCCGCAACCTGTCTGCCCAAAGATGAAGCTGCCATGCCTGTACCCGCTTCAACAACTTTTCTCAACATATACGTCATGCCGGCAGCGGTGTCATAACTTATGACTTTTGAAACCTTTGTGGGCATGGCTTCATAAATAACCACCCCTCTTGAGTTTTCAACTCTTAAAACCGAATATGGCTGAACCTTAAAACCGCCGTTTGCAAATGCACCATAAGCAACAACCATATCATAAAGTTTAACCCCGTTTGAACCGAGAGAAATTGTCAAGTCGGGCTGCAAGTGAGTTGTAATTCCCATATCTCTTGCAATTGCTATAACGGGTCCAACGCCGACTTTATCAATAAGGGTTGCCGCAATAACGTTTGAAGAAACGGCAAGCGCCTTCCAGAGAGGTATTCTTCCTCTGAATTTGTCGCCGTAATTTCTTGGCGCCCAGTTGTTAAATTTGACAGGTTTATCATTAACAATGTCGTTTACGCTGTAACCGTGCTGAAGTGCCGCCGTATAGACAAAAGGCTTAAATGAAGACCCCGGCGGTCTTATGGCGTTAACAATTCTGTCATATTGGCTTTTTTCATAATTTTTACCGCCGACATAGGTTATAATTTGACCTGTTGTCGGGCTGAAGGCAAAAAATGCCATTTGTGTTTTATCCGAGGTCAAGCCGGAGCTTGCAAGATAAGAATTAATTGCGTTATCTGCCGCCTTTTGGTCTTTATAATTAAGGGTTGTATAAATTTTCAGCCCGCCTCTTGAGATTTCTTCTTCGCTAAAACCGATATCCGTAAGCTCCCTCAATACGAAATCAATAAAGTAGGGAGCTTTATTAAAAGAATAAATTCTCGGTTTCTTATTTAAGTGAAGCTTTTCTTCTTTTGCCTCAAGATATTGTTTCTTTGTAATGTATCCCGTTTTATACATTCTTTTTAAAACTTGGTTTCTTCTTTTAACGGCGGCGTCAGGATTTGCAAACGGCGAATAAACGCTCGGCGCTTGCGGAAGCCCCGCAATTAATGCGGTTTCTGCCAGAGTTAATTGGTTCAGGTTTTTATCAAAATAAGTTTGCGCCGCAGACAAAACACCATAGGTGCCTGAGCCCAAATAAACGGAATTTAAATACATTTCAAGAATTTCATCTTTTGAAATTGTTTTTTCAATTCTGTGAGCTATTGCAAGCTCTTTAATTTTTCTGTCAAAAGTTCTTTCGTTTGAAAGGAAAAGAATTCTTGCAAGTTGTTGAGTGATTGTGCTTGCGCCTTGTTTTAATTTGCCTGACTTGATATTGACAAACACGGAGCGCACAAGCCCGAACATATCAAAACCTCTGTGTTTATAAAAGTTTTTATCTTCGGTTGCAATAATTGCATTTTTTAAATCTTGCGGTATATCGTTAATCGAGACTTTCTCAAACCTGTATGCCGTAAAGGTTTTTATATTTTCCCCGTCGGATGAATATACCGTTGTCACGGGGTTTGGCTCAACGTCTTTAAAGTTGTTAATCGGCTGCAAGCTTGCAAGGTAAAGGTAAAAAGCGGTTATTACAGCCAAAAAAGCGGAAGTCACAATAACTAAAAAATACGTGAAACATCCCGCCTTATTAGTTTTTCTTTTTATGGAAACTCGTTTTATTTTTTTTTCTGCCATTTTAAGCTCTTTTCAACACTAAGCTAATTATCTCTTTTTTTAATATCATCCATTGCGTTTGTTTCTTCTTTAAGGGTAAAACATCCGCAATGATTCCAAACTAATGTATCCAACAAATCATCGGGGTTTGTTCCGTTAACGGAGCATACTCCCTGAAGCAAATCTACCGTGCCGTCTTGTACAATTTTAAAATATTTACAATTCTGGCAAATTTTAAGTGTGAAGCCGTGATTTTTAATTCGTTTTGATATATTTTCAACGGCGTCATACATTCTTATAGATTCATCGGAAATAACCCGTTTTTTTCTAAATCTTAAAATTACCCGACGCATGCCATCTTCGGTCATAATATCCATTTTGCAAAGAACATTTTTTTTGCCGTCCGTAACAACGGCGTCCATTGTAACCGATTTAATGTTTTTGTCTTCGTTAATTGCTCTTGTCATTGCACGTTTGGAAAAATCTTTTGACAGATTTTTTAAATTAAAAGCAAGAGAATAAATCGGATACAAGAAAAATGCACAAATTTTTAACGGCCTCATTTTGGAAGCAATAAGCCCGACTGCCCAGACAAACAAATAAAATATTCCGAGAGCCATTATTCCTTTTGAGCCTATTGAGAATATAAACTTAAATGAGGTATACATAAGGAAAAGGTATAAAAGAATGCAAATTACAACATTCGGCATTATTAAAGAAAGAACAAATTCAACAAAATAGAGAGGCTTATTAATTAAAAGAGGCAAATAATATTTAAATAAAGAAAATCTTGTTTTAACGCCTGCGCTTGCGGGGTTATAGTCACGAACTTCCACAAGAGTTTCAATATATGGGGAATATACCGGTCTTATTTTGTTTGAAGCAAGAAAAAGGGAAAATTTCAATTCGGAGTCTTTGTTTTCAAAACAAACCCTTCCCGTTTTTTCCATAATTTCAGCCGATATAACACAGTTTTCGGAATCAATAACGCTTGCAAGTTCGAACATTCTTTTGGAAATATTCATTGTGTTATTTTTATATTCCTGTCTTGCCTGTGCAATTTTTGCCTTTATATCTTCTCCGTTTGCAACTATTGTTGTTTTTCCGGTTATAACTCCCGTATCAATTCTGTTTAGGGCTATATTTACCGTTTTTAAATAATCGGGAGAAACAAACCTGTCTGCTCCGAGAAAAACAAATGCGTCAAATTTTAAATCAGCCATAAGTTTTTCCAAAAACAAATTTAAGGCTTTATCTTTTTTAAAATATTCAGAGTTTTCAATGCTGTGAATTTGAGCGCCCGCAATGCAATCGGGGGTGTAATAAATTGAGTTTGAATCTTTTGCAAAAATTACATGTACGGAATATTTTTCCCTGTCGTAAGATTGCGCATTAAGCGCCCTCAGCAAGGGTTCCAGCTTTTTTGTCTTTGAATTGGCAAAAATAACAACACATAGTTTGTTTTCTTTTATCTCGTCTTTGCTATAGTTTTCAGGTTCATTTTCGGCCAAAAAATCTTTCGCATAAAACGCTTTTATGTTTATATTTAAAAGATAAATAGCGTATAAAACCAGATATATAAATACCAAAAACGATATGAAATTTATAATAGCTGTCATATGTCAGATAATAAATAAAACCATTTAAAAAATCTAGTATATTTTAATTTATTTTACTAAAATTTGAAATAAAAAATTTTAATTGTAAAATTTTTCTATGATTACATTTTTGGGACAGTGCGTTCAAAATTTTATAACCGCAGCAAAATATACTTTTAAGGGCAACATAACCTTTAAAAGCGTTGTTTCTCAGGCGGCAAAAATCGGTTTTGATTCACTCGGAATTTGTTTATTAATCGTAATAATTTCATCTTCCGTTATTGCGCTTCAAGTTGCAAAACAGTTTCTTTTATCCGGCGCCGATGATTATATTGGCGGCTTTTTGGGAATTGCCCTTATAAGAGAAATTGCTCCGGGGTTTGCGGCTCTTGCTATGGGCGCAAGGGCGGGAACGGCAATAACAGCCCAAATTGCAAACATGAAAGTAACCTCTCAGGTTGACGCTATGGAAGTTTTGGGAGTAAATTCAGTCGGATATTATTTTGCGCCAAGAATTATAGCGGGCGCTTTCAGCTGTCTTTTTGTTGTTATTCTTGCCGAATTTTTAGGCATACTGGGCGGAATGGTTGTTTCATATTATTCAATTGACCTTCACCCGAACAGATATATGAACTCGGTCTGGCTTATGCTTGTTACAAAAGACATCTATATAAGCCTCTTTAAGGGTTTTGTTTTTGGCGGAATTATTGCAACGGTATCGTCTACGGTTGGTTATAACACGGTTGGCGGCGCAAAAAATGTCGGAGATTCAACAACAAAATCTGCCATTTTATGCACGGTTTATCTTCTTGTTGCAGACCTTATAATTGACTTTTTGTTTTATACATCAGACATCTTAAGTCAAATTTGAGAAATTATTGAGTTTAACAGAACGGCAATTTTACCCGAGGCAACTTTTCCCGCTTCCAAAACTTCGTTATGGTTTAATTTTGCGTCTATAACGCCTGAGGCATAATTTGAAATTAAACTCAAGCCCAAAACTTCCATTTTGCACCAATTTGCAACAATAGCTTCAGGCACGGTAGACATTCCGACAGCGTCAGCCCCCATAAGCCTCAACATTTTAACTTCACTCGGCGTTTCGTAAGAAGGTCCTGTTGTTGCGGCATAAACACCTTCTATAAGTTGTATACCGTTTTCTTTTGCACACTCAAGGGCTGTTTTTCTTAACTTTTTAGAGTAAACTTCACTCATATCGGGAAATCTTTCCCCCATGAAATCGTCATTTTTGCCGATAAGAGGGTTTGTTCCCATACAGTTAATATGGTCTTTTATAAGCATTAAGTCTCCGGGCGCAAAATTTTTATGCAGACCGCCCGCAGCATTTGTAAGAATTATTTTATTCACACCCAATTTTTTAAAAACTTTTATGGGGAAAGCTATATTTTGCATTGAGTTTCCTTCGTAATAGTGAAAGCGCCCCTGCATTATAACAAGGTTTTTTTCAAACATTTTACAAAAGAAAAGCGAACCTTTGTGTCCTAACACGTTTGAAGTCGGAAACCCTTCTATTGATGAATAAGGAATTTCTATTCCTTCAATTCCGTCAGTGAAACTCCCGAGTCCCGAACCAAGAACAAGGGCGATATCAGGAACAAAATCGTTAATTTTTTCCTTAATGAAATTAAGGGTATTTTCCACTTTATGGTTATCCTTATTTAACCAACCAACCCGCTGTCGTCAGATTCCGAAGCTTTAACCATAATGGCATGTTGAACGGGTTTTTCTTTTTTTATGTTTACATCATAGGAAGCTTCAAAGTCATATCCGAAATCGTCTTTATTTTTCTTTATTTGAGATTCATCGACAAGCCTTTTTGCAATTTCAATTAATTCATACACAAGCTGATATCTGTTTTCGGTTTTTTCATTTAAATCCCATGCGATTTTTGTAATTTGGTTCATAGTAAAATTTTCTCCTTATTTTAAATATACAATGACGAAAATTTTCTTGCAAGTAAAAATTAAAAAGGCATGCCCGATATTCGACATGCCTTTTTTTAAAAACGGTTTATTTTATTAAAAAGCGATAACTTTTGAGTTTTTTGCTTCTTCTTTAATAACATCTCTGTATGCAACAGCGCCGACGATTTCTCTGACGGCTTGAGCCATAGCAATTTGTGTTCTTAATTTGTTAACGCAAGAGCCGACTCCGACTGCGCTTGCACCGGCTGCAAAAGCCAAAGGTGCGGTTTGAGGAGTAATTCCTGAAGCTGTCATAATGGGAGTTGAAACATTTTTTGCAATTTCCATTGTGTTTGCAATTGTTTGATGAGCGACCGACAATAAATCGGAAGCGGGAGCGCCCTTAACAGCCTTCATGGGTTTAACACCTTCGGTTTGAATAAGGTCAACGCCCAACAATTCAAGTTTCTTTGCAAGTTCAATCTGTTCAACAACGGGAATACATCCGGGAATTGTAACACATGTATATATATCGTCGTTTTGAGTTAATGTCATTGTTTCAAGAGCAATTTCATAAACTTCGTCAGCACCAAATTCAAGCCCTTGAGCATAAAGTGCGTCAAAGTTACCAACTTCAATAGCGTCAGCTCCCCATTTTACAGCTTTTTTCAAACTAAAAGGCTGGGTTGAAGAAACAAACACGGGAAGTTTTGTATTTTCCTTAGCGGTTTTAATAACTTTTTCATCGGCTGCAACATCAACTGCGGAAGCTAAACCGATTTGAGCAGCTCTGCAAACGCTTGCAACGGAAGATAAATCAAAGTTATTAATTCCCGAAATAATTTTAACTGCCCTTTTTTGTTTTAATTGTCTTTTAAAATTTTCCAAATTTCTCATCTTGTTTCCTTTCATAAAAGTTAAGTGAATTATATCACACACAACCTATGGGAGCAATGAAATAAATATGTCACAATGTTTTAATTCACTTGACACCTGAGGAGTAAATCTGCCATGAATAAAACGCTTAAACTAAAATTATTGCCTATATTTTTTTCGATTGTAACATTTTGTTCACAAAATATTTTTGAACCCGCTTATGCAATTCCCGAAGATAGTGCGTTTAATCTTGTATATGAGCAAATCATGCCGGGGATAGTTTCCATTGAAGCAAACCTTGATATCGGAGTTTCATCGGGAACGGGTTGTGTTATATCAAACGACGGGCTGATTTTAACCAGTTTACATGTGGTAAATAAGGCAAGAAATATAGAAATAACCACACTCTCGGGAAAAACTTACAAAGGAAAAGTGGTTGCCATTTTAAAAGACAAAAATGACCTCGCCATAGTAAAGATTAATGCGAATGAAAACTTGAAAACAGTAACCTTTGGCAATTCGGAAGATGTAAAAGTCGGTCAAAGAGTTCTTGCAATAGGAAACCCGTTTGGTTTTAAGGGAACTTTAACAACGGGGATAGTTTCAAGAATTGACTATCAAAGAAAAAAAATACAAACGGACGCCGCAATTAACCCCGGATGTTCAGGCGGGCCTTTGCTGAATTTAAACGGAGAAGTTATCGGAATAAACCAATCAATTTATAATCCGGACAACAACCGCTCAAATATCGGGATAGGTTTTGCGGTTCCTTCAAATTATGCAAAAGAATTCATTGCAAACGTTAAGACAAACAAAAAAATAAGCGGTTTAAATTAGGCTTGATATGCGTTTAAAATTTCCCTAAATGTTTCAAAAGGAATGAATTTCATTTTATTTGCGGTGCAAAAATCTTTCAGGCTTTTCTTTGCGAAAATAAATTTTGCCTTTTTGGCTATACATCTGTCAGAAAGCCCGTCTCCGATATAAACAAAACTTTTTGTAAACCTTTCTGAAATTTCGCACTTGCAACACCCCAGCCCCACCTTGCAATTTTTATTGATGTTCGGGTAATTGATTTCAAAATTATATTTATCCGAAACTTCAATCAGCTTCAGCGAATTTGAAAAAATCGGAAGTGATATATTATGCCTTTTCAATACGGGCTCTATAAAAGTGTCCACCCCGTCGGAAACAACAATGATTTTTTTTCCTTTCGATTTCATAAGCTCATAAAATTCAAAAAAATAAGGGTCAATTTCAACGGAATTTATAAACTCGTGATATTTTTTGCACGAAAGCCCGTCAATCATTTTAAATTGCCTTGTAAAACACTCTTTTGATGAGATTTTTCCTTCACACCATTCTCTTTCGGCAATTTTATAATCACCCTTGGAAAAGGTGGAAATAAACCTGCTTATGACATCATATTTGGTGATTGTGCCGTCAAAATCAGTAAAAATATATTCAATGTTTTTCATTATTCATACCTCAGGGCGTCTATCGGATTTAACAGAGAAGCTTTATATGCCGGATAAAAGCCGAAAACCACCCCTACTACGGCAGAAAAACCCAAAGAAAGAAATATTGAAAACATTGAAATTTCAGTTGTAAGGCTTGTTAAGGATGAAACGATTAAAGCCGTGCAAACACCCGCAACAACTCCGATTAAACCGCCAATTATCGCAAGCATGAGCGCCTCAATCAAAAACTGTTTTCTGACATCCGATGACCTTGCCCCGATTGCCATTCTTATCCCGATTTCTCTGGTTCTTTCGGTAACAGAAACAAGCATGATATTCATAATTCCTATTCCGCCCACAAGAAGTGAAACCGAGGCGATTGACCCCAAAAGAATGGAAAAAGTTTTTACGGTTGATTTTAACTTTTCCTGAAATTCGGCGGAATTTCTTATTTCAAAGTCTTTGTCGGCGTTTTTTCCTATATTGTGTCTTGCGCTTAAAATGTCGTTAATGTCTTCTTCGGTAATATCCATTATATCAGCCGTTTGAGATTTTACTACTATCATATTGACCGTTCCGGGGAAGTAGACGCCAAAAACTTTTTTTTGAGCCGTTGTAATCGGAATGAAAACTAAATCATCGTTATCAAAAGGCCCTGATGAACCTTTAGATTTTAAAACCCCGATTACTCTAAAGGGTACACCGCCTATTCTTATTGTTTTTCCGACGGGATTAACGTCTCCGAAAAGCTCGGTTGAAACTGTTGAGCCTATTATTGCCGATTTTGTTGAATTTTTAATATCTTCGTATGCAAAATTTCTTCCGAGAAGTATCTCATAATTTTTAATTGAAAGATAGTGAGATGTCGTTCCGTAAACAGTTGATGACCAGTTTTGATTTCCGTATACGAGTTGTTTATTTTCGGTTGAAACCGGCGCAACTTCATCCACACCCCTTGCAAGCCTTTTAATGGCTTTAGCGTCATTTAATGTTAACGAGGGTTTTGAACCCGCCCCCTGACGAACGCCGCCTTGATTTGCCGAAGCCGATCTTATTGTTAAAAGGTTAGAACCCATAGCTTCCATATCTTTTGTAACTTTTGTGCTGGCACCGGTTCCGATTGCAAGCATGACAATTACCGCCGCAACACCGATTATAATGCCCAGACTGGTAAGACATGAACGCATTTTATTTGTTTTGAGAGATAAAATTGCGATTTTAAAGGTTGAATTAAAGTCTATCATTTTTTATTCACCTCGTCAGAAACAATTTTTCCGTCCCTAAATCTTACAACTCTCTTGCAAAACTCTGCAATATCGTCCTCATGAGTAACGATGACGATTGTTTTTTTATATTTTTCGTTTAATTCGACAAAAAAATTCATAACATCTATACTGGTTTTTGTATCAAGGTTTCCCGTCGGCTCATCCGCAAGAATAACGGGGGCATCGTTAACAATGGCTCTTGCTATTGCAACTCTTTGCTGCTGACCGCCCGACATTTGATTGGGGTGATGAGTATATCTCTTTTCCAGACCGACAATTTTAAGGGCTTCCATTGCTTTTTTATGCCTTACGGAAGGTTCAATTCCTTTGTATACCATAGGAAGTTCAACATTTTCAACGGCGGATGTCTTTGAAATTAAATTAAACCCTTGGAAAACAAACCCGAGTTTCAAGTTTCTGATTTCCGCAAGTTCATCTGCGCTGAGCGTTTTTACGTTAACTCCGTCAAGGTAATATTCACCTGAAGTCGGTTTGTCAAGACAGCCAATCTGATTCATAAATGTAGATTTTCCTGAGCCGGAAGGTCCCATAATTGCAACCATTTCGCCGTAATCAATGCTTAAAGACACGTCATTAAGAGCATTAAAATAAGTGTCTCCGGACATATAAGTCTTTATTAAATTTTTAACTTCTATAACTGCCATTTATAAAAACCTTGGCGGGCGCATGCCCTTGCCGGTTGCCGTTTCCTTACCTTTTTTGCCGACAATCACCATATCATTTTCTTTTAATACATCTGAGATAATTTCTGTTTTTGATTCGTCAGAAATTCCCGTTTTAATAGGTATTCTCGTCGGTTTATTATTTTTTAAAACCCATATTCCCTGTTCTTCATATTTTTTATCCGTGCCGAGAGGGGTAAACTTTAATGCAGGGTTAATTGCGGTGAGTACATTTTCTTTCTTATCAACAACAATCGAAACGTTTGCCGTCATGCCGGGTTTTAAAATTAAATCTTTATTTTCAACTTCAATTATAACGGTGTATGTAACAACGTTTGAAGTCGTTGTGGATGAAAGTCTTACTTGTTTAACAACCCCTTTAAAGCTTTCGTTCGGATAACCGTCAAGGGTATAATCGGCTTCCTGACCAACTTCCACATTTCCGATGTCGGCTTCTGATACATTTGTTTCAATTTGCATTTTTGTTAAATCTTCCGCAACGGAAAAAAGTTCCGGCGTTTGGAAGCTTGAAGCCACCGTTTCACCAACTTCTACGCTTTTTGAAATTATAACCCCGTCAACAGGCGAAATTATTTTTGTATATCCCAAATTGGATTCTGCGGTTTTAAGAGAAGCAAGAGCCTCTTTTATCTGGGCTTTTTGGGCGGCTATATTTGCCATGTCTGATTTATAAGTTGCTTCCCATTGGTCAACTTCGGATTTTGAAACGTAACCTTTGCCGAGAAGATTTTTATACCTTTTGTACATCAGACTGTCATAGTTTGCAGTTGCTTCAAGCCTTCTTAACTGGGCTCTTGAATTTTCGATATTTGCTCTTTGCTGGTCAACGCTTGCCTGAAAAAGAGAGGTATCAATTTCGGCTAAAATTTGACCCTTTTTAACGGGCGAATTGTAATCAACATAAACTGCGGTTATTTTACCTGAAACCTGAGCACCTACCGTTGCGGTTTGAACAGGATTGATAGTTCCCGAAGCCTCGATTAATTTTGTAATTGTCGCTTTCTTTAAAGGAGCTGTAACATATTCATCACCCTTTACCAAAAACTTTTTAAAACAAAAAAAGCATAGAATTAAGATTAAAATTATACTTATTGAAATTATTATTTTTTTCTTCATTTTACCCCCATTGCAAAGTCAAGCTCTGCCCTTGCAAGGCTATATTGATAAACCGTATTTATATATTCCTGTTGAGAATTAAGATATTTGCTTCTTGCGTCTTGAAGCTCTATATAATTTCCGATTCCTTCGGTATATCTTCCGTCCGCAAGCTCAAAATTTTCCTTGGCAAGTCTTACTCTGTCTAAAATCAAAGGAATTTGCTGTTCATAGATTTGCGTTTCACACATGGCAAGCTGAACGTCATAGTATATATCGTGATAAATAAGCTTAATATCTTCATATGCGTTATCTAACTGAGCGTTTGCCGCATCAATATCAAATTTAACGCTTGCCGGTCTTAACATTGGTATTGAAAGCTCTGCGCCGTATGAAAGAGAGTTTGTGTTTTCTCCGCTTGTTCTGCCGAAATTATATCCCGCATTTGCGGACAATTCCGGAAACCACTGTCTTTTTGTATATTTTAAAGATTCTTCGCTTACATCTCTTAAAGCAAGATAAGACTTTAGGTCGGGGCGGTTTGTGTTTGCAATTTCAAGAGCTTCTTCAAACGTAAGCGCCAGTTTGTCGAGTTTATGCTCTTTTACAATTTCGTTTTCTTTAATTATTCCCGAAAGAGAAATTTCTTCAAGTTCGTCTTCATGAAGTTTGTCATGTTCATGTTCAACTCCGTGATGATGAATTAAAACAGTGGGCGTGTCACTTCCGTTTACATTAAATTTTTCTAAAGGCGAAATTGAATATTCGGGCGGGTTTTTAAGATACATTGCTTTGTTCAGCTTAACCATAGCGTCGCAAAAAATATCCTGAGATGACAACATATTATATTTCGCATCGGATAAGTTAACTTCCGCATTAACAAAATCTATTCTGGACCTTATTCCTTCGTCATAATACGCTTTTATTTGGTCATAATATCTTTCGTTTATTTCAACATTTTGAATTTGGACATCAAGATTTGCCTTTGCCGCAAGAACACCGTAATAAGCTTCTTTAACCTCAAACACGGTTTCTAAAACCACCTGTTCAAGGTCATATTGAACGGCAACAAGATTGTATTTTTGCATATTTATGCCCGATGTAGTTTTGCCAAAATCGTATATCATCTGGGAAATTGCGGCGTCAGCGCCAAAGTGTCTGTCATGATAAGAATGTCTTCCCGTTTTGGAATTTGAACCATTCCAGCCTGTACCAAGCCCAATTGCGGGGCTCCAAGCGCTTTTTGCACCGCTTAAATTTGCCTGTGCAATTCTTACCTGATTTTTTGCTTTGTTCACAACGGGTGAGTTGTTTAATGCAATATCAATACACTGTTCAAGCGTCAAAACATCTCCCTTGTTGATTTCTTGAATTGCAAAACAAGGAGAGGCGACTAAAAATAAAGATAGTATAAGCACTGAAAATTTTCGTAGCATGATAACATACTAGCACAAGGGTTTTAGGTTTAAGCCTTAATCATGGAAAATACATTAAAGAAATGATAAATTTTTGCATATTTTTTATTTTTGGTTTAGGATTTGGTATATGGGCGCAAACAGAACTTTTACAGAAACAAAAACTCATGAATTGACGGTCGACATCGTCATTTTAACCATTATTAAAAATTCTCTTAAGGTGCTTTTATTAAAAAGAACAAACGAACCTTTCAGAGGAAGATGGTCTATCCCCGGCGGGTTTATCAGGTTATCCGAAAACCTTGACGACGCTGCATTAAGGGTATTAAAGGAAAAAACAAGCGTTCAAAATATTTATCTTGAACAACTTTATACGTTTGGTGACCCTTTAAGATATCCGAACACCAGAGTCATTACCTGTGCTTACTTTGCGCTTTTAAGGGCAGAAGATATTGACGTTAAAATTACTGATGAATCGGGCGCTTCACAAATTGAATGGCACAGCGTTGAAAAGCTTCCCCCGCTTGCATTTGACCACAAAGAAATTATTGAATATTCTCTTAAAAGAACACGTGAAAGACTTGAACTTTGCCCCATTGCATTCCAGCTTTTACCTAAAAAGTTTACACTGACGGAATTACAGAAATCTTATGAATTGATATTAAAAAAACAGCTTGATAAAAGAAATTTCAGAAAAAAAATGCTCGCTTCAAACATTTTAATCGAGTTAAACGAATTTTCAAAAGCGGGTTCAAAACGCCCCGCCGCATTATACTCTTTTGATTCCATTACGCTTGATTCAAAGCGTGGACACTTCTTTAGCTGATTGAATTTTAATTTTACAACCCCATTGAAGACGTAAACATTGCAAGCGAAAAGTCATCATTGGCACTAAATTCGTTATTAAGAAGAAAATATTCCATTTGATAATGATGAGCGTCAGCTTCAGTCAGGCGTGAATAATAATCGGTTTTTTGTCCGCTCTCAAGGCTTGCTTCAATTGATTCAACAAAATCTTTTGCGGTATAATCTTTGTTTTCATCGTCGGATAAACGTGATTTCAAGCGAGAATTAAGGGAAATGTATTCTTTAGGTTTAAAATTTATGGCATAAGAAAAGTCAGGTTTTTTAAAAGGTAAATCTTTGTCGGCAACTCCCAGTCTTGTTCTTCCCCACTGCATCATTTGATTGCAATAATCATCCACCTGTTTTTTTATCCTTTTATAATGTCCGGTTATTGATTCATTTCCTTCTTTTGTCGAACAAGCAAGGTGATATTGAATTAAATGCCTTATTTCATGGGCAAGAATAGAGTTTATATAAATTTCTTTCTGTTTGTCCGAAAGTTTGACGGCTTCAAGGCTGCTATCGTCTTTTATTAATTTTTCGGCACCCGATTTGTTTCTTATGACAGGCGCCATGGCGTCATCACTTAAAACTTTGCTTTTTACAATATAATAATCGTTTTTTAAAAGCCTTTCTGAAACCACAATTGAATTTTCAGCAAAATTATACATAGCTTCAGTGTTTTTATTGCCAACATCCATAATTTCAAGTTTAGGCTTTTTTATGTTCGCATTGGTTAAAATAGGATTATCTTTGACGGTTGATATTAAGACGGTGTCATATGTTTTATCAAACATATTGTCTATTTCATTGAAAAAATTTATTTTATTTTCTTTTAAAAAAGCGTTTTCGCTATCGCTTTTAATAAAAGTGTCTTTATCAAGCCCTTTAAAATTCGGAAATGTTGCGTTCTTTATAAAAATGCGCCCTGTCGGAACCTTTGGAAAATAATAACTGTTTAAAAAATTAACTTGCACTTTATGGCGCCCTTTTTTATATACAAAAATATAAAACTGGTGATATAAAAAATTTGCACGCAACATAAGAAATAAAAAACTCCCGGAGATGGATTCGAACCACCGTAGACAGATCCAGAGTCTGCCGTCCTGCCGCTAGACGATCCGGGAATGTTGCAAGAGTAATTTTATAATAACCAAATTTTGTTTGCAATTGAAATTTTACTTTTACAAAAAAATATTTTGTTTTACAATTAATTTAGATATAATTTTGACAATTGAATATCTCATGTTTGGGCCGGTGGCACTTTTGCCAGACGAGAACGATTGATAATCGTTCGAGGAGAGGGCAAGTTACGAAGGAACTTGCTGCGCCATATGAGGCTTAAAAAAGAATTTGACAATTGAATATCTCATGTTTGGGCCGGTGGCACTCTGCCGACGAGAACGATTGATAATCGTTCGAGGAGAGGGCAAGTTACAAAGGAACTTGCTGCGCCATATGAGGCTTAAAAAAGAATTTGACAATTGAATATCTCATGTTTGGGCCGGTGGCGCAGTTGGTAGCGCAGGAGACTCTTAATCTTTTGGTCGTGGGTTCGAGTCCCACCCGGCCCATTTTTAACAAGATTTTCCCCATAGATGTAAGGTGGAGTTTGTAGGGTGGACTTCAGTCCACCATGTTTAAACAATAATTGGTAGACTAAAGTCTACCCTACGTGCTGCGTGC
>CANRGC010000025.1 GCA_947630045.1 Candidatus Gastranaerophilales bacterium
AGCTCACTTACGCCTAAACCCGAAGTTTCAATTCCGTTAAGATATTCGTCTATTTCAGCCTGAGTTTCCTGTGTCAACAAACCTAATCTTATATCATTAACACTTTCTCTTGCCTGACTTAAAGCCGAAACATCAAGTCCGTATCCTTCATATTCTTGAACTTTTAAATCAATTTCGCCAATAAGTCCCAAAGCCTCAGCACTTGTCGTCAAACTCTGCGCATTTGCTTCAAGTTCACTTGCCTCTTGATTTACCGCTTCTTGTTCAGCTTGCGTAATTTCTTCAAGTTTTGTATTAAATCCCGAATAATCTATTCTGTCCGCAACTTCACTTTCTGAATATGAAGCCTGTTTCTCTTGAAGCTGACCTTTTAATCCTTCAAGCTCACTTACGCCTAAACCCGAAGTTTCAATTCCGTTAAGATATTCGTCTATTTCAGCCTGAGTTTCCTGTGTCAAAAGAGTAAGTCTTCTTTCGTTAATAGGCTCTTTTGCCGATTCAAGAGGAGAAACATCCAGCCCTTCATATTCGGAATATGTATTATGATTTTCATCAAGCGTGCCAAGAAGCGCTACAACCTCTTGACTGGTTTGCATTTCTTCCGCTTGTTGGATAAAATTATCGGCTTCGTCTTGTACGGCTTGATTTTGAATTTCTCTGATTGCCGATTGCGATTGAACCGCTACATCCCCGTTAAGGTCTTCAAAATCTGCAAGCCCTTCTGTTAAAGCGCTAATATCTTCGTATATTTCCTGTATTTCAGTAACGCTCAACCCGTTTGCCGAGTCTGCTTTTCCTTGCGAATAAGTATCAATCGAATTTTGCGCTTCTTCTATGAGTTCATCATGAGTTTGTTTTAATTCTTCCGTGCTGACTTCATATGACGTTGCTTTGGCTTCAATTTCTTCTGCACTTTTGCTTGCATTGTTTGCATTGTCTATTGCATTTGAAACCCCTTCAAGAACTTCTCCGGATGAATTGAAGCTTGCCTCTTGAGTTGAACCCGCCTCTTTAAGACTGTTTGAGGTTTCAACTTCTTCTTCCTGATTTTTTTCGATTATTCTTGTTTTTATGTCTTCAAGCGAGGTTGTATCCAACCCAAAGCCGCCAATTTGCGATATGACACCTTCTATATCGTTGTAGTCTTCTGTTAACGTACCTGTGTCGGCAACGACATCTCCCGTTGCTTCAATTTCATATTGCTGTGCAAAGCCGTCCACAAAATCTTGCGCAAGCCCGTTACCTTGACCTTGAAGCTTATCGCTGATTTTTTCAAAATCGGAATCAAGTTGAATTTCTATTTCATTGCCCAGCTCTGAATATTCTTTTACAAGGTCTTGATATTTTATTATTTTTTCGACAATTTCTCCGATTTTATTTAAATCTTCAAGGCTTGAATAGTCAAAATTGCCTTCCAATATGTCATCGCCAATCTCGTTTTTACAATCTTGTGAGAGTTGTTTCGAATATTCTTTAACCTTATTGTCGGCATCTTCTTTTTCTTCTTCAACCTCTTCTTTGACTTCGTCTGCCTGTTCCTTTAAATCTTCGTCGTTTATATCAGCAAGGTCTTCTTCAAGTTGTGAAATTTGATTGTATACCTTTCTGACAGAGTCAGGGTCGGAAGGGTCCATGTTGTCTATTGAATCTTTAATAGTTTCAAGTTTTTCCGTTATGTCTCCGCTTAAAATAGCTTCGTCTTGCGAGTCGTTATTGTTGCTTCCGCTACTTCCGTTAGCACCACTGCTTCCGTTTACACCGCTGCTTCCGTTAGCACCGCTACTTCCGTTAGCACCGCTGTTTCCGTTTATGCCACTGTTTCCGCTTGCACCGCTGTTTCCTTTAGGCCAGTAATTGCCGCTCGGGGGCTTAATATCATAGTCTTCAAGCTCGTAATCCCCCCTATTTTTATCTTTGTCTTTGTTGTCGTTTTTATCGTTGTTTTCCGAATGTTTTTCTCTGTACCATTCACTAAACTCTCTATATTCGGGCACATTTTCTCTGCTGCCTTTCAATTCATGACATCTGCCTTCCTCCATCATTTTTTTGCACACGTTTCTTACAAAGTCGCCCATGCCGCCCGTTGTTCTTTCCAAAAATTCTTCATAGTCGTCAATATCTGTAAAGTAATAGGTTACTTCACTTCTCCAATCAAAAAGAGAAGCATCTGTCGATATTACTTCACAGTAAAACGGGTCATTATCATCTTGTTCGTCTTGAATTTCAGCAAAATATTGCAGTTGATCTTCGGTTTTCGAGGTGTAATTTCCTATAATTCCCTTTTCTTTTAAACGTGCTACTTCTTCCTTTTTGGCATTAACTCCGGGAGTCATATCCACGGATCTTTTTGCGGTTTCCCAGTCGTCGTAATTCTCAAATTCGTATACGTAAAAACCAATCTTTAGCGTGAAGTCTTCTGCCAAGGCACACCTTCTTTCTTCCACACAATACATTTATATATTCGGGTGGTACCTTTTATTTCTTGACTAAAATTGAATTTAAATTTAACAAAACTTTACATATATGTAAAAAAATGTAAACAAAATCAGCAAATATGAAATTTTACTTAGTATATATTTTTTATATACACATAGGAGTAAATTTGCTATGAATTCTGATGAACTAAATGTTGTATTAAAAATTGTTTCAAACGCACCCACAGTGGATAAAACTGACAATGCAGACGATGGCGGCGTTACTAAAAAAGCGTCTTACAAGATTGCACAAGAAATTGACAGTAAAGCCGAAAAAAAGTCGTCTGAAAATCAGCTTCAAGATGCAGATATTTCCGAGAAGGCTTCCAAAACAAAAGATGACGAAGATGATAAAGAAAAGAAAGTGGAAGCTGAAGATAAAGAATACACTCTTGCCGCTTTTAAGTCACTCTTTGTTTCCAATAAAGAGCTAGACGATATTTTTTCCGATGTCGGATATAAAAACGTGTTTAACTTAATTGACACGGATAAAGACGGTGTTATTACAAAAAAAGAAGTCGAAGATTTAGATTTAAACCTCAAATCTTTGGCAGATTTAACGACTGATGACATTGAAAAGCTTATTGAAAATATTAATTCCGAAAAAAATGAAAACGATGAAGAAGAAATTGCGCCGGAACTTTTAGACAAGCTAAAAGAAATTCTCGGAATTGATAAAGATAAAGAAGAAACGGACGCAGTAACGCCTATAACCACCGAGGAGATACCGACATATAATTCCTATACGCCGTCAACTTCAATCGGATCTTCAGGCGGGACTTATTATTCTTCGCCTTCTTATTCCACAGGTTCGGGTTCAAGCGGAAATGTTACGATCAAGCCTGAAGTTACAATGGAAGAGCTTGAAGAAAAAAGGGCTGAAAAACAAGAAAAAGTTGATAAAGCAAATGACGATTATCAAGCCGCTGTCGGCGAAACAAATGAAAATATTGTGAATGCCAAAGAAGACCTTGCACAGAAGGAAGAAGCTTATAAAGAAGCGGTTTGCCATGATGATAAAATTTCTGATGAATTAAGAGGCAGAATGCTCAAAAATCAGGAAGATATTGAAACCGAAGAAAAAGAACAAACAAAATACGAAAAGAAGATTGCGCAACAGGAAGAAAAAATTACTTCCCTTGACAGCAAAATAACTTCTCTAAATTCAAGTTTAGAACAGTATAAGGCTTCACTTTCCGCCTTGCCTTCCGAAAAAACCGAAGAAAATAAAGACAACTGGGATGACATTCAGGCAACAAGAAGCGAACTTAAAGAAAAAATTTCTTCGACAGAAAAATCAATAAAAGAAAATGAAGAAGAGAAAAAATCTGCAGAGGCTGCAAAAGAATTTGCAGAAGACACTCTAAAGATTGTTAAAGAAAACTTAGAGAAGCTTGAAGATGAACGTGAAAAAATTGAAAAAGAAATAGAAAAAGTTTGCTCTGACGCTACCAAAGAAGCGCTAAAAGCTTTCCAAGAAGCAAGAGTAAATGTTGAAACGGTTAAATCTCAAGAAGTTTCAAGCGCTCAAGAGGCTCTAAACACTGCAAATGAAGAGCTGCAAGAAGTTGAAGAAGAAATTAACGAGCTTCAACAAAAACAAATACAAATGGAATATTCAATGACAGGTGACGGACAAGCTGTTGCAGACTTCCTTATGGACCTTGTTACCGACGAAAACGGAAATATGGTGCCGATTAATGCAACTCAAATGCAACAGGCGATGACTGCGGCAGGATGTCGATTTGACGCCGGTGCTTGGTGCGGCGACTTTGTTGCTTACGCACTGCAACAAGTTTATGGCGATGATGTCCCCGGTGATTATATTAACACCTGTTCAAATACGGCATATGTTCCGACTATTAGAGAATGGGGAGCAAATAAAGGGCTTTTAACAGACGATTCAAGTCAAGTTGAGCCGGGCGACATAATTGTTTACGGTGAACAGCATGTTGGACTTGTGGTTTCCGTAAATTCGGACGGTACAGTAAATACTGTTGAAGGCAACACTTCAAATTCAAACACAGGTGCTTATTCATGCGATGACGGCTCCGAAGGGTGGTGTTCATACCACTCGGGAGTTACGGGGTCATACATTCTTTTGAATAAGGCATGAAAAAAGTTTCAGAAAATAGCATAGCAAATTTGTTGCGCTTCATTAATTTGAAGCGCTTTTTTTTAAAATAAAAAAAGCGCCCTTAGATTTGGCGCTTATTTTTAATAAATTTCCTATAATCCTATTTTGAAGTTACACTTGCAAAAGGGTTTGCAGTGTTTGAATTTTGTTGTGTTTGCATAAATAAAGGGCTGAAATTCATTGTTTCAGGTTTGCTTTGAGTAATTTTTTCTTTGGTTTCATTTAAATTTGATGAATTATCCGAAGCAAGATTTTCAGCTTCATTTAAAACCTTATCGAGATTAACGCTTTCTTTGGGGTCTTGATTATCATCTGCGAAAGGGTTTATCGAAGTTTGGTTTTCGGGCTCTTTCTTCTCTTTTGGTTCTGTCGGTTTTCCAAGTTCTATATTTTTATTTTCAGACTTTTCAAGCGCTTTTTCGCCGTCAGTTTTTCTGAAAATTTCTTTAACTTTGTTTACGCCTTCCACAGCTTCGTTTTTGGTTATATTAACCAGTGTCAGAATTGCTGCCGTAGCTATACCGACAAACCCCGCTCTTGCAAGACGGGTTGTCATTTTCATTCCCGAAACAGCATTTTTAGGCTGTTTTGTTGCAAGAAGTACGCCCCCTGTCGCCAAAAGAGAAGGAACAGCAATTTTTTTAACTTTATCCATGACTTTTGGTTCTTGAAGTTTTGCAATTATTGGAGGAGTGGTTGTTGAATTTACCTGCATATTTTACCCCTGATGAGTTTTAAGTGATGAATTTAGCTCTTTCTTTGCTATTAAATTGCTTTTTACTTTTGCGGCAGTTCTGCTGATAAGACTAAAAGCAATTGAAATTCCCGCAGCCAACGCACCGATTTTGCCGGCTCTTTTAACTGAATGATCTTTGTTAATTGCAAGTGTAATAGCTGCGCTTAATGCGGCGCTTGTTCCCGCAGATTTCAAATCATTTTTGATTTGTTTCGGTGTGTAGAAAGGTGCTGAAGATACGCTTGAAACTTCCATAAAATTTCCTATCTTTTTATACGAGGTTATAAAACATGTAAATAATAAAATTTGCCTTTTTGGCTTAATTATTTGTCTAATTTTTAGTTTTGTAAACTTTTCATAAAATTATTATGCAAGGTTTAAAGGCATATTTTATGAAAAGAAAGCTAATTTTAATTTTGATATTCGTTTCAATTTGTTACGTGTTTTTTTATTATAAAACTAATTTTGTTCATGCACAAATTGAATTTGAAAAACTTCGCCCCATTCCTCAAAAAATTAACGTTTATTATAACGGCTTTAAAGTCGGAAGAACTTCAAAAATGCTCCCATGCGACACTTCGCCAAATACATGCGTCCATGTTACTTTTAATGAAAAATCAGCTTTTCTTCCTTGCAATTCCGAAGCCATAATGAAACAAAAGCGCATAAACGATAAACTTTATGAAGATTATATTGAGATAATTTATCCAAAAAACCCTTCTTATATCGGAATAAGCAACAAAACAAAACTCAAAGGAAAATTATCGGGCGGGTTTAATAATTATTTAAACGAAGAAGTTTCTTATTCCGAAATGGAAGACATAAAAGAGTCTTTGAAAATTTCCGTGGAAAATCTGGAAACCCTTTTGCAAGCAACGATAAATGTCATGGACTCTTTAAACGTGATGATAAACAATTCGGAAAAAGAGCTTACATCCGCCGCAAAAAATCTTAATTATTCTTCAAAAAAATTAAAGTCTATTACAAATAAGGCTGACGATTCTTTTAGTCAGGAAGAAGTAAAAAGCATAATTAAAAATATTGAAGGCACAACCAAAAATTTGGATGAAACAACCGGTGATATAAAAAACATGACAAACAGACTTAATTATTCCGGCACGGCAGTTAACCTTACTTCTATTGCAAAAAGTTCGGATGAAATAGTTCAAGGCGTGAACTGTGCGCTGAGAAAACCTTTTGGCGGGCTTAGAATTCTTTTTGGAAAAACTATAAAATAATTATCTTATAGCGCCAACGGGAAGACTTGCTCTGTCTATGTGCGGAATGTAAAAATCGGTGTTTATATTGAGTTTTCTTCCGATTTCAAGGAAAGAAAGAATAATTTTTCTGTCTTTTGCCTTGTTTTTTGATTTTTCAAGATAATCTATCAGATATTCAATTTTGGAATATATTTTTTCGTGATAGATGTTTTGTGAAACTCTGATGTCAACATCAAGCCCCATTTTATCCATTATTCCGAAAAGACCGAAGATTTTTTCATTTGTTTTTTCACTCGGGTTGTCCGCAGCCTCTGCAATTAAAGATTGAAGCTTCTTTGCGACAATAATTCTTGCTCTTGATTTATTGAGATTAACAAAAAACTTGTCCGCTTCACGTTTAATTTTATCAAGTTTTTCGTTTAATTCTTTATCAAGAAAATCTTCCGCCTTATCAAGCGTTTCGTCTAAATCTTTCAAAAGCGAAAACTTTGCGGCAACTCTAAATGCGTCAGGAATGTCCATTCCCATATCCGCAAGCTGTGAAATCGGAGCTTTTAAGTCTTCATAAAGCTCAAGATATGTATTTGCCGTTTTTAAAAGTTTGTTGATTAAAACTTTTTCCAAGATGACTTTTCTTTTGTCGATTAAAACGTCTTTAATTGTGTAAAATTCTGACTTATAGTGTTTTTGCATTAATTTAAGAACGTCATCCGTCTTGTCTTCGTTGAATTTGTCAATAATTGCATTTTTGACGGAGCTGAGCCATTCTTGATTTTTAAACGGGGTAACGGTACAGAAATATTCGCTTTCAGACGTTTTTAAAAGCGCATAAGTCAAATCAAATTTTTCAAGCGTTATACAGGATGAAACTTCCAACCTGCCGAAAGCAAGAACACAGTCTTTATGTTTAAAGGTTTTGTGGCTTATTTTCTTAATTTTGTAACAGTAAATTTCGTCGAGAAACTCGTTTGAATCGTAAAGGGATGATATTGCCCAGTGTGTAACTATTTTTTCAACCGTTACTCTTGCGGGGCGAACGAACATTTCGTATATTTTTTTGCCGTTTTCATATTCAGGAATGTTGCTTTTTGCTCTTTGTAAAATTGTAAGAAAATTCTTTTCAAAATCAACCTTTGAAAATTCACTGGCAAAATCCATTGCTCTTAGCGCATATTTCATAATCTGGGTAGTTTCAATACCTGAAATTTCCGCAAAAAACCAACCGCAGCTTGTATACATTAACAAGCATGACCGCTGAATTTCCATTAGTTTGAGCGCTTTGATTTTTTCTTGTTTTGTAAGTTTTTTAACCGCATTTTCTTTTAAAAACGCCTCAATGGTTTCGGGAGTTCTGTCTAAAATGACGTCTATATATTTATTTCTGGCTTCCCAAAAGTCTTTATAATATTTGCTTCCTTCTTTTGTACAGACTTTAATCAGCTCATCTCTTAAATAATCAAGCGCTTCTCTCAGGGGTTTTCTCCATTTTTGATTCCAGCCTTGAGCGGCGCCCGTTGAACATCCGCAATCGTCCATCCACCTTCCGACTCCATGAGAACAGCTCCATGAAGAAACGGGCTTGATATCAACTTCACATGTCGGCGGGAATTGTTCCAAAAATTCGCCATAGTTCGTAATTTTGAAGCCTAAATCTTTTGCTTTGACCGCAAGAACGTAAGAAAGCGCCATATCGCCAAATTTTGTATGGTGACCGTAACTTTCGCCGTCCGTTGCAATGTTTACAAGCTGAGGTCTGTTTCTTTCGGGAACAAAGCCGTCTTGAAGCCTGTATGCAAATTTTTCGCCGTTTGTAAGAAGCTGGTCAAACGCAACAGATTTTGAAATTGCGCCGTCATAGAAAAATAAATCTATATATTTATCCCCTCCTTCAATAAAATATCTGTAAGGCTGTGAAGGGTCAATGCTTCCCCAGCTGACGTCCGTCCAATTTTTTTCGCCGATTTTTCTTACAGATTGTGCCTGATAGGGTGATAAAATTGTAAACTTTATGTCAAGATCTGCCAAAACTTCCAAAGTTCTTGCGTCAACCGCAGTTTCAGCCAGCCATATGCCTTCGGGTTTTCTTTTAAATCTTTTTTCAAAATCTCTTATTCCCCAAATAACTTGAGTATATTTGTCATTCGTATTTGCAAGGGGCATGATAATGTGGTTATAAACCTGTGCAATTGCACAGCCATGACCCGAATAAAGCGAAACGGAGTTTTTGTCAGCCTCTAAAATTCTTCTGTACGATTGTTTTGCATATTTTTCCATCCAGCAAAGAAGTGTCGGACCGATATTAAAGCTCATATATTGATAGTTGTTGATTATGCTTAAAATTTTGTTGTTGGAATCAACTATTCTTGCAACCGAATTCGGTTCGTAACATTCCATCGAAACTCTTTCATTCCAGTTATGAAAAGGTTTTGCGCTATCTTGTATTTCAATAACCTCAAGCCAAGGATTTTCCCTTGGCGGCTGATAGAAATGGCCGTGAATGGTTAAAAATTTTTCTTGCATTCATACTCCCTTACAAAGTATCTAATTTGTTTTTGCTACAGGTGTTTTTTCAATAACTTCAATGCTTTCAACATCTATCCAAGGGTCTCCGAGAGCTGTTGAAAAAACTTTTCCTTTAATTTTAATTTTATCGCCCGTATTAAGGTCAATAAACTTTTCGGCATAATCTCTTGTAATAAACAGTTTCATTTCAGACAAAGGTATGTTGTGGTCTTTAACGTCGTCCCTTTGAATAAGAAAGCCGATATATTTTTGTGAATCTCTCATGGCTTTTTTATAGTCAAGCCCGAGGGTTGAAAATTTGTCAAATTTAACAGTCATTATAACTTTTTTGTTCAAAAAACCGTTCGGGTTTTTTACAACTTCAAGAGAAGAAGCATTAATCTCGGGAACCTTATTTAAAAGCTCAAGCGAGGTTTTTTGCGGCGCCGCTTTTTGCGGTGCGGCAGCTTTTTGCGGTGCGGCTTGAACCGATACGGATGAAACAAAAATCATTAAAGCTAAAGAAAAAATTATTTTTTTAAACATTAAAAAACTCCTCATATGATAAGAATATTTTATCATACATTTTAAAAAAAATACTAACACCTGTTAAGCTAATAATTTATTCTTGACTTTTATATACTACCTATGTAATAATCGTTCTGTCAAAAAGTATGAAGGAGATCAACAATGACATTTGTACCTGTTCAGGGAAAAATTCTCTCAAAAGATGAGATTAAAAGAATTATTAAAGAAGAAAACGTTCGTTTTATCAGATTACAGTTTGTTGATATAAACGGCACGGTTAAAAACATGGCAGTGCCCTCGGAACAAATTGATAAAGTTTTGAATAACGAATGTATGTTAGACGGTTCTTCAATCAAAGGTTTTAGAAGCATTGAAACCTCGGATATGTATTTCTATCCTGATTTATCAACATTTTCGCTTCTTCCTTGGAGAACAAACAAAGATGAAGGCACTGCGGTTGCAAGAATAATTTGTGATATCTACAATCCGGACGGCACCCCGTTTGAAGGCTGCCCCAGAGCTAACCTTAAAAGAATTATTAAAGAAGCTTCCGATTTGGGATACGTTTTAAATGTCGGTCCTGAAGCGGAATTTTTCTTATTCAATAAAGATGAATGGGGCAACCCGACTTTAGAAACACACGATGATTCAGGATATTATGATGTTGCACCAAACGACAGAGGCGAATCTGTTCGTGGCAAAATGGTTGAAACCTTAAAACAAATGGGCTTTGAAATCGAAGCAAGTCACCACGAAGTTGCCGCAGGTCAACATGAAATTGATTTCAAATATGCAGACGCTCTTACGACTGCGGATAACGTTGTTTCGTTTAAATATGCCGTAAGGTCTGTTGCTTCCATGAACGGCTTACATGCTACGTTTATGCCAAAGCCCGTATTTGGAATTAACGGTTCCGGCATGCACTGTAACGTTTCACTTTTTAAAGACGGCAAAAACGCTTTTTATGATGAAAATGCTCCTTATCAACTTTCAAAAGTTGCTCTTAACGTTATAGGCTCACTTCTTCAAAACGTCAGAAGCTTTACGGCAATTACAAACCCGCTTGTAAACAGCTATAAACGTTTGGTCCCCGGATATGAAGCCCCTGTTTATCTGGCATGGAGCCTTGCAAACAGAAGCGCTCTTATAAGAGTTCCCGCAAAAAGAGGCAGCGCAACAAGGGTTGAACTTCGTTCACCTGACCCTTCATGTAACCCTTATTTAGCATTTGCGGTTATTTTAACCGCCGCTCTTGAAGGCATTAAAAATAACATTACTCCGCCAAACCAAACGGAAGAAAACATTTATCATATGACTTCTGACGAAAGAAAAGAAAAAGGCATAATCTCTTTGCCGGGGTCTTTAGAAGAAGCTCTCTGGGAATTAAAGAGAAATCCGCTCATTAAAAAAGCTCTTGGCGAACATATTTACAACGAATTTGTTACGGCAAAAGAAAAAGAGTGGGATGATTACAGAACTAAAGTTTCAGAATGGGAAATTGAAAACTACCTGTAATATGTTACTGTATAAATAGCTTAAAGCCCTGTATATGCAGGGCTTTATTTTTTAACGCATACAAGCGCACGATTTTGAAAGTTGTCTATAGGGGCAAATATTCCGCCATGTACACAGGCTGACATTGTAAAGCCTTTTTCTCCCGTGCCTTTTGTTGGTGTTCCGGACCAAATGTCATAGTCTATTCCCAAAATATTCATATTTGAAATTATTGAATAGGCTTCATACATATCAGGCAGCCTTGAATTTGTATCTTGTTTTTTACAAAAAGAAATTGCGTCGTTTCCCCCTTCTTTATAAAGATGCATAACCGTGCTTGACGAAGGAATGGGCGTAATTATTACAGGCGCCGCAACAACTGTGTCTGTCGGGTAAAAGACCGTCATAAAGCCTATATCTTTGCCAACTTCATTTGGAGCTTTTATCCCGTTAACATCATAAATCATATTCACACAAATCTCGTTTGCTCCGTAGTGGTGTGCCAGCGGGTTTCCATACTGTTTGCAATTCGGGTTGTAAAATAAAAGCACCGATTCTCCGTTTAAGGTTTCAAAGGCTGCGGCTTTTGTGTTTTGGACTATTCCGCCGTTAGCTTCGGTGTTTCTTTCATATTTATCCATTTCCTTATAAGTTGTGGTGAAAAAGACATTTAAATCTTCCATTGATGTTGGAATGTTCATGGTTTTTGCACCTCCAAGTATTGTTATCTGGGGCGAAATTCCGCAAGATGAAATATTATCTTTTGAACAAACGCTTGCAATCTTATAAACCTTAGATAAACCTTCCGTTATAAAAATCTGTGCCGCATTATCAACATCAACCGTCCCGT
>CANRGC010000026.1 GCA_947630045.1 Candidatus Gastranaerophilales bacterium
CTACCAACTTTTCAGAATAAATCAATTTTGCCCGAAATTCTTGAACTGTCTGCAAAATTTTAAATATGCCTGAAACCTTTATACAGTTTGAAAATACAAAAAATTCCAAAACTGTCTGCAAAAGCGGCATTTTGCACGAGTTCCGGAATTTTAATTCTTGTAAATTTTTCCAAGTTAAAATGCTTGATATAACTGATTTTTGACGATAATTCCAAAACTGTCTGCAATTCCGAAACTACCAGAAAAATAATAATTTTCTTGCAAAATTAATGGACAATGTAATATAAATACGAAAAAACTCCCCAGGTTGGACTCGAACCAACAACCCTTCGGTTAACAGCCGAATGCTCTGCCATTGAGCTACTGAGGATTAACAAAACTCATTATAGCAACAAAATATTTTTTTACAAGCAAAAAAATTTAAAAATACACCTTATGTTTGTTTTTATTTCAAGCAAAAAATAATTTTTTCCGCAAAAAATGAGTTCAAGTTATAAAAATAAATGAAATCAATCTTTTAATGGGGTTTAAAGGATGAAAAAAAAATGATATACTAAAAGGGTCTTTAAAATAGGAGAAAACCCGATGGAAAAAAAACCAAATTCGATTGCATTTGCAATGGGCATTCTTGCAGGCATTGCAGGCGGCGTTTTAGCGGGCGTGATTTTCGCTCCAAAATCAGGTAAAGAATCAAGAGAAGATATTAAAGATGCATTTAAATCGGTTGTTGCAAAATGTCATCCTGAAATTAACAGGGTAAAAAATCAGGCAATTGACGTTATAAAAAACACAAAAAACAAAATCGAAGAAGAATGCAAAAAAATCGCCGAAAACATCAAAGCCGAAAAACTTGCGAATGCTAAAAACATAGAAACAGACGTATACAACATGTAAGGAGAAAAAAATGGACACACTTGATATTGCCCTTTTAGTACTTGTTATAGTTTCTGTAATATGTTTAATTATTTTAACTGTTTATTTGGTAAAGGTTTTAAGTTCAACGAATAAACTTGTTAAAAACATTAACAAAGCTTGTGACACTTTAAATGGCGAGCTTGAACCTGTTGTAAAAGATTTAAAAGAAACAATTTCAGGAGTTACCTCTATTGTAAAAGCCACGGACAACAGGGTCAAAGCCATAAACTGTGCATTTAACGGTGTTATAGGCGCAACCGGAATTTTGGGCGGAAAGCTCAAAAGTGTGCTTGACGGCGTTATCGCAGGCTTTAAGGCAGGCGTAAATTTGTTTAAGAAGTAAAATAGAAAGGAAATTAAAATATGTCAGCAGGAAAATTTATTGCAGGTTTCATTGTTGGTGGTGCAGTGGGCGCCGTTATCGGAATTTTGCTTGCCCCTCAATCAGGTGAAGAAACCAGAGAAGCTATCGGCAAAACGACTAAAGAAGCTTATGATAAGGCTCAAGGTGTTGTGAAAGAACTTCAGGCTAAAGCGGATGATGTTGTTTCCGATATGCAAAAGAAAGGTGAAGAAATCATCTCTAAAATTCAAGAAATGATTAACAACAAAAAAGAAAATAACGCATAAAAAAATGACCCTCCTCAGAAAGCTTTTTCAAGGGGGGTTTAATTTTAAACATAAATAAAAAGCCACGCATACAAAGTATTCCGTGGCTTTTTAAACTCTCTATAACTCCAATATATTAATTACCTTGAGGAAGCGCTGCGTTCCAAAGCGCATCTCTGGTTAATTTTGATGTAACCATTTCTTGAGTAAGGTTAATGTTGTTAGGCGTAAATATAAAGACAAAATCGCCGACTTTTCTTTGGTTGCCGTCCAGTGCGTGTGTGCAACCGCATAAGAAATCAACGATTCTTTGAGATTCTTCTCTGTCTAAGAGTTGAAGATTTAAAATAACTGTTTTTCTTTCTTTGAGCGCTTGAGCAATTTGAATTGATTCGTTGTATGCTCTGGGTTCAAAAACTACAACTTCGTAATTTTTCATTCCCGCTTCATAGCCTCTGTTTGGCATTGAGATAACTTTTCTTTCATGCCTGATAGGTGAAGTTTGTTTAAATGAAGGCTCAAGGGCGGCATTTCTGTCTGTTTCATAGCCGGTTTCAAATTCTTCGTTTAAACCGTCGAAAAAATCTTCGTCCTTTCCGCTTTCAAATGGTGATGTCAAAAATCCTACTATGGATTTGATTTTGTCTGAAACGCTGGCCATAATGCCCTTCCTCCTGTTATTCAAATAATATCCTGCCTAATCTTATCATTGTTGCCCCCGAGTCGAGTGCGATTTCATAATCGTTACTCATCCCCATTGAAAGTTCTTCCAGATTATACGCCTCTTTGAGTTTATACATTTCAAGAAAAAGTCTTTTGATATATTGTTTATCGTCCGTCAAAGGCGCAATATTCATCAAACCTTTGAGTTTAAGACCTTTCAGCGAAGAAACGTATTCAATCATATCTTCCAATTTTGAAGGTGCAATTCCAAATTTTTGTTCTTCACCGGAATTATTTACCTGAATTAAAATTTCTTGCTCAACCCCAAGTAAAGATGCTTTTTTGGAGATTTCATCCGCAAGGCTTTTAGAATCAACCGAGTGAATTAATTTAAAAAAACCAACCGCCCACTTTATCTTATTGCTTTGCAAATGTCCAATTAAATGATAGTCGCAATCAGAACGTATTACATCGTCTAAACTGTTGATTTTTTTGACCGCCTCAGGCAACCTGCTTTCTCCGAAATCTTTAATTCCGCATTCATAGGCTTCTTTTATTCTGTCTGCCGAATAATATTTCGAAACCGCTATTAGTTTTGCGCTGTAGTTGTCTAATCTTTGTCTTATTTTCAACAGATTTGTTTTTATTCTGTTTGCTTGGCACATAAAACTTCACCTTTTCCATTTTAAGTGTCACGGCTTTGGTTCCGTTTTTTGCACTTGAGTTAATTATATTAAATGCCTTCAATTGTGGCAAAAATATTTCATAATGCTTGTCCCCAAAAAAACTCTTGGGGGTTAAATCATGCACCATGCCATGGTTTCAACCATGGGGCAAAACCCTTAACAATTGGTTACATGCGCTTAAGAAAACTTAATAAACGCTTTGATTTTTGTTTTTTGAGGCATGGGAAAAATTTAAATTAAATCAATCATATCCTTTACGGCTTGATAAAGCCCCGTGAAAATTGCCCTTGAAATTATGCTGTGACCGATATTAAGCTCAATAAGACCGTCAATTTCATGCATTAATTTGACATTTTCATAATTAAGCCCATGCCCTGCATTTACCTTTATGCCAAGGCTTTGAGCATATTTTGCCGCTTCTTTTAATTTATCCAGCTCTTTTTTATAATTTCCGTTTTGAAAAGCGTTTGCAAAAAAACCCGTATGAAACTCCACAAACTCGGCACCCGTTCTTTTTGCGGCTTCAACCTGTTTAAGGTCCGCATCTATAAAAAGGCTGATTAAAATTCCCTTTTCCTGAAGGTTGGCGTTCATTCTTTTTATTTTTTCTTCAAAGCGAATAACATCCAAACCGCCTTCCGTCGTAACTTCCAGCCTTTTTTCGGGGACAATGCAGCAAGAATTCGGAAGAAGTTTTTTTGCAATTTCTTCCATTTCGGACGTTGCCGCCATTTCAAGATTAATGGGAATTGAAAGTTTTTCTTTTAAAAGATAAACATCTTCATCCCTTATATGGCGTCTGTCTTCCCTTAAGTGTGTTGTAATCTGACATGCTCCGGCTTTTTGAGCAACAAGAGCCCCTTCAAGAACGGAAGGTTCAAGCCCCATTCTTGCATTTCTTAAGGTTGCTATATGATCTATGTTAACTCCCAACTGCATACATAAAATTCTATCACAAAGAAAATTTAAGATTTCAAGTTTGTAATTTGCAATTTTTATAATAAAATAATCTTGTTAACATTTTAAAAAAGACTTTATAAAGTGAAATGTCCAAAGTGTAAAACTGATGTATCAAACAAAGATACGCACTGCCCTAATTGCAATTTAAGGCTTATAATCGAATGCCCCAAGTGCAAAGAAAAAGTGCGCCTCGGTTCAACATCCTGCAAGTCTTGCGGCTATGTTTTTGTTAAATTTTGCCCGAAATGCAACAGCGCAAATTATGTTTCAAGCCCAACATGCAGAAAATGTTTTTACGTTTTTGACGAAACAGCCGAAGAAAGCCCGAAAGAACAGCCTAAAGACAAAAAACAGGAAAGGGTGTTTTTAAAACAGGAAAATAAAACTCCGCCGAAAACTCCGCTAAATCAAAGCGGCGGAAGGCTTGAAGTTTTAATTGATTTTATCAACCTTCCTTCCGTCTTTAAAAAATTTAATGACGACGAATTTAAATCAAAGGTTTTATTAAACATACAAACCTCAATTAAAGTGGCATTCGGCGCTACACCCGAATTTTACAAAGAAAACATTGCAAGGTTTAAAATTCCTTATAACAAAAATAACGGAATTTATGACAAAATTCTTAAATTTAACGCCGAAATGGTTAAATTTAATTCTTTTTTGTCGGAAACTCTCGGAGCTGAAATTTCTCATAAATTTGTAATTTTGCAGTATGGCGAAATTGAGTTTGATAAGCCGGTTATGCAGCTTGGAGTCGGAAAAGACAAAGATATAATAACAACTAAAGCCGCATTTGAAGCCCTTTCCGGTGAAATTTCGCTTGTTAAAATCTCTCCCGATTCTTATAAAATGGTTAATCTTGAAAATGAAAAACCTTCTTTAACCGAAATCGAGGAAACGGATGAAGAACTTGCGATTGAAACCGTTTATAAAACGATAACGGAAGAAAATAACATAAAGGGAATTTCAATTAATGCCCCCAGAGGAACGGGCAAAACCCACCTTTTAAATTCTCTTTATAAAAAGCTTGAAAACTCTGACATTGCAATTTTATCCTCAAAGTGTTCCGCCATAAGTAAAGTTGCCCCGATGGGTCTTTTTCAAGACGCCTTTTTAAACCTTTTTAATCTTCCTTCATCCACAAAAGACTATAAACAAACAACGGACAGCTTAAGGGGTTTAATTAAAAAATATCTTCCCTCAAATTTTGAAAAAGAAAAAATTGAAACCCTTATCAACCTTTTATATCCGATAAAAGAAGCTTTTTATGAAACATTATCTCAAAACAAAAAGAATACTTTTTCTCATATTAAAGACATTTTGGATGCGCTGAGATTAAACTCGAAACTTCTTTTAACCGTGGATGACTTTGACCTTATTGATGAAATGTCATTTGAATTTTTGACATATTTGATTGAAAACAATTTCTTTACGGACGGTTCAAAATTCCTTTTGTGTTACAGAAGCCAAAATCCGATGAATATATTCATTCAGGAAAGCACTTTGCCCCGTGAAAACTGTTTTGATATATCTCTCAAAAAAAGAGAGGTGTCTTCAACAAGAAACTTCATTAAAAAATATCTTTCGGACGTTTCAATTTTGCCGAGAAAAATTTCCGACCAAATTATTATGAATGCAAAAGGAGACTTGGCATATACAGGACAGGTTCTTTTCCATTTAACGGAAACAAAAAAAATCATGCTCAAGGGTGGCAGATTTGTTTTTGCAAAAAAACATGAAGACTATTTTGTTCCCCAAACAATTGAAGGAATAATGCAAGAAAGGCTTAATTTCCTTTACGAAAAATCAAAAAATCAGTTTTTCATCTTGTGTCTTGCCTCATTTTTGGGCGGAAAGTTTACAAAATCAATCATAAAAGATGTGATTGACATGAAAGAAGACGACTTTAAAGCCGCAATGACCGGTCTTGTTGTGGGCGGATATGTTTCAAAAATTGATGAAGAAAATTATGCTTTTAAAAACAGTCTGGTTTGGACAAATGTTTACATTTTGGCGAAAAATAACCCCGAACTTACCCCTTATGTCGAAGCTATGCTGAAAGTTTTATTAAACAGGGTAAATTCAGTGCCGGCGATTTGTGCGCTTTTAGCTCAGGCAATCGGTAACAAGCCCGTGGCTCTTGCTCTTTGGACAAAAAATTTAAAACTGTCTTCTGCAATAGGGGATACGGCTCTTTATATAATCAGCCAACAGCAAAGCCTTATAAATCTTGAAGGAAGCGGTATTCCGCTTGAAAATTATATTAAAAACAATGCTTTTGAACGTCTTGGAAAATTAACCTACAGAAAATTTCCCGACGGCGCCATTGAATATCTTTCAAACGCTATCGTCGAAGCAAAAAATAAAAATGATAACAAAAAAGTTATTGAATTGTCAGGATATTTAACAGAATCTTGTAAGCTTTCTCAAAGGTATACGGCGGTTATTGAAACCGTGGACAATATTCTTTCGCTTTTTGACAATAAAGAAAAATCCGAACTTCAAAAGGCGTTAATTAAAACAAGAAAACTCGAAGCGCTTGTTAACACGGGGAATTATGAGGAAGTTATAAACACGGTTAACACCGAAATTAACCCGCTTTTGTCGGAAGCCGTTCGGGCAAAGAAAAAACTTCCTTACATTTCAAAAGAAAACCTTTATGATTCTTGGATATTATCAAACATTAATTTAATTGAAGCTTATACTTTTCAGGGAAGCCCGCTTTCTTTTGAACTTATTTCCTTAATTGAAAAAGAAATTTTTAAAGATTCAAAAAATATAAACGAAGATCTTGTCAAAAGATTAAAATTAGCATGCGCACTCAGCTATACCGCAAAAGGGTTTTTTGAACAATCTGACGAAATTTTGCACACCCTGATAAAAGAATTTTCAAAAGAAGATTACTTCCTTATTTCAAAATGGAATATGATAACCCTTTTTAATAAAGTTTTAAGGTATGATTTTGAAAACATAAAAGAAGACCTTTTTGAAGCCGTTACCTATGCAAACAACATCGGAGACAACTATACAAAAAACATTTTGAAAACGGTTCTTGCCTTTGTGTTATTAAAAGAGGACGATTCTTTGCGTGCGCTTGAAATTTGTCAGGAACAAATGAGCTATTTTTCAAATGAGAAGATTGCTCTGGGCGCATTAATTGCTTGGTATATCAGCGCAAGGGCAACTCTTAAAATTTCAGGACCCGACAAAGCAATTGAAATTTGTGAAAAATCTATTCAAATAGCCGAAAATCCAAGAATTAACACTATTTGGTTTAAATCTTTGTTCCAAATTTTAATGGCGGAATATTACGTTATTAAAGGCGACCTTGAAAGCGCAAAAATGTATATTGAGCTTGCAAGTCAGGATGTTAACCAGAACGAATTAAATTATTTTATGGTTCAAATTGTCCGCCAAAGAGCCTTAATTATGCAAGAATCAATCGAAAATGTCGAAGCCGGCAAAAAAACTGAGCTTGCAAACGCCGCAATAAAAATGTATGAAAAAGCTCTTTCGCTTTCAATGAAATTAAATCTTGAAAAAATGAATTATAAAATACAGAAAGATTTAACTGCGCTCAAAGCTTCATGTAAATTAAAAAGAATTAAGACTGAAGATTAAATGTATTCTTGTCAAAAACATATGGTTTGTTGTATTATTCTTGTATGAAATTGGAGTTATTAAATAGGGGGAATTTTTTTATGAAAAAATTATTGTCTTTCTTAACACCCTTTATGCTTATAATGTCAGTTTGCTTTTGCCAGAGCGCATTTGCCGATAACATTTCTGATGTTGCTGACGGATATTGGGCACAGAAAGAAATCAATCAAATGGTAACAGACAAGGTTATGAACCTTGACGACCAAGGAAACTTTAATCCTGACGGTTCTGTTCAAAGAGCTGAATTTACTTCTATGCTTGTTAAAGTTTTGGGTCAAAGCGATTTACAAGTTTATATCCAAAATCCGTTTGAAGATGTTACAACTTCAACAAATTTGTATGATGACATCATGAGATCGGAACAAATCGGGCTTGTTTACGGCTATCCTGACGGAACATTTAAACCTGAAAAAACAATCTCAAAAGCTGAAGTTACATCAACGGTCAGCCATATTACAAAAGATAACACGGCTGACGCTTCTGTTTTAGACAGTTTTAGTGATGTTGATAAAATTCCCGAATGGGCAAAAACAGCTTACGCAAAAACTGTTACTTATAATTTATATGTAAATTATCCCGATTCACAGGCTTTTGAACCTGAAAGAGATATCACAAGAGCCGAAACGGCAGTTCTTCTTGCAAAATTGAAAAATTCAATTTCAAACGTTAAAGAAGAATATAAAGCTGAAGAACCGAAAGAACAAACTTTGGGCGTTGAACACTTGGCAATTAATTCTCATGCAACATCAAACGTTGTAACGATTACAAATATGAGAAAAATTATTGCCGAAGGAAACATTTTGAAAGTTAATTTTGCTGAAAAATTCAACTCCAAAAATGCAAACGTTGGCGACACCGTTTTATTTACAAACGAAAAAGACATCTCAACCGTTGAAGGAACACTTTTAATTCCTGCGGGTTCAAAATTCTATGCTTCCGTTGAAGATATTATTGCTCCAAAAAGAATGAATAAGCCTGCCGCAGTTAAATTCCATTTCAATAAGGTTGAACTTCCTTCCACATCATCAAACATGGACGGATATGTTTATAACAATTTGGAAGGTTATTTGAAGAAAAAATCAGGAGCAAAACTTGCCACATATACAATAGGCGGTTTGGCACTCGGCGCCGGCGTCGGCACTGCGGTTGGTGTTCCTACTGAAGAATACGGAGCTTCATACGGTATCGGGCTTCCTGTGGGTGCGGGCTTAGGCTTTGTTGTCGGCTTATTCTCAAAAGGACCTGAATATAAAGCTTCTGTGGGCGATGAAGTTTATCTTCTCTTGAATGATTCACTTACAATTGAAGAAAAACTGTAATCAAAGCCAAATATTAAGCGAAAAGAGCCGAAAATCTTCGGCTCTTTTTTTATGCAAAACAAAGCAAATTAAAGCTTTACGGCTTATTTTTTAGTAAATATTTGTTAATATAAGCGCTTAACATTTGCAAAATCTTTGTGTGCTTTATATAATTTTATAGTTAGTATTATTATTTATTTAATGAGGTAAAAATGAGCACATTAGAAAGAGTTAAAAAAGTTGTTGTAGACCAATTAAGCGTTGAAGAGTCTTTAGTTACTCCTGAAGCAAGCTTCACAAATGACCTTGGCGCTGATTCATTAGACACGGTTGAATTGGTTATGGCTTTTGAAGAAGAATTCGGTTGCGAGATCCCCGACGAAGAAGCAGAAAAAATCGCTACGGTTCAAGATGCAGTATCATACATTGATGCACATCTTTCATAGTTAGTTAGTTTATAAAGATTTTTCATTTGCAAAAAGTTGCACTGAGATAATATCAATCTGTGACTTTTTGCCATGAAAACAATATCATTTTAAAAGGAATTATCAATGAGCAAAAACCACAAAAGAGCCGTTATTACAGGCATAGGAATTATTTCTCCTTTTGGATTAGGGGTTGACAAATTTTGGAACAGTTTAAAAGAAGGCAAATCCGGAATTTCCAAAATTGAAAATATTGAGCTTGACGGTCAGTTAGTTCATGTTGCCGGTGAAATTAAAAATTTTGAAGAAATTTCAACACTTGACCCCAAAGAATCAAAAAGAATGGACAGATATACCCAGCTTGCAATGATGGCAGCCGAAGAAGCCATGAAAGATTCTGAGCTTGATGTTGAAAAACTTGACCCATATAGATTTGGCGTAATTGTTGGTTCTGCGGCAGGCGGTTTTGGCACATTTGAAAAACAACACTTAACAATTATCGAAAGAGGACCCGCAAAATGTTCTCCCTTCACGGTTCCCATGATTATTGCCGATATGGGTGCGGGAAGAATTTCAATGAAGTATGGCGCAAAAGGGGTTAATAAGGCAATTGTTACCGCATGCGCAACTTCAGCACACTGCATTGGCGATTCATTCAGAACAATTCAATACGGCGAAGCCGATGTTATTATTGCGGGCGGTGCGGAAGCTGTTATCACAAGGCTTGGCATAGGTTCATTTACGTCTGCAAGAACACTTTCAAAAAGAAATGATGAGCCCACAAAAGCTTCAAGGCCTTATGATAAAGACAGAGACGGTTTTGTTATGTCAGAAGGCGCTGCAGTTCTTATTGTTGAAGAATTGGAACACGCCAAAAAAAGAGGCGCTAAGATTTACGCTGAAATTGTCGGATACGGTCAAACAGGCGACGCTTATGACATCGTTGCTCCCGACCCAACCGGTGCCGGCGCTGCAAAGGCAATGGAATTTGCCGTTAAAGATGCTGAAATTGAACCCAAAGAGGTTAATTATATAAACTCTCACGGAACATCAACCGGACTTGGCGACATTGCGGAATCAAAAGCGATTGCTAAAGTTTTTGGCGACCTTTCAACAAACAAAGATTTAAAAGTTTCATCCACAAAATCAATGCACGGGCATATGCTTGGCGCAACCGGAGCGGCTGAATCTATTGTCTGTATCAAGGCAATCAACGAGGGTGTTATTCCCCCGACAATTAACCTTGAAAACCAAGATGAAAATGTTGCAAATTTGAACTATGTTCCAAACAAAGCAATTAAAGCGGATGTTAACTATGCGCTTACAAATTCATTTGGTTTTGGCGGTCATAACGCTTCTTTGATATTTAAAAAATACAAAGATTAAAGCTGATTGACAAGTGCTTTTGGGCATAATATGATAAGAAAGTGCAAAGGGTTAAATAAATGACCTTTGCAATGGACATTGACCACTAAATTATATCTTTGTGGCACTTTTGCCAACAAGAACGATTGATAATCGTTCGAAAAGAGGGGTTCGAGTATTGACGAGAACCTTCCGCCACAAAAGACAAGGAAATCAATGTTTGACAACTGAATATTATTTTAAACTATGTCGATGTGGCACTCTGCCGAAGCAAAATGCGAATCGTTGAGCATTTTGCGAGAGGGCAAAAGCGAAGCGAACCTGAAGGGTAATGAGCCGACGCCAGTCGAAGCGAATACCCTGAATGGCAAAGGTGTGCGAAGCACGTAGCGGTTGCGTTGAGCAAGCGCAAGTGCGTAGTCCTTACCCGCTGTTGCTCCGCCACAAAAGACAAGGAAATCAATGTTTGACAACTGAATATTATTTTAAACTATGTCGATGTGGCACTCTGCCG
>CANRGC010000027.1 GCA_947630045.1 Candidatus Gastranaerophilales bacterium
AAACTAAACCCGAATAAAAATGGCTTTACCCTTGCTGAAATTTTAATAACATTAACTATAATCGGAATTGTTGCGGCAATAACCATTCCTTCACTTATGGCAAATGTTCAGGAAAAAGCGTGGGAATCTCAAAGAAAAGCGCTTGCCGCAAGAATGAGCCAAACTTTTCCCCAACTATCAAAGTTAAACGGTTACGGTATCGGTGCGGACGGAACAACAGACAAGGCAAATGCGGCACAAATTTTTATAACGGAAGGTTTGTCTAAGGTTTATAAAATTGCAAGCGTTTGTTCAAAAGATAATATTTCATCTTGCGGAATACCTTCCCGAATAGCTTATATGGATGATTCCGGAACAATGGCTTTCCCTACCACCATGGAAACTTTAAATCAACTTTTTACAAAAACTTATAGCGACGAAAAGGTTGAAGAAGGAACAAGAAACTCTGAATCAAACGGCGGAATTATTGAAAACACTGACGCTGCCGCTTTTGAAACAATGAACGGCGAATCAATCGCACTTTTTTATAACCCGAAATGTAAACGAAACGGACGCCCTTGGGTTACCCATTACGGACAAAGCGAGGTTTGCGTTAATATGGTTTATGACCTGAACGGTTCAAAAGCCCCAAATCAAACGGGAAAAGATATTGGTTTTATCACCGTTTTCTTTCCTGATGACCCTGTAGTTGTGGCGCCCATGCCTGTTTTGCCGTTTAAAAACGATTTAGTGCCCCCCTACAGTGAAAAAGGAAATGACACGGTTACATATTGCAAAAATCAAGACTCTAATTCAAGATTACCCGATATGTATGAAGCTTTTTCAATATTGGTTAATATAAATCTTTTAGGACAAAGCGCAGTCAGAGTGGGTGATTATTGGTCAGGAACACACACAAGCGGTGTTGGTAAAGACGGAAAAAGTTTTCGTGTCTGTAATCATGGCGGAACCTATTATAGTGAGCCAAACACACTCGGATATAACGTCTTTTGCATTGCAAAATAAATAAAATAACGGAGCCATAAATATCATGGCTCCGTTATTCAAAGAAGGTAAAACAACAAACCGCTTCTTTTAATTATTCTATAAACTCCGTTGTTTTTACGGTTTTTTAAGGTGTAATTTGGAGATTAAGTTTCACTTAGTTGTTACCAAAGGCAACAGTGATTTTTTCTTTGGGGTTTACTCTTGTAATTCTGTTACCTGAACCGTCAATTAAGTAAGTGAGTTCGTCCCCTGTGTTTTGGAACAAGCCCATTGTTCCTGATAACGCAGTTCTTGTAACATCAATCGGGGCTTTAAGAGTTGTAACGATACCGTCACCGTAGCTTCTGCCCGCAGCTTTAAAGTTTCCTTGGAAAACTTCACCCGTGCCGACACCAACCTGATCAAACAAGGCTTCCGAAGCGTTTCCTAAGCCTACAAGCACACCGCCAACCGTACGTCCGACATTTCCTAAGGTTGAACCAACAAATGTAAATGGCATTTGGATAAATCTTATAACGCCGTTAACATCTTTGCGTTTTTCGATTTTTGCGGATAAAACCTGTTTTGGTAAGGTTTGTTTACATCCGTTGCAGCCTACAATTTCGTTAAATGAAAGTTTTAAGCCGCCGTCATCGCATTTTGAAGGTCTGATAACTTGTGTAACTTTACCGTAAACGGTACTTCCCGCAGGATATGTTACGCCGTTGATAGTGATTTCGTGGGTAGTTTCAGCCGCAAATCTTTCGCCGACATTGGCATTTTTTGCGTTAATAATATCTTTCATTTTTAATGACAAAGTCGGAATGCAAACAGGAGTTTCTTTTTCAACATATGTTGCCTGAGTTGGACCTATTGCGGTTTTTGTGTTCGGGTCAGTATCATATCCGCCCGCAACTCTGACATTTTGAAGCATTGAAGAAACTTCCGCACGTGTTGCATTGTCTTGCGGTCTTATTCTGTTTGTAGAAGCGCTGTCTTTAAGAGCGCCGTTGTCAATGGCTTTTGCAACATGTTCTTTTGCCCAAGAAGGCACGCTGGAACCGTCTTGATATTTGCTTAAAATTTCGTCCGCCTTGCATGAATCCATAGGACAGTTAATTCCCTTTGAAATGATAGACATAGCTTCACACCTTGTAATAGGGCTGTTCGGGTGGAATTTATTGTCGGGGTGTCCCGCAATCATATCAGCTGAAACACCTTTGTTAATCGCTTCATATGCCCAGAAATTTTTGGAAACATCTTTAAAATCGCCTTTTTGCGTCATAGGTGTATTTTCAAGGTTGTATCCTTTAACCACCATGGAAGCAACTTCCGCACGGGAAATATCTCTGTTTGGTTTAAATAATTCATCGGGATAACCGACAACAACACATTGGTCTGTTAAACGGTTAATATCATCTGAAGCCCAGTATCCGTTTGGAACATCAGGATATTTTTGTCCGTAAATTCCTGAAGCTGCGCCTGTTTGACATCCGCAGTCAGATTTTAAATTGTTACATTTATTGCAAGGTTCAATTTCTTTGTAAATTGCCTTCATTGAATTTGGCGACTGGATATTTGGTTCGGGGCAGCAATCTGATTTCGGAAGAATTTTTTCATCCAAAACCGGTGCGGCTGCGCCTGTAATACAATTGTCTTCAACCGGAACGCCGGCAACAATTCCCATATTTGAATCTTTAATCATTGCAGAGTTGTTTGTTTCGCCGACAACGGCATTGTTAGCGTTTGAATAGACAGCTCCGGGGTAAGCATAGGTTTGAAGATTTGTATGCGCTTTGTCTTCATAACATTGGTCTTTACATCCGCAGTCTGATTTTTTAGTGTTACATTTGTTACAAGGAGCCGCAGCGCCTGTTTGGCAAGGGTCACACTTGTTTGACCTTTTTAAAAAGCCAAAGTTGAAAAAGCTTTTTTTCTTGCAATTGCAGCTGTCCATTTTTTGATGGCACTTGTTGCAAGTTGCGTTTTCAGGAGTAACAAGCTGTTGATTTTCAATGGGGCATGCTCCTCCTGTCGGGCAGGCAGCAAAACTTACGGGAACCGTAAGCGCAAAAACGGTTGCTGCCGCAGTTGCTGTTAATAAAATTTTTTTAATAGTCATTTTTCCTCCTTTAATAAAGAAATATCTTTTTAAATGCAAAAAGTGCAAAATTACATTTAATCTTTTAAATGAATTATGCACTTTTAAAAAGTTATCTTCATTGCCGATAGGGGCTATTTTTTATGACTATCTTATTTTATTACCTTGCCTTTAAGGACAAGCTTTTTTATTTTTTATTTTGAAAAGCGAAAAACTAGAGTGTGCCTTCGATTTCTTTAATGATATAATTTGCAACCCAGTTAAAATTTTTATTATTTTGGGCAAGTTCTCTGAGCGAAGGAATTGAATTTTCACCAATTCTGATAAGGCTCATTGCAGCCACTCCCCTTTGTTGACCCTTTGAAGCAGTTAATTTGTTAACAAGAAAATCAATTGCATTTTCGCCAAAACTTACAATTTCATTTTCAATAACATTTTTTGTCGAGTTATCAGCGCCTTCCAATTGGTCAAATAAATAGCGAAGCTGACTTGAATTTTCTTTTGCGTTTTCATAAGAACTTGTTAAAACTGCTTGCATTTCTTCTCCTTAAAATATGGTATATTCTATATTTTGAATTATAAAGTAAAAAATCATAAAATACGTTTTTTTTAATATAATCTTTATATGGTTAATCTTATCGTGTAATTGCAAGGTTTTAACCTTCTTTTAAACTTTTATATGAAAGGATATTAAATATGAAAAGCGATAAGATTAAAAATATTCACTCTTTGCAAATTTTAGATTCAAGAGGAAACCCGACACTTCAGGTTGAAATTGAGCTTGAATGCGGAATAAGGGCGGCTGCGAGCGTTCCTTCGGGGGCTTCCGTCGGGCTTTATGAAGCATGCGAACTAAGGGACGGCGATAAAAGCCGTTATCTTGGAATGGGGGTTATGAAAGCCGCAAACAACGTAAATGATATAATTTCAAGAAAATTAATCGGAAAATCGCCCTTAAATCAAAGAGAAATTGATGAAATTTTAATTGAAGAAGACGACACGGAAAATAAATCAAACCTTGGCGCAAACGCAATTTTGGGGGTTTCGCTCTGTGCGGCAAGGGTATCATCAAACTTTTTAAACTTGCCTTTATATAAATATCTGGGCGGAATAAACGCTCAAATTCTTCCGACGCCTATGGTAAATATCATAAATGGCGGGGCGCATGCTCATAACGGGCTTGACTTTCAAGAATTTATGATAACACCGTGCGGAACATCAAACTTCCATGAGGGAATAAGAATGTGTGCAGAAGTTTTTCATTGCCTTAAAAAAGTATTAAAAGAAAAAAATTATTCAACCGCCGTTGGCGACGAAGGCGGCTTTGCGCCCGATATAAAATCAACAAGAGAGGCGCTTGATTTAATAGTTACGGCAATAAATCGGGCTTATTATTCAACAAAAGAAATTAAAATTTGTTTGGATGTTGCGTCAAGCGAATTTTATAATGACGGGATTTATAAAATTAAATCTGAAAATCTTGAGTTAAACGGCGCTCAAATGTTGGAATATTTAAAAAATTTGGTTGAAGATTACCCCATAATTTCCATTGAGGACGGAATGAGCCAAAATGACTATGAAGGGTGGCAGCTTTTGACAAATGAGCTAAAAGAAAAGGTTCTTCTTGTCGGGGACGATTTATTCGTTACAAATCAAAAGCTTTTATCCGAAGGGATAGATAACGAGATTGCAAACGCAATTTTAATAAAACCAAATCAAATAGGCACCCTGACAGAAACATTGGATACAATAAAACTTGCGAAATTAAACGGCTATAAAACAATAGTTTCGCACCGCTCCGGCGAAACGGACGATGCTTTTATTGCCGATTTAGCCGTGGGGGTTAATTCCGGACTGATTAAAACAGGCTCAATCTCAAGAGGGGAAAGAATTGCAAAATATAACAGGCTTTTTGAAATTGAGGAAGAAATAAACCCCGACTTTCAAAAGTGTAATCAGAATAATTATTTTTATTTGGGCGAAAAAGCTTATTTTGCAAGAAATTTAAAAAATACATGCTTTTAAATATGTTCGCAAACTTTGCATGGAACTCCCTTTCTCTTGATTGCGCTTGATTTTGGAATTCTTATGCAATGGTGGCATTTTTTCACCCACTCACAGGATTCTTTGTGATATTTGCCTGATTTTGTATTATAGACAACAATTTCTTCCTTATTTTGTACGGCAGGAGAAGGAAGATTGTTTTTTGCCTTTGCGTTTGCGTTTTGTTTTATTTCAGGCTGTTTTGTTTCGGGTTTTTTTGTTTCAACAACCTCTTTTGGCTTAATCTCTTGAATTTGAGAAGAAGTTGTCTCTTCTGAAGGAACTTCAATCGGAGAAGGAGCCTTTCTGTTTATGCCGATTAAAAACAGGCACGCAATAACGGCTATAAGAAAAGTGACAATAATTACAGCTATTTTTAGCTTTTTAGAAGTTTGTTTTGATTGATCCATGGACATTTTTGTCTATTCCGAGACTGTCGAAGAAACTGTCTTTTAATGCGTTAGAGTCATTAGCGGAATAGAATTTACCTCTCGTTGTAAGTGCAGTACATCTCAGTTGATTATTTGCTTCAATGTCACCGATATCAAAAGCGATGACATCAATTGAAATATCATCTCTGATTTTCATAAGTTCAATTGCATATATACAGGGGCTTTCATCACAATTTTCGCCCCCGTCTGTCAAAAGAATTATATGTTTTTTACCCTTAACTCCGACAAAATCACTGTTTACGGCTTGTTTTAAGGAATATGTAATCGGAGTCCAGCCGACAGCGTCTGTTTTATAGAGCGAAGTTAAGATATTTTGAGCATTCCCCGCAGAAAAAGGTACGGAAAGTTTACTTGCCATACAGCCTTGAAGATAAGTAAAACCGGCTCTGTGCCCGTAAACCCTTAATGCCGTCTGGATATTCGGGTTAATTTGAGGCAAAATTGCGGAAAGGGTGTCAAGCGCAATATCAATCTTTTTTCTGCCGTTTAATTTTTCATTCATTGAGTTTGAAAAATCAACAATGAAAAGAATTTTTGAATTGTCATCAAATTTTGATGAGGGCAATTCGGTTTTATAAGTTTCAGGGGTATAAAGTTGATATTGGAAATTCTCCTTTGCACCTATCCTTGCGGAATTTACAAAAAATATTAAAACTGTTAGAATTATCAAATAAAGAATTTTATTTTTCATAGGCTATATTCTACACCAAAAAGAAAGGTTTGAAAATGGATATTTTAGAAGCTATTGATAATAGAAAAACTACAAGAAAATTTGATTCAATTAAACCGACAACAGAGGAAATAAAAAGAATAATTAATTCCGCACGACTTGCGCCAAGCGCAATTAACGCACAAAATTGGAAATTTATTGCCGTTTTAAATGATGATGTTAAAAATAAAATGGCAAATTCCGTTTTAAACGCTTATGAAAAAATTATTGCAAATCTTAATAATGAAACAAAGGCTCAGGTTGAAAGGTATAAAGGGCATTCAACATTTTTCACCCATGCCCCGCTTGTAATTGTTTGTGTTGAAGAAAAAGCGCCCGCTTTTATGGAAGGAATTTTGGAAAAAGCGGAATTTAGCCCTGAAGAAATTAAACTTATGCGTCCCGATTCTTACCTTTTAAGTATGGGTGGCGCTATTGAAAACATTCTTTTAACCGCCCATTCGCTTGGTTACGGCTCTTGTTGGATGGTGGCACCCGTTCTTGGCGAAAGCGGAATGAGAGAAGTTTTAAATTTAAAAGAAAATCAAAAAATTGTTTCAATTTTATCAATCGGGCGCCCTGCAAAAGATAGTACGGAAAAAAGGTCACCCAAAAAAGATTTAAATGAAATTATGGAAATAGTTGAATAAAGGGGGCTTTTAACCCCCCTTTTTTTATTTTTATTCAAACATCGGGCTTGATAAATATCTTTCGCCCGTGTCAGGTAAAAGCGCAACGATTATTTTACCTTTATTTTCCGGTCTTTGCGCCAAAACATGCGCCGCATAAGCGCTTGCGCCCGATGAAATTCCGACAAGCAAACCTTCCGTTTTGGCAAGAATTCTGCCGACTTCAAGCGCATTTTCATTTTCGACGGGAATAATTTCATCATAAATTTTGGTATTTAGCGTTTTTGGCACAAACCCCGCCCCTATTCCCTGAATTTTATGAGCGCCCGAAATTCCCTTTGATAAAACGGGAGATGTGGCGGGTTCAACCGCAACAACTTTAATATCAGGGTTTTTGGATTTCAGATATTCGCCGACACCTGAAATGGTTCCGCCCGTACCGACTCCGGCAACAAAAATATCAATTTTGCCGTCTAAATCTTCCCAAATTTCAACACCCGTGGTTTTTTTGTGTATTTCAGGATTTGCGGGGTTTGTAAATTGGCTTGGAATAAAACTGTCTTTGGTTTGTTCGGCAAGCTCACCTGCCTTTTCAATCGCCCCTTTCATTCCCTTGGCACCTTCCGTTAAAACAAGCTTGGCGCCATATGCCGATAAAATTTTTCTTCTTTCAATACTCATAGTTTCAGGCATTGTAAATATAACCTTATACCCCCTTGAGGCGGCAACGGCAGCAAGCCCTATTCCCGTATTTCCGCTTGTGGGCTCAATTATGACGGAATTTTCGTTTAAAAGCCCTTTTTCTTCGGCGTCTTTAATCATGGCATACGCAACCCTGTCTTTGACCGAGCCTGCGGGGTTAAAATATTCAAGCTTAGCAACAATTGTTGCATTTGTGTCTTTCTCAAATTTTGTAAGTTCCAATAACGGCGTTTTGCCGATTAAATCGGTAATTTTCTTATATAATTTCATAAAAACTCTCCTTTTTAAGTTATAAACGTTAAACAATTAAAAAGGCTGAGCAACATCGAAAATATTTTATTTTTTTATCAGGCATTTTTTGCATAGTCTAAGTTTTAACACTTTTCTAAAACGCTGTCAATTGCCAAATTATTGCAAAATAATAACTTTTAGTGTAAAAGTTATTTGAAAATAAAGATAAGAAATTTATGGAAAATTTTTCTGAAAATAAGGTTTTAGAATGGCGCAATTCAAGCTTTAAGGCTTTAATTCCCTTTGTTGTATTTGTTATTTTTTATTTCGGATTTTCGGTTTTAACACGTGATTTTTCAAAAGTGCCCATGACGGTTGCTTTTATTATATCTTCAGCAACCGCACTGATTTTAAACCATAAAGAAAAGCTGAATAAAAAAATTGAAATTTTTGCTCTCGGAATGGGAAACAAGGACATTATGATTATGTGTCTTATTTTTATTATGGCGGGAGCATTTACGGCAAGCGCTCAAGCCGTTGGCGGGGTTGAATCGGCGGTTGTTATTGCAAAAGCTTATATCCCTCATGAGTTCATTGTTTCGGGATTATTTTTGGTTTCTGCCCTGATTTCACTTGCAATAGGCACTTCTTGCGGAACAATAGCCGCCATTGTTCCAATCGCAGCCGCTATGGCAACAAGCTCAAATTTAAATCTCGGTGCGGTTATTGGGGCAACAGTCGGCGGAGCAATGTTTGGAGACAACCTTTCTTTAATTTCGGATACCACAATCGCCGCAACAAGAACCCAAAATGTGGAAATGCGTGATAAAGCAATTTGTAACTTAAAAATAGTAATTATTCCGGCGCTTTTGTGCGCTTTAGTTTATATGCTGCCTGTCTTTTCTGCCGGTTTTGAAGGTCAAACCGCTTCAAATATTGATTTTCTTACATATTTCAAAGTTGCCCCTTATATTCTTCTTTTAATTTTTGGTATTATGGGCGTAAATGTAATGTTTTTGCTTCTTTTGGGGACTGTTTTGAATATGGCAATCGGAATTTCAATCGGAACCTTCGGTCTTTTTGAAGGATTAAGTTATATAGGCGACGGCACAACCGCTATGGCAAATACACTTATAGTGGCGCTTTTGGCGGGCGGCTTGCTTCAAATGGTAAGGTATAACGGCGGAATAAGCTATATAATTAACACAACCGCTCATCTGATAAAGTCAAAAAGGCTTTGTGAGCTTGGAATTTGCTTTTTGGTGGGCATTATAAACCTGTTTACGGCAAATAACACGGTTGCAATTATAACGGCAGGACCGATTGCAAAAGAAATGGGCGAAAAATACGGGGTTGACCCAAAAAGAACGGCAAGCCTTTTGGATACAACTTCTTGCTGTGTACAGGGGGTAATTCCCTATGGGGCGCAAATTTTAATCGCAACGGGGCTTTGCGCATATCTTTCATTGAGTTCGTTTACAATTATAAAAAATCTTTATTATCCTGTTTTAATGGGTATCGGGCTTTTAATTTCGATTTTATTTACTAAAAACAGATAATGTTTTGTCATATAAATTAAAATATTAATTTTACTTAAAAAAAATTTACTTAAAAACGAAACTCCAAATTTTTTACCGCCGCAATATTTTTTTAAATTTAAAAAAAGAGATTTTTTATTTTTTATTTATTTTTTGTTTTAAAAAGATTGAAACTTGTTTTAAAAGCCGCTATATTTAAGTTATAGGCAAAAAATTAAAAAGAGGTTAGTATGAATAAAAAATTGTTGATTTCTCGGGGGGGGGGGGTAAATTGAACCCTAAAAAATGTGGTTTTACTTTAGCTGAAATTTTAATAACATTAAGCATAATCGGAATTGTTGCGGCAATAACCATTCCTTCTTTAATGGCAAATGTTCAGGAAAAAGCGTGGGAATCTCAAAGAAAAGCGCTTGCCGCAAGAATGAGTCAAACTTTTCCCCAGTTATCCAAGTTAAAGGGTTACGGAATAGGTACGGACGGAAAAATTGATACGGCAAATGCGGCACAAATTTTTATAACGGAAGGTTTATCTAAGGTTTATAAAATTGCAAGCGTTTGTTCAAAAGATAATATTTCATCTTG
>CANRGC010000028.1 GCA_947630045.1 Candidatus Gastranaerophilales bacterium
TAAACAATAACCGGTAGGCTAAAGCCTACCCTACAAGCTTACACCGGTAAGACCCTGAAACAAGTTCAGGGTGACAATCACGCAAGGTGGACTTCAATGCGAAGAATGTAGGGTGGACTTTAGTCCACCAATTACTTTCTTTGCAACAAGATTTCATTAAATGCACGGGGGTTACTTCCAATATACTTTAAAATCTTCAATTTGTTTAATTGTGTTTTGATAATCTCCGATAAATCTTATTGCTCTATCATCAAGATATAAATAAGCGGGAATTTTAACGTTAGTTACATTTTTAAAATATTTATCTATCTTATTTTCAATAAGCCATTTTGTTGCTTCAAGGTTGTTTCGGGTTGTGAATAAAACTAAATCATAATCTTTATTTAATTTTTCAACAAATTCTCTTGCCCCTTGTCTAAGTTCGGGCAGTTTATTTTCATCATATTTTCCGTTATACATATTCAAGACCCCGTCAAGGTCTATCATAATTGTTTTTCTTTTTTCCATATCTGCCCCGAATACTGTTGTTATCGAAAATAAAATTAAGAATAGTGTGAGAAATAACCTTAGCATATAAAACTCCTTATGCTAGTGACACTAGTTGTATGTATTGCTAGTATAGCTAACAATTAAAAAATGGACAAGCCTTTTATTGAAAAATTAGGAAAAAAAGTGAAACAATTGCGTGAAGAACGTGGACTCACGCAAGACGATATTGGTATAAATGGGGTATCCAGACAAATGGTAAGTTTACTTGAATTAGCAAAAACCGATATAACCGTATCTAAGTTAAAAATCATAGCTGACAACATTGGGATTAATATTAAAGAAATATTTGATTTTAATTAAAAATATTTTGCTAGTGTGACTAATTGTGATATTCGATAGTACCACTAACAATATTACTATGAACAAAGACTATTTGTTGTTTTTAGGAAAAAGAATTAAAGAGTTGAGGAAAGAAAAATCTTTAACTCAAGATGATATTGGGATAAATGGTATCTCAAGAGCAATGATTAGTCTGATTGAGGTTGCAAAAACGGATATTACTGTTACGAAATTAAAAATCATTGCTGATAATTTAGGGGTGAAAGTCAAGGACTTGTTTGATTTTGAGTAGTAAAGTATTGTTGAATTCGGTTATACTGTCATGCTGAACTCGTTTCAGCATCTGAGTAGTGCAGAACCCCCCATATTATATTCTTACACCGGTAAGACCCTGAAACAAGTTCAGGGTGACAGTCACGCTGGGTAGGTTTTAGCACGTAGGGTGGACTTTAGTCCACCAATTATTGTTTAAACTACTATAAAAACTTTTCTCTTGTGTACTTAATGAAATGTTATTGAATAGAAAGCAATCGGTAGGCTAAAGCCTACCCTACAAGCTTCGCTCAATTGAAACCTAATCGGTTTCAAGTCGCTCCGCCAAATGTTCGCCTTGGCGCAGCTCCGTTCGCTATGCTCACTCCGTGCTACGGAATTTCCGCTTCTTGGAAATTCTTAATCGCTCATTCCTTGGACTTCGTTTCAGAATTGTTTTTTTAAAACAATTCTTCCACTTCGCTCGTCATTCGCTTTACGGGGCTAAAGCCCGTCAGAATTTCCGCCGCCTGTGCAATCAAAGATTGCTTCGCTCAACTTCGCTAACACTCCGTTTCGCAACGGCGGTCATCAACTGCAACGGGTCTTGCTCATCGCAAGCCCCTTTTGCACTGGCTTCGCATTCTTCTTGGAAATTCCTAGCGGTTCGAACCTTAGTAACTTCATTTCGAAAATCTTTTTTAAAGATTTTCTTCATTCCGTAAGGTTCTCGCCTTGGCGCAGCTCCGTTTCGCTTCGCTTCACTCCGTGCTACGGAATTTCCGCTACAGCATGGATTTTCTTAGTTCTTCATCCGATTTTGGGCTCAAATAGCGTGGTGCGACATCAAAGACGGTTTTACAACCTTTTTGACCCTCTTTATTTAATTTATATGCCGCCCTTGCGTAAGCAACGAGAACGGAAGATGTAAATTCGGGGTTTGAATCTAATTTCAAACTATATTCAATAATATGATTATTTTCTTTATCAAAACCCGTTTTTCCGCTTCTTAAAACAAAACCGCCATGGGGCATTTTCGAATGATTTTGTTTAAGTTCTTCTTCCGAAATAAAATGAACGGTTGTGTCATAATCAGAAAAATAATTCGGCATTGTTTTAATATCTTCTTCAACTTGTTTGGGGTTTGCTCCTTCTTCCAAAACAACATAACACTCTCTTTTGTGTTTTTCCCTTGTTGTCAAAATTGGGTTTTCACAATTTTTAACCGATTGAAGCGCTTTTTCAACAGGAACGGTATATTGTTTGCCGTCTTTTACCCCCTCAACCCTTCTTATGGCATCAGAGTGTCCTTGGCTTACGCCTTTTCCCCAGAAAGTATAATCGTTCCCGTCAGGTAAAATTGCGTTAGCATACATTCTGTTTAATGAAAAAAGCCCCGGATCCCAGCCAACGGAAATTATCGCAACTTTATTTCCCACAATGGCTGATTTATTAACGTTTTCAAAATGTTCGGGAATTTTTGCGTGGGTATCAAAACTGTCAATTACATTAAACATTTTTGCATACTCAGGCGTTTGCACGGGAAGGTCTGTTGCGCTTCCGCCGCATAAAATCAATACATCAATCTTATCTTTCCAGTTTTCAATTTCTTTAACGGAAACTACCTCTGTGTCTGATTTTACTTTTAAAGATTCGGGCGCCCTTCTTGTAAAAATGGCAGAAAGTTCAACGTCTTCATTTTGTCTTACAGCACATTCAACCCCTCTGCCGAGGTTTCCGTATCCCACTATGCCAAGTTTAATTTTTTCCATATTTACTCCTTAATTATTGTATTTTCTTTAAAAAATCCAAAATTTTATTTTTATCGTTTTTATTTTTTTGATTAATTATTTTTTCCATATCTTCATCAATTTTTGTTATTCCTTCGGGGTTGGTATATTTTTCCATTGAAACCGACATTTTTTCAGTGTCAATTCCCTGAACAATGTTATCAATCGTTACGCACAATTCTTTTAAACTTTTAAAAACCGCATTAAAATCGTTAATTCTTAATGCCTTATCCGATATAATTCCTTTTGCGCTATCATCGTTTGTTAAAGGCGGTAAAAGCTCAATTGATTTTGACCCGCCAAGCCCGTTAAAAGCAACTTTGGCTCTTGTGCCGTCGGGAAGTTTTACTCCCTTTTTGGTAACCCTTATTTTACAGATAATATATTTATCTTTTCTTTTTAACTTAATTACATGACCGATATTTATGCCCATAAACCTTACGGGCGAACCTTTAACAATTGAATCAATGTCATTAAAAACAATATTATACGTGTTCGGTTTTTCAATTTTTGTATGAACATAAAAAAGCGCCCCGCCCAATATGGTGCAGAATAAAACTATTAAAATCAAAATTTCAATAATTCGCTCTTTTTTCATTGTTTACCCGATGAATTAATTTGTTTTATATAAAGTTCATTAACCAAAACACAGACCAAACTTGCAAAAGCCGGTCCTAAAATAACCCCCGAAACACCCAAAAATTTAGCCCCGATTAACAACGAAATGATTATTAATAAAGGGTGAATATCCATAAATTTTCCGAACAAATAAGGTCTTAAAAGTTGACTTTCTATCCATTGCATAACGCCCATTATTGCTAAAATAAGAAGCATATAGCCAACCCCGCCGCCAAATGCCGTAAGAACACCCAAAATAACGGCAAGTGTTGCCCCAAAAACGGGAACAATGTCTAAAATAAAAGTTAAAAATGCAATCAAAGGCGCTTGCGGATGATGAGCAATTAACAAGCCTATAAAAGTTAAAATTCCGACTGATGCCATTGTTAAAATTTGTGCAAAAACATATCCGCCGACTTTTGTTGTCAAAATATCAAGTATATTTGAAGCTTTTTCTTTAAATTTTGGCGGGAAAAAAGTTAAATAAACCTTTTTCATATGGGCTTCATCAATACAAATATAAAACACCATTATTGTAACCATTAGAATAGAGGTTATTGAATTTGCGATAAATTTTCCGACACTCAAACTCTGGTTTAAAATTTCTCCGCCGAAAGTGTTTAAATATTGACCGAGGTTTTCTATGGTGGATAAATCAAAATAACGTGCCCATGAATCTTGAAAACCTTTTGAATGATAAAAAGTATTAAATTGTTCAAAATAAACGGGAAGTTGATTTGTAAAAGACACAAATCTTTTTACGGCAAGCATTCCTAGGGGAACGATAATTAATAAAACGCCCGCAAAAATAAGAAACAAAATCAAAGAAACCGCAAGGGCTCTCGGCATATATTTTTTAAGCTTGTCGATTAACGGCAAGATTGAAGCCGAGATTATAAATGCCACAAAAAACATTATTGCAATATCTGCAATTTTCCCGATGAAAAAAATCATCAAAATTGCCATAATAACAAAGATTGCCGTCTTATAATAGCTTGAAAAATCTTTGATTCCAAACATTTCCTATCCTCGTGTTTTATATATTTTATGTTACAATTATAACAAAATTTTATCAAGGAGAAAAATAATGCCAAAGACTATAAATCAGGATATAAAACCCTATAATACAAAGAGAAACGAAAAAGGAAACCTTGAAATTTCAGGGTGTGACCTTGTTGAATTAGCCGAAAAATACGGCACACCGTTATATGTAATGGACAAAGTTTCTCTTTTAAAAATAGCAAATGAATATAAACAAGCTTTTTCATCATACAAAAAAGTAAATATGATGTTTGCAAGCAAAGCCCTTATGACAAGCGCAATTGCAAAAATTTTGCACGAAGCGGGCTTCGGCTTTGATGTTGTATCGGGCGGCGAAATTCATACGATAAACCATGCAAAAGTTGATATGAATTTTGCAACTTTCAACGGAAATAATAAAACAAAAGAAGAAATTGAAATGGCGCTAAAACTTAATATAGGGCGTGTTTCGGTTGATAACTTTTATGAAATTAAACTTCTGGATGAAATTGCACAAAAGTTAAACAAGACTCAAAAAATTCTTTTAAGAATAACCCCCGGAATTGAGTGTCACACCCATGAATACATTCAAACAGGACATCTTGATTCAAAATTCGGTTTTGATTTAACTCAAACCGATTTGGCGGTTGAAACCATTTTAAAAGAATGCAAAAACCTTGAAATTATGGGGCTTCATGCTCATATCGGCTCTCAAATTTTTGAAACTCAAGTTTATTATGATGAAATTGAAGTTTTAATTAAAGAAACAAAAAGGCTTAATGATAAATATAACTTAAATTTGTCTGAAATGAACATTGGCGGCGGGCTCGGAATAACATACACCGAAAAAGATTGTCCGCCTTCGGTTGATAAAATTGCGGAAGTCATTTTAACTTCAATAAAAGACAATTGCGCAAAATATAATCTGGATGAGCCCACCCTTTATATTGAGCCGGGGCGCTCAATTGTCGGAACTTCGGGCGTTACATTATATACGGTGGGTTCATATAAAAATGTTCCTCACTTTAATAAAAAATATATCGCAGTCGACGGCGGAATGGCGGATAACCCCAGACCCTCGATGTATGGCGCATTATACAGCGCAGAAATTGCTAACAACAAAGCTGATGAACCGTTTGAAAAAGTTACGGTTGCGGGAAGATTTTGCGAATCGGGAGATATTTTAATTAAAGATATTTCCCTTCAATCTCCAAAAACGGGAGATATCCTCTGTGTTTATAACACGGGCGCTTACGGCTATTCCATGTCAAGCAACTACAACAATGTATTGAAACCTGCCATGGTGCTTGTAAATAATTCACAATCTGATATTATTATAAAAAGACAGACATATGACCAATTAACCCAAAACGACGTGATTTTATAGTGAATAAGAGGCAAAGTGGATTTTGAAACGTTCATACAACAGAATATTTTAAAGCCCGTTGATCAATTTATGATAGCAACAGTGGGCGAAAACTATGGTTTTCACACCGTTATGAATCTTTTTGAAATTCTTTTTCTGGTGAGTATTCTCGTTTTTTGCTATAAAAGATTTATTAAAGGAACTCATTCCGAAAGTCTTGTAAGAGGAATAATCGTTCTTCTTCTGGCATGGGGCTTTTCAGAGCTTCTGATTAAATTTAACATTCAAATAATCGGCACATTTTTAAAAATGATTGTTACTTTTATTGCAGTCAGCCTCATTGTCATTTTTCAGCCTGAAATGAGAAGGTTTCTCGGATATATCGGGCAGAATGATTTTTTGATGAATATATTTTTCAACAAAAACAAAGAAAGAACCATGGCGGATGAGGTTAATGTTGTTAAAGAATTAATTGAAGCAATTAAATATTTATCGAAAACAAAAATAGGGGCGCTTATTGTTTTAAAAAGCGAGGGCGAAACGCTAAACCATAATGACGTTGGTGTTAAACTGGATGCGATTTTATCTCAGGAACTTTTATTGACGATTTTTCACCCCAAAACCCCCCTTCATGACGGCGCCGTTATATTGGATAAAGACAGAATTGTCTATGCGGGGGCGCTTCTTCCCTTAACGGAAGACCCGAAATTAAGCTGGCGCTATGGCACAAGGCACAGGGCAGCAATCGGAATAACAGAAATTTCAGATTGCGCATGTTTGGTTGTTTCTGAAGAAACGGGTGATGTTTCAATTGCAACAAGCGGTAATTTGAAAAAATATGAAGATTTGGGCAACCTTAAGGCAGATTTGGAAAGAATTTTGGGCTATGCCAAAAATGAAGATGAAAAAAAACAGTATATCTTTAAATTTGAAAATATACTTCCTTCAAAATATCAATAAATTTTTATTTAATAATTTCAACCAGTTTTGCATTGCCGAAAATATCAATTTTAACTCTTGAAAGAGCGCCTTTGCTAAGTTCTTTTTCAAGTTTTCCGCCGGTTTTTTGTTTTATAAAATAACTTTCAATTCCATATTTAATTTCAACATTTTCACCGTAACGATAACTTTGCCTGCCTTTTATAAATAAAACATTTTTGGGCTTAATTAAAGTTATATCGCTTGCATGCGCAATATTATTTTCATCTGTTTCTAAAATAACATATACGGGCGCTTTAATATATCTTCCTCTTAAATTATGGTTTTTGTCTTTAATTTCGCTTATTTCAAATTTCAAATTAATATAATCACCTCTTAAAATATCTCTGGGGTCAAAAGGGGTTGTCTTTAAAAGAACCTCTTTTCCGAAAAGAAAAACACACTCGTTAGCCAAAACGAAAAATGCCGTTATAAAAAACCATATTCCAATTATTATAAGAACAGTTTTTTTCATTTATTCTCCTTCAATCTTTTCTTTTTTTCGTTATAAATTCCAAGCAAAAGAAGAATGACACCCGCAATGGTGAAAAGCGCCGAACCGGTCAAATATTCGCTTCCAAACCTTATATAATTAACAAGAATATATATTGCAAGAAGCTTGTTTGCAAGAGATGACAGACTTTTATTCTCAAATTTATAAGAATTTGAATATATGAAAACTATCATAATAATAATGAAAAGATGAGCGATTAATTTCACCGTTAACGGAACAAGAACAGGCAAAACCATAATCAAAAGCAAATAAATCATAAGAGAAAAAATATATACGCTCTCAGTTTTTATAAGTTCGGTTTTTTCTTTTCTAAAGCCGTAATTTATAAAAGATAATATTCCTAAAACACAAACGGGAACAACATAAACAGGAAACATAACATTTAAAGATAAATCATTAAAGAAGGTTAAAATTAACAAGGTTATAAATATTGCAAATAAGCCCGTCATTTTATAAGACAAAGAAAAAGAATTAAAATCTTTTTCAACTTTTTCAATATTGGCAAAAGTATAAAAAAGACCGCCCAAAATTATCGGTATAAAAACAAACCAGACAAAATCATTATTATATGGAAGTTTGTCGTAATAAAAAATTGTACTCAAAATAAATAAAACGCAAGAAAGGATGTTTACGGGCTGACTTTTAAAAATAAACGCCAAAGGAAAAACGCTCAAAAACCAGACAAAATAAATTATTGCAGAGTTGGCTTCAAGATTATAAATTTGCCCTAAAAGCGCATAAACCCCGCCAATTAAAAGGGTTGAAAGAAAAATCAATGATGACCCCAATTTTGGAAATTTGGAATTTTCATAGGCAAGTTTATATCCTTTATATAAAAAAGTTGAAGCTAAAATAAAAAGTATGGAGATTTTCAAAAAATTTAATCGGTTTAAAAGCTCTATAAGCCAGTCATTTGCCGCAATAAAAAGAAGAACACCAAACCCCAAAAGAAGCGCACCGATTATATAAAGAGTAATTTGCACCCGAGTTTTTCTTGTTTTTTCTTTTGACTGTGTATAATCGGCTTTAAGGTTTTGATATTGTTCTTCCGATATAAAACCTTTTTGCAGCCACAAAGAAAGAAATTTTTCCATTTTATCCCGCCTTTTCAAACCATTTTATCATCTTATAAACAAAAATAAACAAAAATAATAAAAATGCAGTGTTGGTTTTAAAGCGAACGAAGCTGCGCCAAGGCGAACATTTGGCGGAGCGACTTGAAACCGATTAGGTTTCAATTGAGCGAAGCTTGTAGGGTAGGCTTTAGCCTACCGATTGCTTTCTTTGCGATAACATTTCATTAAGTACACGAAAGAAAAGTTTTTATAGCAGTTTAAACAATAATTGGTGGACTAAAGTCCACCCTACGTGCTGGATATATTCCAGTAATATTATGGTATTACATCCAGTAAGATAGTCAAATGAATGAAGATATTTTATATCAAGCTCTTGGTAAAAGAATAAAATATCTAAGAGAACAAAGAAAATTAACTCAAGAAGAATTGGCTGAAAAATGTCTTTTGAGCTTGGATTATATTGGCAAAATTGAAGTCAATATAAATAGACCCGGACTCAGGGCTTTAATTAAAATTTCAAATGCTTTAGATGTGGAAATTAAGGACTTGTTTGACTTTAGCGAAATCGGGTAGCAAGTCGGGAAATTAAGTTTAACAATAATCGGCAGGCTTTAGCCTACCGATTGCTTTCTTTGCAATAACATTTCATTAAGTACACGAGAGAAAAGTTTTATAGTAATTTAAACAATAATTGGTGGACTAAAGTCCACCCTACGTGCTATGCAATAACATTTTATTAAGTACACGAGAGAAAAGTTTTTATAGTAGTTTAAACAATAATTGGTGGACTAAAGTCCACCCTACAAACTTTTCCAAAATCGAGGGCAGACATGGGACGTATGCGCTGATTGGCAAGGGGGAGAACCGGGACAGGGAGATAAGGA
>CANRGC010000029.1 GCA_947630045.1 Candidatus Gastranaerophilales bacterium
AACATGTATGCAGTGCATAAAGCACTCGCACTTTAAACTCGACAAATACGTAAAATAACTTAGTGGTGGGCGAGAAGAATGCGAAGCCAGAGTGAAGTTAAGACAAGCGATGAGCTTGGCTTAACGCAACTGTTGATAGCCGCCGTTGCGAAGTGGAGCCTCTAGGCGCAACGCAGCGAAGCAATCTTTGATTGCACAGGCGGAACATGTATGCAGTGCATAAAGCACTCGCACTTTAAACTCGACAAATACGTAAAATAACTTAGTGGTGGGCGAGAAGGGACTCGAACCCATACACATCACTGCGCCAGATCCTAAATCTGGTGCGTCTACCAATTTCGCCACTCGCCCGAAAGGTATCCTTTGCTATTATCAAATAACCTCTCTGTTAAGTCAAGTGTGTATAATACGGCTATTTTGTGATAAAATGCAAAAAGAATTTTAGGAGAAATTTTTAATTGAAAAAGGTTTTAATTACGGGGGGCGCCGGTTTTATCGGTTCCAACCTTGCAAATAAACTTCTTGAGCTTGGCGAATATGTCATTTGTCTTGATAACTTTTTTACAGGCTCAAATAGAAACATAGCCCCGTTTTTAGAAAACAAAAATTTCAAATTAATAAAACATGACATTGTGGATAAAATTTCTTTGGATGTTGATGAAATTTATAATCTTGCCTGTCCTGCTTCTCCGCCGCACTATCAGTTTGACCCGATTAAAACGGCTAAAACTTCTGTGTTTGGAATAATCAATATGCTTGAACTTGCAAAAGACAAAGGGGCGAAAATATTGCAGGCTTCAACTTCGGAAGTATACGGTAACCCGCTTGTACACCCGCAAATTGAAACATATTTCGGAAACGTTAACCCGATTGGAATTAGAAGCTGTTATGACGAAGGAAAAAGAATGGCGGAAACATTTATGGTCGATTACAACCGAAAATACGGCATTCAAACCAGAATAGTCAGAATTTTTAATACTTTCGGTCCAAATATGAACATAAACGACGGCAGAGTTGTTTCAAATTTTATTGTCCAAGCGCTTCAAAACAAAGATATCACCATATATGGGGACGGCTCTCAAACCCGTTCTTTTTGCTATGTTTCCGATTTGGTTGACGGTTTAATTTCAATGATGAATAATAAAAACAACTTTTTAGGTCCCGTAAACCTTGGAAATACCCACGAGATATCCGTTTTAGAGTTTGCAAAAAAAATTATAAAACTTACAAACTCAAATTCAAAAATTGTCTTTATGCCCTTGCCGTCTGATGATCCGGTTCAAAGAAAACCTGACATTTCTCTTGCATATGAACAGCTTGGCTGGAGACCGCTTTTTGATGTTGATTTAGGGCTTCAAAAAACAATTGATTACTTTAAAGAACAAATTAAGGAAAATAAAAATTGAAAATTTGTGTTATCGGAACAGGTTATGTTGGTCTTGTTGTCGGCACATGCCTTTCAGAAATGGGAAATTGCGTAATTTGTGTTGATTCTGACGAAGAAAAGTTAAAAAAATTAAAAAACGGCATTGTTCCGATTTTTGAACCGGGGCTTGAAGAGTTAATTATTGAAAATGTCAGCGAAAAAAGGCTTGAATTTACTTCCGATATCGGATATGCCGTTCAAAATTCACAAGTTTGCTTTATTGCCGTCGGCACTCCGGAAGGCAATGACGGTTGCGCTGATTTAAAATATGTTTTTCAGGTTGCTTCCGACATAGGAAAAAACCTAAACGGGTATAAAGTTATTGTTGATAAATCTACCGTGCCTGTCGGCACTGCCGATGTTGTTGCCGAGATTATAAAGAAGGAATCCGATAATGATTTTGATGTTGTTTCCAACCCTGAATTTTTAAAACAGGGGGCTGCTCTTGACGATTTTCTCAAACCCGACAGGGTTATTATCGGTTCAAACTCGGATAAAGCGACGAAAATAATGCAAGAACTCTATGCGCCGTTTTTAAGAACCGGAAACCCCGTAATAGTAATGGATGTTAAGTCTGCCGAAATGACTAAATATGCCTCAAACTCTTTCCTTGCGGCAAAAATTTCTTTTGCAAACGAAATAGCTAATATTTGTGAAAAAGTCGGCGCAAATATTGATATGGTTCGCCTTGGAATGTCTTCCGACAAAAGAATAGGCTCTCATTTTCTGTTTGCGGGGCTTGGATACGGGGGCAGCTGTTTTCCGAAAGATGTTAAAGCGCTCATCAAGGTTGCAAAAGATAACAACTGTTCTTCAAAGCTGCTCGAAGCCGTGGACAGTGTTAACAGCAATCAAAGAATGCTTTTTGTGAACAAAATTCTAAATTATTATAATAATGACATAAAAGGAAAGCTTTTTGCCGTTTGGGGGCTTGCTTTTAAACCTAAAACAAACGATATGAGAGAGGCGCCTTCCATTACCGTTATAAACAAGCTTCTTTCTCTGGGTGCAAAGGTTGTTGCGTATGACCCAAAGGCATTTGAACTGGCAAAAACAATTTTTGGCGGGCAAATTGAATATGCTGATAATGCTTATTCTGCTCTTATCGGGGCTGATGCCATGTTGCTTTTGACGGAATGGAACGAGTTTTGCCGTCCTGATTTTGAAAAAATCAAAAAAAATCTTTCAAAACCCGTAATTTTCGACGGCAGAAATCAATATAACCCCGTAAAATTAAAAAACATGGGCTTTGAATATTTCTGCATAGGCAAAAGATAAAATAAAAAAAGGCTTGAAAGTTTGAATTTTCAAGCCTTTAAACTTATTAACCTATAACGGGCGGGTTGAATACTCTTTGTGCAAGTTCTTTATCAAGTGCAAAAAGCGCATGTTTATCATCGCCAATCAGCTCTAACTGCGCTAAAATGCCGCCTGCGGTTGCTTCTTCTTCAACTTGTTCTTTTAAATACCAGTTAAGAAAAATCAATGCCGCCCTGTCTTTTGTTTCGTCCGCAACATCCATAAGAGCATTAATTCTTGATGTTACATATTCTTCGTGGCTTAAAACCTGTTTAAATACTGCTAATGGTGAAGCCCATTTTGTGTCAGGTTTTTCAATTGCTTCAAGTTCAACATTTCCGCCTCTTTCAAGAACATAGTCAAACATTCCCATTGCATGCGCTCTTTCTTCTTTAACCTGACAATCCATCCAGTTTGCAAAGCCGTTTAAGTTAAGGCTTGTAAAGTATGCTTTCATTGAAAGATAAAGATATTCAGAATATAATTCTTTATTTATCTGGTCTAAAAAAGCATTTTGCATTTTTTCTGAAATCATTTTTCTTCTCCTAACTATATTGTTCCACACACAAATTTATCACAATTTCCGCTTTTTGCAATAATTTTTCAAATAAAAAACAGCTTTTAATTAAAAAGCTGTTTTATGGTTTTGGCTTTTTGAAATTATTCTTCTATTTCTATTTCAATTTCTTCTTCAATGTCTTTTTCTGTTGAATTTGTTTCTTCATCTTTAGTTTCAACCGCATTCTTTTCAGCCTCTTTTGTTTCTTCGTTTGTGTCAGTTTCATCCGAAACAGGAACGGCTTCATCCGAAACGGAGTCAGTTTCATCCGAAACGGGAACGTTTTCATCTGATACGATTTCGGTTTCATTAAGCTTAGCTTCGGCTTTATCAGAAACGGGAACGTT